>JANMYO010000053.1:0-70799 GCA_031382175.1 Bacteroidia bacterium | reverse complement strand
AACACATCTGCTGTCAGAAAAAGTTTAAGTTCTGCATTCGGAAAAACCACTGAGCCAATGTCACGGCCGTCCATCACAATGCCTCTCTCCTTCCCCATCTTGCGCTGTAAATCCACCATTGCTCTGCGCACCTCTTTGATTGCGCTCACCTGACTCACATTCTCAGCGATTCTCATCTTGCGGATTTTCTTCTCCACAATAAGTCCATTCAAAAAAGTCTCCGTTACTCCATGAGCATTAATCTGAAAACTGATTTTTATTGCTTGCAATGCCTTAGCTACTTCCTTTGGATTCGTAAGAGCCACATGGTGATCAAGAAAATAAAGGGTAATGGCCCGGTACATCGCTCCGGAATCAATATAACGGTAACCTAAAATTTTAGCGACTTCTTTGGCAGTGGTGCTTTTACCGCAAGCCGAATACCCATCAATAGCGATAATAATTTTCCGCATAGATCAGCAATCTTTTAGAGGGCAAGGAATTGGTTTGCCCTGTCTGGGAATCTTATTCCGATGCGGCTTTTTGGAAGAAGCACATGCTATCAAAAATACGATAGCCAAGCAAAGCACGAGAGAAGTTCTGAATTTCATAGAGTCGCTGATTTTCTTTTCACTTCAATTTAACAGAATACAGTGAAGACTGCAAGAACGATTAACCTTCGAGTTTATTCTGATAGTTCATCTGAAATCCGATTTTTTGACCCGCACCCAACTCCTGTGTTTTCTCTAGTTTTTGATGAAGGGTAATAAACTTCACTTGTGGATAAGGTGGTGCCATCAGATCATTTTCTATGGCAATGGTGAGTGCAAGCTTCACCAGGATATTTAACTCAGCTTCGTTAATAGGTTGTTCTGAAATTTTATTAAACAGTGTACTGAGTCGACCTTCTCCCTCAATTACATACCTGCCCTCATGATTAATCAATACCCTTGCTAATAAATAGCCCGGATCATTGACTCTATTAAATTTCAAGGAGTCTGACATGAAATTATAAATCATAATCTGACCGAAGTAGCGGTTCACTTCGTTCTCCGCGATATAAGGTTCTTTCATCACGGGATGATCCTCTGCGAATGTCACAATATTGGTATGGAGAACAAAAATCAAAAGGTCTCCTGCGAGCTTTATATGAAATTCATGTTCGTTGATAACTTTAAAATCAATTGTCACATCATCATCACCCGGTTTGACTTTTTTCTTCAACTCCTGTGCTACCCGCTTGGATTCTTTGGAAAGTAGGTTGAAAGCTGCAAGCAAATTTTTGTAAGTAATTTGTTTAGCCTTCGATTTACTTTCTAACATCCGTTGGATATAATCAAGTGGATCCGGTTCCTGGCTCATGGCATTTTGGTTGGGTTGGTTTGTAAATGTAAGCAGAACATTTTACAAGCCTAAGGTCATTTTTCAATCTAATTATAGGATTTATTTAATTATCTTTGATTGACAAAAATTAAAATTATGGAAGCAAATCAAGAGGGAAAAGCAGAAAAATTTTTCAAGGACTTTGGCAAGAAACTTGATCAATTTTTAGTAGAGGCCAAAGATGCCGGTACACGTGTCGAATCAGATTTGAAGAAGAAATATGAAGAACTGAAAGTTGCTGGAGAGAAACTTAAGAATGATGTTGAAAACAAGGAGCGCTGGAAGGAAGTAGAGGTCAATTTGAAAAGAGCAGGCGAAGAATTAGAGAAGGCTGCAAAGGCTGCTTTTAAGAAGAAGGAAAGTCAATAGTCTTTAGTCAATACTCCATAGCATTTGAGATACAATGCCATGGACTATTGACCGAAGACTATCGACCTCAAATTAGATTTTTACTGTCTTCCACTTTCCCTGACGGAATATTAATATTCCAGCAATCGCCATGGCCGATTCAGCGATGGCAATAGCCCAGAAAACTCCATTCGCACCAAAGTTCAGTTTCATCGCGAGTAGGTAGGCCAGCGGAATTTGGAAAAACCAAAAACCAAATAAATACAGAATCGTTGGTGTGCGTGTATCTCCGGCTCCATTGAAAGATTGGGATACCACCATTCCATAGCCATAAAGTATATACCCAAAGGCAACAATCTGGAGACACTGCGTACCATAATAGACTACTTCACTATCTGCCGTAAAGAACTTTAAGATCGGTTCGGATATAAAGAAGAAAAACAAAGACACCAATCCTAAAAAAACCATATTTAAAAATCCTGCTTTCCAAACTGACTTCTCTGCTCGCTCGGGTTTACCTGCACCAAGATTCTGACCCACCAAAGTTGCCGAGGCATTGGCCATACCCCAGGATGGAAGAATGGTGAAGATGATAACGCGTATAGCAAAAGTATAACCTGCAAGTGCCGCACTTCCAAAATTAGCAACGATCTTCACAAGGAAAATCCAACTGGCCGAAGAAATAAGAAATTGACCCGTACCACCGATAGAGACTTTCAATAATTTAACAATAATGTCCCAGTCAATTTTTATATTCTCCTTATGGATTTTAATAATTCCTTTTTCACCCGCGAAATAATATAATTGATAGAGTACACCGGCTCCGCGACCAATGTTAGTCGCAATGGCTGCGCCTTCAACACCCATCGCTGGCACAGGACCCCACCCGAAGATAAGTAATGGGTCGAGGGCCATGTTCAATAGATTGGCAATCCACAATGATCGCATGGCAATAGCTGCATTACCGGCTCCACGAAAAATTGCGTTGATAAGAAATAATAATACAATGGTAAAGTTCCCTCCGAACATCCAACGGGTATAACCTGATCCGACTGAAATCACGGCCTCCGGTGCTCCCATCAATCGGAGGATGTCCTCATAAAAAATAAACCCAACAATACTCATGATGAGTGCTGCAGCGACTCCAATATAAATAGATTGAATGGCAGCCACTGCTGCGCCTGGTTGGTCCTTTTCACCTACCCTACGCGCTACCATGGCTGTGGCACCCATCCCCAAACCCATGGCAATGGAATAGACGATAGCTAGCATCGATTCAGTCAGGCCAATAGCGGCTACGGCATTGCTATCATTAAGCCGGCTTACAAAAAAAATATCTACCACCGCCAACATGGACTCCATGGCCATCTCCAGAATCATAGGGATGGACAACATGAAAATGGCTTTGTTTATGCTTCCTTCTGTAAAATTTTGCTCCTCACCTTTAACGGCTTGTTTGAAGAGACGAAATACAGAAGCTACTTTGGTAAAAGCTGTCATAACTAAAAATTAAACCAGATTATGCATTAGGATTAAGTCACAACTCAATAACTGACGAATTCCTTCGAATTGTCAGTGGTTAACCTTGACAATGAAAATAACGAAAGGGTTGTTAACGCCATTAAGTAAGCTGGAGATTTTCATTCGTCAAAATTATGCAGTAGAATTTCTATTGCATAATTACGGTTAAATGTAGTAAAAGAAATAAGAATAAGCGGCTGAAAAATCAGGGCTTAAGAGGAATTTCGCAATAGCGAAGATTAGATGGACTTCTTCATAGGCATAAAAAGTTTGCCTGAGGTATCAAGCAGTGCAAAGACGCAAAAGGTTTTTGGAATGTAGTTAGTTTTTAAAGCCTTTTTCTTTCATACCTAAAATAGCCAATGCTCCTTGCTTGAAAGCCCGACCAAATGGTATGAATTTTTTATCGATGTCAACACCTTCCGCGGAAAAAGAAGTAATCGATTTTGTAGAAACAATAAAAGAACGGTGTATCCTCACGAAGTGAGATGCTGCAAGCTTCTGTTCCAGTGTACTAATGTTTTCTCGTGTAATGATTTCTTTATTGTTTAAATATACCTTCACATAATCATCAAGGCTCTCAATGTAAAGTATATCCATTAAAGAAATCTTATGAATTTTTCGGTTTGCTTTCAGATGAATAAACAATTCTTTCTTCTCGATTGAGGAAATAGCAGGGCTAGATGAATTGGTCTTTCGATCAAAGAATTTATTAACAGCTTTTAATAAACGGTCAAAAGAGATTGGTTTCAACAAGTAGTCAACCACGTTCAGTTCAAAAGCTTCTGGAGCAAATTCCCTGAAGGCAGTTGTTAAAATTATGGCGGGCGGATTCTTGAGTGTACTAATAAATTGCAGGCCTGTTATCTCCGGCATCTGTATGTCCAAAAAAATCAAATCAACGGTATGTTCACGCAAGTAATTGCTGGCCTGAATGGCATCGCCAAACTCTCCTGCCAATTCCAATCCTTCAACCTTGGTTGCATGGGAAACAATAAGCTTTCGTGCCAACGGTTCATCATCTACTATGAGATACTTATATTTCATTATTTTGTAATCAGCACCAGATTAACTGAAAACTCATCCGATCTAGCGACTACTTCAAGAGAATGATTTCCGAGATACAAAAGATTGAGCTGGCTCTTCAAATTCTCCAACCCAATCCCTCTTCCTGATTGGACACCACGCCAACTATTACTGATTCTGACTTCTATCATTTCAGGTTTACCAACCACCTTCATCTTTATCCATGACTTCCCTGTCGTTTTCATCACACCATGTTTGAATGTATTTTCAATAAGGGTAATTAAAATCATGGGGCCAATGGAAAGCTTCTCGGTTGGGCCAACTACTTCGGTGTCAATTTCAATACGATCTTCATAGCGAAGCAACTCCAACGCAATATAGTTAGTGACTTGCTTTAGCTCCTTCTCCAGTGGAACAAAAACCGATTTACTGGAATGCATTACATAGTCGAGTATTTCGCTGAGTTGCAAAATAGCCTGAGGCGTCTTGTCCGATTTTTCGGTGGCTAAATAATAAAGATTATTGAGTGTGTTGAATAGAAAGTGTGGGTTCAGTTGTACTTTCAGGAATTTCAATTCCGCTTCAACTTTATCGCGCATCAACTTTTGATAATCTTCCTTCGACTGACGCCAATGCAACATCAACTTGATAGCCGCGCTGAGAAATACTACCATTAACAGTGAAGTCAGTAAAAAAATAAGATCGAATGAAGCTGGGCTCATGTCGCGTATATGCAAACTTGCCATGACGATAAACGTCAGCATGGCCACCATCATTTCCAGAAAGAGCGAGGTGAACAACAGGTACAGGGTATAAAGAAGGAAGAGGGCATACCGCTCTCTCATCAAAAAATGAGGTAGGAGGTAGTAGTTGAGGAGATAGCTGGTACCTATGGTGACAGGCATCAGCAAACTGACAAAAAACAGGGTTTGCCCATAGTTATTGTTTTTTCTGCCAAAGAAAATCACGTAGAAGCCAAGAACCGCAAGCCAGAAAAAAATATGAACTACCCACCTCTTCCGGGTAAACAAAAAGTCAATCCATTGAACTGTTTTAATCACACGGCATAGTTAGTAAAAAAATGAAGAAGGGACGGTGACCTATCCCCAAACCTCCACCCGATTCAATCATTCGACAAGTTAGAAACACCTTTCGCCATATCACCTAGCTCAGAAACCAAAAGGGGTAAGAGTCTGGTAGATTCTCCAAAACGATAAAAAGGGTAATAATCTATTGTTACTATTGTGTAGTTCAAATCAAAAAACCTAAATTCAAAACTATGTTAGCAAATTTCTTTATTGATCATCACCTTGAGGGTGGAATCTACTTCATGATGCCCTTGACCATTCTTTTTATGGTTGATATCGTCATCTTTATTTACCTCGTAGTCAATAAAAATTTCGCATCAGTATGGCTTGACGTGTTCAGGCATATTGGCATGCTTATTTTGGTGCTTGGTATTTTAGGCACTTTGGCAGGCTTCATTCAAATGTTTGATGCCCTTGAATCAATCAAAGAAGATTTACCCCGGCAAGTGATTTCAGGTGGGGTCAAGGTTACATTGATAACAGTTTTTTATGGGTCCGTCTATTTTTGTATTACGCAAGCCGCGTACATTGCACTCCGGATATTTGGCCGTAACCGATCATAAAATGCAAATTATTTTTTTCGTTATAAGCATCGCCTGGGTCTTCTGCGCTTATAAACTCCTGCAGCAAAAAATCCTTGCCAGAGAGCAAGGACTCATGGTTAACTTCTTATTACTGACTATTGCCTGGGCGGGGCTCAATACCCTGCTTGGGCTTATTCAGTTATTTGATTTTATTGAATCGATTGATCAGGATTTGATAGCAGGTTTTACGAGAGATAAAGTCTCTCTGGGCTGGATTATGTTCTGCTTTACAAACGGTCTTTTAAATATGATCTTTGTAGCATTGCTTATGTTGAGTCGAATTAAGCAAGCCGGGGGTATAACGAAGCACACTTTGATTAACAGCTAAAATGGCTAGTACTTCAGAATCTCGTTCAACGTTTTTATTGAACGGTCAAGCTCGGTGAGCTCAATACTACCAACTTTGTTTACCATACGATCTTTAGAAACTGAACGAATGTGAAAGACCAGCATCTCCGATTCAGCTTTTAGGCCATTCGTTTTGGTAGGAATTAAAACAGGATTACCCTTATACTTTTTGATCTTGGTTGTTAGTGGTACAACAATCACTACACCGAGGTGTTGATTTAGTAGGTTTCCACTTAGAATGACTACGGGCCGCAATCCTGCTTGTTCACTACCCTTCGAAGGATTTAAATTGGCAAACCAAATTTCTCCCTGCTTCATTCTTCCCTCACCTGAGCCAGATAGTCTTCCATGCCTTCTTCGGCAATGGCGATAATGTCTTTGTCTGAAGATGCTTCTTTATAGGATTTTATGTACTCAGCCTTCTCAAGATGCTCCAGGTAAAGTCGCAGTGCATTTTCAATCAGCTTATTCTTTGGCATAGCCAGAGCTTTAGCCTTTTCTGAAAGAATTTGGAGTAAATTATCTGGCAATGTGCTGGTAAAAGAGGCCATAGGGCTTAATTATGCCCTAAAGTAAATAATATACGCAAGAAATACAAGTATGATTTATACTTATGATTTATATGACCTGGCTACCGGAAAGGCATTCTTTGCTGGTACTTGCTATCCTAATTTTTCTTGATCAACACAAAGTTTCCTCCTTCATCTCCTACATTTTGGATTTCTCCGTAAAGGGGCTTTGTGTTGGAGTTATTTTTCATGGCGATACGGACCTCATCAAAAAGATCTTCTGACGGAAGATACTGATTATTATTCTCCTCAAGCGTTTTAAGCAGGTACTTCATAAATACACTTTTGTCTGGCACCGTTGTTAACGAACCGCTGGTCATCGCCTTGCGGCTGGAACGCTTCATCATATTGCCAATATCTACACTTGCATTGTTAAAGGGAGCTCTTGTTTTAAAAATACCTCCACTAAAGCACGCGTCTGCAATTAATAATGTGTGTTTAGAATTAATAGCTCCGATATTTTCGACTAAGGCACTGTTGCGAAACCATTTTGCCCTGTTTTTTTCCTGTGCGTCAGATGGAAGCCAGTAGCCAATGTTGGTCTTCTCATCAAAATAGCCATGGCCTGCATAAAAGATCAGCAGAAAATCCGTGGGCCCAATCCTTTTACTCAATTCATCAAACGTCACATTAATTTCTTCAAACGTGGGGTTCTTTAAAATGGTGATGTCCTTATCCTCAAAAGTATATTTGCTTTTAAGCACGTCTCTCAATTTGCTGGCATCTTTCAAAGGCTCACTCAGTGAAGTGATTGCAGGATCTGCATATTCTTCTACCGCAATGAGCAGGGCATAATACCGGTGTGCAGGAGCAGCAGCAGCTACTTGTTTGAGGTTTACCCGAACCGGATTGCTAATGGCTTCGGTGTCCTGTGCAATTGTTCCTTGCACAAACAGAAAAACCAGGCTGACAAAAACATAGATGGCTTTCATAATTATTTTAGTTAATAATAACTTTTGTTGCTTTAGTCTCTTGTTGTCCTATTTTCATTCGCACGATGAACAGTCCTGTTTCACCTTGGGGCTGCCAGGTGATTTTATAATTCCCTTTCGCCAGGATTCCATTGACAGGCATTCCAACTTCTGCCCCCAGGCTATTGTATATTTTAATTTGCACAACCATCTGATCCTGACTTTCCGGTACCCGGAACGGGATAGTCAATTCTTCCTTAGCAGGATTGGGATAGGGATTCCCCAGCCAGGGAAGTTCTTTATCCAGTGCATGCTGAATGTATTCCTTACCACCATACAGTATGCGCAGTTTGTCTGCCCTGCTGGTGAGGGTGAAATGACTTACCATTTTCATATCCACTACTTGCAACGAGGACGGATCAAAAAGCATAAGCTGCTTTTCATTGTCACCGAAGTAATCATTGGCCCAGGTTAGCTCCAGGTTATCGGTTTTTGAAGAGCGTTTCACATCAAAATTCCAGGTAAAATTTTCCTGTGTAGGCACTACCTCCTTGTTGAAATCCGTAAACACCTCCGGGTGCGGATAAGCCAATTCAAAAAGGTTAAGCCCTTCCGGCAAGGGAACGCTTACTTCATCAAATGGATCTTTTCCTTTCAAGGTTGCAGCAGGGTGCATACCAATACCGCCCAGTTCGTTGCTGAGAGTCCCTTCACTAAGTTTCAATTTTACTTCCCAATGATTTTGATCCAGGCCATTCATAAGCCCACGTTCACTTTTTATTCTTCCTCCCAAACTGGTATTACGAGTGGCAGGTATTTTGATAACTGCCGCAGCACTTGAAAAGACAAACGCGCCCCGGTATTTATCAAGAACAGTGCCATCGGTCAGTGTCCCACTTGAAAAAAGTTTTAGTTGAGTACCTACTCCTGCAGGATTTGAACTTGCCGTTAGTACTTCCGTCCAGGATATCCTGAAGTTGTATGGATTACCAATGAGGTTCCAACCCGTTGACAGATTAATGGTAAATGGCGCAGTGTCATCCACAGTAGGTGTACTTCCTTCACCGGGATTAATGGTGACACTATTTCGTGCGATCAACCAATAGCCCTTACCAATATCAATTGTGCTGAAGCCTGGATACTCTCTATTATCACTACTAGTGTAATCGAACAAGCGCCATTTCGTTTTATCATACGCACCCAAGGCAGAAAATACAGTAGTTACAGTCTTGTTGGTCATCTCTAAGGGAACTGCAATGATAGAATAATTGCTCACCTGATCCCCAAAGGTGAGGCCGGGAATAGATTGCTCGCTCGTCTTATACTTAACATAAGCCTTACCTTTATTGCTCGACACTTTGACCTGGCCAATGCTCGTTATTTCAAAATAATATTGTAATCCTATGGGATCGGTAAGTTCGGACACCGCTACGATCTTTTCAAATTTAGTTCCATTGCCAACAACCAAAACACTTTTTAATCCTGAGTCTGCTTCAGAGATTCCCTTACTTATAAACTTAACAGACTCGACAAGGGAAACATTATCCACGGTGATACTTACGGTCACCGTGCTTCCGTTATTATACGTGCTTACAAAGCTTTCATTGGTAATTTGAGGCAAAGGAAAAGTAATGGATGCCATAGCACCTGCCCCGGGTGAGGCGCCATTTGTGCCAACAAAATCTTCCATTACCTCCATTGTGTTGGTAGCAGGATCATACTCAAATAATGCTCCATAGCCTTTACTTCCACCTCCATTGGTCAGCCCCAATAATTTACCTCCAATGCCAACAGAGAGGGAGGCAATAGGGAAGCTTGCGCTGGCATTAAAGTCGATTTTTTTTATAAACTGATTAGTAGTAGGATTCAATTCAAATAGAACCCCATCCCCGTTTAAGCCACCGCGAGTCGTCATTCCATACAATTTCCCATTGGGTGCCTGAACCAGGTTCCCCTGTGGTTGACTACCCGTTGAAGTATCATCAAAATCAACTATTTTATTCAAGACATTTAACGAAAGATCATATTCAAACAAAGTACCATTACTGCTGGCACCGCCACCCGCAGTAGTTCCGTACAGCTTACCGTTTGAGCTCTGGATTAGATTCGCATTGGGACTGAATCCATTAGTAAAGGCAAAATCTATTTTCTTTGAATAAATATTGGAGGAGAGATCATACTCAAACAGGACACCATATCCACCTGTACCACCTTGGGAAGTCAAACCATAAAATTTTCCATTGGACGCTAAGGTCAAGCCTCCATTAGGAGAACTTCCGGTTGGATAATCCAAATCGATTTTGTTAGCAAAAATATTATTCAAAAAATCATACTCAAATAAAACACCTCCACCATTGGCACCTCCATTATTTGTCATTCCATACAGTTTCCCATTGTTTGCTAATGTTAGGTTTCCTAATGGATTTGCCCCCGTAGACGTTGCATTGCTAAAATCAAATTTCTTTATAAAAGCTTTTGAAATAGGTTCATACTCAAATATCACACCCTGGCCAAGCGTTCCTCCATCCGGTGTCATACCGTAAAGCCTTCCATTCGTTGCGGCTACTAAGGAATTATTAGGAAACGAACCATTCAATGATTGATTCAAATCTTTATGCTTAGTAATGGTTGTATTTCCCGGAGTGTAACTGAACAAAACTCCAGAGTCGAATAGTCCTCCGCCCCCAGCTGTACAGTAGATACTGCCGTTATCAGCCTTTGTCAACCCCGCTGGTGCACTTCCGCTCGGGATTCTATCAAAATCAATTTTCTTGGTAAAAGTATCAGTACTAGGATCATATTCAAATAATACTCCTGCATCATTTACCCCGCCAGACTGAGTGGTGCCGTAGATTTTGCCATTAGGAGTATGTTGAACTAATTCTGATCCAGCAAAGGAACCAAAGTTTAATCCATCAAAATCTTTTCTCTTAGTAACTGTAGTGGCCCCGGGGGAGTATTCAAAAAAAATCCCGTTACCATTTGCTCCGCCTAAAAAGTTGGATCCGTAAAATTTATTGTTGGATGCCAGGAATAAGCCTCCTCGTCCTAAGGGTAGCCCCCCATTCCCAATATTTGTTCCATCAAAATCAACCTTCTTTACGAGTATCCCTGATGTAAGATCATATTCAAAAATTACGCCATAGTTGTTAGCTCCTCCCGTTACTGTCATCCCATATAATTTATTGCTGAACTCAGTTAATTTACAGAGGGGATTGCTTCCTTGAGTTGCCGACACAAAATCAATCTTTTTTGTCAACGTTTTTAATGTTATGTCATACTCAAATAGAACCCCTGCATCATTTTGTCCTCCTTGAGGGGTCACTCCATACAGCTTCCCATTAGAGGCTAACGTCATCGCACCCTGTGATTGTGATCCCGTAGTTAGTTTCTCAAAATCTGTTTGCTTTGCAAGCACATTGCTCACCGGATCGTATTCAAAAATTGTTCCATCATTACTTGCACCACCCTGACTCGATGTACCATAAAGTTTGCCATTGGCAAAGACTAAAGCCCCCATTGGATTCCAACCTGTAATCAGATAATCATCGAAGTCAATTTTTTTTGAGTAGATAAGTGTAGATGGATCATACTCAAACAAAATCCCTCTATCGGTCTTTCCTCCGGCTGACATCACACCATATAATTTGCCATTTGTTAATTTTATCATGTTAGCCGAACCAGCACCACGGCCAGGGTTATTATCAATCTGAAAGTTGTAATCTGTTGCAAAACCAGAGCCATCTGCATTGACTCTGAAAATAGTACCTCCACCGGTAGGGCCTCCGGTATGTGTTGTTCCAAAAAAAGTCTGACCCAGGCATGCCTGAGTAAAAATGGAAAATAAGCCAAGCGCAATACAAAGTCTATTTATAGAAGGTAGTCCTGTTCTCATGTCAGTTGTTCGGGTTAACAGGTCCAGGTAATTCATCACTTACTGTGGGAGTATCTTTGGATTTTGATCCACCCGAGAAAGCAAGCACCCCGCCCACCACGGCCACCGGGGCAATGATTAATAGCAATGGAATTTTTGGCTTAATGCTAAAATCTCCACTCTTACTTTTTTCAGTGCCATTCGAAATTTGCAAACTATACCCTTTTCCTTTTAACTCCTTAGGTACCGACCAGGTATACGATTGACTACTATTCTGTGTCTCTCCCAACTTCTGTTGCAATCCACCGTCTTTATACAATTCAATATTGATTTTATCAGTCGGCCTGCCGCCTTGCCATTGCACATCAATCGTTTGTCCTTTTTTATAGCCGCTTTTGGCCAGTGGTTTTAAATCAAGTTTTGCAGCCACCATTATTTTGGACGCCCTGACTTTAATCGTGATGTCACTATCAAAATCAGATGGAAGAGAATTCTTCGCGTCCCACACCACGCGCTTCCCTCTTCCGGGCGCTATGTTTTCTCCTAAGTCACCGGTAATGGAGTGCAAGGAATTGCTGTAATTATCATGTGAGCTGTACAGCACAATTCTAAACTTTTGGTTACTATCACTATAACTGAGGTCGTACGTGATCACTATCCGGTCACCTTCAACAGAAGTCTTTAGATTTTCGATGGATTGACTGCGGGCAGCAAAAAAGCTAGCAAATAAAACAAGAACCAGAATGGGTGTTTTCCTCGGAATTGCCATAAATGTAAAGCTAAATAGATAAGCTAGAATGTAAGGTAACCAATTAAGGATAAAATTTGAAATACCTGTAAACCTGTACAATGGAAATACAAGCTTAAAAAGCCTGAAACCAGTAAAACAAAATCGAGGGCATCTCTAAGAATTTCAACGTCATTCTAAACCTGCCTGCGGCAAGGCAGGCGCAGCGAAGAATCACTAATTTCAAGGTCTAATTGTAGATTCTTCGGTCGTACCTACCTCAGAATGACGATCATTCTGGGTTAGAAATGTTCTTGATTTTATAATCTCATTTGATCTTCCTATCAAGTCAAAAACCCCACAAAAATATAGAGCAAGGCAGTCGTGAGCATAGCAATGATCGCATAGGGCAACTGCGTAAGAGCGTGCTGCATGGTGGGCACATTGGTGGAGGACGCAGATAGAATAGTTGAATCACTAAAGAATCCAGAGTTGGAGCCGAAGGCACCTGCACAGGTCACTACACTCACGGCTACCCACACATTCGCACCCAGCGACTGCGACAAAGGAATCATCAACGGAATTGCAATGACATACAAATCCCAGGATGAACCGGTAAGAAACGCAATGGTGGCGAGGGTAAGGAATGCAATAGCCGGGAACATTGCTTTGTTCATGTAGGGCTCAACATGCGCAATGACATATTGAACAAGATGTAAATCATCGTTGACGAGTTTGAGTGCAAAGGCAAGTATCACCAGGATGATGGGAAACAAAATAGTATTGAATCCTTTCAATATCGATTCTGATAATTGACGCAAGGTCAGGGCACGATCTAAGAATAAATAAATAAAAACAAAGAAGTTCGTAATGAAAGCACCTTTCAAGGCATCAAAGTCAAAGTAGATGGTGGTGCTTATCAAAACAATCATCGGCCATACAAAATAACCAATCTTACTTTTGGGTGAAGTGAATTCCTCCTGTGAATCTGTATCTACTATGCGGCCCGGGTCGGGAGGAATTGTGATACCCGTTGATGCCCTGAGTTCTGCTGCCTTCATTTTTCCAATAATAGGGAACCAACCTAGCGCCACCAGCAATACCAGTGTGATTCCTACAAATCCAAACAACATATAAGGAATGGCGTGCATGTACCCCAGCATGCCCTGACCTTTTGGAACCAGGCCTTCTTTTTCTATTATACCACTGATAAAAATTGACCAGGTAGAGATCGGTAACAAAATACATAGGGGAGCAGACGTAGCATGTACCATGTATGCCAATAACTCACGAGAGATATTGAACTTGTCGGTGATCTTTTTCATGGCAGCACCCACGGCCAATGAGTGCAGATAATCATCCACAAAAATCAGAAGTCCTAAAATCCATGCAGAAAGCAGCGCTGATCTTCTGTTGTGTACATAACGAAGTAAAAAATCACTGAACCCTTTGGTGCCTCCACCCCGGATCATCATCGTAATGAGTGATCCATACAACATACAAACCAGAATTACCCATCCACTATTTTTATCCGTCAGGGCAGTGGTGAGATGTTCTAAAAATTTGGTAAGAAAGTCTCCCTGATAGACGATAACACAGCCAACCAGTATGCCGACCACCAGAGGTTCAAACGAAGAACGAGTAACCGTTGCTAAAACGATAACAACAAAAACCGGTAGCAAAGTGAGTAGACCGTAATCTTGCATGGAAAATCGTTGTTCGTTATTCGGTTTTGGTTGTTCGTTCAGTTTAAAACTAAAGTTAGCGATGTTATTCCAGTAACGATTAACCAACAACGATCAACTACTCATACTCCAATACTAATCAATTTTTTCTCCATATACTCCAGCAAACCATCTTCACCACACTCATAACCCAGTCCACTTTGTTTCCATCCGCCAAACGGGGCTTCAAAGGCTTGAGGATACCATTCGTTGATGCCGACTAAGCCAAATTCCAATTGCTCAGAAACATGAATAGAAGTCTTTAGATCGTTCGTCCAGATATACGATGCCAACCCATACTCCGTAGCGTTCGCCAGGTGAATGGCTTCTTCCATAGACTTAAAAGTAGTCACCGGCATAATCGGACCGAAGATTTCATTTTTAAATAATGGGTTATCGATTGCTGTATTTTGAACTAAGGTTGGTTGATGGAAATATCCTTTCTGAAAATCGCCACGAGTGCCTCCGACAACAATATCTGCCCCGTGAGCTTTTGCTTGCTCCAATAATTTTTCCAGGCTAGTACGTTGATTCGAATTAATCATAGGGCCCATATCTACTCCTTGATCTAATCCAAAGCCAACTTTAATATTTCTCATTCTGTTCGCAGCATGCTTCAAAAATTCATCCGCCACGGCCTCCTGAACCAAATAGCGCTGTGGCGCGATGCATACCTGCCCGGCATTGCGAAGTTTAGCGGAGACTGATTCTTCGGCCACTTTCTTCACCTCTACATCCGGAAATACAAGTACGGGTGCGTTGCCACCTAGCTCTAATGCCAAACGCGTATTCGTCTTGGATGCACCATCCATTAATAATTTCCCCACACGGGTACTACCGGTAAAACTTATCTTTCGAATGGCTGGATTTTCAAGCATCTCTTTTCCGATAAGATCGGCTTGTCCGTTTATTAAATTCATGACGCCTTTCGGCAAACCTGCATCATGAAGACATTGCATCAGATTGATAGCCGTCAACGGTGTATATTCAGATGCTTTGGCTACCACACTGCAACCGGCACCCAAGGCAGCTGCCCAACAACGAGCAGGATTATAAGCTGGAAAATTCCAGGCAGTAATAGCACCCACCACGCCAATGGGTTGATAGATGACGCTCATCCGTTTGTTATTGCGATTAGCCGTGATGACTCTGCCTCCATGACGCTTACCTTCCTCGGCAAACCACTCAAAGAAGTTGGCGGACACGCG
Organism: Bacteroidia bacterium; assembly: GCA_031382175.1. Classification (GTDB taxonomy): domain Bacteria; phylum Bacteroidota; class Bacteroidia; order Cytophagales; family Cyclobacteriaceae; genus ELB16-189. The sequence goes on along the minus strand of JANMYO010000053.1, from coordinate 55,509 downwards.
CCACTCTCCCATTGCCTCGGCTAACGGTTTACCACTTTCGAGGACGGTCACTTTTGCATACTCATTCAACCGCTCGTGCATAAGTGCTGAGGCCTTCTTTAAAATAGCAGCCCGATCAAAAGGATTTGTCCGCGACCATGTGATAAAACTTTGCTGGGCTGCGCTGATAGCCGACTTGCAATCGTTATCATCTCCAAACGGAACAGTTGCAATTATTTCTTCCGTGGCCGGATTAATAACATCCCACGTTTTGTTGTTGGAAGCGGTGGACCATTCTCCGTCAATGTATTGCTTATAGATAGACATTCAGATTTAAGATTTGTGATTTACGATTGCTGATTTTGATACAGGCATATTCCACCAATGTAGGTTTCTTCAACTTGAATTGAATCTATTTTATTGATTAAAATCTCCATGGGATTTTTATCAACTATAATAAAATCAGCAAGCTTACCTTCTTCCAGTGAGCCCTTCGTGCATTCCTTGCCTTCCGCGTAAGCGCTACCCATCGTATAAGCATAAAGAGCTTCCTCGATAGTAACCGATTCTTTGGCCGCGATGGTATTTCCTGCGCTTGTCATTCGGGTAATAGCCGCTTTAATACAACTCCACGGGTTAATGTTTTTGACGACCGGGGCATCAGTAGAAAACGCAACAGGTATTCCTTTGTCCAATAAAGTCTTCACCGGGTAGCAGCGACTTAAGTATTCATCGTCAAGAGAGCTTCTAAAATTTTCACCCAACTCCTCTAAGAAAATAGGTTGAGGTACCGGTACAAATCCAAAATCTGCAACGTCTTTAATATTCCTGGCGGAAGGTAATCCAAAATGTTCAATTCGATTCCTGGTATTACCAAACTCCGCCTGCAGCGCTTTGTACATATCTACAACAAGGTCAATCGCTACATCACCAATGGCATGTGTGCCAATGCGAAATCCCTTTTGCTGAGCCGTGCGGCAAAGTTCAAGAAATAGTTTAGGCTCTAATCGCAAAACACCGCAGTCCGTTGAATTTTTGTAAGGTCGTTTAAGGGCAGCTGTTTTACCACTCAATCCCCCATCTAAAAAAAACTTAACAGTGTCTACAGAAATATAATCGGAAGAATATTTATCAGGAATTGGGTAGGGAGTTGAACCTCCATCTGGCAAAATAATGGGCATCAGGTTAAACCGAATCGGAAGTTTCTTCTCTTTATCCAATTGCAGATAGGCCTCCAGCAGTTCCGGATGCACTGCCGGATCGGTTGCGCTTGTAATTCCACAACGCATCATCATCTCGGCTCCAGCCAAAATCATGTGCTTATAGTCTGCGTGCGATAGAGGAGGAATATATTTAGTCATCAGCCCCAGCGCTGTTTCATAAAAAATTCCGTTGAGTTGTCCATTTTCATTCTTACCGATTACGCCACCCGATGGAACAGGTGTTAAGTTCGTGATGTTTGCCATTTGCAACGCTACCGAATTTGTCACTGCAATGTGAGCACACGTGCGGATGAGGTAAATTGGATGACGTGTACTAATTGCATCAAGATCTTCCTTGTTGGGCATGCGTTTGTCGGATAGCACTTGCTCATTAAATCCTCTGCCAATAATCCAAGTGTCTGCCGGAAGCTTGTCTGCCTTTATTTTTACTTTTTGTTGTAGCTGTAAAATACTTTCAATACCTCGCAAATCAATTATGAATGATTCGAGTTGGCCTACCTTCCATACATGAATATGGGCGTCATTAAAACCGGGCAAGATGGTCTTGCCTTTTACATCAATTAGTGTTGTATCAACTTTTTTCTTTTTAATGAGAGCATCATACTCCCCTACTGAAGAAATCTTCCGTCCTTCGACCAGCATGGCTGAAGCCAGGGGTTGATGGACATCCTGCGTTAAGATGTTCGCATTATAAAATAGCGTTGACTTCAAGGTTTTGCTGTAAAAGTTTTATGCAGCACAATCATGACTGTGCACCACGGGCAATGGCTTCTTCCAATACGTCCAGCCCTTCATTCAATTGTGCTTCGGTAATAACCAAAGGAGGCAGCAGACGAATACAATTGCTATACAAACCCGCCCGTATCAAGATAATTCCATGCGTTACAGCATCCCTAAGAATTTTTAGAGTGAGATCAGGATCAGGCGTTTTTAATTTCCTGTCTTTCACAAACTCCACCAATCGCATCGCGCCCAAGCCTCTCACATCACCGATGATAGAATACTTCTCTTTCCATCCTGCCAGTCTGCGTTCCATAATTTTTCCAACATGCTCTGCATGCTTCATAAATTCAGGTGTACTCATCTCTTTGATGACTTCAATAGCGGCCACACACGTAACAGGCGCACCACCGTACGTTCCTCCAATTCCGCCCAAATGAACGGCATCCATCATTTCAGCACGCCCCACCGTAGCAGAGATCGGCATACCGGCACCCAGTGATTTTGCCGTAGTTATAATATCGGGTGCAATGTCATAGTGTTCGCAGGCAAATAACTTTCCGGTTCGACCAAAGCCACTTTGTATCTCATCACAAATCATAACAGCACCCGTCTCGGTACAGATGTTTCTTATCTCTTGTAAGAACGCTTTCGGCATAGGGATGAATCCTCCCTCGCCTTGTACTGGCTCAATAATAATAGCGGCCAAATCGGAAGGATCAATTTGAGCGACCAATGCATTGCGTAAGGAGGAAATACAATGTGCTATATATTCATTCTCTGAAAACTGGTCTGGTCTTCTGTAAACATTGGGAGCAGGCAAGCGATAGATATCACCTGTAAATGGGCCCATTCCTTTTTTAAACAATCCGTATTTCGAAGTAAGGCTAAGGGTCAACAGAGTGCGACCGTGATAGGCACCTTCAAAACAAATCACTCCTTTGCGCTTGGTATAGTAGCGGGCAATATTTACTGCATTTTCTACTGCTTCGCTGCCAGAGTTGGCCAACAAGGTCTTCTTTGGAAAACTTCCGGGTGTAACTTTATTCAATAGCTCACCCAGTTCCACCATGGGTTCAAAAGTGGTCACAAGTGCGCAGGTGTGAATGTATTTTTCAGCTTGTTGTTGAATGGCCTTTACTACTTTCGGAGAACAATGTCCAATGTTCATCACACCGATCGCACCCGCGAAATCAAGCACGGTGTTACCATCAACATCTTTGATCACGGCACCTTTGGCATCGGCCACCACGATCTCCGTTGATTTTGCTAAGCCGGCAGGGAATGCTTCCATTCTTCGCTTCAAAATAGCCTGTGCTTTCGGTCCGGGGATGGATGTGCGTAAGTCAATCGTTTTCTGTTTTTCAAGTACCATGTTGTTCGTCATTAGTCGTTCGTTATTGGTTATTCGGTGTTCGTACTTAATCCTGATTTTTAAAAGGTCATTCACTTTTCTCTTATCAATAACACGCAGTATCCATCACAAACCGGATCTTCCACATAGTCCGCGACCAAACCGTGAGGTTTAAATCCGTTCCTCATCTGGCGCGATACCGTAGGGTCTTTTATTTTACCTGCAAGTAATTGCTGATAGTAGTCCTCTGCACTCATCTTCACTTTCACGGCTCCATATCCGCTAAGCATACCATAGGTGTATTGTCCTTTTAACCCAAGTTTAAGAACAGTCTCCTGACGAGCATCATATAAATATTTAGCAATACCCAAGCTACGGTAGTCAGGATGCGTGCCAATGTCCATGCCGTAAAGCCAATCTCCCGTAGATTGATGGGTATTTAAATATCCTTTATCAAATACGTCATTAAAGGTATGCTTGTCATTCACGTCAAGTCCATAGCGGATACTCGTGGTCATTCCAATTACCTTCTCGTCTTTAATGGCTACAAACTGACCTTCGGGAAATATTTTAATATGATTAAGGTAATGCTCTTTGCGCATGAGTGATTCTTTAGCCAATGTTGGAAAAACAAGTTTTTGCAGTTCCTCAAGTTGTGCCACATGTTCCGGCTGTGTTGTCATAATGATAACACCATTTCCAACTGCTTTGTGATATCCAACTTCTGTTGAAACCCTCATGCCTTGACGAGCATTTTCTTTTCAACTTTAGCCGTTACTGAAGGAGTTCCGGTTAGCCGTAACAACTCCTCCCGCAAAATATTTAGTCCTTTCATCAGTTGAGGGCGCGTGATGACAAGAGGACTCAACACCCTGATCACATTACCCGATGGACCCGCACTGATAATGAGTAGACCTCTGGCAGCGCATGCATTCATTAATGCTTTACATAAATCCGCATCTGGCTTGTTTGGATTTTTATCTTTAACCAATTCAAAGGCTGTCATGGCGCCAAGGCCACGCACTTCACCGATTGACGAACATTCCTTTGCCAGCTTCGCAAAGAAATTCATAACCGTCTTTCCCACTTGCACTCCTTTGTTATTGATATCTATCTTTTTCATGTATTCAATCGTTGCCAATGAAGCAGCACAGGCGACAGGATTTCCAAGATAGGTGCCACCCAATGTCCCCTTTGTTGTTTTATCCATTATCTCCGCACGACCGATCACCGCACCAATCGGCATTCCACTCCCCATCGACTTGGCCCACGTAGAAATATCGGGCACAATATCATAATGTTCGTAAGCAGCCCATTTGCCAGTGCGCCCAAAACCGGTTTGCACTTCATCGGCTACGAAGAGAATACCTTTTGCCTTACATATTTTATAAAGCCCTTGTACATATTCTTTAGGCGCCACCACAAATCCTCCTTCACCTTGCACTAACTCCATGATGATGGCCGCCACATTGGTTACATCCGCCATAGTGTGCAAATAGGTTTCGAATGCCTCCAACTCCCGTCTAACAAAATCTTCCATGGACAACCCATCGTTGCGCTTATAATAATCCGGAAAGGGAATGCGATACACTTCAGGTGCAAACGGACCACTTCCAATCTTATAGCCAGTCTTTGAGGTGAGTGTCATACCTAACAATGAGCGGCCATGAAATGCGCCAGTAAAACAAATTATACCCTGTCGACCAGTTGCCTGACGTGCTATCTTAATGGCATTCTCAACGGCTTCAACTCCTGAATTCGTCAACATGACTTTAGTGGACTTGCCATGCGGCAAAAGTTCTGCCAGTTGTTCACACAAGGCGACATAGGGTTCGTATATTGCTACCGGAAAACAAGCATGCACTAATTGTTTGGCCTGTTTTACAATGGCATCTACTACAGGCTTCGGACAATGTCCCGCATTAAGCACACCAATGCCTCCTGCAAAATCAATGTACTCTTTGCCATCTACATCTTTGATTATCGCCCCTTTGCCAGAGACAATGGTGGCTGAACTAAACATACCCATACCCTCAGGAACGATAGCATTTCTTCGGGCAACAAGGCTTTCTGATTTTTTCATTTTACACTTACTTTAAGTCTTCTTACTACAATTGTATTTAACCCAACGTCTCATGTCAGGATCGTTAACTATTAACGGATAACCTTTTGATTATTTCCTCCGCTGCATGGCGTCCCGTTTCAGCAGCTCCATTCATATAACCCTGATGCTCTATACTACAACACTCACCCGCAAACAAAAGATTTCCCACAGGTTCTGCCTCAACACCAGCGAACTCAGACCATTGCCCTGCCCTATACGATGTGTAACTACCCTTGGTAAATGGATAGGTCGACCAAACAAATTTGTTGATGTTCCCGTTGTGCTGATCTTTTAATCCTGAAAAAATTCCATCTGCCCCCGTCAACCATTTTTCACGAATTTCTGAATTAGATAATATTGCGAACTCATCGCCAACAATTCCTCCACCTGCAAAGGTTAATGAACCTGCCTCGGTATCGACAAGGAGCGAACTATCCCAGAACTCTGTTACATTCACATCCGTAAACGTATACCCTTGAAAACCCATTTTTCGCCACACCCTGTGATGAAAGCCCATGGCCAACTTAACAGCATTGCCCATTCCTGCCTGTTCAATCCACTTCTTCTTTCGTTCCGACAAGTCAACATTAATCTCCAGTTCTCTCAATACACCAACGGATACCGCTAACAAAACATAATCAGCTTTGACGATCTCTTTCTTCCCATTAACATCAAAAGTGAGTTCGTATCCTTCCTCAGTTTTAGTCAATGATTTTAGTTGGTAATTAAATTTTACTTGCTTTTCCACTTGAGCGCTCAACGCCTTGGTAAATGAATGGCTACCTCCCTTAAATTTGAACACTTCATGAAAATCTCCTAAGAGATGGTAATGCTCCTCATAAGTAATCGGTATAGCCAGCATGTGTAATAAGTTAACCGCAGACTGTTCATTCGCTTCCATGGCATATTCACCCACCATCGCCATTTCCAAAAAGGTCAACAGCCACCCCTTGATACCGATGCCTTTCAAATACGAAGTAACGGTTTGCTCATCAAATGCACGAAAGGATTCAGCGTTGTTGTAATGTAGCTCATCCGGAAGTGAATTGACATCTTGCATCAATCGATCGGCAAAAGGTTGAAGGGCTTCTACAACATCTTTTTCCAACATCAATTTACCGTCAAAGTAATACATCTTTGGAATCAGCTTATCCAAACGCATATCCAATAATTCAACATTCAATTCTTTGGATAGCGAAATGATATCATCATGTACAGAGTCGACAAACTCAGCACCTAAATCAATATGAGCGCCTTCAATTACCCCATCTGGCACTGTCAACACTCGTCCACCCGTGCGGCTCGATGCTTCATATATAATAGCATCTATTCCATTTTTTTTAAGCTGATAGGCAGCATTAAGGCCTGATATTCCTCCGCCAATTATAGCAATAGCAGGCCTACTCGAACTGATGCAGCTTCCCAATGGAAGTGCTAATGCTACCGTTGCTAATGCACTTTTGCGAATAAACTCCCTTCGACCAGGCTTATATTCGCTGGCTTTGGCAAAGGCGCTCTTTAGTAATAGGGCAAGGTCTGACTTCATGTCTTTCGTAGTAACAAACTATATTCTGCTCGGGAATTACATTTAGTAACCGGGATTTTGAGCCAGGATATCTTGTGAAGCTGTAATCTCGCGCTGTGGAAATGGAAAAATGGATAAGGCTGTTTTATTAACCCTCGCCAAATCAAACATGCGATGTCCTTCGAAGTTAAATTCTGCTTTACGCTCATCCATCACCGCATCGATGTATTCATTCTTACTTCCAAAATCAGAAAGCTGGTAATTCGCCAAACCCCGATTGGATCGAATAACATTTAATTCGTCAATGCCCTCTTGTGTAAACCCGTAGGCCTCCGCCCGTATCAGGTGCAGTTCAGCCAGTCGAAGAATATAGGCAGGATTATTTCTTGTCTCTTCTCCACGATATTTTTGTGAACGTCCATCAGGAATAATACCACTGTCGTTATTGGCCGGATCAAAATCAACTAAGGCAGCCCGTGCATCACCCGGACGATTCGTGAAGAAGGTATTCAAACTTTCTTCAGCAAGCCATAATATCTCTGTTCGTAACGCATCATCCCTACTGTACGTCAAGATGTTAAAAGAACTTCTATTCTGAACATCAAAAGACAATTCGAAAATAGATTCTGAAGTCAGCCGTCCGGTGTAGATGGTACTAAAATTATTTTCATCAAGCATTTCATAGGCGTTCGCGTCAATGACATTGGTTGCACTCTGTAACGCGTTTGTCATATCTTGATGATAAAGGAAAACCCGCGCCAACAGACTTTCAACAGCATACGCAGTAACAAACTGCTTGCTCTGATCGGCCGCATCTAGCAAAGGAAGAGCATCTTGCAAGTCCTTAATTATAGCCGTATAGCTCTGTGCCACGGTACTCCGGGGAACAATATCTGTTGCTGTCTGGACCGAAAGAACAATGGGCACTCCGAAAAAAGAACCATTATTCCAATGTTGTCCAAACATGCGCAATGCATCAAAGTGCGCCAATGCGCGAATGGCCAATGCCTGTCCTTTGATACTATTTTTTATCTCCGCGGTGAAGGTTGGATCTTTTACTAATTCTACTCCCTCGATGATGTTATTTGCCGTTGCCACAGTATAATAGAGTGCGAGGTAGGTATTTTGCACAAAAATATTGGCAGGTGTAATTGTTTGATCGCTAATTTCATTGAGAGCGATGTTATCAAAACCTCCACCCACGCTTACATCACTGTACAAATCGGCAAGCATGGGAAAATAGCCACCATAATAATCACGGGCTTGTAAGCTGCTGTATAAGCCGATCAATGCCGACTGCGCGCCAGCGGTTGATGTGAACACATTACCATTTTCAACATCATTCGGAGAAACCTGGTCCAACACATTACAAGAGAATGTCCAGAAGCTGAACAAAATAACCAGCGAAAGTTTATATATCGTTTTCATAATCTTTGTTTCGTTACTCATTTAGAACGTAAAGTTAAACCCGAATGTAATCGTCCGGGGTTGCGGATAGGCAGCATAATCAACCCCCGCAGTCTGTGGATTTCCTGCTCCCGTTGAACTCACCTCGGGGTCGAAGCCCTTGTACTTGGTAATCACTGCCAGGTTTTGGACTTGACCATAGACACGTAAGGAAGTGCTTCCCTTTCCAGGCTTTAAAGTATATCCAACGCCCAATGTTCTAAATCGGAAGAAGGAACCATCTTCAATATACTGGGTTGAGTTTTCAATGTAATTTTTGTTAATAAAAGAAGCTCGTGGTATATCCGTATTATCACCTGGTTTTTTCCATCGCTTATCCACTCCGGTGTAATTATTCGCATACACCTGATCAAGTCCTCCTTCGTTTGACCATCCCAAATTTTCGTATGTAGGCCGGATGAGATTGAATATCTTATTACCAACACTAAACTGCGTAGCTAACGTAAAATCCCACTTGCCATAATTAAAGTAGTTGTTAAATCCACCGTAGTAATCCGGAATTGCCTTTCCCGAAATCTGTGAATCATCACTATCGATAAGGCCACTATTAATCGATTGAGCTTGTTGTGTTCCCAAATCGTAATACATCGCATCGCCAGTTTGCGGATCAACCCCCATATACTGAATGGCCCAGAACGAACCTTGAGGTTGACCTACTTGCAAAATATGGGTTGGGGCGAGGTCGTTGTAAGCACTGATCAGCAGGCCATCGTTCGACAATCGCTTAATCTCATTCTTAATGAATGAGATATTGAATTCTGTTCTCCACTTAAATTTAGTATTGCTGACATTGATGGAACTAACTGTAATTTCCCATCCCCGGTTTTCAATCTTGCCGGCATTCCGTGTGATGGTCTGGAAGCCCGTTGTTCCAACGATATTATCATTGCTGAGTAGGTTAGTCTTATCTGATTTAAAGTATTCAATTGATCCACTTATTCTACCTTCTAAAATTTCGTAGTCAACGCCAACGTTAAAAGTAGAATTGCTCTGCCAGGTTAACGATGGATCGGCTAAATTCCGGGGACGTAAACCGGGAGTGCCGTTGTAACGGGAGGGTTGATAAAATGAAGTGCTTTGATAATTCCCAATGTCCTGATCTCCGGTGACACCATAGCTTGTTCTCAGCTTTAAATTACTGATCACACCATCTTTACCAAAAAAATCTTCTTGCGAAATTCTCCATCCAACCGAAGCGGAGGGAAACACTCCGTAGCGCTTGTCTTTAGAGAAACGTGAAGACCCATCGGAGCGTATTGTTGCTGACAATAAATACTTTCCTTTATAATCATAATTGACGCGGGCAAGAAAAGATTGCAAGCCATAGGACGCACCTACTCCGGTAGTATTATTAATAACGGCAGCGCTGGAAATATTCTTTAAACCACTCCCTGTTGGAAATCCCTGAGCTTGGGTAGTAGTCAAATCGGAAGTAGTCTCTTGTAAAGTAAAACCTGCAATAGCATTAATAGTATGATCCTCACCAATGTGCTTGTTGTAGGAAAGAATGTTCTCGTTTAACCATGTCAAACTATTATAGTTGGAACGAAAAGCCCTTCCGCTCACCGATTGAGCATCTGCCGTAAGGGGTGAAAAAAACTGCTCATCTCTCAGATCACTATAATCTACGGACCATGAGGTTCTGAATTTTAGGTCATCCGTAAATTTATACTCACCAAACATGGATCCAATCAAACGATTGGATGTGGTGAACGCTTCTATCTCTTTCGCTGATTTAACAGGATTATCCGAGAGCCAACTTACCTCATAATCTTCAAAGGCGGAGTAATTTCCATTTGCATCGTACACTGGCATGAGTGGAGAGGCCCCTAATGCATTCGTAATAACTCCGGTGTAGGTATTATCATTAAAACTTCTCCTGTTTCTTGAATGCGTAACAGTAGCATTCACTCCAATAGAGAATTTGTCTGTTGCCTGATGATCGAGGTTAATCCTGCTGTTTAGCCTCTTATAGAAATTTTCAATCACCATACCAGTTTGATCAAAATAAGAACCTGCCACATAAAACTTAGTTTTTTGATCTCCTCCATTTGCCGAAATCTCATAGTTGTTGATGGGGGCAGATTTTAATACTTCATCCAGCCAAACCGTATTTTGAGCACCAGCGCTGTAGTTCAAAGGATCTGTCAATACAGTTGGATCAAAAGTACTTGTGGGAGTATCAAAAATTGTATTGTCAGCCTGATAGCGCTTGAGGTCCTGCGCTCTTGCATCTTCAATCAAGTCAATAAATCCTTTAGAATCCAGAAATTTTATTTTTCGTGTGGGCTGCTGAGTGCCGGTATAATAATTAACGTTGAATTTTGTCTTACCCGCCTTACCACGTTTGGTGGTGATCAATACAACGCCATTCGCAGCGCGTGATCCGTAGATTGCCGCGGCAGATGCGTCCTTTAATACTTCTATTGATTCTATATCATTGGGATTGATATCTGAAATGGAGCTTAAATTTTGACCACTTCCCACCACATTACCTTCCGTATCAAATGAAGTGGAGAGGGAAGAATTACTTTCACTTAACATGGGCACACCATCAATCACGTAGAGGGGATTACTTGCTCCTCTGACACTAACCGCAAGTCCTGCTCCTGGTGTTCCGGATGTTGACGTAACATTTACACCCGCCAGTTTGCCTTGTAGATTTCCGGCCAGATTCGTAGTAGGTTGGTTCGCAAAATCTTTATTGTTAATAGAAGCAATTGCGCCCGTAATGTCTTTCTTCTCTTGCGTTCCATAGCCGACTACAATCACATCATTTAATTGAGTTGACTCCGGTTGGAGTTGAACGTCAATAGTTGTGCGCGAACCTACCTGCTCTTCGATAGTCTTAAAGCCAATAAAAGAGAAAACAAGGGAAGAACCCGTTTCGGCAGACAACACGTAGTTTCCTTCCACATCTGAAGTGGTGCCAACAGACGTCCCTTTTATTTGGATGCTCACTCCCGGAAGAGTGCTGCCATCTCCTCCATCAGTGATTCTTCCTTTCACGGTAACTTTATCCTGAGCTAATAATAGCCCGGGCAACAGTATCCATAGAAACATTAAGTAGATTTTCTTTGTCATGCGATAACAGGTTTTAGTTCTTAAAATACTGAAAGCAACCTATAGCAGTCAAATCCGACTTAAAAACTGTCAGATCAAATTTCATGGACTCCTTAACTAATTGATATTAAGTATATTACCAGTTCCATTTCTATAAGATACAATTTGACGGTCAAATCTCGGTCAGATTTTCTATTTTTAGCCCTCCAATTTATGCTGCCCTCAAGAATCAAAGAAGGACTAGAACAGTCGAAAATCATCCGGGATTATCTTTCCTCGCTGGGGATTGAAAACAATTGGGATAAATTCAATCGAACTGTCTTTGATGGAATTGCAAGGCGAATCAATAGAGCTGTAACCACAAAAGTTATTGGTGACTCAAAGCTGGTACACAACTATATGCTACTGGGTGAAGATCAGTTGCAAAGCCTTCTATTTGATAGAAAACTTAATGACGCAGAAGCGCTGATAAAAAGCTTCGAAAATAATTCCCGATTATTCAATTGGGTAAGTGGCAAAACGCTCCACAGCTACTGGAACCACGGAAAACCAAAAGACAGAAAGTTAAATGTCTTACTTGCTTTTCTTGGGGTAAAAATTTCCGAATGGGACGAGTGGAAAAGTGCGACCGATACATCCACCTATCTCAAAGGGTCTTCTGGAAAAAATCAATCCCGAAAAAACAGCAATCAGGAGTTAATCCGAAAATACTTTCTCGGCAGCTACTACCTCTATTATCAGAAATCAGATAACAGTGCAGCCTTGGTTAAAGCTCCATTCACCATTGCCGTTGACGGTCATGGAAATATATTTTCCGAGACCGTTACGGAAGGACATCTTTATCGTAGTAATCTAATTGAATTGCGCGATGGCATTCTCTACATTCATTGCGAGAATCTGGTCTTTGATGAAAAGGAGAATCACATCTTCAATGTGGGCAATGAAACAAACCCTGAAGTACTCTTCGGCATCTCCAATACTATCAGTGTCAAGAGCAAAATGGCTATTGGAATCCGAAACGTATTAGTCCGGCAGAAAAAGAATTTTAGCAAAGAGACATTTACAGAAAAGGAAATCTTGTTCGATCAAAAATTAAAAGATGACTCTGAAGAGGCAATAGTCCTTAACTATTTTTTAAAACAGAAACCCAACCTCATCATCTCCGATCATTGCTGTACGCTGGAGGTTTTGAAAATAAAATAGAATAAAAAAGGGAACTTATCGCTCCCTTTTCACAATCTATCAAAGAAAGATTATCCTATTGCTACTCTCTTAAATTCTGTCACGGTCAATCCCTTTGAAATACTGTCCAGGTATTGGGCAATTGTCTTTGAATTGTCTTTTACAAAAATCTGATGTACGAGTGTATTATCCTTATAAAACTTATTCAGCTTGCCTTGTGCAATCTTCTCTACCATATTTTCTGGCTTGCCTTCGGCAATGATCATCGCTTTCGCAATTTCAAGTTCTTTTTCAATCACTGATTTATCTACTGATTTCTCATCCACCGCTACCGGATTCATGGCTGCGATCTGCATGCCCACATCCTTACCTGCTTCGGTTACATCTTTACCATTCACTCCCTTTAAAGAAACCAATACGCCCAACTTGCTGCCAGAATGAATATATGCCACCACCGCTTCGCCCGTCATTCGAACGTATTCACTTACTTCCAATTTCTCCCCAATCTTGCCCACTAACTCTATGATCTTCTCGGCTAGGGTTAAGCTTCCCGCCTTTTCATTTAACAATGCTTCCTTGGAAACTGATTTTTTAGCAAAAGCAGTTTCCGCGATTAATTTACCAAGACTTTGAAATTCTTCGTTCTTCGCCACGAAGTCAGTCTCGCAGTTAAGCGCAATCAACACCGCTTCTTTTTTATCATCACTTACGTTGATGAATACAGAACCTTCCTTTGCATCTCTATCAGAACGGGAAGCCGAAACTTTTTGTCCCTTCTTCCTCAACAGCTCAATGGCTTTTTCGAAATCTCCCTCTGCTTCGGTCAACGCTTTTTTACAATCCATCATTCCGGCACCGGTCATGGTGCGGAGCTTATTTACATCTTGTGCAGTAATTGCTGACATAGTTATTTACGATTTTAGAATTAGGATATACAATTTTAGAATTCAGGTTTGTTTTAAAAAAGTTGAACACCGGCTGAGAACCGATGTTCAACTGTATTATCTTATTAGCACATCGGCTAATTAATGGATCATTTTGCTTCTACTACTTCGTCTACTTTTCTCTTCTCCTCTTCGTCTTTCTTATGACCCGCATCTTCTTTGTCTTTCTTACGCTCCATCAAGGCTTCTTCAATGGCTCTTCCTACCTGCTTGGTGATCAGGGAAATTGATTTGAACGCATCATCATTAGCCGGAATAGGAAAATCAATATTAGAAGGATCTGAATTGGTGTCCACCATGGCATAAACGGGGATGTTCAGTTTCATCGCTTCTGCTACTGCAATATGTTCACGCTTTACATCCACCACAAACAAAGCTGCAGGAAGGCGGTTAAGATCGGTAATACCTCCTAACAACTTCTCCAATTTTGCTTTCTCACGGGTGATCATCAATCGCTCACGTTTCGCCAAGTTCGTGAAAGAGTCATCCTTCATCAACTTATCAATCTGTGCTAATTTTTTCAACGACTTACGAATAGTGGCAAAGTTGGTAAGCATACCACCCAACCAACGCTCGGTAACGAATGGCATATTCAACCGAACAGCCTCTTCATGAATAATATCTTTTGCTTGTTTTTTGGTAGCAACAAACATGATCTTACGACCAGAGCGCACAATATTCTTCAGCGAGAAGATGGCTTCCTCCAGGCACTTTTGCGTTTTGTTCAGGTCAATGATATGAATGCCATTGTTTTCCATAAAGATGTACTCTGACATCTTGGGATTCCATTTACGGGTAAGGTGACCGAAGTGAACACCTGCGTCCATCAATTCCTGTGTTGTCAATTTATTGTCTGCCATGATTGTGTTTTCTTGTATTCGATTAACGCTTGCTGAATTGGAATTTCCTTCTTGCCTTTCTACGTCCTGGCTTCTTTCTCTCTACCATACGCGAGTCGCGGGTCATCAATCCTTCTTTTCTCAACACCGCGCGATTTTCAGGATTAACTTGTACCATGGCGCGGGAAATGCCCAAGCGAATTGCTTCTGCCTGACCTTTTATGCCACCACCCTCAACATTGACAGCCACATCATACGTGCCATCTACTTTCAACAAAGTAAGAGCTTGCTTTACAGTACTCTGATGAATCTCAGATACAAAATAGGTCGCAAGTTCACGATCATTTATAACGATTTGACCTTTGCCTGGCTTTACATAAACCCGGGCGATGGAGGTCTTTCTTCTTCCTGTGGTATTAATAATTTCCATTGATTAGAATTTAACTTCTTTAGGTTGTTGTGCAGTATGAGGATGTTCAGTGCCTGCATAAACATGCAAGCTCTTAAAAATTTGGCGTCCAATGCTGTTTTTAGGAAGCATACCACGTACGGCATGTTCAATAAGACGCTCAGGATGCTTGGCGCGTATCATAGAAGGCGATAGCTCACGCTGACCACCGGGATAACCAGAATAAGTAAAAATTACCCTATTATTCCACTTTTTACCCGTCATACGCACTTTCTCCGCATTGATAACTACCACGTTATCTCCACAATCAACATTGGGAGTATACCCCGGCTTATTTTTTCCACGGATAATTTTGGCTACCTGGCTGGCTACTCGCCCCAGAACTTGTCCATTTGCATCTACGATAAGCCAACTTTTCTCAGCACTTGCCTTGTTTGTGTTGGTCGTCTTATAACTGTTGTGATCCACGCTTTTTGCTTTTAAAAACCCAATAAAATACACTTATCCTTTTAAAAAGGGACACAAAAGTATGCCCAGTAAACTGAATATGCAAGCCCCAATTCACCTTTTTACCGGAGGTTTTGGGATAATTGCTTCAAAAGCGCCTGGAAATCTTTTGGATACGGAGCCACTACTGTAACAGACTTGCCTTTCAGATCTTGAAATTCCAGTGAAAAGGCATGCAAAGCCATTCTTTTGATCAAAGGTTGTTCCTCTGTGTTCTTCTCCAGCTTAAATCCTCTTTTGATGGAAGAGACAAAAAACAGCTTCCCTCCATAGGTTTCGTCACCCGCAATTGGTGCTTTTAACCTGGCCAAATGAACACGGATTTGGTGCATCCTACCTGTTATTGGACTGCACTCAATTAAAGTGTGGTTTTTAAAGGTTTGAAGTGTGGTAAAATAGGTTTGTGCTTCTTTTCCTTCCCTTGCAATTTTAGCCGTCCCATCATTTTGTTTAATAATAGGTGCGTCTACCAATTGATTTTGAAAACTATGGAGGCCGTCAGCAATAGCGTGATATATCTTTTTAACCTCCCGCCCTTCAAACTGCATGCTTAAATGCCGGTAGGCTTCCGGGTTTTTTGCGATGGCTAAAACCCCTGACGTGTCTTTGTCCAGACGATGGCAGACTTGCGCATCGGATGAATACTCCTTTGCCAATGCCAGCAGATTTTGTGGATCATTTCGATCTTCAAGAGTGGCAATAAAGGGTGGCTTATTGATCAGGATGTAATCCTGATCTTCGAAAATAATTAAATCGCTGAACTTGATCTTGAGTTGCTTCACCTCTGATTTTCAATGAGGGCGCAAGTTGAAATTAAATTTCCTGTAGGCCAAATACTCTCTGAATCAATTCCGCTAGTTACTCATTCAAGTCGGAGCCATCTGATTTTGAGCGGGGAAGTTTAAAACTAAAAACCGATCCTTTCCCTTCCTTAGTATCTACCTCCGCCTTTGTATTGTGCCCTTCCAGAATATGCTTAACGATGGCTAAGCCGAGCCCTGTGCCTCCTTTTTCACGACTTCTGCTTTTCTCTACACGATAGAATCTTTCGAAAATCCTGGAAAGATGTGCAGCAGGAATCCCTTCTCCGGTGTCACTTACAAAAGTCGTTACATTTTTCTTTGAGCTATCGAAACTAATGATAACCCCTCCACCATCCGGAGTATAGTTGATGGCATTCGAAATCAAATTGGTCATGACTTGAGTAATGCGCTGCCAGTCGGCATACACCATCATCTTTTGTTTTGGCTCCTCCAGTTGAAGTTTAATATTCTTCTTTGTAGCCTTCTCTTCAAATTGCTCCGCAACCTCCTGACATAAATTATGCAAATCAATGTGCTCAAAATGCATTTTTATATCTCCCGTCTCGATTTGCGATAAGGTGAGCAGGTCTTGCACCAGCGCATCCAGGCCATCCAGGCTTTTCGCTGCTTTCTTCAAAAACTTATGACGTACACTTTTATCATTCACCGCACCGTCTATCAGTGTATGAACAAAACCCTGAGCAGCAAAAATGGGTGTCTTCAGTTCATGAGATACATCAGCAATAAATTCCTTTCGGAATGCTTCCAATTTTTTCAATTCGTCAATCTCTTTCTGCTTTAAAATAGCAAACGAATTGATCTCTTGTGTAATTTTCTCCAGTGGATTAAGAACATTTGATTTCTCTTTGGTGATGCCAGAGAGCTCTTTCTTGCGAAGCTTGGCCATCATTTTATAGATCTTATCAATCTCTCGAAAAATAAGAAATTCAAGAACAACGAAGGTTAATAGATACGAGGCAGAGAAACTAATGATGACGGCAACGATCAATGCCTGTCTGTCTACACCATCTACCAGAGAGAGGAACAACGCGGTGACAAGCGCGATGGAGACGGCCAGCAACAGAGCCATGGTTCTGGCGCTGTATACCATGGCTAGTTAATATTATTGATATTGAATTTGTAGCCCACGCCTTTCACAGTGGTAATGTAATCTTCCCCGATTTTCTCGCGCACCTTGCGGATATGCACATCAACGGTGCGTGCTAATACATATACATCGGAGCCCCAAATATTTTGCAAGAGATCATCACGACTGAAAACCTTATTGGGGTTACCTGCCAAAAAGAAAAGTAATTCGAACTCCTTTTTGGGTAGACTTATCTCCCTCCCTTTCACCTTGATGGTATAGCTGGTTCTGTCAATCACCAAATTACCGAGCGTTAGCTGAGCAGAAGTGTTTTTCTTTTTTGAATCCCGCCTGAACAAAGCGCTGATGCGACTCATCAAGGCACGCGGCTTTATCGGCTTGGTGATGTAGTCATCTGCACCCACATCGAAGGCGGCTACTTCAGAATATTCCTCAGATCGGGCTGTTAAGAATACAATGAAAGAGTTCGTCATTTCAGGTATGGCCCGGATTTGCCTACAGGTCTCCACGCCATCCATCTTCGGCATCATAATGTCGAGAAGAACAAGGTCAGGATGAAATTTTTTTGCGATCTCTACTCCTGTAAAACCATCGCTGGCAACCCTTACATCATATCCTTGCTTCTCAAGGTTGTATTTCAATAACTCTAAAATAGGCTCTTCATCATCTACAACAAGTACTTTCTGCGAGGGCTTATTAGCCATAAACTGTTTTTATTATGATTTAAAAGTAGAGAGAAATTAAGCGAATTAAAAACCAGTGTTACGTTCTTAACAATTCCTTAATTGTAAATGCCCAATCTACGTGTCGAATTCACATTTCGCTAATGTTGCATTAAATTATCGGGTACTTTGTTGACAAATACGTAACATAAGACTTCAGGTCTCCTTTGAAATTTTTATCAAACTCTTCTTTAAGAATACCAAGTCTGGATTGATAGTGCCGAAAGGCGAGAAAGAAGGCATTGTTGGGCAGTCTTTTGCTATACTTTTTGGAAGGTTCCTTTGCAAGATAAAACCCGATGGTATCCAATGATGTGACAATCTTTCTGATAAAATCTTCTTTTCGTTTCTTCTTTGCTGTCAACGAATCGCTGGCCAGAATCACTTTATAGAGGCTATCTAATGAAGTAGCACCTCGCAGCATGTGCTTGCTGAATTTGCGATAGTCACGATCTTCATCCAGATAAGTACTGTACTCTTTTGACGCTTTGCCAAACTTATAGATTATGAAATCATACGCAGCTGTATCTCCAATAAACGTGGCCAGATTTTCATTGAAATCAACGCTATCTTTTACCCAAAGTGTTGCATGCACCATTTCATGAATGATCAAACTTGCTAAATCTCCTTCGCTCCGATTGAGCATTCCGCTCAGAATCGGATCGGTGAACCATCCTAATGTAGACCAGCCTCCGGGATTTCTGACGCTTACATCCCATCCTTCTTTCTCCAGGTCGTCACGTTCAATCTTCGCTTTCTCTTTGTTAAAGTATCCTTTGTAGGGAACTGTACCAATGACGGGAAAATGCCACAACTTGGGCTTTAGCGCAAAAGGTTCACTTGCTGTAACAACCCACATCAGCTCCTTGCCTTGCTGATCATAAACAGTTTTATAGTTTTTCGTGTCTTTTAAACCCAGTGAATCAATAGCGAACTTTCTAATATCTTCAATCAACAAAAGTCTCGACTTAAGTGAATCAGGAAATTCAGGGTCAGTCATAACTTCCTTCACTGGTCGGGCATACCACACAATTTTAAGCTGCCCCATCCCCTGCTCAATTCCATAAACGATCAGTGACCAGTTCCAAATCACAAGACCACCTGCCGCTATCAACATCGCCAAAAAAAAATTGCGCATCATCACTTAAAGTATTGCTTTATCCTCGGCAAGATAGTAAGATCATTTTATGGATTCCTTTGATTTTTATGCGGATAGGAGGCAGGCATAATTAATTTTTATAAGGATTGAAAGGTTGCTTTGGGTTTCCCTTCTCAAGTAGTAATTTCAGCCCTCACTTCAAATTAGAAACAAGCAAACATTTTATGAACGATACCAAAGACAACAAGGAAAAATTAAAGGCGCTACAATTAACCATCGACAAACTGGAGAAGGCCTATGGCAAAGGAACAGTGATGAAGCTAGATGATAAGAAGGTGATGGATGTACCCGCCATTTCAACCGGCTCATTGGGGCTCGATTTAGCGCTAGGAATTGGAGGTATTCCCCGAGGCCGTGTAACTGAAATCTATGGACCTGAGTCCTCCGGAAAAACTACACTGACACTTCATTGTATTGCAGAGGCCCAGAAAAAAGGAGGGATGGCAGCATTTATCGATGCCGAGCATGCCTTCGACAAGGCTTATGCAGAAAAGCTGGGCATTGACACTCAAAACCTCCTCATCTCCCAGCCCGACAACGGTGAACAAGCACTGGAAATTGCCGAGCACCTGATTCGTTCAGGAGCGATCGACATCATCGTAATCGACTCTGTAGCAGCACTAGTACCCAAAGCCGAATTAGAAGGCGAAATGGGTGAGAGTAAAATGGGACTCCATGCCAGGCTGATGTCACAGGCCTTGCGAAAACTTACCGGAACTATTAGTAAAACGGGTTGCGCTTGTGTTTTCATCAACCAATTGCGTGAGAAGATTGGAATTGTCTTTGGCAATCCTGAAACTACAACAGGCGGAAATGCTTTGAAGTTTTATGCTTCCGTTAGATTGGACATCCGAAGAATAGGACAGATCAAGGAAGCGGCTGACGATATCACCGGAAATCGTGTAAAAGTGAAAGTGGTGAAAAACAAAGTAGCTCCTCCGTTTAAAGTAGTCGAATTTGACATTATGTACGGAAGGGGAATTTCCAAAGCTGGTGAGATTGTCGATCTGGGAGTTGAGCTTAATGTTATACAAAAATCAGGGTCATGGTTTTCGTACAGCGGGAATAAGCTTGGACAAGGTCGTGATTCGGTGAAGCAGTTGATTGAAGACAATCCGGAACTGATGGAAGATCTGGAAAAGAAGATCAAAGAAAAGATTGCGAATGGAGCAGAAGTTGCAAAAGAAGAAGTAGAGTAATAATCTGCTAAAGGCATCAAGCTACAGGCTGCACGTAGAAATACTTGCAGCCTATGGCCTGAAGCTTGTAGCCAATTCTTAAGCCCTTATGGCCGCTACCGGATCTAATCTCGCGGCCATTGCAGCAGGCACAATTCCCGCTACCAGTCCAATGACAGAAGAGACACCAATTCCCAAAACAATGTTTTTGGTGGAGAGCACTACATCCAAACTACCGAATGGCGCAAGGGTCAACAGGTAAACGAGTACGAGTCCGCCCAATCCACCAATAAAGCTGAGGAACATCGCCTCAAACAAGAATTGAAAAAGGATAAAGTAATTTTTTGCCCCCAGTGATTTTTGTAAGCCAATAATACTCGTTCGCTCTTTTACGGAGACGAACATGATATTGGCTATACCAAAACCCCCGACAAGAATAGAGAAGCCCCCGATCACCCAACCCGCCAAACCGACTACATCAAAAAGATCACCGATAATATTGGCAATCGCCTCAGGTCGGTTCATGGCAAAGTTGTCTTTCTCATTGGGTCTTAGTCCTCTTCTACTTCGCATGTAGCCCCTTACTTCATTTTCTAATTCGACAAGGCCGACATCGGTCTCGCTATTTCCCTTCACTAATATGCTTGATCCTACTTCGTTTGGAACACCTGTGCCTGTCTGATACATTTTTCGGAAGGAAGCATATGGAATCAAAACCGTGTAATCATTCGTGGGTGTTCCGATGATACTTTGACCTTCCTTTCGTAGAACACCAATCACCCGGTATTTGAGATTCTTGATCTTCACTTCTTCTCCTACCGGGTACTCATCATTAGGAAACAGCGCCTTGCCCACTTCATAACCTAAGACCACCACATCCCTCCCACCATCAATCTCCTGATCTGTAAAATATCTTCCTACGTCAAGGTTAAATTCATTTACTTTATCATAGCCAGATCCTGCTCCTCGCAATCCAATCTGTCCGATGTTGTTTCCATTCCTTCGAATGGTCATATTACCTCTTCCCGCCACAATACTTATTGAAGTACTGTTTTTCAGGTTAGCCTCTAAAAATTTGAAATCGGTATACTTAGGATTAGGCCTGCGAAAATATTCCCACCAACGAAAAACCCCATCTGTTTCTGGAACGAAGGGCCACTTCTGAACATAAATAACACCCGTTCCCAAAAAGTTGAGACTATCCTTAATGTTCTTTTCTAACGAATCGACCAAGGTGAGCACGGCAATGATCGCAAAAATTCCAATGGTAACGCCCAGAAGCGAAAGTATGGTGCGCAACAAATTAGACTTGAGAGCCTTCCAGGCAAAAAGCAAACTTTCACCGATAAGTCGTAGTACCAGCATCAGAGATTAAACAAGTTTTTGAAGGCCAAGGTTACGAAAATCACGTAACAACTTCAGTTTAGTTCATGGACGGTAAAAATCATGATTTGTTACGGAATCAAACTAAAAACAGCCCTCAATTCTGAAATATCCTAAAAATTGCATTTTGATGCGTTTTCCCTATTTTTGCAGGCTTAATAAAATCCCTGAAGGAAACCCGTAAGTTACCTATGAAGTTATCTGAATTTAAGTTCGACCTCCCCAATAATTTAATTGCTTCCCACCCGGCTGAAAACCGTGACGATGCCCGCATGATGGTAGTGCACAGAAGCACCGGTAAAATCGAGCATAAGGTATTTAAAGACATCGTCAATTATTTTGACGAAGGCGATGTAATGGTGGGAAATGATACCATGGTTTTTCCTGCACGATTATATGGTCGCAAAGAAAAAACAGGGGCGAAAATAGAAGTCTTCTTGCTGCGCGAACTAAATGCAGAAATGCATTTATGGGATGTATTGGTTGACCCTGCACGCAAGATTCGCGTGGGCAATAAGCTCTACTTCGGAGACGGAGACCTGGTGGCTGAGGTCATCGACAATACGACCTCACGCGGCCGCACAATTCGCTTTCTTTTTGATGGCGATGGTGATGCCTTTGGCAAGATCGTTGAATCCTTAGGCGAGACACCACTGCCTAAATACATTAAGAGAAAAGTAGAGCTCGCAGATAAAGAGCGCTTTCAAACAATCTACGCCAAGAATAAAGGCGCTGTTTCAGCGCCTACTGCAGGAATGCACTTCACCAAGCAATTGATGAAACGCTTGCAGATTAAAGGCGTTGATTTAACGTTTGTGACATTACATATCGGTCTGGGAACGTTCCGCGCGGTTGATGTGGAAGACCTGACGAAGCATAAGATGGATTCTGAAAATTTCATTGTTGGAACACCTGCCGTAAAATTAGTGAACCAGGCACTTGACAATAAGAACAGGGTGTGTGCCATCGGCACCACTTCTATGAGAGCTTTGGAATCGGCAGTCTCCGCGACCAACCGTTTGAAAGAACGCGAGGGGTGGACCGATAAATTTATCTTCCCACCCTATGAGTTCAAGATTTGCAGCGCAATGGTTACCAACTTCCATCAACCGGAGTCAACTCTTCTCATGATGGCATGCGCATTTGGCGGATTTGATCTGGTGATGAAGGCCTATGAAACAGCCAAGAAAGAAAAATATAAGTTCCTCACCTATGGTGACGCGATGCTTATCGTTTAAGGAATATATTTCCTTAACAAAAATGCCCGGTAAATCATCGGGCATTTTTCATTTTACGAATTGCGAATCAGATAAAGGTGAAGGGAAATAGCTACAGGGTACAAAAGCATGTAAACAGGCGAGGGTCTTATAATGCCTATTACCATAGTCACAGGGACCAACAACAGGAGTATCCCAATTCCGATCTTCCAACCTTTCTGAAGATCATTAGAACGATAGATTTGAAGCATGCGATAGATCAGGTAGGTAACGATTGCCACATTAAAAGCAAGGAGTAAAATTCTAAGGAGCGCCATAAGCCATAGTTTATGAATATCAAAAATAAGCCTTATGGCGGTTTTTTCTAACTTTGGCCTATGGACAAAGCTGAAATCCTTTCTACGTTAAAGAAGCACAAAGCCGAACTACAGCGAAAATATCCTGTATCCAGTCTGGCATTGTTTGGTTCGTATGCTCGTGGCGAGCAGACTCCGGAAAGTGACGTTGACCTGTTGGTAGAATTTAATGGGCCAATAGGAATTGAAATTGTTGATTTAGTTGAAGATCTGGAGAAACTATTGAGCGTGAAGAAGGTGGATTTAGTATCAAGAAAATTTTTGAAACCACGCTATAAAGAGTACATCGAAAAAGATATTATCCATGTCTAAAAGGGTTCCTAAAATTCTTATTGAAGATATCCTAGAAGCAATTGGAAATATTGAAGAATTTACAACCTCGATTGATGCTGGGGTTTTTATGTCAGATAAAAAAACACAGCGTGCCGTTATTCGAAATCTTGAAATTCTGGGCGAAGCTTCCAATAGAATTCCAAAAGTCTACCGGGATACACATCCAGAGGTTGAATGGAATCGAATTATTCGTACGCGCCACATTCTGATTCATGAGTATGACAATGTCAACTTAGACATCCTTTGGAGAATTATAACTGTTCACTTGCCGGAATTAAAGTTAGCCTTGAAGACTTTACTGAATAATCCAGATTAAATGACCGAATACGCACTTATAGTAGCCGGAGGCAAAGGCACTCGGATTAAAAGTGGCCTGCCAAAGCAATTCATCGAAATCAATGGGAAACCTATTCTGCTTCACACATTGGAAGCATTCTATCGTTATTCAGAGAAGGTTATTATTGTATTGGTCTTGCCTGAAGATGATTTCGGTATTTGGAATGGGATTTGTAAAAAATTCAATTTTAATAAAACTGTGCTTCTTCAAAAAGGTGGAGAGACTCGCTTTCAATCAGTAAGAAATGGCTTAGATCAAATGACCGGTGAGGGATTAGTTGCCATTCATGATGGTGTGCGCCCATTGGTCAGTGAAGATATCATTGGCGCTTCGTTTCGTCTTGCCTCCATTCATCAGTTCGCTGTTGCGGCTGTTCGTTTAAAAGAATCTATCCGAATGACAGACCAGGATAATACGAAAGCCATGGATCGGTCCCGTTTTAGAATGATACAAACGCCCCAGACATTTAATCTTCAGCTGATCAAAAATGCGTACCAAATAAAAGAAGATTCCAGCCTTACCGATGACGCCAGTGTAGCCGAGCGAGCCGGACACGTCATCTCTCTTTTTGAAGGAAGTTATGAGAATATTAAAATCACGACAGCCGAGGATTTAATTATTGCAGAAGCTTTGCTGAATTCAAAACTTCGTGAAATGCGATAAAATGAAATTGCCCCGCTTAGTACAAGGCAATCTTCAAATTTTCAAATCGATTTAATATTCAAATCAATATTCGTCTTCATTAAAGAAAAAATCTTCTTTCGTAGGATAATCCGGCCATATCTCTTCAATGCTTTCGTACGGCTGACCATCATCTTCCAACTCCTGAAGGTTTTCAACTACTTCCAAGGGAGCTCCCGAACGAATAGAGAAGTCGATCAACTCATCTTTCGTGGCGGGCCAAGGAGCATCTTCCAAATAGGAGGCTAATTCGAGTGTCCAATACATAGTCTTTTCTCCCTTTTAAATTTCCCGCAAAAATAGAATTAATTAGACCATTGTCAATAGCAGAATGTCCTTAGTCATTTATTTATAAAATCAGTAAAAATTGATCTGCCTTTGTGGCGCTATCAACTATGGACTATTGACTTAAAAAAGCCATATTTGCCATCTTAAACTCGCATTTATCTTCCATGGCTGACGAAAAAATAATTTTCTCAATGGCTGGTGTAAACAAGATTTACCCGCCTCAAAAACAAGTCCTTAAAAATATTTACCTGTCCTTCTTCTATGGAGCCAAAATAGGAGTGCTGGGATTAAATGGCTCCGGTAAGTCATCCTTATTAAGAATCATCGCAGGTATTGATAAAGAATTTCAGGGTGAAGTAGTCTCTGATCTCAGTTTTACCGTGGGTCTTCTGGAACAAGAGCCTCAACTGGATAAAAACAAGACCGTACGAGAGATTGTAGAAGAAGGCGTGAAGGAAACTGTTACCTTATTGAAAGAATTTGAAGCGATTAATGAAAAATTTGGCGATCCTGCTCTTATGGATGATCCCGATGCCATGGACAAACTTATTACTAAACAGGGTGTGATTCAGGAAAAACTAGATGCCATTGGCGCCTGGGAACTTGACAATAAACTGGACAGGGCTATGGATGCATTACGTTGTCCTCCTGCAGATGCAAAGATTGAATTTCTTTCCGGTGGAGAAAAAAGACGTGTTGCGCTATGCCGATTGCTCCTACAAGAACCCGATGTTTTATTGCTGGATGAACCAACTAACCACCTGGATGCTGAGTCGGTGTACTGGCTTGAGCAACATCTTAAACAATATAAAGGCACCGTCATCGCAGTAACACACGATCGTTACTTTTTGGATAATGTTGCCGGCTGGATTCTTGAACTTGATCGTGGTGAAGGTATTCCCTGGAAAGGAAACTATTCCTCTTGGCTAGATCAAAAGCAAAAGCGCCTGATACAAGAGGAAAAGACAGAATCAAAACGTCAGAAAGCACTGGTGCGCGAATTGGAATGGGTGCGCATGAATCCAAAAGGACGACAGGCAAAAGGTAAAGCACGTCTTGGTGCGTATGAAAAATTATTAAGTCAGGAAACGAGAGAGAAAGAAGAAAAACTGGAATTATTCATTCCTCCGGGTCCTCGTCTTGGCAATAAAGTAATTGAAGCGAATGGTGTATCAAAAGCCTATGGTGATAAGCTGTTGTATGAAAATTTAACATTTTCATTGCCCCCGGCAGGCATTGTCGGAATCATCGGGCCCAATGGTGCCGGTAAGACAACGCTCTTTAAGATGATTACCGGGAAAGAAAAACCGGATGCCGGAACATTTTCGGTTGGTGAAACAGTTCATATTGCCTATGTGGATCAGGAGCATGATGATCTTAAACCAGACGATAGCGTGTTTCAAGCTATTACCGGAGGCAATGATCTGATTCTGATTGGTGGGAAAGAAATGAACTCGCGTGCCTATGTAAGCAAGTTTAACTTTAGTGGTACGGATCAGCAAAAGAAAGTAAAAGAACTTTCCGGAGGTATGCGCAACCGCGCTCACCTTGCTATTGCCTTAAAACAAGGTGGCAACTTGTTGTTATTGGATGAACCAACGAACGACCTTGATATTAATACATTACGCGCCTTAGAAGAAGCATTGGAGAACTTCGGAGGTTGTGCCGTTATCATCTCTCACGATCGCTGGTTTCTGGATAGGGTTTGCACACACATTCTAGCCTTCGAAGGCGACTCGCAGGTATTTTGGTTTGAAGGAGGATTCAGTGATTACGAGGAAAATAAACGCAAGCGCCTTGGCGATGATCAGCCGCATAGGATTAAGTACAAAAAACTGGTTAAGTAATTAGTCAATTTGAAAGCCTTTTATACCATTGTATTGCTCGCTCTATCCAACACCTTCATGACCTTCGCCTGGTATGGCCATTTAAAGTTTAAGGAAATGAGTTGGAGTCAGAATCTGGGCTTGGTGAGTATCATCCTTATCAGTTGGGGCATTGCCCTTTTTGAATACATACTTCAGGTTCCCGCTAACCGGATTGGATTCAAAAGTTATGGAGGGCCTTTTTCGTTGGTCGAATTAAAAGTAATTCAGGAAGTAATCACGTTAACGGTGTTTGTTGTCTTTTCACTGGTCTTCTTCAAAACTGAAACGCTCCGTGTCAATCACGCTATAGGATTCTTTTTCCTTGTGCTGGCGGTTTATTTTATTTTTAAGAAATGAACTGCCTTTATCGCGAGTGTCTGCGTAGGAAGTGGGAGGAGCGAAGCGATCTCGAATTATTTTGAATCCTCTCAATTTCAAAATCATTTATACAATCTCCTCTCCCGGCCTGGTCTTCCATCGCTCGTGCATCCACACCCATTGCTCAGGATGTTTTCGCACTTGTTCTTCAATGAAGCGTGTATAATTCTGGGTGTTGCTGATCATATCCTTTTCATCATCTCCACTCGTTACCAAAGGAATCTCCGGAAGGATGTGCATGTGTTGAAGATTATCTTCTCCTAAATAGATATAGGTTGGCACAACAGTCGCACCGGTCTTCATCGCTAAAATGGCAGCGCCCACCGGGGTGGCAGCCTGCATTTCAAAAAAATCAACAAACCTGCTCTTTACCCGCGTGTCCTGATCGATGAGAATGGCTACAGCGCCTCCCCGCTTAAGCGCTTTAATCAATCTTAGCGTTTCTTTGCCTCGTTCAATAGCTACAGCACCATACGCATTGCGATAGTCAAATAACAATTCATTGAGCCGATCATCCTTCAACGGTGTCCCAATAATATTTGGCTTTAGGCCTCTCAATGACATTACGGTGATTTGCAAATCAAATGCGCCCAGATGACAGGTGAGAAAAATAACTCCTTTGCCTTTGGCATTCGCCTGTTCAAAATTTTCAAAGTCATGCACAACAATAAATTTATCCAAATCAGCCAGCGTTTTTACCGCCCTGGCACGCAATATGTCTCCTGCATTTCTTCCCAGCATCGAAAACATTTCTTTGCTCAACTGGATAATTTCTCTCAATGATTTTTCCTTGCTGTACGCAAGGCCCAAATGAGCTACGCTTCGCTCGCGTGTAACGGTGGCAAAATAATAGGCAATTCTACCAAGCCCACCACAGAAGGCAAGCCACACCTCTCGAGACAAAAGATTGGAGACAAAAATCAGAAACCGGACAAAATAATAAATGACCGAATACTTAAGTCTTTTCTTGACGGGGCGATTTTCCATATTCAATATGCGAAGATAAGAGTCGTTTGTTTACTTTTAAGTACGCCAAACTATTTCCGTGAAAACGCTCATTATTGTCAGGCATGCCAAATCCAGTTGGGACAATCCTGATCTGAAAGACATTGAGCGACCTTTGAATGATCGTGGCGAAAAGGACGCTCCGAAGATGGCAAAGCGATTGAAGGAGCGAGAAATTACTCCCGACCTATTACTATCAAGCCCCGCGGTGAGGGCCATAGAAACCTGTCGACACATCGCCATGATACTGGAATATCCTCTCGGAAAAATAAGAACCGAACCGCGTCTTTACCATGCTGATGAAGATATCTTGCTTCAAATAGTAATAAAATTGAAAGACCATGACGATTGTGTGATGCTCTTCGGGCATAATCCGGGCCTTACGGTATTCACAAACCTGCTGCTCAACGAAGACATTGATAATATTCCTACCTGCGGTATCGTTTCTGCTTCACTAAATATTACTTCCTGGAGCCAAGTGAAATTTGGTAGTGGCCGATTGGAATTTTACGATTACCCCAAGAGAAATCTACGGGACTGATGATTTTTTCTTACCGGGCAGATAATCTACTGCACGTTTCTTCAGAAAACCTGTTTCTGGAAATCTGAACCCGGCCACGAACCGCACGCTACTTATTGAATTCTTGAAATCAATCTGTTCAATTCTCACATTTCTTCCTTGCGTTGCTACATTGACTCCCGCAAAAAACCGATCTCCATTATAGCCCAGCCCCAGGCGCACGGCTGAATAAAGGTTGATACTGATGTCATTCTTAGTTTGCCCTTCCTGCGAATTGTACCTGACCCAATAGTGAGCAGGGCCAAGAACAAACGTTGCATTTAAAAAGAATTTATTAACCACAAGATTGTAACTGTATCCGGGTGCCATACCGAGGGAGGTGAATCGCGCATCTTCTGTTGATGAGCCTTCACCAAAAGTCTGCCGGCTTCCTTTTGAAATTAAAGCCGAGTCTGAAGTGAAATTAAAAGAGGAAATAACGTAGCTCAACAAAAATGATCCACGGCTTGACTTCTGCCGCTCGGCAAAGGTGTAGGCCGAGCGAAGAGAAAATTTTTGATTATTGAAAATATAAGCGAATGAGAATCCAAAATTTCGTGTAGCCAGATCACCTCGCTGAGGGTAAGCCTGATCTGGCGGTACTACCAGACCGGTAGTGGTAAAATAAAAACCTTTATATTTTTGAGTGTATACATCGGCTAACCATTTTTTGCCTATGGCAACCGCCTGAAAATCCCGTACATCACTGACACCATAGCGCTCCTGGCTTTTGATATCTACCGGCACCGAAAAGGAGGCCTCCAGGTTGACTTCAAAAATATTTATACCCAAGCCAACGCTGTATGAATTGTTGGGCTTGAAACTGAATTCCCTTTTTTTATCCAGCACACTGACCACCTGAAAACTAAGTTCTCGTTTTTTGATAACCGGCCAGACGAAAAAGTGATCAGAAAAATGCTTTATGTAAGTGTCTCGGATTGAATCCTGACCGGACACACCAGTTGGAAGTACAAGCAATGAAACGAGCAAAGCCACGACCAACCCCAATCTCATAATTAGAGAATATATTCGCTAAGGTCTTTATTTTTTACAAAACCATTCAGTTTCTCCTGCACCATGGCTTTGGTAATCTGAATTTTGGCATTGGCCTTTATCTTATCAGGAACATCAAAAAGGAATTCGTTCAACAGCTTGCTCATTACCGTTTGCAGTCGTCTGGCGCCAATGTTTTCAATTTCTGCATTAATAGCGAAAGCAATGGAGGCCAGTTCATCAATGGCATCCTCATCGAAAGTGACTTGAACGCCTTCTGCCTCAAACAGTGCAGTGTACTGCTTCGTCAACGCACCTTTGGGCTCCTTTAATATCCTGACGAAATCTTCCTTCGTCAAATTATCCAGCTCCACCCGTATCGGAAACCTTCCTTGCAATTCAGGAATCAAATCAGAAGGTTTTGAAATATGAAAAGCTCCAGCCGCGATAAATAAAACATGATCCGTTTTTATCACACCATGCTTTGTATTCACGGTGCTTCCTTCAACAATGGGTAAGAGGTCGCGCTGGACACCCTCACGACTTACATCAGGACCTCCTCCGCCTTTTTTTCCTGCACCTGAAGCAATTTTATCGATCTCATCAATAAAAATAATTCCCGTGTCTTGAGCTCTCCGTATGGCTTCCTCCTTTACTTCATCCATGTCAATAAGGCGAGCGGCTTCTTCTTCCAATAATATCCGTCTAGCCTCTGCCACGGTCACTTTCCGCTTCTTTGACTTCTTTGGCATCATTCCGCCAATCATTTCTTGCAGGTTCATCATCGAGACTTCATCCATCATGCCTGCACCAATCATTCCCACATTACCACCTCCACCTTGCTTAATGTCGATGTCAATCTTGCGATCTTCCAGCTCTCCATTTTTTATCTTCTCTCTAAAAAGATTGCGGGTGCGTTCATTTAACTCTGTATCAGAATTAGGCATCTCCGTATTCTCTGTTGAAGACGAAAATCCCGTCTTAACGCCATTCGATTTCATGGGCGGAATAAGGGCATCCAGGATAATCTCCTCTACTGCCACGGCCGCTTTCTCTTTGACGGCTTCTTTCCTGCGGGCCTTCACCATGTTCACTGACTGTTCCACTAAGTCACGAACCATACTCTCCACATCACGACCTACGTAACCTACCTCCGTAAATTTAGAAGCCTCTACTTTTACAAATGGAGCATCCGCAATTTTCGCCAGGCGTCTCGCAATTTCTGTTTTACCAACACCGGTTGCTCCGATCATCAAAATATTATTAGGAATAATATCTTCCTGAATTTCTGACTTCACGCTCATTCTCCGCCAGCGGTTGCGCAACGCAATAGCAACATTACGCTTCGCTTCGTATTGACCAACAATGTATTTGTCGAGTTCCTCAACAATCTGTTTTGGCGTTTGATATTTTGAATCCAGCATAAATTTTTTCTTAAACTAACTTTGTTTTGTCTGACTTAACCCTAGTGTTAAAGGTTCATCAGACTCGTGGCTAAAAGTTCAATGATTCTAAATCCATTATGACAGCCCTAAAAACCTCAATGTCATTCAGAACCTGCCTGCGGCAAGGCGATCACTCTAGGTTTAGAAATGTTCTCATGTACATCAACTAGAACTAACTCTTCGCTTCCTGCAATATAAATTGCAATGGCTTGGCTACCTTCTCCTTCAGCAGCGCCATCTTTAGTACTTCGTCCACGGTATTCACATAATGGAAGGTTAAGCCTTTAATGTAGTGTTTTTCTATTTCCTGAATATCACGCTTGTTTTTAGAGCTCATAATAATCTCCTGAATGCCACTCCTCTTGGCGGCAAGAATTTTTTCTTTGATCCCGCCAACAGGCAATACTTTACCTCTCAATGTAATCTCACCTGTCATGGCCAGCTTGTCTTTCACCTTCCGTTGAGTAAACGTAGAAGCCAGGGAAGTAAGCATCGTAATTCCTGCTGACGGCCCATCCTTGGGCACGGCTCCTGCCGGCACGTGAATATGAAGATCGTATTGTTGAAATACCCGATGATCGATTTTTAAATCGTTCGCATTAGACTTCAAATAAGACAACGCGGCCATCGCAGACTCTTTCATCACATCACCAAGCTGTCCTGAAATAGTTAATGCTCCTTTGCCGCGGCTCACGCTCGATTCAACGTACAAAATATCCCCTCCCACTTGTGTCCACGCAAGGCCAGTAACAACACCGGCAATTTCATTACCCTGATACAACTCTTCGTCAAATACTTCTGCACCTAAAATTTTTACAACTTGCTTCACGGTAATTTCTTTATCAACATTTTCCTCCATAGCCACTGACTTGGCAATGCTTCTGACCAGTGCTCCTATTTTTCGCTCAAGATTTCGTACACCCGATTCACGCGTGTATGCTTCAATGACTTTTAAGATAGCCTCTTTGGTGATCTTAATGTTCGATGTCTTCAGGCCGTGCTCTAACAGTTGCTTAGGCACTAAATGTTTAATAGCGATCTGGAGTTTCTCTTCTACGGTATAGCCCGTCAGTTCAATGATCTCCATTCGGTCGCGTAACGCTGGATGAATACTGTCTAATGAATTGGCCGTGGCAATGAAGAGCACTTTAGAAAGATCATACTCTACCTCCAGATAGTTATCGCCAAAGGTGCTGTTCTGTTCGGGATCCAATACTTCCAGCAAAGCAGAAGAGGGATCTCCGCGAAAATCAGAACGCACTTTATCAATTTCATCAAGTATAAAAACAGGATTGGAAGATTTAGCTTTTTTAATATTTGCTAAAATCTTACCCGGCATGGCGCCCACATAGGTCTTGCGATGTCCGCGTATTTCTGCCTCATCATGAAGCCCGCCCAATGACATCCTGATGTAATGGCGTTGCAGTGATTTGGCGATTGATTTCCCCAATGAAGTTTTACCAACTCCGGGAGGACCGTAAAGACATAAGATAGGTCCTTTCATATCTTGCTTTAATTTCAGGACAGCCAGGTACTCAAGAATTCTTGTCTTTACTTTCTCCAAACCAAAGTGATCTTTGTTGAGAATCTTTTGTGCTCGCTTTAAATCAAAGTCATCTTTTGTGTATTCGCCCCAAGGCAAATCCAACATGAACTCCACATAATTCATGGCAACGGGAAACTCCGCAGCCTGTGGATTGACGCGCAACACTTTATCCAACTCTTTATTAAAATGTGCCGCTGTCTGTTTCGACCACTTTTTCTCAAGTCCTCTTTTACGCAATTTTTCGACTTCCTTGTCAGGGCCATCATAGCCAAGCTCATCTTGCAACACTTTGATCTGCTGACGCAAGAAATAATCTCTTTGTTGTTGATCTATATCGGTATGAACTTTCTTATGAATTTCGCTTTTGATTTCCAACATCTGGATTTCCTTCAGCATATACTGAAGGAGTAAAGTACCGCGGTCTACGATATTATTTGTTTCAAGAATTTTCTGCTTGTCAGGAACTTCAACGTTCAGATTGGAAGAAAGGAAATGAATGAGAAAGGCTGTACTCTGAATATTATCCAGCGCCATTTGTGCTTCCTGTGGAATCTCAGGATTGAGCTTTAGAATTTTAAACGCAGCATCCTTTAGAGATTGAACCAGTGCCTTTACTTCGCGACTTTGCAAATTGATTTGCGGCTCAACCTGCAAATCTATTTTGGCCATAAGAAAAGGTTCTTCCTGAGTAAACTCTTTTACAGCAAACCGATTCTTACCTTGAATGATGATCGTTGTATTGCCATCGGGAAGCACCAACATCTTGATGATGCGAGCAATCGTTCCGAATTTATAGAGATCCTCAATCATCGGCTCCTCAGCTTGTTTATTTTTTTGAGCCACTACGCCAATGATCCGGTTTCCTTGATACGCCTTCTTGATTAACCTAATCGATTTCTGCCGAGTAACGGTGATGGGAATAACGACTCCAGGAAATAAAACTGTGTTCTTAATCGGAAGAACAGAAAGTTCTTCCGGTAAATCTCCAGGTTTCAAATCGGATTCTTGTTCCGGGTTGATCAACTGGATCAGCTCTTCGGAATCTTCTTGTACGATGGGTGTTATTTCTAAGGATTTAAACATGTTTCAAAATGCCAATTTGACACAAAAAATTTGCGCCTACAATTAAAATACTGTGAGCCCGTTCAAGCTCAATTGCGGTGCCAATAGCGTTGTAAATACAGCAAAATTGTCCCAACTTTCGATAAACCAGCGAACTAAAACGACCTTTAGCGCCAAGTGAAACTCCCTTTTATTACCCTTTTTGCGCTTATTTCGATCACTTTTTGCTTGGAATCCTTTGGCCAAAAGGAAAAGAAAAAATTCAAAAAGAGTAGCGTGGTGCTACTCCAAGATTCGCTCACCGCCTACAGCCAGTCTGGCATATTTGATTTCCCCAATGTGAACAAGCTGAGTTTTTACTTTGACGGCAAAAAACTAAAACAACTTCAACAGGTAGAAAAACAAGGGCCGCCTGAAGAGTTCTATCGCACACTAAAGGAATACGTCAGCAATTTTGGAATTGAAAATTTTGGAAAAAATACCTCGATGATCTGGCAACTGGCCAAGCTGTCAAAAAAATATGGCCCTCCTGGCGAATCCATTTTACTTTATAAGCTCGCTTTAAAACATCATCAGCAAGGAATTGACATTACTGATCTCTATGCGCAGTATGATTCCTTAGAACTGGATCGAAAAAGATATTACGTTCCACTCGATTACTATTATGAGCTCGTAGATTACAGAAAAGAAATAGATACACTGCAACCACCTCATGGCATATTAGTCAATATGGGTGAAGGAATTAATTCACCGAAAGAAGATTACGGACCCGTAGTGGGCAACGTGGATTATATCCTACTCTTTACGTCCAAAAGAAATGCGCATAGTGAACGAGCATATAATGAAGATCTTTTCTTCAGTCTTAAAATTGATGGCGCGTGGACAGCCACGCAAGGTTTCAAAAGCATCAACACGCAGTATAATGAGGGATCTGCCTGTTTAAGTATGAACGGTAAACAACTCTTCTTCTCTCGCTGCAATGCTCCAGGATCTATTGGTAATTGTGATCTTTATTCTGCCACGCTTTCAAAAGATAGCACGTGGAGTGACATCAAGAACCTGGGAGCTACCGTCAATAGCTCAGGCTGGGAATCACAACCATCAGTATCTCATAGCGGTGACACTTTGTATTTTGCTTCTAACCGGATTGGAGGCTTTGGCCTTAGTGATATCTATTTCTCTGTAAAAGATAATAAGGGCAATTGGCAGTCAGCCAAAAATATAGGCCCCATCATCAATACCCGAAACAGCGAAGTAAGTCCATTCTTTCATCACGTCTTTAATGTCTTGTACTTCAGCTCCAATGGACATCCGCTCAATTTTGGTGAATTTGATATTTACAAATCTTATCGGACTACAACCAAGAATTGGCGAGAACCAAAAAACATCGGGCCGCTGGTAAATGGTGTTGGGAGTGAATACTATTTTACGATAGACTCCAAATCGCATGATCTGTATTATGCTCGCTCTGTTGAAGATGATCTCAAGAATCTGGATCTCTATTCCTTTCCGGTACCCATGGAAGCCCAGCCTGAAGCGATTGCCCAACTAAAAGGAAAGCTGTTGAGTGGAACTACCGGGAAACCTGAAAAGGGAATCGTCTCCGTGATTGATCTTGACAAAGGTGTGGAGGTAGCACCTAAATTTTTAAGAGAAGATGGGTCGTTTGACTTTAGCCTGATCAACAAACGCAATTATCTATTAATCATCCAGGGGGACAATTTCTTCCGGATCGAAGAAATCTTCTTTATGAACGGAGATATTGAAATCAATAAGTTGGCAGAGCCGATTGAAAGTAAAATTGAATTCGTATCGCTGGAATTTGAAAATGGCAAGTCGGACATTCTGCCCACGATGCATAAAGACTTAGACAAACTAGCTAATTTTCTGATCGATCATCCTGAATTGAAACTTAAGATATCAGGTCATACGGATTCGCAAGGACGTGAAGAATCCAATTTAAGGTTGTCGCAGTCCCGTGCCGATGCCATTAAATATTATTTGTCCCACGAATTTAAAATAGATAACGGAAGAATTATCGCTATTGGGTATGGAAGTTCACAACCCATTGCTCAAGAGGTAACCGATCAACACAAGCAACTCAATCGAAGAGTTGAGTTTGAAATCTTTAAAAAATAGGCTTGTGGATTTCCTCTTTTGACACTGAGAGAATTCCTCTATATTTCAATAACTAAATGGCCTTACGCAAAGCAATTAATCCTATGTCATTTCGAAGGAGGAATGACTGATCCCGATAGCTATCGGGATACTTATGGCGAACAAATGGTAGATTTCTCGCTCACGCTCGAAATGACCTTGATTATTTTGCGTTACGTCACTAACTAAATCCAATCAAATATGAAGACAGTATTAAGTCTTGTCGTACTTATTTGCCTCAGCTTTATGGCTTTTGCGCAACCCGAAGTGCTAATTAAAGTAAAGGGAGAAAAAGACAAACAGTTTGTCAATGCGGAGTTGGATAAAAAATTCAGCACCTATAAAGAAGTAGCAAGGCAAATCTGGAGCTATGCTGAGTTGGGCTATCTTGAAACCAAAAGCACAGCGCTGCTTCAGGAGACATTACAAAAAGAAGGCTTTACTATTGAGACAGGAGTAGCAGAAATTCCCACCGCCTTTACCGCAACCTTTGGCTCAGGCAAACCTGTTATCGGAATCCTGGCAGAGTTTGATGCCTTGCCCGGATTATCTCAGGATAGTGTGCCATTTCAAAAAGCACTAATAGCGGGCAAAGCTGGTCATGGTTGTGGACATAATCTATTCGGAGCCGCCTCAGCTGCTGCTGCAGTAGCACTTAAAGACTGGCTCGTCAAAAATAAAAAACCCGGAACGATAAAACTTTTCGGTACTCCTGCCGAAGAAAGTGGTGGCGGCAAGGTCTATATGGTGAGAGCAGGACTATTTGATCCAATTGATGTGGTGTTGCATTGGCATCCTGCCGATCACAACCAAGCGAACGCAGAGACTTGTCTTGCTTTTAAACAAGGAAAATTCAGATTCTATGGCTTATCGGCTCATGCCGCTGCAGCGCCTGATATTGGACGTTCTGCTTTAGATGGCGTAGAGTCAATGGACTATATGGTGAATATGATGCGGGAGCATGTTCCTCAGGAAACACGAATTCATTACGTAATCACAAAAGGTGGCCTGGCCGCCAATGTTGTGCCCGATTTTGCCGAAGTGGAATACATTGTAAGGCATCCCGATGTAAAAGTAGTGGAGAAAATCTGGGAGCGTATTGTGAAGTGCGCAGAAGGAGCAACGCTGGGAACAGAAACAACGATGAAGTACGAAGTCATTTCAGGGCTTTATAATCTGTTACCATCCGAAATACTTTCGAAGACGATGCATAATAATTTGTCCATCGTGGGAGGGGTAAATTATTCATCCTCGGATATTGAATTTGCGAAAAGCCTTCAGAGTACATTTAACTATAAAGCCCCGCCCATTTCTGATGCCATGGTCGTTCAACCCTATAAGGCTACTGCTTTCTTCCCAGCTTCAACTGATGTTGGAGACATCAGCTGGGTCGTTCCTACTGTCGGACTTGGAATTGCTACCTGGGTACCTGGAGCACCGGCACATTCGTGGCAGGCAACTGCCAGCGGAGGTATGAGTATTGGTTTTAAAGCGATGATCAATGCTGCCAAAACAATTTCAATGACAGGTATTGATCTATTCAATAATCCTGCGATTATTGATAAAGCGAAAGTGGAGTTGGATACTAAGCGCGGTCCAAATTTTAAATACAAATCTCTGGTGGGAGATCGGAAGCCACCCCTTGATTATCGAAAGGGACTTGATTAAAACTATGGCCCCGCTTACCGCGGGGCCATAGTTTTAATCAATATCTTATTCGGGTTATCCGCCCATAATAAGTTTGGCAATATCATTATAGAAAACAAATACCATGAGTACCAGTAACATGGCCATTCCTATTTTCAAGGCCGTCTCAAAGAATTTCTCCGAAGGTTCACGGCCGCTGATCATTTCATAAAGTAAGAACATGACATATCCCCCATCCAATGCCGGGATGGGAAGTAAATTCATAAAGGCAAGTACCATTGAGAGCAAACCCGTCATTCTCCAAAATCTCTCCCAATCCCATTCACCACCATAAGCTTGCGCCATTCCAATAGGACCAGACAATGATTTACGGAAAGAAATCTCGCCACTGAATATCTTTTTGAATGCCTTAAGCTGAACAAAAATGACATTGAACGCGCGTGTAGTTCCTAGGCCGATGGATTCCCCAAAACCGTAATCAATCACGGCCAATTCATCGCGATCAATGCCTTTTGCTGCAAACCCAATCAGCGCTTGATCTTTGAAGTTTTCTTTAAAACTCAGCACCTCTGTTCCTCTTTTTACTTTGAAAGAGATTGAATCGCGTGGGCCGCTCTTAACAATCTTAGTTACCTCATCAAAGTACGCTGCCGGCTTACCGTCAACTTCCAAAAACTCATCTCCTACTTTTAATCCTGCGTGCTCAGCAACACTCTTCTCACTCACTCTACCCACAATAGCAGGTATCCGTGGAACAATGAAATTGCTGGCAGATTCTTTTCTGTTAAAATTCTCAATAAAATTTCCAGGGATAGGGATTTCAATTTTTTGTCCATCGCGATCAACGGTGTAATAGGAGTTTTGGGAAAGTAAAACATCAGGCTTGATGATCTCCTGAAAATCATCAAAGTCATTTCCGTTTACTTTTATAATCTTATCGCCTGTCTTAAATCCTAATTGTTCGCCCAACTCCAGTGCCTGTATTCCACCATGGGTATTCACAAAATTCTTTGGAATATAGGTGTCACCTAAAGCATAGGTGATACCAATAAAGATCATGATCCCTACGATAACATTCACGATGATACCACCCAGCATTACGATCAATCGCTGCCACGCTGGCTTGGCACGAAACTCCCATGGCTCGGGGGCAGCTTTCATCTGCTCCTTGTCCATGCTTTCATCTACCATTCCGGCAATTTTTACGTAACCACCCAAGGGAAACCATCCAATTCCGAATTCCGTATCTCCTTTTTTAATCTTGACCAGAGAAAAGTTTAAGACATTAGCCATCGGAAAAAGAAAATCGAAAAACAGGTAAAACTTTTCCACCCGGATATTGAACATGCGGGCGGTGATGAAGTGCCCCCATTCATGTACTGCTATTAAAATCGAAAGGCTCAGAAGCATCTGGGCCGTCATTATCATTCCTTCCATTACTTTATCAGTTCAAGTGCTTTAATTCGTGTCTCTTTATCCGTATTCACATAATCCTCATAAACAGGATTTGCTACATAATCCATTTTTGCCAAACATCGTTCCACTACGGCTGACATCTCCAAAAAACCAATTCTACCTTTCAAAAATTCAGCTACTGCTACCTCGTTGGCGGCATTTAATACACATGGCATGTTGCCTCCTCGTGCCAGGGCCTCAAATGCGAGCGCAAGATTACGAAAAGTTTCTGTATCCGGCTTCTCAAATGTCAGGGCAGGATAATTGGCAAAATCAAACCTGGGAAACTCACTTTTGAGTCGATCTGGGTAAGTCAAGGCAAACTGAATGGGTAAACGCATATCGGGTAGGCCAAGTTGTGCTTTGATAGAGCCGTCTTCAAACTGAACAAGTGAGTGAATAATGGATTGTGGATGCACTACTACATCCACTTGCTGAGCAGTAAGGCCAAAAAGCCACTTTGCTTCGATAACCTCCAAACCTTTGTTCATGAGTGTGGCGGAGTCAATAGTGACCTTGGCACCCATCACCCAATTGGGATGCTTTAAAGCCTGAGCTTTTGTTACCGACTTCAAATATTCTTTGTTCTTTCCACGAAATGGTCCACCCGATGCCGTAAGGATAATTTTCTCGATCTTATTATGAAATTCACCCACAATACATTGGAAAATGGCAGAGTGTTCCGAATCTACAGGATAGATATTTACTCCTTTCTGTTTTGCCAGTCTTGTAATCAATTCGCCTGCCACCACAAGAGTCTCTTTATTGGCCAAAGCAATGTTCTTTCCTGCTTCAATGGCGCGAATGGTGGGTCGAAGGCCAGAGTAACCAACCAATGCAGTTAATACCAGATCTATGGAATCCATTTCCACTACCGATGAAAGCGCATTCTCACCGGCATATACTTTAATAGGATGAGAGGCGAGCGCTTCCTTCACTTTTTGATAGTGATCTTCATTTCCAATGACAACTGCATTTGGGGTGAATGCAATAGCTTGTTGAATCAGCAAGTCCGCATTGTCTTGTGCTGTAAGTACCTCTACACATAATTGATCAAGATGTGCTTGAATCACTTCTAAAGCCTGACGGCCTATGCTACCGGTAGAGCCAAGAATGGCGATGGATTTTTTTGTGCTCAAAATTTTGAAATAATCTTCCCTATTTGTCTATGCTGTTCGGGAAGTATATCCACAACAACATCCCACACAAGCAGCAAATTTACTTTGATGTAGTCATGAATGAGTTTGTCTCTAAGACCCGCCATTTTCATCCAGGGAATTTCAGGAGTATCTGTTCTTAACTCTATTGAAACCCTCTTGGTAGCTTCACCAATAATTTCAAAATTTCTAATAACAGCATCTCTAACCAATCTGCTAGATAGGAAATCTTCATACTTCATGCCTTGTGTATATTCAAGGATGGAGGTAATAGATTCTAAAATATGATCCAAGTAGATTTTATCACTCTTCATTCACCAGAAGGGGTTGAATATCTTTTTCCACATAGGGTTTTACTAGGGGATCCAGTGAACCTTCCATCACCAAATCAACTTTTATTCCCAATGCCTCCGAAAGTTCCTGTTCAATTCCGATAAAATCCAAAAGGTTTATTCTCTTGCCCAGCTTCACCATCAGGTCTAAATCACTGCCCTGTTTATTCTCCATTCTGGCATACGAACCAAATATCCAAACCCCGAACGGCTTATAGGGACGGAGTATTTGAAAGATTATCTTTTTTTGACCCTCTGATATCATCGTTATTCTAATTCAGGTCAACAAATTTAACCAATTCCTCCGCAATCTTCCGATCGTTCGATAGCCGGGGCACCTTATTCTGACCGCCCAACTTACCTTGTGATTTCATATAATCGATAAACCCGTTTTTCTTAAGAGAGGTTATCTTCAGCGTTCTTAAAATACTCCCTGTAATTAAGTCATCATAGTAAACATTCAGTTGGCGTAGATGGTTATCCAACGCTAAAGAAAAAGATTCAAGATTATTTGGGCCTACTGAAAATTCGATCAGCCATTCATGATGAGGCATTCCTTCCAGTGGCGCAACCTGAGGTGCAACTGTAAATTCAACCAATTCAACTTCAGGAAATTTTTCCATAGTGAGTTTCATCGCCTTCTCCACTTCTTCACCAATCACGTGTTCACCAAAAGCCGAAATAAAGTGTTTGATTCTTCCACTAACCACAATACGGTGCGGATTCTTCGAAACAAATTTGATGGTATCTCCAATGGAATAACCCCAAAGTCCTGCATTGCTGTTAATTACTAAAGCGTAATTCTTTCCTATCTCTACTTCATCAATAGTAATTCGGGATGGACGTTCATTAAAGTATTCATCTGCTGGAATAAATTCAAAAAATATTCCGGAATTTAAGAGCAGCAATAAACCTTCCGCTTGTTGAGAATCCTGATAAGCAATAAAACCTTCGGAGGCCGGATAGGTTTCGATCGAATCAATTTTCTTCCCTATGGATTCAAAGAGCTTGGCACGATAGGGTTCAAAATTCACACCTCCATAAACAAATACAGAGAAATTGGGGAATACATCTTTAATCTTTTTTCCTGTTCGTGCCTGGATACGATCAAAATACATTTGTACCCAGGGTGGGATACCGGAGATGAGTGTCATGTCTTCGCCAATCGTCTCGTCAACTATTTTATCAAGTTTTATTTCCCAGTCCTCGATACAATTGGTTTGATAGCTTGGCTTCTGATTGGTGCGTAAATATCCTGGCACATGATGATTAACAATTCCCGAAAGTCTTCCTGTGTTAATTCCCGCTTTTTGATTTAACTCAGGACTGCCTGATAAAAAAATCAAACCACCGTCTAAAAAAGAAGCATTACCGGTTTCATGCACATAGCTTAGCAACGCGTTTCGCGCGCTGTTGATGTGATTGGGGACTGAATCTTTCGTGATTGGAATATACTTCGTGCCTGACGTAGTGCCTGATGTTTTGGCGAAATAAGCTGGCTTACCTTTCCATAAGATATCCGACCTTCCTTCTAAAATCCTCTCAACATAGGGCTTAAGTTCTTCATAATCGCGAACGGGTACAAGCTTTTTAAAATCTTCATAGGTTCTTATTGAAGCAAAATCATGATCCTTACCAAACCTTGTATCCTTCGCACTTGCAATAAGATTTTTGAAAATCCTCTGTTGAGAAAGAGATGGATTTAACGACCATTCTTTCGTCTGCCTTCCAATGAGAACAGCAAAGGGTTTGGCAAGCGTTGAGCGGATTCCCATAATGGGCAAAGGTAATAAAAGGAATGCCCTGAAGCTTTGCCATTTTTTCTGCAAACCCTGTCATTTTTTCCATTTTTTAATTTGGGGTGATATTTGTGCTCAGGGTGGAACTTTCAAGTCATGCAAAACATCTTTAAGCAAGGTTCGTTAACTAACCGAATTGACATTTTATGAAAACACTTCAAACAATAATCATAGCCTTCGTTGCCGGATTGGCAGGAGCCTATGCTTTCTTTTCTTACCAGGATGAGAAAAATCGTAGAACAGAAACCAAGGAATTTAATAACGTGGCCAATTTCGAACCGGCAACGGATTACAGACCTAGGATGGTCGTTCCATCAGGTCTCTCAAACCTGGACAATGTGGATTTTAGCAGTGCCGCACAAAAAGTAACGCCAAGCGTTGTTTACATTAATAGCATTTCTCAAAGCGGAGCTTCCTATTCTTATTGGGATCTTCTTTTCAATGGAGGTGGGCAACAAACTCAGGTGAGCTCAGGCTCTGGAGTAATTTTTACCCAAGACGGTTATATCATCACCAACAATCATGTGGTAGAATCCGCTGAAAAGATTCAGGTGATTTATAACAAGAAAGCATACGATGCAGAACTTATTGGCACAGATCCGTCAACCGATTTAGCCGTCCTGAAAATTAAAGAAGTAAATCTTCCGGCCATCACCTTAGGCAACTCAAAAAACCTTGCTGTTGGCGAATGGGTAGTGGCAGTGGGTAATCCATTCTCACTTTCCTCCACCGTAACGGTGGGGATCGTTAGTGCTAAGGGAAGAAGAATCAACATCGTTGAAGATAAATTTCCTATTGAATCCTTTATTCAAACAGACGCAGCAATCAATCCGGGAAACAGCGGTGGCGCCTTGGTCAACAAAAGTGGGGAATTAGTTGGAATCAATACCGCTATTCTCTCGCGAACAGGCTCCTATACCGGATATGCATTTGCTGTTCCTGTTGACATCGCCAAGAAAGTAGTGGCAGACTTAATAAAATATGGAATTGTTCAAAAAGCATTTTTTGGTGGCGAAATTGCTGAACTGGACTACCAAAATGCAGAGAAGTACAACCTTAAATTAACCACCAAAGATTACCAAGGTGTTCTTCTGGAAGATCTATATAGAACCAGCTCGGCAAAGAATGCAGGACTAAGACCCTTGGATATCATCACAAAAATCAATGACATTGATATTGATAGCAAAAGTGCATTTGAAGAGGAAATTAGTTATCGATCTCCCGGGGAAAAGATCAATATCACTTACTTAAG
The DNA here is from genome assembly GCA_031382175.1 of Bacteroidia bacterium. Lineage (GTDB taxonomy): Bacteria > Bacteroidota > Bacteroidia > Cytophagales > Cyclobacteriaceae > ELB16-189. Next base: position 11,973 of record JANMYO010000053.1, on the reverse strand, counting down.
GGATAGCAAACCTGCTACCGTTTCTGTTATCCTTCTTAATAAGAATGGAGATGTGAATATGGTAAAACGTAAATTCTATCAGGATACATTTATCGGAGCTACTCTGGAAGGAGTTGATTACGGGGTTAAAGCATTTAAGATTAAAGACGGCTTATTTAAAAAATTGGGAATACCTGAAAACTATACGATCATATCTATCAATCGCCAACGGGTAAAAGACCCTCAGGATGTGATTGATTTTTTTAATGAATATAAGGGCAGGGTGCTTATCTATGGAATGAATAGTTCCAAACAGGAAATACCGCTGTCATTTACGATGCAGTAATCCATGGTTAGATAAAATGAAGGAAAATTTGATCAGGAAGCTACTCGCAACTTCAGCTTTTTACTCAACTCTTCTACTGAGTTTTTCACCGTGGTCTGTGTCTTCACAGACCACTCGTTTGTCGTTTCAGTCTGTGAGGACACAGACCGAGGGGTAGTTTAGTTAAAATGAAGGAAAATTTGATCAGGAAGCTACGCGCAACTTCAGTTTTTTACTCAACTCCTCTACTGAGTTTTTGAAGTTAGGGTCTGTTTTAATCATGTCTTCAACAGATTCCAGGGCATGGATAACGGTGCTATGATCGCGCCCACCAAAATTCTCACCAATAAGTGCTAGCGTGAGTTGGGTATAACGTTTGCAAAAATACATGGCCAATTGTCGGGGTATAACAATCTCACGTTTTTTCACTTTGGCTTTCAAAGAATCAATATCCACCTTAAAGTATTCAGCAACCATCTTCTGAATGAAATCCACACTGACGTCTGATTGAATTTCTTTCACAATATTTCTAAGTACCTCCTTCGCTAACTCTAAGTCAATCTCCTTTTTTAATAAGGTAGCATGAAAAATGAGCGAATTAAGAACTCCCTCCATATCGCGTAAATTGGTATCTACGCTATACGCAAGATATTCTGCCACCTCGGTCGGGATCTCAATACCGTCCGATTCCATCTTATTGTGAATGATGGCGAGCTTGGTTTCAAAATCTGGCTCCTGTAAATCTGCCGTTAGTCCCCATTTAAAGCGGGATAATAAGCGCTCCTGAAAACCCTTAAGATCACGAGGCGGGCAGTCGCTGGTCATGATGATCTGCTTTCCTGACTGGTGTAATTGATTGAAAATATGAAAGAATATCTCCTGGGTTTTTTCTCGACCTGCAAGGAACTGCACATCGTCCAAAATCAATAAATCCACCTGCAAATAGAAGTTTTGAAACTCCTGCATTTTATGGTTCTGCAGCGCATTTAAAAACTGAGTTGTAAAGTCATTCTGATCTACGTAAAGAACAATCTTCGAAGGGAGGTTCTTCTTGATCTCATTTCCAATGGCTTGAACCAAGTGCGTTTTACCTACTCCCACGCCTCCATACAGCATTAGAGGATTAAACGAGGTTAATCCGGGCTTCTTTGCTACCGCAATACCTGCGGCACGCCCTAACCGGTTACAATCACCTTCGACAAAGTTTTCAAAAGTATAATTAGGATTGAGCCTTGAATTAACAGACTGGGGGTTAATGGCTTTGAAGCTAAACGGAGAATAATCTTCAATATTTCCATTGCCATTATGAACTTGGGCATTGCTGCGCTTCATTCCCGCTCCGTTGGGGTAGTTTACAAGGAGGGGCGGATTGCGGTGATTGCCACTGTCGACAATTACAGAATACTCAAGCCTTCCGCTCTCACCCAATACCTGATGGATAGCCTTTTTCAGAACGGGCACATAATGTTCCTCCAGCCATTCAAAAAAGAATTGAGAGGGTACTTGGATGGTAAGCACATCCTGTTCATTGCGCAACGGGACAATGGGTTTAAACCATGTGTTGAAGTTCTGTTCATCAACGCTTTGGCGAATTATTTCCAGACAATCATTCCAAACCGTTGAGCAGTTGACTTCCATTAATGAGCGTTGAGCAGTGGAGTTTTGTGAGCTCCTTTTTTCAGGAGGGAAACAAAGGTGTAAAAAAATTGATGAACAAAAAAACCAAAATCAGCCTTGGATTTTAAGAAATTTTTAGCGTTAAGAAATCCGAATTGTGATTGTAAAAATTGCTTTAATGCTAACTTAAATTGAATTTGAAACTCAATTCGTATTGCTTATCTTTTTTTCACCCATGACAGAAAAAAAATATAGTTCTTTCCACTACTACAGCAAAGAGGACTGGATAGAAGCAGCTAAAGGTGAGCTGGAAGGCGTTCATCCGTTTGATAAACTGGCTTTTTCGAAAGATGGTATTCATATCCTGCCCTATTACGATCAAGGGGACTCCAAAGATAAAAATATCGTGCCGCTTCCGGTCTCTGATAACCTCTTTTTGGTGCCCCGTACGTGGCTCAATCTAGCTCCTATCTCGATTACAGATTCTCGCAAGGCAAATAAAACCGCCCTCTCCTACCTGGGTTCTGGTGCAGATGGCATTTTCTTCGATCTTCAGGCAGGTAGTGTTGCAGCAGAGCTTCTTAAGGATATTGAACTTCCCTTTTGCGGTGTTGCATTTCTAGTAAGTCCAAGCCAAGTTTCGTTTATAGAAGATTTCTTAAAATACGTTCAGTCAAAAGAAAATTACATTGAACGTTTATCAGGCGTTATTTTTTGGAAATCAGATCCAAAAAATCTTAAAGAAATTATTGAAGGGTTAAGCGAAAGCAATCATTTTTACGCCAATGGCCTTACCGGTGAGGAAGGATTGATGCCTGCGGATGAAATCAGTTCCCTTCTTGCCACAGCAGTTAAACGAATTGATCAATTGACAGACCAAGGCTTAAGCATTAAAAAAGTTTTAGACGCAACTGCCTTCTCACTTCCAGTACAAACCGATTTCTTTGGGGAGATCGCAAAACTTAAAGCCTTGCGCTTGCTGTGGAGTCAACTCTCAAGAGCTTATGACAAATCGTTTGAAAGCCCAGTATTTATTCATGGCTATTCACCTTCCTGGATCAAAACAGAGTATCGGCCGCACGAAAATATGCTGAAGAGTGCAACAGCCGCTTTAAGTGCCATTCTAGGTGGATGCGATGGTATTTCAATTATGGCGGAAGATCCTGCAAATCCTTTATTGAATCGAATTGCAAGAAATGTTTCGTCCATCCTTAGAGAGGAATCTCATCTATCACAAGTGGCCGATCCAACGGCAGGATCCTATTATATTGAACATCTTACCGACCAATTCGCACAACAGGCCTGGAGTAAATTTCAAAAATTGGTGAGCTCTAAATAGGTATTAATGAAACCAGATTTTTCTAAAATAAAATATGATCAATTTCCAAACGGAAATCCAAAAGTGAATCCGGAGTTAAAGCCATGGTTTTCTTCCGAGAAGATTGAAATCAAACCCGGTTATTCTAAAGCAGATCTCAATAAATCTGAATTATTGAATTTTCCGGCAGGGCTCCCACCCTACTTGCGTGGACCCTATGCCACGATGTATACCGTGAGGCCGTGGACGATAAGGCAGTATGCAGGATTCTCAACAGCAAAAGATTCGAATACCTTTTACAGAAAAAATTTAGCCGCAGGCCAGAAAGGATTGTCCGTTGCATTTGATCTTGCTACTCACCGCGGCTATGATTCTGACCATCCACGGGTAACGGGCGATGTAGGCAAGGCAGGTGTTGCTATCGACTCGGTGCTCGACATGAAGATTTTATTCGACCAGATTCCACTGGATAAAATGTCCGTATCGATGACGATGAATGGAGCTGTCATCCCGATCATGGCTTTCTATATTGTAGCGGCAGAAGAAAAAGGTGTAAAACCCAATCAACTCAGCGGCACCATTCAAAATGATATTCTTAAGGAGTTTATGGTGAGGAATACTTATATCTATCCACCGGCTCCTTCCATGCGCATTGTGTCAGATATTTTTGACTATTGTTCTAAGAAAATGCCCAAGTTCAACAGTATAAGTATTAGTGGCTATCACATGCATGAAGCAGGCGCTCCAGCACAAATAGAACTCGCTTATACGCTGGCCGATGGACTGGAATATCTTCGTGCTGGAATAAAAGCCGGTATTGCCATCGATGATTTTGCTCCACGACTTTCCTTTTTCTGGGGGATTGGAATGAATTTTTTTATGGAAGTCGCAAAAATGCGAGCAGGTCGATTGCTCTGGTCAAAAATTGTCAATCAATTTCAGCCCAAGAATCCTAAGTCCATGGCCCTGCGAACTCATTGCCAAACGTCAGGCTGGAGTCTGACCGAGCAAGATCCTTATAATAATGTGACACGAACTTGCATTGAAGCACTTGCCGCGGTACTGGGGGGAACACAATCGTTGCATACAAATTCTTTAGACGAGGCCATTGCTCTTCCTACCGATTTCTCTGCCGGCATCGCACGCAACACTCAGTTGTATTTGCAAAAAGAAATAGGCATCACACAAGTTGTTGATCCTCTGGGAGGGTCATACTATCTGGAATCCTTGACGAACGAATTGGCAGACAAGGCCTGGCAACTTATCGAGGAAGTAGAACAACTGGGCGGTATGACAAAAGCAATCGAAAGTGGAATCCCGAAAATGAGAATTGAAGAAGCTGCCGCAGCAAAACAAGCCCGGATTGATTTGGGCAAAGAAGTGATTGTGGGCGTTAATAAATATCAAACGGAAGATAAGCCTGATTTTGAAATACGGGAAGTAGATAATACAGCCGTGAGGGAAGAACAAATTCAACGGCTGGAAAAATTAAAGCGCGAACGCAATCCTGATGAAGTTGAACTCGCCTTGGAAGCTTTGCATCAATGTGGCACGCACGGAAATGGAAATTTATTAGAACTTGCTATTGATGCAGCACGCAAGCGAGCCACACTCGGGGAGATTTCCATGGCGATGGAAAAATCATTCGGTCGCTATAAAGCTGTTATTAAATCTATTTCTGGAGTATATTCAGGCGAGATGAAAAATCGTAAAGTCTTTGATGATGTGAAGTCCTTATCGGATCAATTTGCTGAATTAGATGGCCGAAGGCCTCGAATTCTGGTCGCCAAAATGGGTCAGGATGGGCATGACCGTGGGGCAAAAGTAATTGCCACTGGATTTGCTGATCTCGGCTTTGACGTTGATATCGGGCCGCTATTTCAGACCCCGGAAGAAGTAGCGATGCAGGCTGCCGAAAATGATGTTCATGTTGTCGGTGCATCAAGTTTGGCCGGTGGACATAAAACACTAATACCAGAACTGATCCAAGCCCTAAAAAAAATAGGCAGAGCTGATATTTTAGTAGTTGCAGGCGGGGTTATTCCAGAGCAAGACCACGATTTTTTAATAAATCAGGGTGTAGCAGGAATTTTCGGCCCCGGAACCACTATAACAGAGTCGGCTAAGGAGATTCTTCAACGACTAATCAAAGGTTAAAATACCCGATTTCCATATTTCTTACCACCTATTTCGAAAACTACCCGGGCTTTCTTATTGGCCTGTGCAAACAAGTCCGCAATTCTGTAATTTTAGAATATCAAATTTCATCGCTATGAAACGAATTAACCTTCCCCTAGTCCTTATTTTCCTATTGCTGACAAGTGCTTCAATTGTTCCTGCACAAAGTAAGTATGACAAGATGATTGCAGTGGCTGAGGTTGCCTATGAAAAAGGGGACTATGCATTTGCCCTTAGCGCAATTGAGAAATTTAAAAAGAAAGCCTTTAAAAAATTAGGACAACAGAATCAATATACACCCACCTATCATTTTCTAAAAGCAAAATACAACCTCGGCTTGGGGCAACTGGTCAATTTTGAATCAGATCTTAAGAATGCCATTGAATCCAGTATTAGTTTAAATCAGGAGAAAAGTGAGAAGCATGGAATATTTTTGATCGATGCGGCAGAACTATACCTCCAAAACGGATCCTTTCGATTAGCAAATGAATACTTAGTTAACGCCAGAAAGATTCTCGATACCGGAGGATTTAAAAATGAAGTAACGCTGGCACGCTGGGAAGTCGATATGGGTGAAGTGCTTTCGGGTCAGGGTTTTTATAGAAAATCACTGGAAATCCTTAATGCAAGGGAACGCTACTATATTGGTAGGGCAGTGAAGCAGGAGAGCTTTGTAGATGATAAGGGAAATTTAAAAAGCAGAAGACTACCCGAGGCCGAAATTACCCAACGCTATTCGGATTATGCTCGCCTTCTCACGTTGATGGCGCATACCTACGGTTTGCAAGGCAATCTAAAGAGTGCCGACTCTTCTTTTGTCTATGCCGCAACCTGGATTGATAAAAATCTGGGAAAACAAAGCATTGAATACATAAAAAATCAATTGTACAATGCTAAAGTTCTTGTCGAAAACGGAAATGAAAATCTTCCAGGTGAATTAGAGTACAGCCGATTGCTCGGATACCTGAAATCCAAACACAAAGCATCTCATGTGATTGGCATCGAGATTTACGAAGAGTATTTAAAAGAACTCCTCCGTGGTGGAGCCAACGCCACCTACCTCAATACTAAACTGGAATATGAAAAACTGATTGGCAGCAGTTTTAAAAGTGGGAGTATTTACTTCGCGAGACTCAGGGCCGTGGAGTTGGATAAAAAAATGAGTCAGGATAAAACAAAAAGTCTTGAAAATGAAGCACTGGAGGCAATCCCCAAAGGTCAGGGTCTCTTACGAAATAATATCACTACGCTACAAGTGTTGGATTTCCTTAGTTATCTGGCGGTGTCTGAAAAGAATTATGCTAATGCAGAAAAGTACCTCAGCGATATCATTGAAATAAAGACCGATATTTTTGGTATTGAAGCTCCTGAAACTCACCTCAGCAGAGTTCACCTTGCCAATTTGTATGTAGACTATACCAATAAAATAAATGAAGCGGCCAAAATATATGACGAAAGTTTTACCAAAATTGTTGGTAAAGAAATTGGTGCCTGGCACAAAGATCATCTTGACATTCTTAATCACATGGCTACTTTGTTTGAACTTACAGACAAGTACAAAGATGCCATCGCCACGCTTGACAAAGCAACTGAGGTAGCCCGTTCCAAATACAGCGATACCGATTACCAATACGGAGCTGAACTTACGAATATCGCAAAGCTGCAACTTAAGCTAGGTCAGTACGAAAAGGCTGAGCAGAATATTATTCAATCATTGAAAATACTTGAGCCGTTTCGTAAAGAGGAAGACAAGAAAATCTATCTCATCAATGCTATTGAAACCCAAGCTACGCTTTTTGGGATTCAAGGATTATTCGATGCTGCGGAAGACGCTCTGGATCGTTCACACAAAATAATTACTAAGGCTGACAATCTCGTAGGCGTTGATGATCTTACTACCGCAAAGGAACTCTCCTCTTTACTGATTCAGCTAGGTCGCTATTCCGTTGCCGATGAGCTTCTGACTAACCTACTTAAAGACTCAGAAAAACTCTATGGAGCAAATTCAATCCGTTTGATTGATCCGCTGGTGAACAAAGGCAAACTTACGTTGGCTAAAGGGGATTATACGGAAGCAGATAAACTTGCTTTGAGAGCAAATCAATTGGCGATAGGTGTCTATGGTGAAAACTCAACAAAGACCGCCCCAACCCAAAAGCTGTTAAGTGATATCGATTACACTATTGGAGATTACGACAAAGCAGAAGATAATATCAAAAAAGCGTTGGTGAGTCAGGAGAAGCAATTTGGCAGAAATCATATCGAGGTAGCTAAATCAATTTCACAATTGGCTTTGATTAAATTCCATAAAGGAGACGATCTTAAAGAAGTTGAAAAACTGATGCTTGAGTCACGTGATATCATGGGCAAGAAGCTTGGAAAAGATAATCCACAATACGCTGATATTTTGAAGAACGTAGCTATTCTCTACATCGCACAGAAAAAATATGATATTGCCTTTAACTCACTGACTCAGGCTGAAACCATCTGGCGAACTAAAACAGGAACAAAAAATAATATTAATGCCGCCAGTATCTACACACTTACCGGGGATGTTTACTATGAATTAAAACGCTACCCCAAAGCCGAAGAATTCTATTCCAAATCCAAAGATTTGTATGAAAAGTTCTTCAATAAGAATCACCCCGAATATGTGAAAGTCCTATCCAAACAGGCTAAAGTCTATTATATGGAAAAGGACTATAAACGCGCAAAGCGCAATATAGAAGAAGCGCTGGGCAACTATGAAAACTTTATCAAACAATACTTCCCTGCGCTAAGTGAACGCGAAAAAGCAAAATACTGGAACACTATCAAAGTCGATTTTGAATTCTACAATACACTGGCCTTTGGTCAATTGGAAGACTTCCGCGATCTGGCGGGTAAGGTTTATAATTATCAATTGTTAACAAAAGCATTGCTGCTCAGCTCCTCTATTAAAATACGAGAACGAATATTAAATAGTCAGGATGAAACGCTCAAGTCGAGTTATAACTTATGGATTCAAAAAAAAGAATTCCTGACGAATGCCCTTTCCATGAGTACGCAACAGCTTGTTGATAATGCCATCGACCCCAATGCACTTAGCAACGAAGTAGAAAAACTGGAGCGTGAATTAAGTGAAAAATCGGAACTCTTCGGGCAAAGTTTTGAGCACAAGAAAATTACGTATGAAAATGTGCAAAAGGCATTGGGCAAAAATGATGTCGCCCTGGAGATGCTTCGCTTCCGCTACTTTGATCACTCCTTTACAGATTCCATTATCTATATTGGCATGTACATAAAAAATGACAATGCCCGGCCCAAAGTAATCGAATTGCCAGAAGGGCATCGTATGGAGACTCGCTATTTTAAGTATTTCCGAAATTGCATTACCAGCAAGATACCAGACGGCATCTCTTATAAAATATTCTGGGAACCCATTCAAAAACAGATTGGCCAATACTCAACGATTTACTTATCTCCGGATGGGGTCTACAATCAACTCAATCTGGAAGCCATTCCAACACCTGATGGTAAATATGTAATTGACAATTCTAATATTGTACTGGTGAGCAATACCAAAGACATTTATCTGCGCAAGCTAAAATCCAAGACAGCCAACGCCAGCAAGAATGCTACCATGTTTGGCAATCCTACCTTCTATCTCACTGCTTCTGCCAGCAACCGAAGCATTGCTTCCCTGCCCGGAACAGAAAAAGAAGTGGATGAACTTCAGGATTTGTTGAAACAAAAAGGATATAAAACCAATGAGTACACCGAGGGTACTGCGAGCGAAGAGCACGTGAAAGAACTGGAAAGCCCTAAGATTTTCCATATTGCTACGCATGGATTTGTGGTTGCCTCCACTGAAGCGAAAGCTACAAACCTCACTGAAAATGAGGCCCAACAAAATGAAAATCCGCTGATGAAAACCGGACTCTTGCTTAAAGGTGCCGGTGATCTGCTCAATAAGACAAAATACAATTATAACCTGGAGAACGGCATTCTTACTGCCTATGAAGCCATGAGTCTTAATCTGGACAACACTGATCTTGTCGTATTGAGTGCTTGCGAAACAGGCCTTGGTGAAATTTCGCAAGGCGAAGGTGTCTATGGATTACAGCGTGCTTTTTTAGTAGCGGGCGCAAAAACGCTGATCATGAGTATGTTTAAAGTAGATGATGATGCTACTCAAAAACTGATTCTTAATTTTTATAAGAAATGGTTGACCACAGGCAATCTCCGTCAGAGTTTTATTGATGCTAAGAAGGAACTCCGTGTTGAATACCCTGAACCTATTTATTGGGGTGCATTCATGATGATTGGATTGGATTAACGGCTTTACCTTTGCTATTGGTTGAATGTTGATTGCTGAGATTTGAATAGCGAAGTATAAAAAAAGAGTCCCGCCTGAACGGGACTCTTTGATTAATAGAAACTCTCCTACTTCAAATTAGAACTTGTAAGTCAACGAGGCTAAGTAAGAAGTACCAAACTGGTTAAAATGTGATCCATCATACGTGATGACAGGATATCTGCCATTGAATGTAATGTAGCTGATCTGATCTTTAACCGCCTGAGGATCGTTCAACAAAGTCTCTCCTGCAGCATTCTCAGCCTTAAATTTGTATTCAGGAAATACATTTAAGAGGTTTTGAATGGTTATAGAAAAGACGGTGTGAGGATTGAAACTATAAGCAAAGTTCAAATCAGTAACAACCTTCGGATCAAACTCTATCCTCAAGTCTTTACTCAAATCCCCGTTATTAAATTTGGTAGGTCCAAAAAGGGTATTGTACAAATTGATGGAAAGTTTCCCTGTAGTTAAATCTGCACCCAATATATACTTATACTTTGGACGGCTGCTGGTCATCAACGACTCCTGCGTTTTATTGAAAATTGCCTGACCTCCGAAATTATCATTAACAGCCTGGTAACCACCTACCAACTCATTCTTAATGGTGTAGTTACCCGCTAAACTTAATCCAAGTTTTGCAGAACCAACATTTATATTTCTGTAACCAGCAACAACATCAACACCCTGGGTTTTAGTTTGTGCTGCATTAATGAAATAAGAAATACTGTTGATCTCATTACTGTAAACAATTCTATCCTTTATGGTAATTGAATAAAAATCTCCCGTTAACGAGAAATTCCGGCTCGGTGTGAAGCCAAAACCAAAAGTTATGTTATCCGATTTCTCTGCCTTTAACTTTGGAACACCGGCAGCACGAGCTTCGGGGCTAAAGTTATTTGCCAACCCCGTAATAACAATGTTACCACCAGAGAAAGAGGCCTGGCTTAGTGATAAATATTGCTGATGCAGTGTTGGCGCACGGAAGCCAGAAGATATAGAACCTCTGATGGTGAAGGTCTCTCCTATTTTGTAACGTGAGGTCACTTTGAACACATTCGCATTTCCAAAATCAGAGTACTTCTCTACGCGATACGTACCACCAATCAAAAAGTTATCCGTGATATCCCATGTCAAATCAAGGTAGGCACCTAAGTTAAAGCGAGTGGCTTTGATTGCATTTCTCTCCAGATAACCAAAGAAGGAGTTCGATCCCTGGCCGGAATAGGAAGAAGTATCTCCAGGTATCAATTCCCAGTTTTCACTACGGAACTCAGATCCTACAGCAACGAAGAAATTGTCCGCCACCGCCTTAGAGAAGTCAATATTACCAACGACATGGTTAAAATTAAATCCTCCCGGCTTGAAGTATATTGGGCTATTCTTGCGTAAAGAACGGTTGACCGTATTGGCAACAGTAAAGAGCATTTTATTGCCTCCTACAGTAAGGCTCATATCTTGTTTCCAACCATTTAAATCCTGTGAACGGAATCCAATGGTACCATTATAGTCATTAAGATCACCTTCCATAGAAGGCTGGTAGCCATTATACCCTTTATATTTACCTGCAGCCTGATCAGTCGCTATGTCATTGTAAAGTGAGGGTAGAGTAGACTCATCAACCAACGGTGTTAATGGATCATCTGGGGTGGGGGTAGCGTAGCTACTTGCATCAACCGTATAATCAGGCTGGCTTGCATCAACTGTGTGCAGCAATAATTCATCTGCCCTCCAATAAGGCTGGCGGTAGTTAGCATTACTTAGCGTCTTTCTGTATACATAGGCAGCATTGAAGTAAACTTCAGAATTTGCACCTACCGGAATTGCTCCGTTGATTAAGAACTTCATAGAAGTGTTATCAGGAGTACCGTTCTTATTATTTCCATCGGGAAAACGTGCCAAATATTTTTGAACCTGAGAAATACTGAATGCAGAATTGTTGGTAAGGTCTCTGGCATCACTGAGCGCATCAATTGGATCTTTTCTGATGATCGCATTCGCTTGATTGAATGAAATATGGTAGTTAATGAACCCCTTGTTACCAAAGTTAGCTCCACTGTTATAATTTATTCCATAACTCTGACCTCCGTATTTAAAAGTTGATCCTGTGTTAACAGAAACGGAAGTAGCATCATATTTATCTTTCAGGATAATGTTCATTACACCTGCGATGGCATCTGATCCGTATTGGGCAGAGGCACCGTCACGTAGAACTTCAAC
>JANMYO010000004.1:0-29555 GCA_031382175.1 Bacteroidia bacterium | reverse complement strand
GATGATTACTCACCACTGCGACATTTAAAACAGGTAGAGGGGAAAGAAGGCTACCTCTTCCCCATCAAGGAAAGCTGGATGTATGTTGAGAACAGTCCGTTGGGACTTCCCGGAAAAGGCTTTATGGGAGAATCGTATTATGCCGCTGAGAATCCTGCTATCGGTGCTACCTTCACCTATTTCTATAAAGAAGATTTAAAAACACGGAAAGAAAAGAGACAGGAAGATGAAGAAAAATCAGTCAAAGAAAACAAAGATGTTTTTTATCCGAGTTATGAGACATTGAAAGAAGAAGAAAAAGAAGAGAGTTCTTATCTCCTGTTTGTCATTCGCAATGATCAGGGAGCGATTGTTAGAAAACTCAAAGCCGGAGCTAAAAAAGGAGTGAACCGTATTGTGTGGGATTTCCGTTATCCAAGTTCTAATCCTATCAACCTAAATCCCTCTACTGACAATCCTTTCCAACCTAAAGATGTTGGACAACTGGCTACTCCGGGAAATTATACTGTTACGTTATCCAAATACCAGGATGGTGTCATTACCGACCTTCATGGACCTGAAAAATTTGTTGTTAAAGTTCTTCCAGGTACCACATTGCCGGCTACCAATCGGCCCGGCCTGGTGGAATGGCAACGCAAAGCAGCCGAATTGCAACGAAGTGTTCAGGCAGCTACTGCACTTCTCACCGATGCCTCCGTCAGGATAAAACACATGAAAGAGGCCGTCTTCAGTGTTGCCAAACCCCATCAGGATTTTGTAAAAGACATCCTTGCCCTTGAACAACAGCATCGAATCCTTCAACAAAAAATCAATGGTGATGCCGTTGCCAGTCGATTGGATATTGATCAATTGCCTTCCATTTCCAGTCGACTCTTTAATGTCATTTACGAGAGTTATTCTACCACCAGCGACCCTACCACTACCATGAAGGAGCAACTTCAACTCACGGGTGAGGATTTTGGGATTGCTCTGGTGGAGCTGAACGATTTGCTCACTATTCAAATCAAGGCACTTGAACAGAAGTTGGAAGCTGCCGGTGCACCGTATACTCCTGGGAGGATTCCAGACTGGAAAAAGAACTAAGAATTGATTATAAAAAAAGCTGGATTGCCAGCTTTTTTTTTGACTTTGTAGCTCATTATTTTTCTCTCTTCACCTGTTTATGAATTTTATCGATTTTTGGCAGGCCGTAAGCCAAGTGGGTATTGACGCTAATTCCAGCTGGCAGCGAAACCGTCATATCCTTCTTTGCAACAGGGTCGCTTTCATTCTATGCTGCCTTACTTTTCTTCTTTCGCTGGTTGCCTTCCTTTATTTTGGCTTTATCTTTTCCGTGATTTTAGGCTTTTCCGCTTCCTTCCTTTTTCTGGTTCCCCTTCTACTCAATTACAAGGGATATTTCAATGGCAGCCGGATTTTTCTCGCCTCGTCTCTCAGCTTTGTTGACATCGGCATTTCCGTCATCGATAAATTTGATGTTCCCATTCAGTTGGAAGAATTTCAATACTTTCAATTTCGACTTATGCTTCTGGTCGCCAGTCTTTTTCCATTCATTCTCTTCACTCTCAAAGAGCAAGCCTATTGGATGACGGCCTCTTTCATCAATGCCGCCTGTATCATTTTCTATGATCCTATTCACGAGTTCTTCGGTGTGGGGTACTTTCAAGTGGGTTTTCATGGCCCCAATTACTATTTCTTAAATTATATGGTCATTACTACTGCCCTGATTCTGGCCGGAAGCACGTATTTCTTAAAATACAGTTTTGAAAAAACCGAACAAAAGAACGAAGCGCTCATCAAGAATCTTAACGAGGCGAATCACGTTATTCATCAGCAACAAAATTTGCTTGCGCTGGAAAATATTCAGTTGAGTCGCGATCTGCTGGAAAAAAATTATCAACTGACCGAAACCAACGAAGAGCTGGTGCGGCATAACAATGAACTTCTGCAATTTTCCTACACGGTTTCACATAACCTGAGAGGGCCTGTAGCCAGTCTTGGAGGGCTTATCAACTTATTTAACCAGCAAACTCTTAACACTGAAAATCAAGAACTCCATGGCCATCTCAACAAATCACTACAGTCGCTTGAGAGTACTATACGCGATTTGAGTCATATCATCGATATCCGAAACAATCTATCCCGCATCCGGCAAAAAATAGTTCTTTATGAGGAGCTCCATCACGTTAAGGTATTGCTTGAGAAGGAAATTATCGATCACCGGGTGGAGATTGAAACTGATTTTTCTGCTGCCGCTGAGATTTATGCCGTGAAGCATATGGTGGACAGCATCCTTTACAACTTAGTCAGTAATGCAATTAAATACCGCTCTCCGGATCGAAAGCCACACATCAAAATTTCCACCACACAAGCCGATGGGCAAATTATTCTCGCGGTAGAAGATAACGGTCTTGGTCTGGACGTTGGAAAGTATAAAGAAAAATTATTCGGCCTTTATAAACGATTTCATACCCACACTGATGGCAGAGGCCTTGGCTTGTTTCTGGTAAAGCTTCAGACACAATCCATGGGAGGAACCATTGATGTCTCCAGTAAACTTGGCGCAGGAAGTACATTTACTATTGCACTTCCGATTCCTCCAACCCTTAACGAACAAATATTAGTAGATAACGCTGGGGCAAGACTTTACTATGACGCATCGCTTAACGCAGTCGGCATCCATTGGAAAAAGAAAGTTTCTCCTGATGAGTTTAAAGAATTTCTATTGAAGGCAGTTGATTTTGTTAAAACATTTCAGACTCCCAATTGGATTTCTAATGTCAGTCATGTAACTGACCGGAATGAAAAAGATTTGAATGAGCATAGAGCTAAAGTAAGTTCGGAGTTAAAAAAGGCCGGGTTAAAACGAATTGCCACGGTGATGCCCAGGGCCACTACCCAAGACTATGAGCAACGTAAAGCTATCATGAGACCTGTCTATGAGGCCGATATAGAGTTTTTTGATACCCTGGAAGAAGCTAAAGAATGGCTGGCGATGAAAAATAAAATTAACTAAAATCCCGACACTATTCTTGCTGCACGCGTTACGCTCCGCTAAACGCGCGCTAGGGGGAGTGTTAGACACTAGTAGTTAGACATAAGACTTAAAACAAAAAATAAAAATATTGTCTACGGTTGATCTGGGGCATTCCTTAGCCTCCTGACAAAATCATGAATATCATTTTCTAAATTCTTGCTATCCTTCAACATTGTAATAAAAGCACTTCCCACTATAACTCCTGCACCATATTCACTTGCTTTACTAAACGTTTGCTCGTCTGAAATTCCAAAGCCGATCAAGAATGGATTTTTTAGATTAAGTGATTGAAGTCTCTTGAAATAACTTTCCTGTTCAGGATCAAATCCTTTTTTGGCGCCCGTGGTACTGGATGCTGACACTGCATAAATAAATCCGTTGGTGGCCTCATCGATCTGCCGAATTCGTTTTTCGGAAGTCGTTGGTGAAATTAAAAATGTATTGCTCAATCCATATTTTTCAAAGATCGGTTTATACTCTGCCTGGTATTCATCCATCGGCAAGTCCGGAAGAATCATTCCATCCACTCCCGCTGCTGCGGCATCCCTACAAAACTCTTCCATTCCATACTGCATGATTGGATTGATGTATCCCATGAGCAGGATGGGCATGCTAACCTTTTTCCGCAACTCCTTCACCTGCTGCAACAGTATTTTTACAGTCATCCCCTTGTCGAGGGCAATCTTATTACTTTCCTGAATCACCGGGCCATCGGCAAGGGGATCAGAAAATGGAATTCCAATTTCAATGATGTCGGCACCTGCTTCCTGCAAATAGAGAGCGATATCCGTTGTATTATCTCTATTTGGGTAACCCGCTGTAAAGAAAACATTGAGAATGTTATTCTTCTTTTCGGCAACTACTTTTTGAATACGGCTCCTATTCGCTATCATTTCTCAATTGTGTTCTGCACCCGTATACTTCTTTTCACCTGCTGTCACCGATAGGTTCAATATATTTTGCTTTGGAGGCAGTGGGCAAGTTGCGAATGCGGTAAACGCGCATGGAGGATTGTAGGCTTTATTGAAATCAAGAATCGTTCTTCCGTTTGCATCTGGTCCCGATACGTACACGTATCTTCCGGAAGGATACGTCTCCTGTTCATTAGTACTGTCTCCAAAAATAATAAAGAGCTCATCCTTACCGCCCTCCAATGCATCCAGCCGATATTCTTTATCATTGACCCTAAACACTAACGTGCCGGGCGAAACCTGGGAGGTGGTCTGTCCCAATACATTGGTGATGTCAATCCTCTTAGGGTCAATGGCGTACTCAACCGTGGCTTCAATTCTCCAGGCGATATCTGTGGGATAATTAACAATACCCTTGAATTTTTGAATACCCTCACTTTCAAGGTCACGCAACCGAACACCTACGGCCTTATCACGCTGAATAATGAACCACTTCAGTGATCCGTATTCCAGCGTTGGGTTAGTAGTTGAATCTGGTGAAAAGATAATACCATTTTCCATTGGCTTCCCATCTTGTTTAATGCTGACCTGTGGCGTTACCGAAATGGAAACCGTTCCCTGATTTACTAAAAAATACCCTGCTCTTCCTGGTATTTTTCCCGTTGGAAACCTGATGTCATTGTCATCATTACTCCCAAATAAATTAATTCCTTCCTTCAGCCAAAATAAACCTGCCAGGTTTAACCAACCCCCTTCGGCCTTTAATTCATCCACTCTATTCTTCCTCCATTTATCGATTTCCAGCTTATAGCTAGCCGAATCCAAAGAAGCTAATGGCTTTTCCTTAGCTCTTGTGCAAGCCGTTACCATCAAAAAAATGAATACTAGGATTTTCAACGAAAGGTGTCTCATCATTGCGCTATTTAATATTTTCCCCATTTAATATATGTTTCCAAATCTTTATCACCTCTACCGCTCAAATTAATAACCACAACATCATCCGGAACCAAATCGATTTTACCAAGCATTGCCAAGGCATGAGCCGTTTCTATTGCAGGAATGATTCCTTCTGTACGGCTTAATTCAATACCTGCATTCATCGCTTCATCATCGGTCGCGTTTAAAAATTGTACCCGACCGGTTTCAAACAAATGAGCATGCATAGGGCCAATTCCAGGATAATCCAATCCCGCTGAAATAGAGTATGGCTCCACTACCTGTCCATCATTTGTTTGCATGAGTAACGACTTACTTCCATGTAGCACACCCACTTTGCCCAATACCGTAGTAGCTGCTGATTCTCCCGTATCGACTCCTTTGCCTCCTGCTTCTACGCCAATGAGTTGAACATGTTCATCTCCTAAAAAATGATAGAAGGCACCGGCAGCATTACTGCCACCACCCACACACGCCATCACATAATCCGGATATGGGTTGCCAATCTCTGACTGCAGTTGATTTTTGATCTCTTCGCTAATCACCGATTGAAATCTTGTCACCATATCGGGATAAGGATGTGGCCCCACTACTGACCCAATAATATAATGGGTGTCCGTTGGATGATTAATCCAATGACGCATGGCTTCATTGGTTGCATCCTTTAAGGTCATGCTTCCGCTGAGCGCGGGAACTACTTTTGTTCCGAGAATTCGCATGCGCTCTACGTTGGGCTTTTGTCGTTCCATATCGTGCTTGCCCATATAGACAATGCACTCCATCCCCATCAATGCACACACCGTAGCAGTAGCTACTCCATGTTGCCCCGCGCCCGTCTCCGCTATTATCTTTTGTTTGCCTAACCGTTTGGCTAATAATATTTGACCAATTGTATTGTTGATCTTATGAGCGCCTGTGTGACATAAGTCCTCACGCTTCAAATATATCTTCGCCCTATACCGTTCTGAAAGCCGGGTAGCAAAATACAAAGGCGTGGGCCTGCCCACATAATCTTTTAACAGTTGTTTGAACTCCTTTTGAAATTCAGGCTTGTAAATAATATCAAGATAATTTTCCCTCAACTCTTCCACATTAGGATATAACATCTCCGGTATATAGGCTCCGCCAAATTTACCGTAGTAGCCTTTATCGTTTACTGAGTATTTCATAGACATAGTAGTAAGTAGCAAGAATTAAGAAGTAAGTATTGCATTTAGCACTTTTAGTTTGTCAATACTCTTAAGTCCGGGTAAAATTTCAACCCCGCTGTTGACATCGAATGCATGTAGGTTCCTATACACCAGGTTTTTTGCCCTTTGAATATTAACTACCGATAGTCCACCGCTCAAAAAAAACGGTATTTCCTGATCGTATCGAGTGAGAAGGTTCCAGTCAAATATTTTTCCTGCGCCTCCGTAACCATCACTCTTTGTATCGAATAAAAAGTAATCTACCACTTTCTTATAGGGAGCAACGTTTAAAAAATCAAAGCCTTCCTCTATTGAAAATACCTTAATGACACCCAATTTCTTTTGTTTCAACTTCACACATTGGCTCCTTGGTTCACCTCCATGCAATTGAATAAAGTCCAGGTTATGTACCTGCGCCAATTCCACTATTTTCTCTGTTGACTCATTTACAAACACCCCTACTCTCTTAATGTTCTTATCCAATTGTGGTGGAATTTTAAAGTTATCACCCACATAACGTTTCGACTTTGAATAAAAGATAAAGCCCATATAATCAGGATGCCCTTCCGCTACCTGAAGTATGTTTTCAGGATCACGCATACCGCAAACTTTGAGTTTTATTTTGCTATTCATAATTTATTGAGAGCTGGAAGCTTTAAACTCCTTACTTTTCACTCTCTATTCTATCTAATTCCTTTATAAAATCCATTGCTGCTTTTTCCGGGCTGCTGTGCTGCATAAAAGTTTGTCCGATCAAAAAACCTTTAAATCCATATTTCTTCAATTCTACAATTGCCTGTGGTGATTCAATTCCACTTTCAGAAACTTTGATCACCCCATCCGGTATTATGGGGGCAAGACGTTTACTGATTTCCCTATTTACTTCAAATGTTTTGAGATTGCGGTTATTTACACCTATTAAATCAACACCTGAATTAAGGTTTAAGGTCAATTCCTTTTCATCATGTACTTCCATTAAAACTTCCAACCCAAGTGCATGAGCCGTGATTGTAAATTGTTTTATCTCCTCAGGTGATAGTAAAGCAGCAATCAATAGTATCGCGTCAGCGCCAATTGACTTCGCTTCTATAATCTGATATTCATCAATAACAAATTCCTTGCGCAGGATGGGACAGAAATTATACTTCCTTGCTACGGTCAGGTCTTCATTTGAACCGCCAAAAAATTGCTTGTCCGTTAAAATTGAAAGCGCAGAAGCGCCCGCTTGGCTGTAGCCGATGGAGGTGCGTTCGATAGAAACATGGGGATTGATTATTCCTTTAGAGGGGGACTTTCTCTTGATCTCTGCAATAATCCCTGTCTTATCTTCCTGTAAGAGACATTTTTTTAAGGATACCATTGGCGAGGAGAAATAAATACTCTGCTCCAACAGCTTCACCGGATACAATGACTTTCGCTCCGCTACTTCCTTTCGCTTGAATTCAATTATCTGATCGAGGATATTCATCTTACTATTTATTCAATAATTTTTTAAAAGCTGAAAATGCCCTTCCGGACACCAGGGCCTCCCGTGCCCTTTCTATCGCAACCGGAATTCCTTTCGATTGTTGTCCGGTATAGATTGCCATTCCGGCATTGGCTATCACGACCGAATTCTGGGCTTCGGTACCCTTACCCTCAAGGATATTTAAAAATATATGAGCCGACTCTTCTATCGTTTCGACACCCTTTAACTCAACTGCATCAACTTGTGGCAACCCCAGATCAGCAGGTTCCACTATCTTCTCTCCACCATTCGTAAACATCTTGAATGGTCCGGTCAATGAAATTTCATCGTACCCCTGAAGGTCGTGAAGAATAACAAAGTCCTTATTCGTATTTTGATACAAATAACCATATTGTCTCGCCAACTCCAGACTAAACACTCCTACCAACTGTCGTGGAGGAAAAGCCGGATTTACCATCGGGCCCAGCATGTTAAAAAATGTTTTTACGCCTAGTTCCTTCCTGATAGGCCCTACATTTTTCATAGCCGGGTGAAAGAGTGGAGCATGCATAAAGAAAATATTAGCGCGATCTAAACTCTTTTTTAATTCCTCTGCATTGTTGGTAAACTCCAGTCCAAAATATTGTAGCAAATTAGAAGACCCACAAATCGAAGACACTCCTACGTTTCCATGCTTTGAGACGGGTTGGCCCGCTCCGGCCACGACAAAAGAAGAAAGCGTAGAGATATTAAACGTATTTTTTCCATCACCACCTGTTCCACACACATCCATGACCGGTTCATCAAACCGAATGGGAATACACAATTCCAACATGGCATCCCGAAAGCCCTGCAGTTCATCAATCGTGATGGCACGCATCATGTATATGGTCATGAACGCACTCATCTGGCTTGGATTATACTTGGCAGAAGCCAAATCCACCAATACGCTCCTAGCTGTCTCTTTGCTTAAGGACCGATGCTCTATCAGTTCATTTAGTATTTCTTTCATGGCCTCACCCCAGCCCTCTCCAGAGGAGAGGGAGCTGGATTTCGTTTTTAATTAATTTATCCTTTAAATCTTTAACCAGTTTTCCATTATTTTCTTTCCGTGCTCAGTCATAATGGACTCCGGATGGAATTGCACACCTCGCACATCAAATTTCTTATGCGCGACTGCCATGACTAATCCATCGGAATTTATTGCTGTCATCATTACATCCGATGGGATACTTTCCATCACCACCGCCCACGAATGATAGTGGCACACTTCAAATTGATCCGGGAGTCCTTTGAAAAGCCTCTCCTTTTTATCGGTAATCTTTACTTTGGAGGTTACACCATGAAGAACATTCGGGATATTAAACAGCTTTGCTCCAAATGCTTCGGCAATGCCCTGATGGCCCAGACATACTCCTAAAATACTTTTTGTTGAAGCATACGATTTAATGACCTCTTTCATAATACCTGCCTCCTCCGGAATTCCCGGGCCGGGAGACAGTAAAATTTTATCATATTTATTTACCTCTTCTAATTGAATCTTATCATTTCTGCAAATATCCATCTCATGCCCTAATTCTCTTATGATATGAACAAGATTATAGGTGAATGAATCGTAATTATCCAGGACTAGAATTTTCATAGCTTAAATTTTCTCTGCCATTTTGATAGCCTTTCGTAATGCTTCCAATTTATTATTCACCTCCTGTAATTCATTCTCCGGAATTGACTTTGCCACCACACCCGCTCCTGCCTGATATACTAATTTGTTATCCTGGCTTAAAAACGTTCTGATCATAATGGCATGATTGAAGTCTCCATTAAATCCAATGAATCCCAACGCACCTCCGTAAAATCCACGATTGATATTTTCGTATTTATTGATCAGGTTCATGGCCATTGGTTTGGGAGCTCCTGACAATGTACCTGCCGGGAAGGTATCCGCCACTAATTTCAATGATGCACTACCGTCCTGTAATTTGCCCGTTACTTTAGAGACCAGGTGAATGACGTGGGAATAGTATTGGATCTCCTTAAATACTTCTACCGTGACTTCTGCCGAGTCGCGACTTAAATCATTTCGCGCCAGGTCTACCAGCATCACATGCTCTGCATTTTCTTTTTCATCCAACGAAAGCTTTGTCGCTAATTCGGCATCTTCTTTATCATTTCCGGAACGCCTGAAGGTGCCGGCTATCGGAAAGATACTTGCCTGGCCATTTTTAATCTGAATTTGCGCTTCCGGAGATGAACCGAAGATTTTAAAGCTTCCATAATCAAAATAAAAGAGATACGGTGATGGATTGATCGATCGCAGCGCGCGGTACACATTAAACTCATCTCCTTTAAAGCCACTGGTGAATCGCCTTGATAAAACGATCTGAAACACATCTCCGCGAAGACAATGTTTGATACCCGATTTTACCATCGCTACATATTCGCTATCGGTAATAGTAGAAATCTCTTCAACGGTTGATTTGAACGAGAATGTGGAAAACCGATTGCTGTAAATAATCTTCTCTACTTTATCAAGCCCTGAGTTCTCCTGTGGATCAACAACGTTCTCAAACAACGTCAACTCATTTGAAAAATGATCCACGAGGATCACATATCGATAAACCTTATATAGAATATCAGGAATAGTTGTTTCTGTCAATTGAATTGGAACATCTTCAAAATAACGAACAGCATCGTACGCCATGTATCCAAAAAGCCCGTGGGCACTGTGCTTTGAATTGGATTCCTCCCCTTCAAATGATTGTCTGAACTCCTCTAATTTCAGTATCACCAGTTCCCTGTGCGAAATTTTTTCTATCCTTTTCTCCCCGTCCGGAAATCTCATCTCTATCATTTCATCTTTCACCTGAAAAGAGGCCAACGGCTCGCAACAGATAAACGACAAGCTGTTCTCATGACCGTGATAGTCGGAACTTTCCAGCAAGAGGCTACCTGCAAAAACATCGCGAAGCTTCAGGTATATATTGACTGGCGTGAGCGTGTCCGCCAGTAATTTTTTTGATCGTGTTCTTAGTTTGTACTTCATTGATAAGTTTTTTGCCTCACCCTGCCCTCTCCGGTGGAGAGGGTAAATGAAGAGAATAAAAAAAAGCCCGCCCCGAGTGATCGGAGCGGGCTTAAAAGTTAAATATCCTTTACTTAAAACATAGCCTTACACCGATCGAAATTCGACAAGTGCCACCACCCTGCTATGTTTTGAAAATTCTTCATTGACTATGCTGCTTCCTTTTTCTTTGTCGTACGCTTTGCCTTTGGCTTTTCCTCCACTGCCACCGTAATTGCTACAGTAGGCTTAGCACTGATGTTTCTTTTCATTCTTGCCTTAATCGCTGATTTCTTCCTTGCGTTACCATACGAACCCATGAAGCGTTTCCCTTTCTTTGATTTCTTGTCTCCTTTTCCCATTCTTTTTATGATGTTGAGGCTGCAATATTAGCAAAGGACTTGGTCATTACAAAATTCGGGCTTAATTCTCACGCCCGCCTACCAAATCTTGACTCTGTCCTTCTCTTCCCTGTACATTTTGTCTCCTGACTTTATCCCGAAGGCTTTGTAAAAGTCCGCCATATTAGAGATTGGCCCATTGGCCCGGTACATATTTGGTGAATGAGGATCTGTATTTACCAACGTCCTTAACGTTTCGTCTTTATACTTGCTTCTCCAAATCGTAGCCCAGGAGATATAAAAGCGCTGTTCCGGAGTATAGCCATCAATCAACCCTGGCTGGCCATTCTCTCTCAGATACCTTTGAAGCCCTCCATAGGCCACGTTTAAGCCGCCCAGATCGCCAATATTTTCTCCCAAGGTAAACCGGCCCTGCACAAACACTCCTGGCAACGGCTCGTATTTATTGAACTGCTCTGCCAATGCATTTCCTTTGTCTTTAAAACTTTTTAAGTCTATTTCCTGCCACCAGTTCTTCAGGTTTCCTTCTGCATCAAACTGACTTCCCTGGTCATCAAAGCCGTGAGAAATCTCATGACCAATCACTGCCCCTATACCTCCATAATTAACCGCCTCGTCAGCCTTGTAATTGTAGAACGGAGGCTGAAGTATACCTGCCGGAAAAACGATCTCATTGAATAACGGGTTATAATATGCATTCACCGTTTGAGGTGTCATTCCCCACTCCTTTTTGTTCACCGGCTTTCCCAACTTGGCCAGATTCCGTTGTACCTGAAATTTGGAAGCATTCACTGCATTCTGATAATAGGATCCTTTTTCAGGGGCCTTCTCTACTACCAGACCGGCATAGTTAATCCATTCGTCAGGATAACCGATCTTCACCGTAAATGTGCTTAGTTTTTTCAACGCCATCTTCTTGGTGGAGTCGGACATCCAATCCAATTCCTTTATGCGGTCAGCAAAAGCGAGCTTAATATTTTCGACCATGTCCATGGCCTTCTTCTTAGCTTCCGGTGGAAAGGTCTGATCTACGTACAGTTTTCCGATAGCTTCCCCCAGGAAATTATCTGTAACACCCAACACCCGTTTCCATCGCGGCCGCATCTGATCAACACCCCGCATGTATTTGTTATTGAAATTAAAAGACTCTTTTACAAAAGCGTGACTTAAAAATGGAGCAGCGCCACGGATAGCAGCCCACTTTAGATAAATTTTAATGTCATCAAAGGAATAGCTGCCGATCACCTTTTCATACTCCTTCATATAAGCAGGTTCTGTTACAATAATAGAATCTTCTTTCACTCCCAATGCGCTGAAGTACAGCGACCAGTTGACAGAAGGTGTTAATGCTGCCAGCTCAGGAATTGATTTTTTATTGTACTGTTTCACCGGATCACGTGTTTCCTCTTTAGTCAACATGGACTTCGCCAATTGTCCTTCCAGTGCCAGAATTCGTTCGGCTGATTTTTTAGCTTTACCTTCCTCGATGCCGGTAAGCATCAACATCTTTGACGTATACTCTTTATACTTATCGCGTGTCTCTTTTGATTTCTGATCTGTCTTCAAATAGTAATCGCGCTCTGGCAATCCGATGCCACCTGAATTTATGTACGCCCCCATCTTCTGGCTATTCTTTAAATCCGGAAGGACCTGGAATCCAAAAAAAGCACCACCACCCTCCAGTTCTTGTTCCATCAAATAATTTTGCAGGTCACTTTTGTTTTTGATGGCGTCTATTCTGCTCAATGTTGCCTGAAGAGGTTTTATGCCGGCACTTTCCGTCCGCGTAGAATCCATGCCGATACTAAAAAAATCAGCCGCCTTGCGCTGGTCCGTTCCTTCAATGTAGTCGGGGTTAATCGATGCCTTCCTGACCACCTCCAGTAAAATTTTATTATTTTTCTCGCTCAATTCATTGAATGACCCCCAGCTTCCCCGGTCAGCAGGTATGGCGGTCTTTGCAATCCATCCCCCATTGACGAAACGAAAGAAGTCATCCTGAGCGCGGACCGTGGTATCCATGTTGTTTAACTCGAGGCCCACAGCTTTTTCAGTCGTTTGCTCACGTTTTCCGGGGGAGCATGACACCAGTATTGATCCCATTAACAGCACTACCGTAAAATTCTTCATCGGATTGGTATTTAATTTTAGCTTTAACTAACGGTCAAAAGCTAACAAATGTTGATCTTTTTTGACGCGAATATTTTGTCAAGGTTGAAAACACTTTTTTCTGGGTTGAAACAAATGGTGGTCAGGCACAAGTCACGCTCAAACCCATCACTCCTGCCTAAGACTTGCGTTAGTTAAATAAAGGCACAAGTTAAAATAAAGGCACAAGTCACACTCAACCCCATCAATCATACCTAAGACTCGCCAGTTGGAACAGATTAGAAGGTCAATGAGTTTATCTCCTCCGAAAAAAGCTTTCCGGAAGCTTATATAAAATGCAATCTTTTGGCTGATTACCCTGATTTACAAATTTAAACCATTTTTCAAGTCTGGCTTCTTCCTCAAATCCAGCTTTCAAAAGGACTCTTGAGGAAGCGGTATTCTCTGCATCTACAAACGATCCAATTCTATAGATAGCGGGAACGGTCTTTAGTACTTCTGTCATTTTAATGCAAGCTTCCGTTGCCAATCCTTTTCCCCAATGAAGCGGACCCAGGATGTACCCCAACTGAATTTTACCTTCATCATTCAATACTCCCAATCCACCGACATACCGTTGAGAATTTCTTTCGCGAATACTATATGAATAATCTATCCCTGCCTGCCAACCCAGTATCGCACTCTTTAAAAAGGCACGTGTGTCACGGATTGTCTGATGGGTGGGCCAGGAAACATATCGCGTGGGTTCAGTTTTGCTTGCGTAGGTGTAAAATATTTCTTCCGCATCTTCGTACCTTAGCCTCTGCAGCAGCAAGCGCTGCGTTTCTATTTTTTCCGGCAGGTTTAACGTCATGGCTTTGAATAAAAATATCGTCCATCAATATTTCAAAAAAGAACTGGAAGGAGCAAAAATACTTATCAAAGTTGATCCCCTCCACTTTACCGGAACGGAACTGACGATTGTAGGTAAGCATGAAATTGAAGTCAGGGATCTGGAATCTGACGAGCACATTTTCAAAGACCTTAGCGCAGACGGTTTTCAGGAAGTCAATGCCATGGAATTCAATCTCTATTTGTCAGGTCTGATTTAGATCCACAGCTTGGAGTATGAACTTACTTCTTCTACCTTTGCACTGGCAAATCGGCACGACCAGCTCCTGCTGAACTCCCCCAGGATCGGAAGGTAGCAAGGGTAGGCGGTTGTAGCGGTGCGATGTTCGGTTTGCCATTTTTTTCTCCCCTCCTTTCTGATAAAAACTTCTTTTTTCGCCTCTCCTGTGACCTTTAAATAGTAGATTTGCCACTCAACTACCCACTATGAAATTCTTTATTGATACCGCTAATCTTACTGAAATTAAGGAAGCCCACGATCTTGGCGTCCTGGACGGAGTAACCACCAACCCCTCGCTAATGGCGAAAGAGGGAATTGCAGGAAAAGAAAAGATCATGGCACATTACAAAGCCATCTGTTCCATTGTTGATAATAACGTGAGTGCAGAAGTTATAGCTACTGATTTTAACGGCATCATTGCCGAAGGAAAAGAACTGGCTAAAATTGATGATAAAATTGTGGTGAAAGTTCCCATGATTAAGGATGGTGTAAAAGCTATCAAGAAATTCAGCAGCGAGGGTATCCGGACCAATTGTACCCTTGTCTTTTCAGCAGGTCAGGCAATTCTGTGTGCCAAGGCTGGAGCATCGTATGTTTCACCCTTTATCGGAAGACTGGATGATATCGGGCAGGATGGTCTTGAGCTTATTGCGCAGATCAGACACATTTACGATAACTATGGATATGGCACAGAGATTCTGGCGGCCAGCGTTCGTCACACCATGCACCTTATTAAATGTGCGGAGATTGGTGCGGACGTTGCTACGTGTCCACTCAATGTGATTATGGATTTATTAAAGCATCCCTTGACTGCAAGCGGTCTGGAGAAGTTTCTCGCTGATCATAAGAAAGCGAATGGGTAGGATAGGTAAGAGGTAAGTTAAAAGTAGAAAGTAATAAGTCGTATTGATGTTTTCATCGGATCCTGTTGTACGTGTAAAAGAGGCGACCATCTTTCAGGACAGCAACAGCGTATTGACCGACCTCAATTTTGATATTGAGAAAGGTGAATTTACTTATCTGGTCGGCCGTACCGGCTCCGGAAAATCTTCTCTCTTAAAGACTTTGTATGCCGACCTTCCTCTACGACTGGGAGACATCAGCGTTGCTGGGTTTACTATCCGTGAGATGAAGGCCCATCAGGTACCCTTACTTCGAAGAAAAATAGGTATCATCTTCCAGGACTTCCAACTCTTTCCCGATCGTACCGTTGGCGAAAATCTTACTTTCGTTATGCGTGCCACAGGCTGGAAAGAAAGTTCTAAAATGAAAGCCTGTCTCGCGGAAGTGTTGATGAAAGTAGGGCTAGGTTCTGTTGAAAAGAAAATGCCCCATCAACTTTCGGGTGGTGAGCAGCAGCGTGTAGTTATTGCCCGGTCGCTGATCAATGAACCGCTGATCCTCATTGCCGATGAGCCCACTGGCAATTTGGATCCTGAAGTCTCTAATGGGATTATGAAATTATTTCAGCAAATTAATAAAAGCGGCACGGCTATACTGATGGCTACCCATAGTTATGGCCTCATCAAACGATTTCCTGCCCGTGTTCTGAAGTGTGAGGAAGGAAAAATTTTCGACTCAACTAAAGATTCCTTTGCGTTGAAGAATGATGAGGATGTTTGACCTCACCCTGCCCTCTCTGAAGGAGAGGAAATTAATAACCTCACCCTGCCCTGGAGGAGAGGGTAAGAGTCCTAGACCTCAGATGCACTGTTTCTGATGTCTTCTTTCCTTGAGTCTTCCAGTTTCTTGAGTTGTTGATTCAATAAATCAATTCTAATCAGCAAATTAAGAATGAGGGCATCTTTGACTTTTTCAGTTGGTCTGGATTTCATTTCTTCTGCCAATACCTGATACATCGCGTCCAGTTTCTGGAAGTCTTGCGTAAACTGCTGATGTTCTCCAGTTGCATCCAGCCCGCTGATCATGGCAATTTTTTCCGCGATCTGATTGCTATAGAAAGATTCCAGATCATTGAATTCAATTTGTAAGCGTGCTACTTCTCTCTTCTTTAGCGCAGTGGGGTCTTTGCTGATAAAAAGATAAGCCGAAAGGCCCAGCAAAAGTGCCGCGGCTATCCTCCACACTATAATTGAATTCCATAGCGATGGCTTTATTAGTTCAGCGTTAATTCTCTCCCCTACCTTATCCGATGGCTCTTTGTCATCAAAAGCAGGGCGATTTCTTCCTATAAAATCTTTCAATGTATCTTTCATAACTCACCTCCTTGTAATAATTCTTTCAATTTCTTTTTTGATCTATTAAACTGAGACTTCGATGTCGATTCTGATATCCCCAGAATTTCTCCAATCTCACCATGATCATAACCTTCCAGTAAGTAGAGCGACAACACCATCCGATAGCCATCGGGGAGTCTTTGAATCGCAGCATTCACTTGCTCTACGGTGCATGGGAAGCCTTCAAAAACATCGGTCTCCATTTCTTCTCTCACATCCCAGCGATCGTCCTGCGGAAAACGTTCCATCTTCTTTTTCTTCACTTGCGTGATGGCGCGATTAACGACAATTCTTTTCAACCAGGCACCAAACGTTGAATCTCCCCTGTAGTGCCCCATGTTTCTAAACGCACTTACAAACGACTCCTGCAGCACGTCTTCTGCCTCCTCCTTACTGTTCACAATCCGAAAGCACGCATTGTACATACTCCTTTTGTAAAGTGTATACAACTGATGGTACGCCCCCCTGTCGCCCTGCCGGCATCGCTGAATAATATCCTCGTGTACGTTGGCGTGCTCCAATCCTCCTTATTTCAATATGAAAAGACGGCTCTATAAAACAAGAGTTGCATCTGCTTTATGATTTATTTCTGCGAAATACAGCACTTTTTCCATGGCTTACAGGTCTTCGACAGGCTGCCAATGACATGCCTCATAAATGTTTGAATTTGAACCACAATAGGTACATAGAAACATAGGAGCTTCACATAGTTTTTTTATCGCTCTTATGTGAATTAACTATGTGCCTATGATTCTATGTGGTTGTTTACTCAGGCTGACAACCGCTTAGAATTATTTAAGCTTGGCCAGGTTTTGCTTTGCAGGCAAAAAATCTGCCGCCAATGTCAGCGCTTCCGTGAATAGTTTCTTTGCCTCTACCTTATTCCCTTCCTCTTGCGCCATCATGCCTTTCAAGTTCAACACGGATACCTTCATGGGATATTCTTTAGGGTTGCCTTGTGCATCATTGAAAACAACTTTTTGATTTGCCAGGTCAGGTTTGCTTAAGAGAATATCTGCGTTGGTTTTACACTCGGCAAAACGTTTCAAGTCGTATTGCAAGAAGGCCATTTTATAGAGGGCGGAAAGATTATTGGATAGCAAATACATGGTCTCATAATGAGGTAATGCTTTATCTTTCAAGCCAAGCCCTTCAAAACTTGCTGCACTCAACTCGAGGAAGCTGAGGTTCTTCTGATCGCGGATCAATAAATCCTGTGAGATTAAAACGGCCGAAGCATATTTCTGACTTTCGTAGTAGCTAACGGCCAATGAATAAATGAGCGAATCATTCTGCGGGTTCTCTGTGATCACATCGTACAAGGCATCCTTGGCCACTTCCACATCGTTCCAGCGTGTTGCGATTGAATATTTCCTCAGAAAATGTTCCGTTATGGGAGATACCTGAGGCTCCTGTTGTGGAGGAGGGCTTTGAACCGGTGCTTGTGCTTCTGTCTCTGCAAGCTTGGTTGGCTGAACGGCTTCCGCCTTTTGTTTCTTCTTATTTTGTGCGAAGGCTGTTACGAGCGCCAGTGTAAAGAGTAATGAGAAAATCGTTTTCATAATTTGTTCACGTGTTTATTTCAGTTTTACTAAGTCCTTTCTTTTTTGCAATGTCCATCATCAACTGATAGGCCTCTTCGCGGTCGTTGTGGATTTCGCCTTCTAAAATAGCATCTTTAATTCTATCTTTTATCTCACCAATGATCGGGCCGGGCGGGAGATTGAACAGGCGAATGATTTCATCCCCTGTTATGGGGGGCTGGAAATTCCGAACGTTATCCTTTGCTTCCACTTCCACCATCCTTTGTTCTACCTTTTCAAAGTTTTTCAGAAACCTGGTGACTTTCTCTGTGTTCTTTGATGTAATGTCTGCCCGACATAATTTCATCAAACCGTCAATGTCATCCCCTGCTTCGAAAAGCAGTCTTCGAATGGCGGAATCTGAAACTTCTTTGGATAATGCGATGGGTCTTAAATGCAGTCGTACCAGCTTCTGAACAAATTCCATTTTTTCATTCATGGGAAGTTTTAACCTTCGGAAAATTCCTGGCGTCATCCGAGCTCCCTTTTCCTCATGGCCATGAAACGTCCAGCCGTGTCCTTCTTCATATCGCTTGGTCAGTGGTTTTGCAATGTCATGAAGGATGGCAGCCCAACGCAACCACAGGTCGTCTGACATAGTCGAAACATTATCCAACACTTGCAGCGTATGAAAAAAATTATCCTTGTGTGCATTTCCTCCCACGTACTCCACTCCATAAAGAGCCACCATCTCCGGGAAAATTACTTTTAACATACCGCTGTGGAACAGTAATTTAAAACCATATGAAGGTATCGGGGACAAGATGATTTTATTCAATTCATCGATGATGCGCTCCTGGGAGACGATCCGTATCCGCTCAACGTTTTTAATTATCGCTTCAAAGGTATCCGCTTCAATATCGAATGAAAGCTGAGCAGCAAAACGAATGGCCCTCAACATGCGCAGGGGATCATCTGAAAACGTAAGCTCCGGCTGAAGCGGGGTTTTAATTATCTTTTTCTTCAAATGAACTACGCCCTCAAAAGGGTCTAATACCTCTCCATAATTTTCCGGGTTTAGGCTGATGGCCATGGCATTGATGGTGAAATCTCTGCGTAGCTGATCGTCTTCCAATGTACCATCTTCTACTATTGGCTTGCGCGATTCCTGGCGATACGATTCCTTTCTCGCACCGACAAACTCCAGTTCGAATTGATCTTGTTTGATCATCGCTGTACCAAAGTTTTTAAATATGGTCACCTGCGGATTGCCCAGGGTACGGGCCACTTCCCTTGCCAACTCAATGCCGCTTCCCACACACACAAAGTCAATATCTTTTGATGGTCGTTTCAGGATTAGATCACGCACGAAACCTCCCACCACATAGGTCTTCACGCCTTGTGTTATACCGGCATCCGATACTACTTTAAAAACGGGGTTTTTATCTATTTCGGCAGTCAAATTCATGAAATCCTCTACTCGTGCTTCAGTTAATCCTCAAAGGTAAGAGATTACCGGAGGGGGCAAAAGTGTCTTTGTATAGTTGGTTTAGTACAAAAATAAAATTTCAGATAAGCCTTTAGAGAAAGATATTAGTTGGATAAGGTCAAAGGCATTTCCAAAAACCTCAATATCGATCTGAATGCAGCGAAGAGTCTACTGATTTCTTGGTGTCATTGTAAGATTCTTCGGTCGTACCCTCCCTCAGAATGACAATCACTGTGGCTTTAGAGATACCTATGATTTATTTAGAGCTTGTGCATGAAGGTTGGGCAAGGAATAAATTTTTCCTTCTTCTTCGTTTTATTTTTCATGTTGATGGCGAGCTTGTACTTCATTGCCAACTCATGAGTACCACCCGAGATTGGACCCAGTTCGGATACTGTAAAGTCATAGCCGTACGCAAGCTCCACTCTCTCCAGGTTAAATCCAAGGATTACTACTACCGCATCCTGACTGATGTTGTCTTTTACATTCTGTTGTATCGGAATACCTCTGTACCAAAGGCCAATCATAATGGGATCGTACAAGAAGTAAAAACCGACATCCAACTGATCGAATTTTCCCTGCTGCTTATAAACAAATGAGGGAGACAAAACAGAAATTCTATCTCTCTTAAACGGCCCCCAATAAAGTGGAATCCTCACGCCTCCATGAATTGTAGTTTTGACCGGCAATCCCGCTTCTTCATTTAGTAAAGAACGATTGGGCGTGTTGATGTGACTGGCTGCAAATCCTAACCAAAAGGTTTTATTGTAGGCCAACACGCCAGCTTTAAAGTCAAAATAGTGTGACATCCCTAAATTATATAAAGCAGGATCATCACTGGGTGTTGATGCATCTGCTTCGAACTGGAGCTGATCGCCAAATATTAATTTATTCAGGTCGATACTTCGAAACGCATAACCAAAATTAAGTCCGGTGGCGATGACCCATTTATTTGACACATTTATTTTATAGGAATACAAAAAATTAAATTGAGAGGACTTCATTCCGGCTGTTCCTGCTTTATCCAAGGTGGCCAGAAACCCTACCCCACTATTGGCCTGGTACAAATTATAGTCGTAGGAGAATGCGGTAGTCTGGTATCCTCTGGCGATGTTAGGCCATTGATTGCGGTAGTTCGCGATAAAGCGGTGATCTGCGGTGGTTCCTGCGAAGGCGGGGTTGAGGTATAACGGAGCCGCATAATACTGAGAGAATTCAGAATCCTGCGCGAAAGTGTAATTTGTGATTACCACGATGAAGAATAATATCGTATAGAATCCTCTCATCGTATTAAATTGATATCCCCTACCCGTACTACCCTCTCTCCGTTTTCATACAAGGCCGTGAGTTTGTACATGTACACATCCTGGGGACATAATTTTCCATTATAATAACCATCCCAACCGCTGTCCGTATCCTGGCTTTCAAACAGGAGTTCACCCCATCGGTTGAAAACCAATAACTCAAATTCAACCACGCCACGGGTGAGCGGAAGGAATACATCGTTTTTGCCATTACTCGATCCACCGGTACCACTGGAGACATTCGGAGAGAATGCATTAGGAATCAACACCTGTCCCCCTTTTTGAACTTGCACCGCATTTTGAGCCTTTGTGGTATCCGCACAACCGAATTCATTTTTTGCAATCAACGTGATGTCGTATACACCCTCATTTTTATAGCTGTGCTCCGGTTCCGGTGATGTGGAGGTAGCGCCATCGCCAAAGTCCCACTCATAGCTTGTGGCGTTAAAGCTTCTGTTACTGGTATAGAGAATACCTCCGGGGATGTATACCAATTTTGGTTTTACTTCGAAATCCGCATCGGGTCTGGGGAATGCTTCAATGATCATTTGTTTTGTCACCTTTACTGTTTGTCCTGTGATGTTGGAAGCCGAAAGGGTGACCGTGTACTTGCCTGCTTCGAAATAGGTATAGAATGGATCTACCGCTCTTGATGTTGCTTGACCATCTCCAAATTCCCACACGTACTTATCCGGTTCGGCAAATTTTGAGAGATTGGTAAACTTTACTGTTAATGGAATACATCCCGATGACGGTGCATAATCGAAATCGACTATGGGTGGTATCGCCTGGATAAAAACACTTTCTGATTGTGTCTCGATGCACACTCCGTTAGCGACCGTTAGGGTGATGACATAAGTACCATAGGTTGTATAGGTATGCTGGATGGAAGGATCAGCACTCGTTGAACTCGTTCCATCTCCTAAGTCCCAGGTGTATTGCCAGGGCCCCGGAGTGGTGGTATTCGTAATGGTAACTGTAGAGCCGGGAAGCGATTGTGTTTTTGGAGATACTGTAAAAGAGGCATTGCTATTCTCCTTTTTTGGAATGATCATGGCTTGGATGGACACCGGACTTATGCAGTTAGCAAAATTCTTTGTATCGAGACTTATCTGAACATTAAGGTCTGCCGTATTGAATGCAGGGCGATTGAAATCATAGATCATAACATCATTTGTGTCTGTTGCGTCCGATACCGTAATTCCATTTTCTTTAATTACCCAATGGTATTCCGGCAAGCCCTTTTGCTGAGCCTCCATTTTCACTCTCACTGCGTTGCAATCAGTCGCTATTATTTCTATTATAAAATCCGAGACAGGAACCGGGCTAATGCGAACGGTGCGGGTAGATGATCCAAAGCATCCGGTGGGGAGTGTTGTGATCAATGTGACGAAAAAGTCTTTGACCGACTGCGTTGTGTTTACAAAACTTGAGCTAAACGAAGGTGTAGTGCCAGTGCTCGTTTCTGAAATAATGCCTGCTATATCACTTATTCTCCACCGATAGTCAGACGGACTCAACGACTGCGTTTGTGCATCTACTGAAAAATCTACGATTTGTGGTGAACAATTGTCATTAAAGGGTGAATAATTTATCGCTGTAAATCCTGACTGTGTGCCCGGAAATACTGTAAAGGTAACTACCGGAGATACCCTCTCGCAATTATTCAAAGTGACTACCCGAAGACGAACATCAAAAAGTTTATTCACTGTAGTTACGTTTTCAAAATCCAGGATAAATAGATTTGAAAATCCAGGATCGGTAGGTTGTTGCACCGCTACCGGAATAAATCCGAGGCCCAATCTTTCGTCAGCTTCCCAAATGTATCGATCAATAATATCAGGCTGTCCAGGTATTGAAGTATTGGTAAAGGTGACTGTTAATATACTGCAACCTGAAATCACATCCGGAGTAAAGGAAGCATTTGGAAGAGGATCAACGGTAATCGGTAATATCAGCAAGTCCGTGCAGGCATTCTGATCTGTTGTTACTTTCAAGGCTACCTGATATATCCCTGCTGCTCCTAACGATCGCGTAAAGCTTGATTGATTATCAAAGGCCGGGTCTTTGGTAAATGTTACCCCGTCATAATCAAAATCCCATTCCTTAAGCGTTATTGTTTCCCCATTGATCGGATTGAGTGTTGAGGTTTCTGTGAAGGAAGTAAGCTGACCTTCACAAACTTTATTGGCGATGAAAATCGGGACTGGCTTTTCGTATATCCGTACCTGAACCTCGTCTACTGTTTCACATGAAGTAATATTATCCCGAATGATTAACCTGACACGATATATTCCTGGTATTGTGTACGATTGATCGAAGGGGCCTAATGGTGTAGCAGAAAACCCACCTCCCAGCGGTTCATTTCTTATTACTACGTTACTTTCATCGTAAAAATCCCATCGCCATAATGTAGTTGGTGTTACGACTCCCACAGAGATATCGTTGAAGCGCACTTGAAATGAAGTTAGTGGAGCACTTGCATTCTGACAGAAGAAAGGGATGATAGGCGCATTTGCTAAATCAGTAACCTGGATTTGTGCTACTAACGAAGGCGATATGGTAACCAGGCTCTCGAAAATCGCTACGCAATTTCCGGCTGCGTTTTGGTCTCTTACTGAAAGACGTATTAGTTTTTGTCCTGCTGTTACGTATGCAAAAATTGGATTAGTAGCGGAGGAAGTTGCGATGGGTAATCCAAGACCTGTATTGTTATCATAAAACTCCCAGGTATCCTGAAAGGAGGCGCCCCCAATAGCAGGCGTATTGTTATCAAAATAAATATCATCTCCAATGCAAAAGATAGTTTGCAATGGACCGCCCGATCCGCCCAAGCGAGTGGTATACGTTGGCTGAGGAGCATCTACAATGACGATTCTTGCCGCAACCACCTGGGCAGGATTATCACCATTTACCACATCTCCATTGACAGGGTTGAATGGATTTAAATCCACTAAAAAATTATCGTAAGGATTACATTGATTCCAATTCTTTAAGGTGATCTCAAATTCTTTTCCAATATCCGCAGGAAGGGTAACCGGAACATTGATGGGAAGACTTACTTGTCCTGGAGCGAGTACCGGATAGATTGGATTTCTTGCCGGAGCTGGATCCAAATACGGAAAGCCGCCCGGCAAAATACCACTGACCAGTGTCCCGGGGATCTGATTTATTATAGGGCCTGTACCGTAAAGCCATTGAATCCACCGTGGTTCATTGTTTTCTCTCGTTGCCCGTGGAAAACAATTCCATTGGCTGTCATCGGAAAACAGCACATTGGTAGCAAAGCCCTGACATACCCGAAAGACAGTAGGGTTGATGGAGACCACATCATTTGTCCACACAATTACTTGCGTTAGAATAGGCACCACACTGCCACGAGGATTGCATGCATTAGCCGCATCGATCGTTAAGTCGTATCCACAATCAACGGATGTGTTGGGGTAGAGGTGTGAGATATTCACGCCACCTGCCAGTACCTGCGTGAATGTTTCTTCGGGCGTACCATCACCCCAATCCACAAAATATTGTGTGCCCGGAACCGATGATAAATAAAGTGTCTGGATGTTCACCGTAAACGGTACACAGCCTCTACTGCTGGTGAGGAAGGCAAAGCCAGGCTCGAGAATGCCACCGCATTGAGCTTGGACCCTTACAGCCGAGAAAAATAATAATGTTGAAAAAAGAAGTAACGCCAGTCTTCTTAGTATCATGGTCTATCGGTTCACTAAATGTTACCGACTAGAGCCAA
Organism: Bacteroidia bacterium; assembly: GCA_031382175.1. GTDB lineage: Bacteria > Bacteroidota > Bacteroidia > Cytophagales > Cyclobacteriaceae > ELB16-189. The sequence goes on along the minus strand of JANMYO010000004.1, from coordinate 5,087 downwards.
CCAGACAGTCTTTATGAGATTACAAAACCAAAAGAAACCAGAGTAGTAATCAACGTTACAGCGTTTTCCGATGAGGTGATGTTTAGGAAGTTAAGTGGATTCTAGCGGAGTTAAAAGTTGAAGAAGATCCAACAGTAAGAGGGGACTGCTTCGCGCTCACCCGCAAGACAACGCTGGTTCTCGCAGTGACGGAAGATGGAGAGGAGTTAAATCTAAGAGGGTCACCTAGTAAAAGGGGACTGCTTCGCGCTCGCCCACAAGACAACGCTGGTTCTCGCAGTGACGGAAGATGCAGAGGAGTTAAAAGTTGAAGAAGATCCAACAGTAAGAGGGGACTGCTTCGCGCTCGCCCGCAAGAACTACGCAGGTGCTCGCAGTGACGGAAGATGGAGAGGAGTTAAGTTGAAGAGGATCACGTCCGGATGACTCAGTCGGGCAGACTTTTCTCAAGCACGCAAAACCCTACACGGGTGCTCGCAGTGACGTTACTTATCCCAGAAACTGCCTTTGCTATTGAAGGTAGGGCAAGGGATCAGCCGGTTTCTTTTCTTCACACCCCGGTGAAGCGGTTTGGCGACAAACTCGTACACCATGGATATCTCATGGGCACCTCCACTGGCCGTGGATAATCCAGAAACTGAAAAATCATAGCTATAGCCAATGGTCAGGTTCTTTAAGTAAAGGCCCAGGTTAAAGATCAGCGCATCCTGGTTCACCGTACCGATCACATTTTTCTGGAACGGTTTCCCCCGGTACCAAATTCCGATGGATACAGGATCAATGTGATAGTTCATTCCCACATCCATCTGGGAAATTGGACCTTGTATACGATAAATAAACGAAGGAGTCAGGTAAGATACTTTATTGAATGTACGAGGTCCATTATAAAGAGGAATTCTGGCGCCCCCATGAATGGTAGTCTTCATGGGCAAACGACTTGTGCTATTCAAAATAGATAAGTTGGGCTGATTCATGTGTGAGAATGCCGCACCTACCCAAAGGCTTTTACTATAGAACAAAAATCCGGAACCAAAATCGAAGTATTGCTGATTGCCCAGACGTTGCAAATCCGGATCCAGCGATACACCATTAAACTCCAGTCCATCTCCTAGTTTTAACTTTGACCGATCAAGGCCGTTAATACCGTAGCCAAAGTACAGGCCGGGAGAAAAAACAATTTTATCATTGAGTCTTACTTTATAACTGTAATTTAGTCCCACTGTCGTTGTTCTCCACCCTGCCGATCCCATTTTGTCGGTTGTTGCTAAAATTCCAAATCCGCTGCTCAATTCATCTACCCAGATATCATAACTGGCCGAGTAGGTCGCGAATGCCTGTGGAAGATTGGGCCATTGAAGGCGGTGGTTGATGGCCACGCGCTGTTGCTGGGTAATGCCGGTGAAGCCGGGATTCAAGTATAAAGGAGCTTGATAATATTGCGAGAACTGTGGATCCTGAGCATAGCCCACACTACCTACCGAGAGAACAACGATTACGACTATAGCGATTTGCTTCATGCTGATGGCTCTAAAGTTACTATTTTATCGAATCATTGTTATGTCCCCCAATTGTGTGGATCGTTGCCCATCGGATAATCGCAGCGTCATCTTATACACATATACTCCGGCCGGCATGAGCTTTCCATCCGAGTTATAGCCATCCCATCCAATGGTGGAGTTATTGCTTTCAAAGATGAGATTACCCCAGCGATCAAAAATCTGCATATTGAACTCTTCGGCTCCTTTCACGATTGGCAAGAATACATCATTGAATGATCCATTACCGCTCTGCCCACCCGAAGGACCACTAGGGTTTGGTGTAAAGGCATTGGGCACTTTTGTTACGCCACCTTGTTTCGCAGTCACCTGTCGTTTTAAGGTATCTGAACATACTACTCCGTTGCCATGATCATATTTTGCAATCAAGAGAATCTCATAGTTGCCTTCAATCTTATAAACATAGGTGGGCGCTTCTTCTGTTGACGTGCCATTGTCACCAAAATCCCAGAAGTAATCTGTAGCACTCGTGCTGTAGTTATAGGTTATCAACTCGGTATCGGGTACATACACTACATCCGGTCGCGCATCGAAGGAAGCGACTGGATTTCCATAAATCTCGAATTCCCTTGGAGGAGCAACCTCCGACTGGCTAGTACTGGGCTGCGAAGTTGTGTATTTCAATACATATTTTCCGGGATTACTAATCTGGAATGTCGGTTCGTATTCTGCCGACTTAAATACCACCTTGCCTTTGTCGTCAATTAATGTCCAACTGTCAGCTGTACCGGTGGATCTGTTCTTGGTGATTTTAATATCAGCCGGGAAGCACGCCAATACCGGCTCAGCATCATAATCCGCAATCAGCGGTAGCACCGGAATGTTGATTGTCTTTGTGAATGTGCTGGAGCAATCCAAGCCAGCTGTTTCTGCTGCGATGTTTGTTGCCAGCACTGTAATGTCCTTAAGTCCTTCCGAGCTATACACCACAGAACCCGGAGTTGTTGTTGACAGGGTGGCCGGATTTGCGTCCAAACCAAAATCCCAATCATAGCGGAAAGCAACCCCATCTACAGGGACAGAAGTGTTCGTAAATGTAACTGTGGATGTACCAATCAATGGAGGCACTGTTCCTTCGTCAAAACCAGCCGTAACTCCTCTATACACTGTAATTGGCATCACTACATCTGCTGCCGGGCAATTGCCATTAGTGGCCTGGTATACTACTTCATAGATAATAGGATTGGTGGAGGTGTTATTCGTCATTGTGTATGTTACAGTGCGCGTTGTTCTTACATCAATCTCTGTAGTTGTAGACTGAACCCGATAGAACCATCGATTACCTGTTACAGGAACTCCTAAGCTTTGATTTACAAACTGAACATCTTCACCACTACACACTTCGTCAATGCGGGGGAATACATTAGTGACAATCGTTGGATAAACTTCAATTGGCACCGTTTTATTATCCAGACATCCTCCGATAGCGACAAAGTTAGGATCGGTCAATTGAGTTTCAAGACGAACACTGGACTTCTGTATCTTAGTTGGGCTTGCGTTGATGAACTGATGGGTAATTATTTTCCCATTCTGGCTCGCCACGGATGTAAAGATATCTTCATCTCCATCTGCCCAGTTCCAATTGTAATTTACACCCGCCACTTCATTGTATTGGAAGTCAGCATCAAACGGACTGCACGATGGTGTTATGTCCACCAATGTGAAATTAGGATCCGTATCTCCTACTGTGAAGGTCACGCTAGGGAATGGTCCTGGGTTAACACATCCAAAGGCATCACTCATAGCCGTTGCGGTATAGGTAGTTGTTATTGTAGGCGTAATCTGGAATGACTTGAACACACCTGCATTAGTCACATTTGTTGGCGTAGATCCATCTGTAAAACTAAAGGCAAACGGGCTCACACCCTTCAGCTCAATACTCAGGTAATCACTGTTTCTATCAAGACATAACCAAGTGTCTGCATTTAGGAAATCAATATCCATCTGAGGCGCTGCTTGTACCGTTAAGAATTTCTGTGCTCCGGGGCAACTGGTGGGTCCTGTGGCAATGACCGTGAATGATAGTACTTCTAATGAGGTACCTGGATTATTCATTATCTGTGCGAAAGGCAATGCCCCCGCTAACGGAATTCCAAACACATTTGGATCCGTCAGGTAAGAGAATGTTGTTCCTCCAACGTTACTACCTGGATTAATATTTAGGTTGCCTCCAAAGCAAATCTTGGCAATGGTTGGCAGACCGGTGATATCCGGTACTGGCTGTACCGTGATCACGCGACTTTGCGGAGTGCCCACACAACCATTGGCGGTTGGCGTGAAGTTGTAGGTTGCCGTAGCCGGAACAAATCCATTGTTATACAAAATCTGGAATACCTGATCGCCTGCACCCACGCTGGCTCCTGTAATTGAGCCCGGTGCCGGAAGTATACCTACCGTCCACTGTGTGATCGTTCCACTAACATCCGCAGCTACGTCAATTTGAGCTTCTGTTCCGCTACAAATGTCGTTGTCTGCCACGGTTATGGTTGTGTATACAGGACGGGGATTGACGGTGACGTCAAATGTTAATGCTGTTCCATCACAACTTGGAACGCCTGTTGATTTCGGAGTCAGCGAGTACGTTACTACCTGAGGAGAACTTGTCGGATTAGACAAATTATCATTCAGTGTGCTGCCATTGGCCAGTAAAGTACCATTCGCTGTCATTCCTGTAATTCCTCCCGTATTGCTTGTGATCTGGAGTTCGAATTGGATACGAGCCGGAGTAAGCGGGTAGGTTGGTGATGTCAATGCCAGTGCTAATGGTGAACCTTCACAGACAATCTTATTGGATATATTGTTGATCTTAGGCCGTGGCTCCACGATGACAAAAACATCTGCTACCGCCCCGATGCAGCCCGCCCCGTCATTGGCGCTCGAAGCTACGGGGGTTATTTTATAATTCACGGTGACTGCATCATTGGTGCTGTTCACCAGATTGTCAGTAATAACAGCGCCCTCGGCCAAGTTGGTACCTGAAGAGTTGCCTGAAATACCGGCCTGGGCAACCATAGAATAATTAAATGTTACCAATTGATTTGGAGTAGGATTCGATGGCGATATCAGGGTAATGTTTGTTCCCGGCCCAAAGGGACTGCTACAGATATCCGTATTGCTACTCACCGGAGCGGCCACTATTGAAGGCTCTACTGTCAGAATGATTGTCTTCTGTGGCCCACGGCAACCCGCTCCCGAAATCGGCACCACGATGTAGGTTACTGTCAACGGATCCAGAGTAGGACTTGCATTCGTAAACTGATCATCGGCAATTTCATTGACATTGGCGGTGATGCCTAATGGAGTAATTCCACCCGTTGCTGTAATGAATCCATTCTGAGGTGTTATGCTGATCATGTCATACGTTGCTGCGTTGGTACTCGTTGGTGAGTTGTCCATCAGCACAATTCCAGAGTTTGCACTATTACAGGTTTTCGCATCCAATACCGGCATGTCCGGTGCAGGGTTAAGTGTTACATCTACAAACTGAGCAACACCACGGCAGGTACCCGCCAGCGGAATAATCTTATAGAT
>JANMYO010000057.1:0-1679 GCA_031382175.1 Bacteroidia bacterium | reverse complement strand
CTTTTCCACTGATTGCACAGGAATCAATAACCCAGCAGACTAATCCGCCAGGGCTTCATTGGCAACAGGTAAACACTCCCAATTTTAGAATTCTTTACCCTAAAGGTTTTGAAGTGCAGGCGCAACGGATGGCAAATACATTCGAGCACATACGTGAACCCGAAGCAACAACGATGGGTAGAACGCCAAAAAGGATTTCCATCCTCCTTCAAAATCAGAGCGCTACGTCAAACGGTTTTGTAACACTGGCACCAAGACGATCTGAGTTTTTTACAATGCCCACGCAAAACAATAACCTTACCGGGAATAATGATTGGCTGGATCTTCTGGCGGCTCATGAATATAGGCACATCGTTCAATTTCAACACAGCATTACAGGCTTTAATAAACTTGTTTACTTTGTGTTTGGGCAACAAGCCTTGGCAGGATTGGCTTTCGTTTCAGCGCCACAATGGTTTTGGGAAGGCGATGCCGTAGCCACCGAAACAGCTTTTACCCATAGCGGGAGAGGAAGAATTCCCTATTTTGACTTAGTGTTCCGCACCAATCTCCTGGAGGGCAGAGTTTTTAATTATCACAAGCAGTATTTACGTTCTTACAAGAATAATATCCCCAATCATTATGTGCTGGGGTATCATATGGTTTCTTATCTAAGAAAGAAGACCGATAACCCTGAGGTATGGAAAAATATTTCGGGGCGAGCGTGGAAACTTCCATTTATTCCATTCACTTTCTCTAATGCAATTAAAAAGGAATCGGGCCTGTATGTAAGAGACTTATATAAAGAGATGGCTGTTGACTTGCAAAAAAAATGGAATCAGGAACTGGAGGGATTATCATTTACGTCAAATGAAAGGATTAATCAACGCAACACATCAGCCTACACCGACTATCTCAATCCTCAGGTTTTGGAGGACGGTCGTATTGTGGCATTGAAATCCGGAATTGGAGATATTGAACAGCTTGCTATCTTTTCTGGTGATGGACAAAAGAAGAGTTTTGTGCAGGGGCCGGTGAATCAATCGGGAATTTTTTCTGCTGCTGGCAGTAAGGTAGTATGGAATGAATATCGTTATGATCCCCGATGGAGAGTCAAGACGTATTCTATGATCGTTGGCTACGATGTAAATACTTTTAAGAAGAAGATTATTTCAAATCATTCACGCTATGCTTCAGCCGCACTTTCCCCTGATGGCAATAAAGTTGCTACGATGGAGACCGGTACGGATTACCAAAGCAAATTGGTGGTGCTGGACTATTCGACAGGTCAAAAGCTAAAAGAGTTCCCAATTCTTTCAGGTGACTTTGTTTCTGTGCCACGTTGGACAGAAGATGGAAAAGCTATTGTCGGACTAAGAACCAATAAAACCGGTAAGGCACTGATTCGCATGGATATAAATTCAGGAAATTTTACGGATCTATTCTCATTTGGTGATGAAAATATAGGAAATCCCATTGCCTATGGAAAATATGTTTTCTATAACTCCCCTATTAGTGGAATTGATAATGTTTATGTAATTGATACAGAGAGTAAAGAACGTTTTCAGGTAACGTCCGGTAAATACGGTTCTTACAATCCCTCCATTTCAAAAGATGGTAAGACGATTTATTATAATAATCAATCGAAGGATGGAATGGATGTTGTTAAAATTCCTTTTGATCCTTCTACCTGGAAACCA
>JANMYO010000040.1:0-2220 GCA_031382175.1 Bacteroidia bacterium | reverse complement strand
TTTATACCAACTGGGTAAAGACCGGCAATAAACAAAAAGCTTTTAAGCAAGCCCAGCTTCAGTTGATGACGAAGTACAAAGAACCTTATTATTGGGGAGCGTTTGTGATGATGGGCCAATGAGTTACCATTAGATCACTGGTTCGAATTATGATAACTTCACTATATTGTGAAACCTAAATGATTTGGCATTAATCTAAACCTAACCCAACATGGAAAACAGAAGTTCACTCCTTAAGAAATCAGGACTTATTCTCACAATAAGTGCATTACTCTTATGCTCCTTCACAAGTTCAACGCAGCCGGAACCCGTGGCTGCAGAAAATATAGTTGTTACCCTTAATGTGGATACAGGTGAGATTGATAAGGAAAATGCAAGCGCCTCTTGTAATTTCGGACAGGCAGAAGGCATTTCCAATGAAGAGTTTACCATTGTGGTCAATGTAGGGGACGTCATTACGTGGGTCGGTGTTTCTTCCAGTTCACCAGAAACAGATGTAGTCGACATCACTAAAATCAAACATGTAAAAGGTAAGAATATTTTTGGAAAAGATCTTGATACAACGGATAAGGGCAATCATCAAAAGGTCTCCGCTAAAGTACTCGCCAGTACGGCTGTCGAAGGACTCTATAAATATGACATATCCTTCGCGGTAACGAATAACGGAGTTAAACGAAATGGAATGTTTCACATTGATCCCAAAATTCAGGCCCATTAATCTCCTGTTTTCAGCAACGTATTAACCTTGAAAGAATACTTCTGTTATAGAATTAACGTAAGTAGAAGAAAAGCCTGGGTGATCATGGGCTTTTTTTTTATTGGGTGGTTCAGCGTTTATAGCCAGAATAAAACCCGCAGCGATAGTCTCGAATCAATCTACACATCCGGGCGGTATGCTCCACAGGATAAATTAAAAATCCTGAAGGAGATAGCCATCAATCATCCGGATACCGAACGGAAGTTATTTTTTAGCGAAGAGCTCATACGGATTGCTCGCGCATTGGACTCAACAGATTACCTGATTCAGGGTTTTCAGGAAAAGGGAAATGCTCTGCGGCTGAAAAGTGATCTCACCCATGCGTTGGAAAGCTATTTTCAGGGAGCAAAACTTGCCGGAGAAGTGAACCGCAACGTTAAGTTAGGCGCCCTTGACATCGGCATTGCAGATGTCTATGCTATTATGGGAAATCATGGGAATGCCGTTAGCTATTATCAAAGTGCGATTCGTATCCTACGGGAAGCGGGTGATTCCACCAACGTGGCAGCCGCGCTTTTGAATATCGGGGATGAATACATCACTATCCACAAGTGGGATTCAGCCCTGATTTATACGGAGGAGGCGGGAGTTATTTACGAAAACATTAATTCAACACTTGGTGAGGCGTATAGTCTGGGCAATCTTGGAATGATTTACGCACAAATTGGAGATGATAGGAAGGCCGAAGAGAACATGAACAAGGCTATTCTCCTGCTCGAAGCGTTGGATGAGTATTACCCCATCGCTGTCTACCTGACTTCTATTGCGGATATCTATAACGAAAATGGAAATAATGCAAAGGCTCTAAATTATGCTTTCAGAAGCCTGAAGCTGGCTAAACGATATGGCCTTAAAGACCAGGTCAGCGATGCTAACCTCAAGCTTTCAGAAATTTATCAGAAAGCCGGAAAGCTAAAGGAATCATTCGTCTACTATAAGAATCATATCACCTACAAAGACAGTGTGAACAACATTGTATCAGTTCAGCAGATGGCTGATCTTCGAACGGATTTCGAGGTCTCTAAAAAACAGATTGAAGTTGATCTCCTCAATCAACAAAAGAAGAATCAACAGATTATTGTTATTGCCACAATCATTGCACTTTTTTTACTCTGTCTTTTGGCATTTGGACTCTATAGGCGCTATCAATTTATTCGGGTGACGAATCAGATTATTGAAAAAGAAAGAGAGCGTTCTGAAAATCTGCTGCTCAATATTCTCCCCAAAGAAACGGCACAAGAACTAAAGCAAAGCGGGAAGGTGCAAGCCAAGAGTTTTGAATCGGTAACGGTATTATTTGCCGACTTCAAAGGGTTTACACAGTATGCTGAGAATTTATCACCGGAAAAATTGGTGGAAAGTGTTGACTTTTATTTTTCAAAATTTGATGAAATCATGGAAAACTATGGTTTGGAAAAAATCAAAACCATAGGGGATGCCTACATGTGTGCCGGGGGGTTGCC
>JANMYO010000017.1:0-35779 GCA_031382175.1 Bacteroidia bacterium | reverse complement strand
GGGTATTGATATACGCAATGGCACTCAGTTGGAATGTGTTAATTGCACAGCTTGTATTGATGCGTGCGATGATGTCATGTTGAAGATCCATAAACCGAAGGGGTTGATTCGCTACAGTTCCTATACGGCTATCAATGAGGGAAAGCAAAAGATACTCACTGTTCGGGTAGCGGGTTATGCTGTCGTGCTGACGCTATTGGTCAGCCTGTTGAGCTATTTTATTTTTACCCGTACTGATATAGAGACTACAGTGCTAAAAACCCCTGGCACATTGTATACCAAAACCGATGATGGGCTCATCACCAATCTGTACACATTTGAATTTGTCAATAAAACATTTGAAGATATTTCCCTGGAAGTAAAAGTGGAATCTCCTGCTTCGGCTTCGTTGATGAAAATAGGCGATCCAATGATTCTAGTCCCCAAAGAAGGGATTCTCAAAAATGTATTTATGGTAAAGCTGCCTGAGCAGGAAGTAACATCCATGAGGATGATCGTGGAATTAGGTATCTATCAAAAGGGTAAGAGAATTGAAACGGCAAAAGCCAAATTTATTGGGCCCATGAAATCTCCAACTCACAAGGAGCGTGAGAAAGAAAAAGATGATGATAACTAATTACTAAAATATATGAATTTTGGAAAAGGGATTGTAATCGCATTCGTATTCTTTGCCATGTTTATAGGCACGCTCGTTTATGTTTGCATAAAGCAGGATATCAATCTGGTTTCTGTAAATTATTATCAGGAGGAGTTGGCCCATGGTCAAAAGATGGAGCAGATTGCTAATTCCAAAGACTTAGTCAGTGAACCCATCATTTCCGTGGTGGGTAATCATATTGAGGTTGATTTTCAACAATTTGGTGAGCTTGAAAATGGTGAATTGAAATTGATGCGCCCTTCCGATGTTAAGCTTGACCAAAAATTTACGCTACAGACTTCTGCAGAGCGCCATCAACAATTTGTAATGCAGGGGTGGAAGCCTGGCTTATATCGCGCCAGTATGAAGTGGAAGATGAATGGCAAAGAATACTATTTTGAAAAATTGATTGTGATCTGATGATGTACTGGACTGCTATTTTGATGGGATTAGCCGGTAGCTTGCACTGTGTAGGCATGTGCAGTCCTTTGGCTATGGCAGTTACTTCCCAAAGGCCATTCATTAGTAATAAAATTTTATATAACCTCGGGCGAATACTTACCTATGGTTTGCTTGGGGCGTTAGCCGCCACCTTCGGCAGCGTAATTTCACTTGGCCCTTTTCGCGATATCATTTCTTTTGCAACAGGTGGATTCTTTTTATTGATGGGTCTGGGCGGAATCAGTGGAATTAAAATTCCGCTGATAACAAATTTCATCAACCGAATGACCACCTGGTTAAAAGGTAATTTTAGTTTTTGGTTGCAGAAAAAAAATAAAAGTGCGATTATACTATTAGGTATACTTAATGGACTTCTTCCCTGTGGACTTACCTACATTGCCATGACATACTGTTTTATTTTACCCAGTGTTCAAGAAGGATTTTTGTTTATGGTTGCCTTTGGCTTGGGCACCTGGCCTGTGATGTTTGGTCTTCCGTGGATAGTGGGCCTGACAACCCAGCGTGTGTCATTTAACTTCAACAGAGGAAGAGCGTTCGCTTTTGTTTTAGTAGGAGTACTTTTGATAGCACGAATTTGGTGGCACAGACCACATGAGCAAGATCAAATTATACAGGGAAACACGCAGGAATCGACCCTGCTTTGCGAATGAAACAGGTTTTTATTTTGAGCTGAAATTCCTATTTTTACTAGATAACGATTGACTTAAAAATTACCTACTATGAAAAGCATACTTGTACCCACCGACTTCTCCAAACCTTCTTTTATTGCAGCAGAAGTTGCTGTTGACATCGCAAAAAAAGCGGGATCAAAGGTCGTCTTTCTCAATGTTGTCGAAGAAGCCACCGATGGCTCTTTTAATGTGGAAGGACAGGTTTCTCAGGGCAGATGGGAGGATAGGCTGTTCACCTTTAAGATGATTGAAAAGGCAAAGAAACAGCTGGAGAAGATGGTAAAGGACCCTAAGTTTGCAGCGGTGGATGTAACCGGGGAACTTCGTGTTGGAAATCCTTTCCATGGTATGCGCACCATTATCACGGAACACAAAGTGGATCTGGTGGTAATGGGTACCAGCGGCCGGTCTAAAACCGAGAGTATGCTTATCGGAACAAACACGGAAAGAGTTGTTCGCCATGCCAAATGTCCTGTCCTAACGGTGCATGAAAAGCCTGCTTCTTCTAATTTCAAAAATATTGTTTACGCCACCGCCATGGCCAAAGATGAAGAGGTGTTTTCAAGAATTGTAAAACGTGCCCAAACACTTTATAATTCAACCCTGCATCTCGTGCGCGTCAACACGCCCGGAGATTTCCAGCAAGATCACATCGTTAAGACGTACATGGAAAAATTTGCGAAGAAACTTCAGTTGAAAAATTATACCATTAATGTTTATAATGACCTCACAGCAGAAGAAGGAATTATTCGTTTTTCCGACAGTGTGAATGCCGACATGATTGCCATGGCCACCCATGGTCGCACAGGTTTTGCACACGTCATTGCAGGAAGCGTAGCGGAAGATGTACTGGGTCAGGCCAAGCGCCCTGTACTTACCTTTGTTGTGAAGCATTAATAATTTTTCTACATTCATTTTCGTTAAGCCCGTTAACAGCGGGCTTATTTTTTGGTGTGCAACGAAATGAAGGACTATTATCAGATATTAGGGGTAAGTCAGCCAGCCCATGAGGAGGAGATAAAGCGTGCCTTTAGAAAATTAGTGATCACGTATCATCCGGATAAAAACCCGTCACCGGAAGCAGAAATAATAATTCTTGAAATCAATGAAGCGTATGAGGTATTGAGTGATCCTGAAAAAAGAACACTCTACGATAACTTGCTTTCAGGAAGGACGGTGGTTGAACGCGTTCGACCACACCATCATCGCGATCCCCGGTATAGGAGAAGAGCTCCCGATCCTAATTACAAGAGCAAGCTGCAACTGAAGTTAGAGATGCTGGAAGCTTATTTGCCTCAGGCATTATTTATTTCGCGCTGTGCCTTGGCCTTTAGCCTGTTTATTGCACTCGATTTTTTGTTTCCCTCCTCTCGGGAAAACGAGATCATCGCCAGGATGAAATCAAAACAATATGGTCTGCGGCTGGGATCTGTTCAACAGCTATGGACAAATAAGAATAACCTATTTAAACTCGACCGTGAAGACATTCTGAATTTTAGAGAAGGAATGACAGTACTGGTGACCTACTCGACCTGGATGCGTGTACCCATTTCTATTGAAAGTATGGAGACGCACTATAAAGCAACAATTCCGGCCACGATTTATGCTAATTTTAGTTTTGTTCCTCTTATTTTATTCGTGACTTCTGTCCTGGGAGCTTTTTATAAGAAAGGAATTGAGTTTAGATTTAACCTGGGAATTGTGAATCTCCTGATGGTGATTCTAACTGTTCTATTTTTGTTTATACCTCATTTGCATCTATGAACAACAAGAAGAAAAATGATTGGAAAAACAGGGAGGGAGTTGTCTACTCCACGCACGCTGATTTCGACTATAGCTATCAACCTTCAGGAGATATGGCTACGCTTCCCCCTCAGCAACAAAACCTGAAAGTACAACTTGATAAAAGTGGAAGGGCAGGGAAACAAGTGACCCTTGTCAATGGCTTTATCGGAACTCCTGAAGACCTGGAATTATTGACGAAGCTATTAAAGACGAAGTGTGGTGTTGGTGGGTCTTGCAAGGAGGGAGAAATTCTTATTCAAGGTGATGTCCGTGAAAAGGCAGTTCAGATTCTTGTCAAAGAAGGCTATAAGGTGAAAAGAGTAGGAGGATAGTTAGAAGGTAAGTGCTATTTCATTAAACCTCTGTGTTCCGAAAAATTTATAATCTTCCGTTATCGCGAGCATCAGTGTAGGAAGCGGGAAGGGCGAAGCGATCTCCAAATAAGAGGGATTGCTTCGCTCACCTCACATACCCACCGCAGGTGCTCGCAAAATCTACTTCCCCTCCTTTAATTTCTTCAACTCACCTTCATATAAAGCAGTATTTCCTTTTTGGTTCTCCGGAATATTTTTTATCGCAACTTCCCAATACTTAATGGCATTCTTTTTATCCCCCATGGCAGTATAGGCTCTTGCCAGACCAACGTTAGGAGTAAACTTTTCTTCCGGATGTGTTTTGAAATTGTATTGGAAAATTTCCATGGCCTTTTCCTTTTTGCCTGCGGCCAATAAAGTTCTTCCATATTGATGAATCGCCCCCACGGTAGCTGATGGATGCTTAATAGCTTTATTCATGATCACGTCAGCTTCAGCTTCTTTTCCCATGGCGGCAAGTACATTGGACTTGGTTTGAAGTGTGTTGAAATCTTCCTGTCCGATGAAAGGTGCGCTGATGGCAGCTTCGGCCCATTGTAAACCCTCTTCCAGATTAGTTTTATTCTGAACACAGAACTGCGCTGCTGCCTGAAGGTTTTGATAATTGAATCCGGTAGATCCACGTAACTCGTTTCTCATGGCCGTCAGATAAATGTCATTGATGTTTGGGACTTCAATGGAAAAGGAAGCTCTTTTATTTTCCCATTGGATAAATGCAGTGGCCGATGAAGCTTCACGATTATCAAATCCATAGGTGAGATAACGTGTAAATTCAGAAGTGACCGGTGCTGCTTCTACACGCAAAGCATCTTCTTTGTCATTGTAGAAAAAACTTCCCCAGCTGGAAGAATTGTTGGAGAAAATAAAAGTCCAGGGCTTGTCCTTTTCTACAATGATGTGGAGACCATAAGTGCCGGCCTTCAGATCTTTGCCATTAATTTTTACAGCGTGAGAAAAAGTAATAGTAGTATTCTCATTGGCTCCACCTCGCCACGGAGCAGCCGTAGAGGTGCCAAAGCCAAGGTTATTCAAACCATACGGAACCAGCTCACCCCAGATGTGACCTTTTCTATCCTGGCCACTTCCATCGGTAACATCGGGACTGCTGTAATTAATATTGACTGAAACTGGACCAATGAATTGTGTGACATTGGCCTTTTGATTATCGCCACTGGGTGGCTGCGTAAGACTTTGCGCTGCCACCCAACAGCTAATGGATAACAGAGTGATCACGGTAATTAGTTTTTTCATAATGCTTAGGGTTAATTGGGATTAAAACATGCACTTTTAACGGAAACAAGGTGAGTATGGGCTAACCTGTCTTGCGGTATTTTTATTTCCTCCGCGCTTAAAGCTTACCTTTTACAAGAGCGGGAACCAGCATATTCAGCGAGCCGGGTTGTATTTTAACAGAGAAATCGCTGGCGGGTTCCATCGATTCACCGTCAATATGGAATGGCATGGGGTTGGGAAAGTGAATTGAAATTTCCTGGGCCTGTATAATTTCAACAAACGAAGAGTTGTTGATTGTTCCACTAAACATCTTCCGGGCAAACCCAAGAACTTGAGTCAGCGGGACTTTTTTGATGATGCAAACGTCAATACGTTGATCACACACAGAAGCAAAAGGGGATACTTTGGCATTGTTTCCAAACTGAGAGGAATTAGCAAGAGCAATAATAAATGCATTGCGGTTAATAGATCGGCTATCCAAAACTAACGCGGTATTGAATTCTTTGAACCTGAAAAATTCCTGAATGACCAACTTACCATATCCGGCCAATCCTCGTTTTCCATTTTTACCAAACAGTCCTGCTACATGACCGTCAAAACCAATCCCCGAAACATTGACCGACAAATGTTCATTAATCAAAATTGTATCCATGGCGATGTGCTGTGTGGAACTCAATACGTCCAGCATAGCTGGAAACGATAAGGACATCCCAAGATGACGGGCAAGTCCATTTCCAGAGCCTTTGGGCATAATGCCCATGGTCACGTTGGAATGAACTAATCCTTTGGCAACCTCATTTACGGTGCCATCTCCACCCATGGCAAACACCATCTTAAATCCTTCCCGAATGGCTTGTTTGGCTAATTCGGTGGCGTGACCTCTGCCTTGGGTGAACTCAATGGTACACTCCATGTTAAGTTCTCCACAGCGTGTAGTTATTTTTCCTTCTACTTCTGGCTGATAACCTGTGCCACTATATTTATTGATAATGAAAAATACCTTCTTATTTTCGGGCATGGATACAAAGGAACGCAAAAGCAGTAAATGACCCAACGTTGACCATGGCAGAATTCAAACCTCGAAAAATCAAGTTTAAAGCCTGGAATACCGAAACAAGATTGTTGATGCGACTCAACAGTATCGATTGTAATAAAGGAGAGTTAGTGAAAAAAGGGCATATCCTTTTACAGTTCACCGGACTTTGTGATAAAGATGGTGAAGAGATTTACGATTGGGATGTACTGTTAATAGACTATGATAAGTACCTGGTTTTTTGGGATGAGGAAAGAAAAGGTTGGTATTACTCGGCTCTTTCAAAGCCGGGGATTCAAGAGGTATTTTTATTGAATGTGGCAGAAAGGATGAAACGCTTCTGCAGCCATTTTGAATTATAAGAAAATTACTTCTTCCGCTTGGCTTCGATATACTTCACCGCTTGACCAATGGTCTGCATCTTATCGGCATCATCATCAGGAATTTTGATATCAAAGGTTTGTTCAAAATCCATCACTAGTTCTGCGTAGTCAAGGGAATCAATGCCAAGATCTTTCACAAAATTGGCGTCCGGTGTTATCTCCGATTCGGCAATCCCTAATTTTTCGGTGAGGATATTAGCGATCTTCTTCTCAATTTCTTGCATACCACAGTTGTCTGTTGTGTAAATCTAAAGAATCTTTCCCGAATACCGGTGTTTTTAAAACCGCAAAAAGAACTCAGTTCCCTCCCCAATTTTAGACTTTACAGTAACCGAACCTTCATGTTGGCGCATAATCTGCCGGGATAAACTCAACCCAATGCCGGAGCCGGTTTTTTTAGTGGAAAAGAAGGGAATGAAAATCTTTTCAAGGGCTTCTGGCTCAATTCCCGGCCCATTATCTTTTACACTGATGACAGCTCGTCCTTTCTCATTAGTATAAGCTTTCAGGGCAATGGTTCTGTCCTCTTGTTCGTCAAACGCCTGCATAGCATTTTTGATGAGGTTGATAAGCACTTGCTCAATCATGGTTTTGTCGGCAGTGATTTTAAGTTGGTCGGGGTCAACGGTAAGAGAGATTTTAATTTTTCGGTCGGCCAGTTCTTTCTTGTGAAGCACTGCCATTTCTTCCAAGAGACTTTTTGCCTCTATGGTACTGAGTTTGGGTTTGGGAATATGTGTTAAGTTTCTGAACTCCTGAACAAACCGGATCAACCCTTCACTTCTTTTGCTGATAGTTTGTAGAGAAAGATGCATGTCTTGAGCTTCTTCCTTTTTTAGGGTGACATCTTGATCTGCTTCCAGTTTGTGCTTTAAGTCTTCCTCCACAATGCTGGCCAATGAGGATATGGGCGTCACGGAATTCATAATCTCGTGTGTAAGTACCCGCACCAGATTCTGCCAGGCTTCCATTTCCTTTTCTTCCAATTCGCTTTGAATATTGCTCATGGAAATAAGTTTGAGTTCATCGCCACGCAAGGTCAGTTCAATCGCGAAAATGGAGAGCTGCATTGACTCGTCACCGGTCTTAATGCGGACTAACTCCCTTCCACCCGTTTTTAATTTAAGGAATGCTTCGACTAAGGGTTCACTTACTTCCCGCAATTCTTCAATTCGATCTGCTTTCGTTATTCGAAGTAATCGTTTGGCCGCGCTGTTGATGATCTGAATTGAACCATCTTTCTTGAAGGTAAGAATACCAATCCCCACATGCTGGACAATGTTTTTGAAAAATTGATATTCGGAATCACGTTCTGTTCTGGTGGTGCGAAGTTTTGCCAGTGCTTCATTGAGCTCCTTATGCAACTTTTGTACAGAAGGGTCTTTACTTTCTGTCTTAAAGGAAGAGGATAAATCATCAAAGCGGATGGCATCGAGGAAAGAAGTGATATCTGTATTCGTCTTCTCCACCATCTTTACCAAATGCCCAACTTGAAAGATAATGGCTATAAGTAAGCCAATCGTTAATGGCAGACTTAAACTGGAATCACTTCTGGCAAAAAGGGCAAAGAAAAAAATTGTGGCCGTCAAAATCGCCACCCGGGTAACAACAGGCGAGCGCCAATTAAATTCCATATTTTTCCATCCTGCGATAAAGAGAGGCTCGTGTCAACCCCAATTCATCCGCGGCTTTGGAGATATTTCCATTGTGCAGTTGAACTGCTTTGGCCACCGCGGCACGCTCTACCTCATCTAACTTTAAAGTATCCGGATCTGGTGAAGAATCATTGCCTTTACGACTGAATAAGAAATCACTCTCTTGAAGTGTTGGTGAGTCTGCCATTATCACAGCACGCTCCAGGGCATGTTGCAGTTCCCGCACGTTTCCGGGCCAGGCGTACTTTTTTAATTTGGTAACGGCCTCAGGTGAAATGGACAATACTTCCTTACGGTATTTTTTAGAATAGTAATTCAAGAAGTGATTGGCCAGCATAGGAATGTCTTCGACACGTTCATAGAGCGCTGGTATTTGTATCTCTACCGTATTCATTCTGTAGAGTAAGTCTTGACGAAATTTTCCTTCTTTCACCATTTGTGTCAGCGGCATATTAGTAGCACAGATCAAACGTATATCTACTTCCATGGCTTGATTAGCACCCACTCGGGTAATTTGACGAGATTGAAGTGCCGTGAGTAATTTACTTTGAAGACTCATACTCAGGTTTCCAATTTCATCCAGAAATAAAGTTCCTCCGTTGGCAAGTTCAAATCGGCCGGGCCGGTCTTCACGTGCATCGGTAAAAGCGCCTTTTTTATGTCCAAAGAGTTCGCTTTCAAATAGAGTCTCTGTGATAGCACCCATGTCTACGGCAACAAAGGAATTATCCTTACGCAACGACTTTTGGTGAATTGCCCTGGCCACTAATTCTTTTCCGGTTCCATTCTCACCTAAGATTAAAACATTCGCGTCTGTCTTAGCCACTTTATCGATCAGTGAAAAAACATCTTTGATCGCCTGACTTTGTCCAATGATATCACGAAAAGGTTGACTGATTTGCTCCTCCAGCATTTGTTTAGCCTTGCGAAGTTTATCCACTTCATTGTATGATTTTTTCAGGCGAATAGCAGTAGAGATGGTGGCAATCAATTTTTCATTCTGCCAGGGCTTCAATATAAAATCAGTAGCTCCTTCTTTTAACGCACGCACAGCCATCTCCACATCTCCGAAGGCGGTAATCATGATGACAACGGCATCGGAATCTTTCTCTTTGATTTGCCTCAGCCATTCAAACCCTTCTTTTCCACTCGTAGTGTCTTTGCTGAAATTCATGTCAAGCAGAATAACATCGTACGTATCGTTGTTAAGAAGAAACGGAATCTTGTTGGGGTTCTTTTCGATGATGACGTGGTAACTGTATTTTTTCAGAAGCATTTTTGCCGCCAGCAAAACATCTTCGTCATCATCAATCATTAATATTTTTCCACCTTCATTCACAATACTTAGGGTTAGGGTATTATCTAATAAGAGAAAATTGTGCCAGCACGCATACTGTCCGCAAACGCATCTTTTTGCTATTGAACTGTTCCAATCTGCACAAAGATGTTCAAAAATGAACACAGATTAAAGATATAATGCCAGATTCTAGCGAGAAGGCTTAAATTCAAACACTTCGATGGAGTCGGTTTTTACCAAGATAAGACGCTCATCCGTTGCCAGCGCTTGCTTTACATTACCTACTAAAAGTTGATGCGTTTCTTCGGTATAGAGATCATAAAATTTCAAATTTCCGGCTTCTAAATAGTAAAGTTCCTGACCTAAGAAACCAAAATAGGAAAGTCCTGAAACTTCAATCTTATGAATCCGTTTTCCGACAATACTATAGATCTCAATCCCTGTCGATAGATCGAGTAAGAAGATCATATTTTGATATTCGCGAAGCGCTATGTAAATAGGTTGGACTGTATGTGCTACTTTATTTAGGTCGATTTGAAAGGCAACTCCAGAATTTTTTAAATCAATCTTTTTTAGTGATAAGTCTGACTTATCGAATAGCCAATAGCTATTGTTGATACTTGGGCTGGCCAAGGATGGCTCAATGGCCAGGGATGGATCAACTGAAATTCGTTCCTGTCGAATTAATGATCGATCTAACAGTTCAATTTCCCTTACTGAACTTGAATAGATAAAAATACTCAACGGATTCCATGGTTCTATTTGGCTAATCTCAACTCTCTCCAGATTGGAAAACGAGGCCATCCAATTTCCATCGGTATCATATTTATTTATAGATTGATTCTCCAGTTGAGCATAGATATTACCTAGCCGATCGATTGTAACATTCTTAATACCCTGAAGCGGAATGGTTTTTACGTTTTTCAATGACGGATTCTGACCGATGATTTGTGTGAAACCTCCTGCCAGGATTAGTAAAACAAGAGTACACACGAGAAGATATCTGGATTTCATTTTACTCCGCTGAGGTAAACGTTTTCAACTCAACTTGCTTACCGTCATACGAAGCATAGGTATTAAAATGAACCCACTCACCGAGATTTATGTACCGACTACTATTTCCCACCACTAAATCGAGTGGTAAGTGCCGATGGCCGAAAACATAAAAATCGTTGTGTTCTTTTGCTTCCAGCATTTTACAATAGGTGAGAAGGAATTCATTCTCCTCTCCATTAAATTTCTCTTCTCGTTTCAAGTTGTTGATACGGCTTTTCCTGCTCCAGAACTTAGCAATGGCCATGCCGAGATTGGGATGAAGACGAGCAAAAAGCCATTGACAAATGCTGCTATTGAAAAATTTCTTTACTATTTTATAAATATCGTCTCCCGGACCAAGGCCATCTCCATGGCCAATGAGCATACGATGGTGACCTATTTTTAAAAGCTGAGGCTCGCGAAAGATTGGTATACCCATTTCTTTCGGAAAATAATCGAACATCCACATATCATGATTGCCGGTGAAGAAGTAGATGGGAATACCCGCATCACGCAATTCAGCTAGTTTACCTTGCAAACGGATAAACCCACGAGGTATGGCTTCTCTATATTCGAACCAGAAATCGAAGATGTCGCCTAATAAATAAATTGAATGTGCATCTGATTGGATTGAATCCAGCCATTTTACGATACGTTTTTCGCGCTTTAAACTTGTATCATGATCAGGAACACCCAAATGAAAATCTGAGGCGAAGTATATTTTTTTGCCAGGAGTCAGCGCGATGAGGTGCTCGTTAATCATTTCAACACAAAATAAGTGATGTTCTGTTGATACAAAAAAAATCAGGCACTGAAACGTGCCTGATTTTATGTTATTTCTTTATTCCCATTATTTAGAAGTTTCTCCTGATGCTTCGGGAGTAACTTCCGAAGGAGCAACATCAGCGGTTACAGGAACTGGTTCAGTAGGCTTCTCTGCTGCAGTGTGGCCATTGGTAAATTTTTGATAGGTTGTCTCTGCCGCAAAGGGACGCTTACCGATTAGGCGCTCCAAGTCCGCTTGAAATAAAATCTCTTTCTCTAAAAGTTCTTTCGCGATTACTTCCAAATGTCCACGGTGAAGCTCAAGAAGACTTTTCGTACGCTCATAGGCGGAGTCAATAATTTTCTTTGCCTCTCTATCTATTTTTTCTGATGTGGCTTCGGAATAAGGCTTATTGAAAGCATATTCGGATTGTTTGGAGTCAAAGAATGACATATTGCCAATCTCTTTATTCATTCCATACACCGTCACCATGCTATAGGCCATTTTGGTTATTCGCTCCAAGTCACTCAACGCTCCGGTGGAGATTTTTCCAAAAACAATTTCTTCGGATGCACGACCACCAAAGGTCATACTCATCTCATCCATCAACTGTTCTGTCTGGTAGAGAAACTGTTCTTTAGGTAAATATTGGGCATAACCTAATGCCGCAATACCTCTTGGTACGATACTCACCTTCACGAGTGGATCGGCATGCTCCAGAAACCAACCTGCAACCGCATGCCCAGCTTCATGATAGGCTACAATCTTTTTTTCCTCTGGCGAAATAATTTTTGTTTTTTTCTCAAGACCACCAATAACACGATCTACGGCATCCTGGAAATCCAACATGTCAACTTCTTTTTTATCTTTTCTTGCCGCAATCAAGGCAGCTTCATTACACACGTTGGCGATTTCTGCGCCAGCAAATCCAGGAGTTTGAGCCGCAAGTTTTTTAGGGTCTACGTCCTTTGAAATTTTCACCGGCTTAAGATGCACTTTGAATATCTGTTCTCTGCCGGCAATATCTGGTTTATCAATACTGATTTGACGATCAAAACGACCGGGCCGTAATAATGCGGAGTCAAGAACATCTGGTCGGTTGGTAGCGGCAAGAATAATCACACCACTGTCGGTAGCAAAGCCATCCATCTCTACCAATAAGGAGTTAAGTGTATTTTCTCGCTCATCATTGGAACCGGGCATCTGGCCCCTTCCGCGCGAGCGACCGATGGCATCAATTTCATCAATGAATACAATGCAGGGCGCTTTTTCTTTTGCTTGCTTAAATAAATCGCGAACCCGGGCTGCGCCTACCCCAACAAACATCTCCACAAAATCAGAGCCGGAGAGTGAGAAGAAAGGAACGGCTGCTTCACCCGCCACTGCTTTTGCCAACAGCGTTTTTCCAGTACCCGGAGGGCCAACTAACAACGCGCCTTTAGGAATTTTTCCTCCCAATTTGGTGAACTTACCTGGTGTTTTTAAAAAGTCAACAATCTCCTTTACCTCCTCCTTCGCTTCTTCTAAACCAGCAACATCTTCAAAAGTAATTTTGACTTTATTCTCGGCATCAAAGAGCGCAGCTTTTGATTTTCCAATGTTAAAAATCTGGCCGCCCGGCCCGCCACCACCAGTCATTCTGCGCATCAGCATCCAGAAGCCGAAGAGCAACAGAAATAAAAAGCCCCAATTCAGTAACATACCCGTGACATCACTTCGCTCCTCCACCTGAAGGTCGAGTTGCTGCTTACTTATAATTTGGTCGTACTTATCATAGAACTTATCAATAGATCCAATCTTCATCCTAAAGTGTGGGCCGTTAGGACTTAGGCCAAAGGGAGTACTTTTTTCAAGTTCCTGTTTATAGGCCGCATTCTGCAATGCTTCGGTCTTCAGTGTGATTTCGATCAGTTCTTCATTTTTGATCAGTACCAGCTTCTTAATATCCTTGCGCTGAACCATGTCTTCGAAACGACTGGACTGAATTTCAACCAATTCACCTGTACGATTGAAGTAGCTTACCGCCAGAATAACTCCTACCAGAGCCAGAATAATCCACAATTGATAATTAGGTCCACCAGAGGGGAGCAGCTTATTTTCTTTTCTTTGTTTGTCAGCCATTTAATTAATATTACAAATCCATTAACGCACCCCGAATACTTAAGTTCTCTACTCTTCTATCTCCGTGATTTCGGCATCGCCCCAGAGCTTTTCTAGCGCGTAAAATTGCCTACGATCTTTCCTGAAAACATGGGCGACTACATTGATATAGTCGAGAAGCATCCATTCTTTATTGTTTTTCCCCTCGGTATGCCAGGGGTTTTCTTTCACTGCCTTGTAGACTTCCTCATCGATTGATTCAGAAATAGCATCCAATTGTTTATCAGAACCGCCTGAGCACAGGATAAAAAAGTCAGCAATTGCATTTTTTACGTTTCGAAGGTCAAGTACAACGATGTCAGTTGCTTTTTTTTCCTGCATGCCCTTCACCACTGCCTTGCTAAGTTTTTCAGAATCTGCCTTCCGTTTAGGCTGATCTGCCTTCTTAATTTTCGCCATTAAACTATCTTCGTTCTTTAATTAGGTCATCAAAATTGACAACCTGCAAAGCTAACCAAAATAACATTGTATAAAATTCCTGCCAACACGCTATTCCTGGGTAAAAACCTCGTTTATGTGCCACAATGTCATTCTACCAACACGCTTGCAACCGAACTTAGCCAAAAGGCCGAAACCACGGAAGGAACTTTAATTATTACGAACCATCAAATGACAGGTCGCGGTCAACGGGGAAGTAGCTGGGAAGCTGCTCCGGGTGAGAACCTTACCTTTTCGTTAATCTTAAAGCCTAGTTTTTTGCAAGCCCAAAATCAATTTCAATTGAATCAGGCTTTCTCATTAGGTGTTTTAGATTATGTCAAAACAAGATTAAATGAAGATGTAAAGGTAAAGTGGCCCAACGATGTGATAGTCCAGGAGAAAAAACTTTGTGGTATTTTATTTGAGAACCAGATTAGTGGCAATGAGCTCCGTCATTCGATTGTTGGAATTGGATTGAATGTGAATCAACAGTCTTTTCAATACCCAGCGGCAGGTTCGTTAAGCTTATTTTCTAAACGAATGTATTCGCTTGCGCTGGAGCTGGAGGCATTGCTGCAGCAACTTGAGTCACGATACCTGATGCTCAAAGAAGGAAGACATGAAAAGCTGAAGGCTGAATACCTGCAAAATCTTTATCGCATGGGAGAGACGCATCGTTTTCGCAACCATGAAATGGAATTTGAAGGAATGATTTCCGGTGTCGATGAAGTGGGTCGCCTGCGAATAGAAGTAGAAGGAGTTGAAAGAATTTTTGGAGCTAAGCAGTTAACTTTTTTATGATTCATGCTTTAAGGCTTTTACAGGATTGGCCATAGATGCCTTCAGCGATTCGTAACCCACTGTGATGAATGTAATAAAGGTGATGATACCGATTACACTTCCGAATACTAAAAGTGATAAACTCGTCCGGTAGACAAATGTCTCCAACCATTGGCTTGATAAAAAGTAAGCTATCGGCAGCGCTACCACACAGGCTATCAATAATAGTTTACCGAAAACACCCAGCAGTAAAAATAGGATTTGCATGTTACTTGCCCCCATTGTTTTGCGAATTCCAATTTCTTTCGTTCGTTGTTGCGACATAAAAGAAGCCAGGCCATAAAGACCAACACAAGTTATGAGAATTGCCAGCCATGAAAATTTTTCGGTGAGTTGTGCCACCTTAGTTTCATTTTCATACATCCGTCCAAATTCTTCATCTACAAACCAGTAGTCAAAACCAAATTCAGGAAATACCTCCTTCCACTTCTTTTCCAGATAGGTAATTTTATCTGCCATGCTCTTGGCCGGTAAGCGTACATGAATGATTCTGTCCATGCCATGAGGTCTTGGCGAGATACCGAGGGGGTCAATCTTTTGGTGCATGGAGCGATAGGGGAAATCTTCCACAACACCAATGACCAAACCGGTAATGGGTGCCAACGTAGTGTCACGTTGGTAGCCTCTTATATCAGGACGTATCACCGTTTTACCAACGGCTTCTTCGGGTGTTAATTTGAGTGACTGCACCGCAGAGCGGTTCAATAATATAGCATTGGAGTCAGACACGTTCTTATAATCAAAGTCTCTCCCCGCAATAAGGTTGAGATTGAAAGTTTTTGGAAAGTCGTAATCACCATTGAGTTGAAACCATTCATACTTCTGTTCATTCACTTCAGGAAACTGAAATTCCATATTGAGCGGACCAAAATAGTCTAAGCGTGGCAAATGGTTGGCCAGGGTAGCGCTGGTAATTTCAGGATCGGCCAGTACATGGTTTTTAAATGTATTGAATTGATCATTCGTGGCGGGACCATTAAATCCACCATAGCGGATGGATACAATTTGCTTCCCAGCTTCATTGAGCTTAGAATTTCTCATCAAGTCCATTTGCCGAACAACAATTACCGTTCCGGTAAGAAGTGTTACGGCTACGATGAACTGAAGTGTGGTAAGAAACTGACGAAATAGGTTAGAGCCTTTACGGAAAGCAAATTTTCCTTTCAGCACTTCGGCCGGTTCAAAGCTGGAAACAAATAATGCCGGATAACTGCCTGCCAATAGCGTAACAAAGAGCACGACACTGCCAATGATAAGGATCATCGGGCCATTGAGAATATGATAGAGATGAAAGGTCTTGCCGGTGAGATCATTGAATTGGGGCAGGAATAGAATAACTAATAATAACGCCAGTACCGTGGCTAACAAAACCAAGACAAAAGACTCCATCATGAATTGAACGAACAATTGTGAACGGATTCCACCAAAAGTTTTTCGCAATCCAATTTCGCGGGCGCGTGAGGCAGACCTTGCCGTGGATAAGTTGATGTAGTTGATGCCGGCCACTACCAAAATCATGATGGCAATGGAAATAAAAACATAGATATATATTTTGTCAGCGGATTTATGTTGAATAGACCAGTTGAGCTCCTTATCGAAATGGACATCCGTAATTTTTCGGACAATCATTTTTAATTTGATGTTCCAATTGTTCTTCGCTACCATATCATCGGTGCGCTTTTGCAAGTCTGCCTGAATAGTGGTCACTTTCTTTTCGTCATCGCAAACAAAAAAAGACTGTGTCCAATAGCCATTATTACCATCGCCCATCGCTGTATTGAGCAAGTTTTCTAAATCGGGCGTAAAAGGTTTTAGTGACAAAATATTAGCAATGTACTTGGGGCTGATGTGTGAGTTAGAGGGCAGGTCTTCCATAACAGCCGTGACCATCATTTCAATTTTTTTACCCGTTGTCATATCCATGTGAGAAACGCCAACCGTCTTATTGATTGGGTCTTCGTCACCAAAAAGTTCGCGCGCTGCAGATTCAGTTAAGATGATACTGTTGATTTCTTTCAACGGGTTTTTAGTATCTCCTTTTAAGATGGGTAGGTAAACAACGTCAGCGATGTTTGACTCTGCCCAGGCTATATCTTCGGTTAAGACTATTTTATCCTTAGCTTCATAATAAATACTAGTCGGCATTCCGGTGGAAGAATAACTGCTGATATCAGAAATTCCTTCATAGTTGGACTTAATATAATTATCCCAACCTGCTGGAGCGAAGGGATAGGCTTGCACCTCTCCATTTGGGAACTGAGCCCAATAACCAATGCGGTAAGTGGATGCTGCTTTCGGGTGCATTTGATCAAATGTGAGTTCATCCCTGACATAAAGAAGAATGAAAAGTGCCGAGGCAAGTCCAATGGCCAGACCCACCATATTTACGATAGCATAACCTCTTTGCTTAATAATATTACGAAAGGCAAGAAGGAGATAGTTGAGAAACATAGAGGTTGGGTTTAATGAGCGATGTGTTGATGACGAATATAATTCTTAGGCTGGAATTGTTCAACATATTGTATTTTAAGTCTTTTCGAGCGTCCAACCATTTGTTCAAAGCAGTCATAAAATTGCGAGAAATCTTTCAGACAATAGAGAAATGAGTAAACGTTATAATAAGATTTCTCCCTACGGTCGAAAAGACATTCCGGTATTTTTGCGTCAAGCCAGTCAGTAAATTGACCACTTATATAATCCATTCACAACCTGTCCTGAAAAACGTCATTATTCTAATTTCGGTATTTTCCGGAGAGAATAAATGACATACTTTAGCACTTCAACCAAGATACTCCATTATGAAATTATTGTTACGCATTGGCCAGATTATTATCTGTTTCATGACACTTTTTTACATATCACCCGCTTTTGCTCAAAAGTTGGATATGGAAAAACTCAAAGGTATGAAGCCAAGAAGCATTGGACCTGCTGGTATGAGCGGTCGTATTACCGCGATAGATGTGGTGGTAAGTAATCCTGATATTATCTATGCAGGTGCAGCATCCGGAGGCGTATGGAAATCTACCAGTGGAGGAATCACCTGGGAGCCTTTGTTTGATAAAGAGAATGTATTGTCTGTTGGAGCAATTGCTATTCAACAAGACAACCCTGCCGTGGTGTGGGTAGGTACTGGTGAGGGTAATCCACGCAATAGTTTAAATGGAGGTTATGGTATTTACAAAAGTCTTGATGGCGGCAAGACCTGGAAGGTGATGGGCTTAGAGAAGACCCGCAACATTCATCGTATTGCTATTGATCCAAAAAACCCGAATACAATTTATGTTGGTGCCATCGGCTCTCCCTGGGGTGAACACCCGGAACGAGGTGTCTTTAAAACAACAGATGGTGGTACTACATGGGAGAAAGTTCTCTTTGTTGATAACAAAACCGGTTGTGCTGATCTTCAGATGGATCCATCTAATCCCAATAAGCTAATGGCATCCATGTGGGAACATCGCAGGTGGCCTTGGACATTCAAGTCGGGTGGACCTGGCTCTGGCATTTATATAACCATGGATGGTGGTAAGAAATGGAAGAAACTTACTGAAAAAGAAGGGTTGCCTGAAGGTGAACTTGGACGGGTAGGACTTGCTATTGCTCGTAACAAGCCAGACGTTATCTATGCTTTGATTGAATCAAAAAAGAATGCTTTGTATCGATCTGATGATGGTGGCTCGAAATGGAATATGGTGACAGAAGTAAATGACAAGAATAATGTAAGCGGAAGACCGTTTTATTTCTGGGAGATCTATGTTGATCCAAAAAATGAGAATAGAATTTATTCCCTACACACTTTTATTACTAAAAGTGAAGACGGGGGCAAGTCTTTTCAAATGGCAGTAGGTTGGAAAGTTCACCTGGATCATCATGCGTTGTGGATTCATCCTGAAAACTCCAATTTCATGGTGGATGGAAATGATGGTGGTGTAAATATATCTCATGACATGGGCAAGAGTTGGCAGTTTGCTGATAACATTCCGGTAGGCCAATTCTACCACATTAATGTTGACATGGCGCATCCTTTCAATGTTTATGGAGGTATGCAGGACAATGGTTCATGGGCAGGCCCGGCTTATGTTTGGAGAAACTCAGGCATTCGGAATTCCTATTTTCAGGAGGTGGCATTTGGTGATGGCTTTGATGTGATGCCCGATCCGGACGACAATCGGTACGGCTATGCAATGTCACAAGAAGGTTATCTCAGAAGATATGACATCCAAACCGGTCAGGCTGATAATTTAAGACCAACTCATCCTGATATGAAGGTCAGGCTGCGATACAATTGGAATTCAGGATTTGCTCAGGATCCGTTCAATAATTCAACTATTTATTACGGAAGTCAGTTTCTACATAAGAGTACAGACAAGGGAGCAACATGGGAAGTTATTTCTCCCGACTTAACGACCAATGACCCTGAAAAACAAAAGCAAAGTGAGAGTGGAGGTATAACGATGGATGCTACCGGAGCAGAGAATCATTGTACCATTATTGCCGTAGCCGTGAGCCCTAAGCAACAGGGTGTTATTTGGGTGGGCACAGACGATGGACGTGTGCAACTCACGAAAGACGGAGGAAAGACATGGAATGATGTAGCACCAAAAATTATTGGAATGCCAAAAGCAGCATGGATACCTCAAGTACAAGTGTCAACTCAAAATGCAGGAGAAGCTTTCGTTGTTGTTAATAATTACCGGCAGTTTGATTTTAAACCGTATCTGTTTCATACCAGGGACTTTGGTGTGACCTGGGAGAGCCTGGTATCATCTGCACAGGTGGGCGAAAATAATTATACGTTAGCTGTTGTTCAGGATCCGGTGGAATCAAAATTATTGTTCTTAGGAACGGAAAATGGTTTGTGGGTAAGTTTGGATGAAGGAAAAAACTGGACGCGATGGACATCAGATTACCCGGCAGGAGTACCGACTATGGATTTAGTAGTTCATCCCCGGGAACATGATTTAGCAATTGCTACGTTTGGTCGCGCATTCTATGTTTTGGATGATATACGACCACTGCGTGAAATGGTGAAGTCAGGTGCGCAATTACTTGATAAACCAGTTCATCTTTTTTCACCTCCTGATGCTTATATCACTGAAACGCAACAGCCCACCGGTCCTCGTTTCGATGCCGATGCGGTTTTTAATGGACAGAACAGATCCTACGGTGCATTGATTTCTTATGTCGTTAATAAGCCTAAAGCTAAAACTGAGGAGACCAGCGCTACCAAGGTTAGTGACACTAAAAAGGCTAGTGCCACCAAGCCTGCTGAAGTAAAGCCTGATGAAAAGAAAGAAGAGTCAAAGGTAAAGTATGACTCTACGACATTAGATATCTTTAACTCCAATGGAAAACTTATTCGCACGCTCAAACAGAAAGCTCCTGAAGACAATGGTTTGAATCGTATGACGTGGGGATTGAATGAAAAAGGATTTCGTAATCCTTCACGTGAGAAACCCGTGACAAGTGCACCAGAGATTGGAGGAATCAATGTACTTCCAGGAGTGTACAAACTCCGCATTACATTTGGTGATAAGAAAGATTCTACCAATATCACGGTAAAAGATGATCCACGTTTGAATACACCCATTAGCACCATTGAAGCTCGTTATAAAATGTTGAAGGATTTGGATAGGCTTACTACCGTGGTGTCATCGGCAACAGATCGATTACGAGAATCGAAGGAAGTGGCAGAGGAACTTGAAAATAAAATGAAAGCCACCAAGCGCGATGACCTGAAAGAAGCCTTGGAGAAAACTAAGGCAGTGAAAGATTCGATCAATGCTGTTTTTGATTTTATTTTAGGTAAGGAAGATAAGCGACAAGGCATATTATATAATTACATAACCCCAGTATCGTATATCAATACAGCGGGCAGCTATATCGGCTCCTCCAGAAAACCAGTGAACACAACTGACCAACGCGTTTATAAACAAGCCGAAGATCAAGTTGGTGGGATAGTAGAGAAGGTGAACAAGTTTTATGCGACCACCTGGCAGAGCTATCGCAATGCATTGGAGAAAGTGAGTATCTCTCCGTTTAAAAATTATGAACCATTGAAGAGATAGTTACGAGTTTCAATTTCAGCGTTTCGGGTTGGGTTAAAAAAAATGATAAGCTCAGTCCGAAACTTTAAACTCGAAACTAGAATAACTTACAAGTATGATTGAAGTTAGTGGACTGAGTTATGGATATTCTTCTGGAAAGAGAATTAGGTTTGATGATTTTGAAATACGTAAGGGAGCACAATGGTTGTTGTTAGGTGAATCAGGTAGTGGAAAGACAACACTCTTGCATTTGATGAGTGGGCTCTTAACATCTCAACAAGGGAGGATAACTATTCAGGGAACCGACATCACCCTGCTATCCGAATCCAAGCTTGATCACTTTCGGGGGGCGAATATGGGATTCGTGTTTCAAAAAAATCATCTTATTAATGCGCTTACCGTGAGAAAGAATTTACTGATGGCGCCTTTTTTGGCAGGATTGAAACAAGATGAAGGTAGGGTGGAAGAGGTCTTAAAGGAATTAGCGTTAGAAGAGAAAGGAGATTCCAGGATAAATGAACTAAGTCAGGGCCAGGCACAACGCGTAGCCATTGCCCGGGCTGTTTTGAATAAGCCCACGGTAATTTTTGCGGATGAGCCAACTTCTGCTCTTGATGATAGAAGTTGTGAGCGTGTCATAAAGTTATTACTTAATGCTGCTCAAACGAACCATGCAACGTTGGTGGTGGCTACGCATGATCAACGATTAAAATCAATTATTCCAACTCAATTGGTGTTGAATAACCCGTAAGCAAACAGATGTCTATCTTTTCTCTGGTATGGAATTATCTTAAGGCAAAGCCGCTGAACACAGTCTTAAATATTTTTTTACTGGCTTTAGGCATTGCCGTCATTACCATTTTGCTCCTCTTAAGCAATCAGCTAAAGGAAAAGATCAGTCAAAATGCGAAAGGCATTGATCTGGTAGTAGGGGCGAAGGGTAGTCCTCTTCAACTTATCCTCTGTAATATTTTTCATGTTGATTTTCCGACAGGCAATATCAAATTGAATGAAGCCGAGCGATTGGCAAAACATCGATTGGTGAAAAAGGCAATTCCC
Source organism: Bacteroidia bacterium (assembly GCA_031382175.1). Taxonomy (GTDB): domain Bacteria; phylum Bacteroidota; class Bacteroidia; order Cytophagales; family Cyclobacteriaceae; genus ELB16-189. Next base: position 13,925 of record JANMYO010000017.1, on the reverse strand, counting down.
TTAGCGTTAGGAGATAGTTATAAAAATTTTCGAATTGTAGGAACAAATCACGATTATCCTGCTTTGTATCAGGCAGAACTTGGTTCAGGTCAATGGTGGTCAAAAGACCTTGAGATTGTAGCGGGAGCAACTGCCGCTGAAGTGTCTGGTTTGAAAATAGGCAATCGTTTCGCCAGTGCGCATGGGTTATCTATTGATGGTCACGATCATGAGGAAGTGCTTTTTCAAGTGACTGGAATCTTAAAGAAAACTAATACAGTGCTGGATAATTTACTTCTTACCAATGTGGGTAGCATTTGGAAAGTGCATGAAGAACGCGAAGAACATGACGAGGCAGAGCATGAAACTGAGATTCTAGCGATAAAGAATCCTTCTCCGTTAGTGCCTACCGTGGAGGCGGGTGATTCCACGCGTGAAATTACTGCGCTGCTTGTTCAATATAGGAACCCCATTGCTGCCCTTCAGCTTCCGCGTTTTATTAATAGTCAGAGTAAATTGCAAGCCGCATCCCCGGCTTTTGAGACAGCAAGATTATTTTCGATTTTGGGTATAGGCGTGGAGGCGCTTATGGGTTTTGCCTATGTTTTGATTTTTATTTCAGGCTTAAGCATTTTCATCGCCTTGTATAACTCCTTGAAAGAAAGACAATATGACCTTGCCATCATGCGATCCATGGGTGCCAGTCGTGTTAAGCTTTTTGTTGTCACTGTATTGGAAGGAAGTACGCTAACCCTACTGGGTAGTATCATTGGGCTTGCCCTGGGGCATGTCGTTTTATTTGCCTTCACGCAAGCGATAGTTGAGAGTCAGAAAACAGGGATTACTGCGTTGACTTTTTATGGAGAGGAAATTTTTATTCTTTTAGGTAGCGTTATTTTAGGAATCGTGTGTTCTTTGATTCCGGCAATCCAGGCCTATCGAACTGATATTCACAAAGTATTGGCAGGTTCATAGTCTCTGTTTGATTTGGATTTGAAATTTGTATTTTTAGAATTCTTAGATAATTATGAAACTACTTTTTGGAACTTTTATGGTACTCACTTTTGTAAGTACTTCTTGTTTTGCTCAAGCCGATGGATGGGTCTCATTTGCCAAAACAAAATTTGAGGCGAAATACAATGACAGCGCAAAGGAGTATTTCCTGTACCCGAATTTTCCAGCTGAATTAAAAGCGCTTGAGGGAAAAGAAATTGATTTAGAAGGCTATTATTTACCTATCGATGTGGATGGTGATGCCTATATCATCTTATCCAAATTTCCCTACAGTCAGTGTTTTTTTTGCGGTGGGGCCGGACCAGAGTCTATTTCAGAAATAGTTTTCAAAACCAAACAAGATCGTTTTGAAGCGGATCAATTTATTCGTGTAAAAGGGAAACTGCGGTTGAACACCACTGATATAGAGCACGGCAATTTTATTTTAGAAGAAGCATTGCTTATAAAAAAGTAGTTGATAGAATTGGATCGATGGAGACGTCCAAACACCCTGCCTACCGCAGGCAGGCTCACAGGTATCATGACGCCTACAGTCTATGTAAGCTGTTAGAAGTAAGTAGAAAATCCAATTTGCAAACCGGCTGTCTTCACTGCTGCATTTCCAAACGAGTCGCGCGTCCAGTGATACCGGTAATTTGCCCGCAACACGGTTTGACTTGTGGGTCTAAAACTGATAGCTGGTACTATGGCAAAAATATCTTCGGCTATGTTGCCTCCTGTTTCGGTAAAGCTGCCTTTATTCCAATCTACATATTCAAATCTCAATGCCAGGTTTAAAACAGATTTTTCAAAACCCAAAACTGGTTTTTGTACTATGGGCTGAACAATGTCAAGGAAGCCACCCCATTGACGATTGCCATATTGTTGTGTATACGTTGACGGTACATTGACATGAATAAAAGTAACTTCTCCGGTTATATAAGTTTTAACGGGAAGCTTTGTGTTGAAATCAATAGCCCAGGTATCTGTCCTTCGCTTTTCGTCAAGGGTAAGGCCGTCATCCTGAAACTTGTTATAAACTCCACCCATGTATGAAATTCCAACTTCACCAATGTTACGCTGGCGCAAGGCCATCTTGGCGGTGAGCAAAGGCTGGCCATTGAAACTTTCTTCAAAACGATCGCGGTTAAGTTTGGTGGCAGGAAGGAAAGTTTTATTTTCTGAGTTGGCAATGATGCTGTCATCAAAACCATTGGTCAGATAAACTTCATACGCGTAAACCCAATGGCGACTGTATTTTTTTCCATGCAGCCCGAAACCAGCATTGCTCCACGTGGCGGGCAATAGTTGGGTAGCCGAAATTGGCCTGTCAACAAATTCCCATTTGGGGCCATCGTGGTTTTGATTGAAAGCCCCGATAGGGTTCATAATGATTCCGCCCCGGACAATAAATAGCGGATGAAGTTCAAGGTCCATTGCGGCAAATTCAATATTAATCTCTTTTGTGCCATCTTCAAATTCAAGTTCTGAAAGAAATTTGATGCGTTTGTAAATCGTGGAAGAAAGAAAAAGCGTCATCCTCCGCATTTGAAAAGAAAGACCTTCAGAAATTCCTTCCGTCACGAAGTATTGTGAGTTAGCTTCCAGGTATCCGCCCACGGCTACCGGAGTTTTGCCTACCTGCAGAAAAGGACGATTGTAGATGGCATCTACATTCATCAACAGTTTACTGGTATCAGTTTTTATTCTTTTTCTCTTGACACTATCCACCTGAGCAAAGCCGGATTGTTCACCAACTATTATTAAGATCAGAACAAGAATAGTTTGTTTCATTTTTACAACTGAATGAAAATAATGTCATCACTTACACTCACATGAAACTCCTTCAGATTAATCTCTGCCGGTGGCTGTAATACTTTTCCACGATTGGAATACTCGCTTCCATGGCAAGGACACACCAGATAATCATCATACGGATGTACTTCGCAGCCCTGGTGGGTGCATTTAAGCGATAGGGCCAGGTATTCGTTTTCACCAAATTGGTATAACCCGATGGGGAATTCTAATTTTTCATTTTTCACCAACACAAATTGACGAACTTTCTTTTCTTTATTTGTTAGATATATGAACTCAGATTTCTTTACTGCCAGTTGATTGCTTTCAAAAATATTCACTGCATAATAATTGGCGGAGGCGCAACTTTCCATCAGGGAGGTAATGCCCACACCAGCTGCGCAGTAAGCGCCACAGGTCTTTATAAAATCTTTTCTTTTCATAGAGTTTCTAAAAACCGAATCAAGTTTTGTTTTTCTGTTTCTGATAAGGCTTCAAAAGCGTCATGACTTTTTTTGCCCTCGCCACCGTGTAGCAGGATGGCCTGCTCTATACTTCTGGCTCTTCCATCATGCAATAGAAAATACTCTCCTCCTTGCGAATTTTTAGAAAGTCCTAAACCCCAAAGCGGTGGTGTACGCCATTCACTGGTTTTAGCGCTGCCCTCGGTGTAGCTATCATCAAGGGCCGGTCCCATATCATGCAGGAGCAGGTCTGTATAAGGATGAAACTCTTTTGTTGAGAGAGGAGCGATAGTTGAAATTCCTGTTTTTAAAGTTTGCCTGTGACAGCTTTCGCATCCTAGTTGAAGAAATAAATTTTGTCCTGCTACAATTCCCGTTTCATGTTGCGATCTTTGAATGGGGGCTTTCAACGTCTTTAAATAAAAAACAACTTGATCCACCGTGGACTGAGTTAGCTCGGGATCTGGAGCATTGTCATTTAATATATTTCCTGTGCTGCCATGAAGAAGTTCTTGTGGGTGATAGTCTGTCGTAATACCCATGTCCTGAATATAGGCGTTGACGGTCTGGTGCGTGAGATTGAATGCACCGGCTTTCTTTCCAAACCGTCCAATATACTTGCCATTGTTTGTACTATGATCATTGGAAGGAATTATAAAATCCGGCAATGTAATCCAATTCACTTCACCAGAGATACCATCATCATTGCTGTCGGTAGGATCTGTCATCGCCAGCAAGTCACCGTCAGTTACTGCTTCCAGGTAACCCAGGCCAGTGTTGGCAGGCGGAGTGAATTTGGAGAAAGTAGCCCCCGAAGGAATTTCTTCTATATTAAATCCAGGTATTGCTCTGTTCTGTAATTGAGGTCCTCCCTGATTAAGGTATTGATTGCCGGTTCCATCAATTTGCCCGAAACGTATAAGCGTTGTGAAGGGATGACCTTTGCCATCACCCGGGTGACAAGAGCCGCAGGAAGTAGCAACGAAGATTGGGCCGAGGCCATTTAAAGTTGTAAAGATTTGATCATTAAACGCTACATCACCCTTGAGAAATAAGGATAGTTGATCCGGACTAAGACCATCTACCGGCCCGTCAAGAATTTGATCCTGAGCAGGACCCTCTGGAAATAGACTTTCACAGGAGATGCAGATGATGGATGCCAGAAAAATGAAGTATAAGCTGAATAGTTTCCTCATACGCGATGCATTTGGGCCGGATTAGGCGACAAATTTACACGAATATGAATAATTTTTTAGATTAATCTAAAAAATTATTCATAATGCACTAAAAAACAATGCATGCTGCATGTTCTTGAGTTATCCAGAAAACTAAAGCAGGATTGGCTGAGCGCGGGTTATTTACGAATATCAATCGAGGCTGATTTCTTGATCAGCATATAATTCTGTTTTTTGCTTCCCCAATGATAGCCCAGACTAAAAGGTATATCCTTCTTATCTTTTGATGATTTATAAAGAGAATCAAGGTCAGGTTGGAATTTTTCATCTCCGAAATCTTTAACGGGCTTTGTATATTCTCCATAAAGTTGCCAGCCCACATCCAATCGGCTCTTAAAATCCCGATAGGGTATGCCGGTGTCATCCTGAAATAAACTTTCGGTATTAGTTAGAATAAGTTCTTTCACCATTTTGAACGGTGAGTTGTGCATCAGATAGGAAGCGGATTTAACAAAAGTATTAAAAGGTGAACGAGCGTTGATAAATTTGACAAACTCTGGTCGTTCCTTTAAGCCCTGATCTGAAATACTGATACTGAAATAGTAGAGTGTTTTGATCTCCTGTGTTTGAATGTTTCGAAAAGTAATTTTTACTCCCGGAGTTTTCTGCCAGTGAAGTTGACCGATTTTTACTGCAACTTCCTGGCCTGCTGAATCCAACGAAATGAAGTGATGATCCAACAGTTCATAGCCCGAGCGTTCCATAAAAAAGTAGAGAGCGGGCAGTACACCTCTGATCTGCTTGAGATCCTTCTTCATGTGCGTGGTAATGAAGTAACTTTTGTTAAAAATATCACGAAGGGAATGTCCGAGGCTATCTAAAAATTTGTCTCGTTCTGTAATCGATAAAGTATCGAGCGGGGGAATTTCAATTATTGGCTCGAGCGCAGCAAGGATGTATTCTTTGGCATGAGGATATAAGTAATGGGCGTGTAGAAAATCAGGGCCTGAGAAAGGATAAAATACCGCCAAGGTATCATTGAGGGTAGTTGAAAAAGTGGACGCCTCCCAGATTTGCATCTTCTCTAATCGGTCGTGATACATTTTGTTCCAGTTCGTGTCCATGGACGCCCTGTATTCTTTCCAGTAGTTATCTCTTTCAAAAGCAGCAAAGGAGTTGGAATCTCGCTGAGGAAGCCCGGCAATAAACCTTCCCAAGTTGTCAAGCAGACTGTCTTGATAAACTTTTGGTACTTCAACACGGATAGTATCTATCATGGCGATACTGTCCATTACCACCACTGAATCCGCTGCGGCTTCAATTTTGGTTTCGGGGCGGGTAGAACATGAAACCAGCGTTAACAAAAGGATTGACCAGCGATAGAATTTCACAATGCTTTCTTTTTTGAAATGACAAAATATAAAATTAATCCCGGAACCATTGTGGCCATGGAGTAAAGGATAATAAGGGGATCATCACTTGTAACATAGTAAATCATCCAGCTCGTGCACAACGTGAAGAGAATTGGAGGAAGAGGATAGAGGGGCATCTGATAGGGTCTTTCTTCTTTCTTGAATTTTTTACGAACTACAAAAATACCCAGCACCGTGATCATCGAGAAGATAGAGAGGCTTATTGAAATGTATTGAATAATTTCTTTGAATGAACTTACCAATACCAAAAAGATGGCCCATGCTCCCTGACCAAGTAGGGCAAGGTAGGGCATGTTGAATCTGTTTTTTGCAGAGAAACCTTTCAGCATCGGATAATCCTCTCCCATCGCTTCTGTCACACGCGGTCCCGCTATTGTCATAGCACTTAACGTGGAGAGCAAAGCAAAGCTGAATAAACCCGAAAAAATGAATCCAGCCTTAGTTCCAAATAATTTTTGAGCCACCACATTGCCGATATCGTTTTGACCATCAAGCTCAGCCAAGGTGGCGGAATATAAAAAGGTGCCATTGAGCGCAATGTAAATGATGGCTACGAGTAACGTTCCCACAATCAAAGAGATGGGAAGGTTACGATTTGGATTATCCAGGTTGCCTGCGATGTATGCAGAAGCATTCCAACCTGTATAGGCATACACGACAAATACTAAAGACACGGCAAATCCTGGACTTAGTATCAATGAGAAATCCTGAACAGTGGGTAAAAAAGATATGCCGGAAGTATTTTCTGTGGTGAGAAAGAAGGGTGTCAGGCAGAAGAAGCCAATAAGGGAAAGTTTTATAGAAGTCAGAAAGGTTTGAGCACGTCCACCTGTCCTTACACCAAACCAATGAATGGTGGATACCAGGAGAATAGCCAGAACGGCAACAACTTTGGTAGGGAAACCCAAGGCTATCTGAGAATATTCTCCAATAGCAATCGCCACCGCAGATATGGCTCCCGCAAAACCTACCATGGCGCTCATCCATCCACTGACAAAGCCAAGGGCAGGATGGAATATTTTTCCTAAGAAATAATACTCACCTCCTGAGCGTTTCAGTGTAGTTGCAATTTCAGCATAGGTAAACGCACCAGATAGTGCAATGATCCCACCAACAAACCACAACGTAAGTATGGCAAATCCAGAAGGTATTGGGCCTACCTGATAACCAAGAGAAGTAAACACCCCCGTACCGATCATATTGGCGATCACCAGCGTAACAGCTACCGTAAGCGTATAGTTTTTTGCTTGTGTCATTTTCAATCAGGGCAGAAGTTGAGAAAAGATCAGGATTTTGCAAAAGTTGAGCAATCGCTGGCAAATAAAAAAGCCCTCCGGATATCTGGAGGGCTTTTTTAACTAAGAAGAAAACGTAAACTGAATTACATCTTCTTAGGTACTAATACTTTATTCACCATATGAACTACTCCATTGTTAACGGCAACATCAGGGTTAGTTATTTCAGCACCACCTACGAATACTTTGCCATCTTTAATGGATACTTTAATTTTCTCTCCTTGAAGCGTAGTCAATTCCTGACCATCTTTCAAATCACCTGACTTTACTGTACCTGCAACAACATGGTACTTCAATACATTTTGAAGCTTGGATTTGTTCTCCGCTTTCAACAACATATCAACGGTTGCCTGGATAGAACCAAAAGCATCGTTAGTAGGAGCAAAAACAGTGAGTGCATCAGTCCCTTTCATTACGTCTACCAATTCAGCAGCAGTAAGAGCAGCAACTAATGTGCTCAAGTTAGGTGTGTTGATTGCCGTTTCAGCAATTGACTTTGGCAAGGCAGCGATTGAATCCGCTACCCGTTGTACAGCAGCCACAGAGTCAGCAACACGGATTGAATCCTGAGTTGCCTTTTCTTTGGCGGCTTTTCCACCGTCACCACAGCTGGTAACGATAATAGCAAAGGCAGCGAAGATGCCTACGATGAGAAGTGATTTTTGAGTTTTCATAATTTTAAGTTGTTATTTTTTCAATTTCGGAGCGCAAATATAGCACAACTGTATTCGTCTGCAAGAACAGATCGGGAATCAAATTGTTTTGCGTAGCATCAGTTACTTAGTCTCATTATATTTTTTTGATTTCTTAATACAGGACATTTGGAAGCACTAGCCCATAAATTATTGTCTTTGGATAGGGTTAGTTGTAATTTTCGATCAATTCAGTAAACCTTCAGGGTTTAAACCAACTATTACCATGAAAAATACCTGCGACTGTAAAATGATCCCCGTTGCATTGTTTCTCCTGATTCACATCAATCTGGCGGCTCAACGTACTTGGGATACCATCCCCACCGTACCCGACCATTATCTGAAAAGATCAGAGGTATTTAAAAAAGAGCCTGTCGTGAAGGGTAAAGTGATGTTCCTGGGCAACAGCATTACCGAAGGTGGAAACTGGAAAAAATTATTGAAAGATTCCACCGTCATGAACCGGGGGATCAGCGGGGATATTACCTTCGGCATCCTCAATCGCCTGAACGAACTCGTCAGGCACCAGCCATCAAAAATTTTTCTGTTAATCGGCATAAACGATATTTCTAAAAACATTCCCGATGAGGTCATTCTTGAAAACCTGTTTACCATCCTCAATAAAATTCATTCGGGAACGCCCAAGACGAAAATTTATGTTCAAAGTATTTTGCCAACCAATAATTCATTTAAGCAATTCCCTAAGAATTACGATAAGAACGATCATGTTATTACTATCAATACCCAGTTACAAAAATATGCAGAGCGTATGAACTACACCTATGTTGATCTTTATACAGACTTCTTGGATAAAGAAAGTAAATTAGAAGCGAAGTACTCATCGGATGGTTTACATTTGAGTGCCGCTGGCTATCTGCATTGGGTGGAGATATTAAAGAAAAATAAGCACTTGTGAGCATGAAAATGACGAGGAGATTAAGCTTTCTGCTTTTTACTTTTTTGCTGATCACAGCGCATTTTCCGGGAATAGCTCAATTCAAAAACATAAAACTGACGGTGGAGAAGAACGATACGTACCCCCCCGTTGAGCCAAGTATTGCTATCAATCATAAAAATCCACTGAATATTGTTGCTGGCGTGGTACTTGACAGGGCTATCTATACAATGGATGGAGGTGCTACGTGGAGTGAAACAAAATTGGAATCACCCTATGGGGTGTATGGCGATCCTGCATTAATTTCTGATGTCAAGGGAGATTTTTATTACTTTCATTTAGCTAATCCGGGTACAACAGAATCTGAAGGATGGCTAGAAAGAATTGTTTGTCAAAAATCGACAGATGGTGGAAAGACATGGAGTACCGGAACCTCCATCGGTTACAATCCGCCTAAAGACATGGACAAAGCCTGGCCGGCCGTTGATCCTAAGAGTGATCAAATCTGTGTGACCTGGACTCAGTTTGATAAGTATGGATTGAAAGATCCAAACTGTCAGTCTACTATTCTTTTCAGTAAATCAACCAATGGTGGAAAAAAATGGAGTGACCCCATTGAGATGAGCCAAACACAGGGAGACTGCATTGATGATGATAATACCGCAGAGGGAGCGGTGCCCGCCATAGGAACGGATGGTAAAATGTTTGTGACCTGGGCCAATCAGGGAATTATTTTTATGGATCGATCCTATGACGAAGGCAAGACCTGGTTGCACAATGACATGGCGTTGACTAAACAAAAGGGAGGTTGGTCAATGGACATACCCGGAATCAACCGATGCAATGGGATGCCCGTGTTGATGATCGATAATAGCAAAAGCATCTACCGTGGAAGCCTGTATTTAGTATGGGCCGATCAAACCAATGGAGAAGATGATACGGATATTTGGTTCATGAGGTCAATAAATCACGGAGACAACTGGACGCAACCCGAACGCATCAACAAAGATGACTCCCGAAAGCATCAGTTCTTTCCCTGGATGGCAGTCGATCAGGCAACAGGATATATTTACATCGTTTACTACGATCGCAGAGCGTATGATGATTTTCGCACCGATGTTTATCTAGCCTATTCAACAGACGGTGGAAATAATTTTAATGAATTGAAAATAAGTGAAGCCCCTTTTTTACCAAGCAGTGAAAAATTCTTTGGAGACTACAACAATATTGCTGCGCATAAAGGAATAATCGCTCCCATCTGGACCCGTATGGATGAAGGAAAGACCAGCGTGTGGACGGCTATTATTAAACAAGATGAGTTGATTAAAAAATAGACATAGTAGAAATGATGTTACGCAAAACTAATAACCTTCCGTTATCGCGAGTATCTGAGGAGGAAGCGGGGGGCGCGAAGCGATCCCCAAAGATTATGGGATTGCTTCGTGCCAGCCCACACCCATTGCGGGTACTCGCAATTCACGTATGGTTATTTTGAGTAAGACCAGCAATAAGGATTAAGCGAGTAGTAAGTATTCGCGACCAATATTAGTTAAAGCCTCTATAAATGCCTTGGCAGGCTGGGCCCCGGAAATTCCATATTTATTATTAATGATATAGAATGGAACGCCACTTACGCCACGCTGATAATTCATTTGTTCGGCAAAAGTAACTTCAGCTAATCCTTCTTCTGATTCAAGAAGTGCAATCACCTCCTTCTCATCTAAGCCAACCCGAACCGCTACGTGTGTTAGATTTTCCTTTTTTGACAGATCAATGCCTTGTTCGAAGTAAGCTTGCATTAAGGCCTCTTTCATTTCCAATTGCATGCCTTTACGCTTTGCAAACCAGATGATCCGGTGTGCATTTTTTGTATTGGGTGAAATAAGTTGCTTTGTAAAATCAAAATTCAGCCCCTCCGCAGCGGCAACTTTTGTAACATGACTGGTGATTTGTGAATACTTATTTTCGCCACCGAACTTTTGAGTCAGGTATTCTTTTTGGTTTCTGCCTTCAAGAGGCATATCAGGGTTAAGCTCAAAAGGAGAATACTCTACATCAAAGTCAAATTGATCCTTGAGTTGATCCAACGCTTTTTCTAGTCTTCGTTTGCCGATGTAGCACCAAGGGCACACCACATCAGACACTATTTCTATTTTTATTTGGGGCTTATTCATTCGTTTGAAATTTTATTCTCAACATATTCCTAATTACCAAAAGTTCATTGGTGCCTGTAAAGAACTGAATTACACCCCATTCATAGCGAACTTTTTCAAACCTTTATTGTACTTTTGAGCCCTTAATTGAATAGAAAACAAAAAAACCTTATGGTAGCAGAGAAAACTCCTTATAAAGTAAAAGACATGTCCCTGGCAGCCTGGGGACGGAAAGAAATTAAATTGGCCGAAGCTGAAATGCCTGGCTTAATGGCAACCCGTGAAGAATACGGAGCTAAAAAGCCATTGAAGGGTGCACGCATTGCCGGATGCCTTCACATGACGATTCAAACAGCCGTGCTTATTGAAACGCTGATTGAGCTGGGAGCTGAAGTTTCCTGGTCTTCGTGCAATATTTTCTCTACACAAGACCATGCTGCTGCTGCTATCGCGGCTGCCGGTATTCCCGTGTTTGCATGGAAAGGAATGAACGAACAGGAATTTGATTGGTGCATCGAGCAAACACTTTATGCATTCAAAGAAGGTAAGCCATTGAACATGATTTTAGATGATGGTGGTGATTTGACGAATATGGTGCTGGACAGGAATCCTGAATTGATTGCTGGCATCCGTGGTATCTCAGAAGAGACTACAACGGGAGTTCACCGACTGATTGAACGCATGAACAATGGAAAACTTCCATTGCCTGCCATTAACATCAATGACTCCGTAACGAAATCAAAATTTGATAATAAATACGGCTGTAAAGAATCGTTGGTAGATGCTATTCGCAGAGCTACTGATGTAATGATGGCGGGTAAGGTTGCTGTAGTAGCAGGATATGGTGATGTTGGAAAGGGATCAGCTGCTTCTCTTCGTGGTGCCGGTGCGCGCGTGATTGTTACCGAGATTGATCCAATTTGCGCATTGCAGGCGGCTATGGATGGCTTTGCGGTGAAGAAAATGAACGATGCGGTGAAAGATGCTGACATCATTGTAACGGCTACCGGAAATTTCGGGATTATATCAAGCCGTCATTTTGAATCCATGAAAGACAAAGCCATCGTGTGTAACATTGGTCATTTCGATAATGAAATAGATGTGGCTTGGTTAAATAAGAACTCAACCAAGGATGAAGTGAAGCCTCAGGTAGACTTGTATACTTTGAAGAATGGGCGTCAGGTAATTTTGCTGGCAGAAGGCCGGTTGGTTAACCTCGGTTGCGCAACAGGGCATCCTTCTTTTGTCATGTCCAATTCCTTCACTAATCAAACGTTGGCACAGCTTGAACTTTGGACGAATACCGATAAGTATGAGAACAAAGTGTACATGCTTCCGAAACATCTGGATGAGAAGGTAGCCCGTCTTCACTTGAAGAAAATTGGTGTAGAACTTGAAGAACTATCCGGTGAACAAGCTAAATATATTGGAGTAGAGGTAAAAGGCCCTTTCAAGCCAGATTACTATCGTTATTAACAAAACTAATTGCTGAGACGCCTAACAATTGACGCCTTATCATTTACTAACTCTCTGCTTGCATAGAGAGTGCCCCGAAGCGAACGCTTCGGGGTTTTTTGTTTTAGAGCCTTCCGCAGTAAACTTATAGCACTTTAAAAGAAGAACAGAAACATTATTGAAAGATAAATCTTGCAGAAACAGTCACCCCTCGCCTATGGAGAAGGTTGGGATGAGACTCTACGCATTCTTACAATATCCTGCAACACTTTTTATGTTAGCAAAATTTTGATATTTTAGTGAATCTAACCAAAAAAAACAATGAAAAAACCTTTATCTATTCTCATCATGCTGTTGTTTGCCGGACTGCAGGCGATGGCGCAAACCACTGACCTTACGGGTACGGTGACCGATCAATCGGACGGTACTCCTATACCGGGTGTCAACATTGTTGCGAAAGGAAGTTCTTCTGGGACTGCCACGGATAGCAACGGAAAATTTGTGCTAAAAGCGCCAACGTCAGCCACCACATTGGTGATTTCTTTTGTGGGTTACGCCACTCAAGAAGTAGACATTGCTGGTCGTACAGATTTTTCAATTTCTATGGAACCTGCCGCTGAGCAACTTAACGAGGTTGTTGTTTCAGTAGGCAGAGGTTCACAGCGCACGCTGACGGATACTCCGCTACCTGTGGATAACTTTACAGCCGCTGAGCTCAAGACCTCGGGACAGGTTTCCTTTGATAAGGCCCTGCAATACAGAGTGCCATCATTTAACACGGTAAACACTCCTGTTAATGATGCTACCTCGTTGTTTGACCCCTACGAGATACGTAACATGGGACCAAGCCGCACATTGATTTTGATCAATGGAAAGCGTAAGAACCTTACCTCCCTGGTGTACACACAGACAAGCCCGGGTCGTGGAGAAACGGGAGCTGACCTTTCTGCTATCCCACTGGATGCGATTAAACGTGTTGAAGTTCTACGTGACGGTGCCTCTGCCCAATACGGATCAGATGCCATCGCGGGTGTAATGAACATTATTCTGAAAGATAAATATGATGCTACTTCAGTTTCTGTTAACACAGGATCAACGTTTAAATACGGAGGTCAGAGTTATGGAATAAATTATAACAGTGGAGCTAACTTTGGTAACAAGGGGTTCATTAACTACCACATTTCATTCAATCAAGCGAATGCGATCATCAGAAAAGATCCAATTGATGCGCTTAGTGATGCCAGAGACCTTACCAACAATTCTGCATTCAGTATTTCTCAGGTTCAAAAATATTTGGCACGTTTCCCGGATGGAAATAATAAGAATGGTACTCCTGACAATACTTCTATGAAGTTCTTAATCAACGGAGCAATCCCTGTAGGCGCCAATTCTGAAGTTTACTTCAACGCTGCTTATGTATACAGAAAGACGCTAAGTAATGCTAACTACCGCCAGCCTTATTGGAGAGCAGATGAATTATTGTTGCACTCGGTTGATGCCAGCCAGCCAGACTATACAGTGGATGCAAGTAGCTACGCTGATCCTGGTACTCCAGATGATCCGTTAACACCGGGTAATGAGTTTGTGGCCCCCTCCC
>JANMYO010000078.1:0-8655 GCA_031382175.1 Bacteroidia bacterium | reverse complement strand
GGCCTGAAGCTGCATACTCCTCGAATCCCCCGCCATTAGGAAGGTGGTAAGCAGCGTTCAATCGGTAGATATTTTCCGGTTGACTCATGTCATACGTCAGCTCATCATGAACAAACAAAAAGATAATCAAGGCGCAGGTTATGCCCAACGTAAGACCCAGAATGTTAAGGAGAGAGTAGGCTTTGTTTTTTCTAACAAGCCGAAAAGAAATAAATAAGTAGTTTTTCAGCATGGCAGTATGTCATTAGTGAAATGAAATACTCATCAAATCAATAATGGTTACGTAAAATTTAATTTGATTGCAGATTACCGGTAAGCAAAATACTGAAGCACCACCTCAATGGCCTTCCGGATGGCTTGGTTGATCGGGTAAAAATCTTTGGTGAGTTCAAAATCAATTGCATGTAATTGCATATAGTAATCGCTCATCACCGGAACGGCTGCACCTTCCCGTATTCTTTTCTCCGTCTCAAGGTAGGCCGCAGATTGTTCTGTTTTAATGATCTGACAGGTCACTAATTCCCGCTTTTCATACTTGTTGGTCCTGGCTGAATAGCCAAACAATCTGCAGATCAATCCTCGGTGCTGATATTGTGAACAGAGCCCAGCGCCCATTTGGGTTGGATTGAGAATCAAACAAATAGAAGAATCAGATTGCTTCAACTGTTCATACCACCATTCTGCCTTTCCTGCTTTTTGCAAGTGAAAAGCAAAGGGAAGAAATTCAAGAATAGTGGCTTCTATATCAGCTTTAAAACAGCATTTGCCGCAGCCGGACTTGCAATGAAGAGTAGACCATTGCTGCAACTCAATTATCTCCTCATCCAGCTGATGGAACACCTGCTCAACAGCCTTGACCTTATCTTCTAACTCCACGGGGTAAAGTTAGAATAAGATTCTTAACGGTTGTGTAGGGCAAAAGTACCTTGATAGTCTAATGGATCATCAATCCTCCAATTCTTTGCACTTGAAGCCATTTTCTTCAAGCAGTTGTATCGCTTGTACCGGATTTACTCCGGTGGAAACTATCCTAAGGATCTTATCAGAATCATCCAACGCAAAATTCCATTTCCCTTTTCCAATAAAAGAATTCAACGCAGGCGCAACCAATTCCGCATCCTTACGAGTCTTTACGGAGGTAGTAAATACCAATATTCCCATGTTAAATTAAAGAAGGGATAACAATTACTAACCCGATAATACCTATAACGATTCCAAAAAGGAGAATAAGCTTTCTCATCTGTCAATTAGTAACTCCCATTTGTATTTCTGTTACATTGGCTTCGGGGTAAATAAAGTCAGCATTGATATACAATTCACGATTTACTCCTGAAGGCTGCAAACCGTGCTCTTGAGCATACTGCATCAATATTCCATAACTCTTCGGAATTTCGTTCCAGGGGCCTTCATGAATGATTGAAACCGACTTGAAATTCTCTGTGCGCTTGAAGTGGAACTTCCCGTCATACTCAGGAGGGATACTTCCTACCGGAAGGCAAATTTCCAACGTGAAAGGTTTGGACTCATCTCCCATAAAGCCGAAGTAATGCCAATGGATGGGGCCTGTGGGATGAAGATTGAGCCGAACACATTCTTTGATGAGTTCCTTTGCGATCGGTAACTGGTTAATCAGATCACTGACCTTGACTTCTGCCCGATGAAATAGAAAGTTGATCGGCTTGACTACTTTAAGTGATGAGTTATTCTTTTGATTCTCCATTCTATTTATTTATAAAGGGTTTGTTAATTCTTCTTACGCTTCCACTATTTTTTTTAATCCATCGAGTACCGAACTCCAATTTTGTTCGGAGTGTTCAAGGGCTTCTTGATTTTTTACTCCTTCCTGAATGATGGTTAGAATAGTGCGATTATTTTCCCCGGACAATTCATAACTGATTTTGGCGTAGTTGGCCGGGATATCTTCCGTGCCGGAAAAGGAACTCCAATAATTGTAACGGATGAATTTCTCTTTTTCGATGTCGAGAATATGTCCTTTGTCTTCGTAGGGTTTCCCTTCCCACACTCCGCGATAAAAAATGGGGCTTCCTTTTTTCCATTCGGTAGTTATTTCCGTTCCAAAAAAATACTGTTTTATGAGTTCAGGGGAGGTAAGTGCTTCCCAAACTTTGGCTGCCGGGACATTCAGCTTGATCGATTTTCGGAGGGTTAATTTATTTTCCATGCTGTCGATTTTTATTCAAATCAACAACCGCACTGTGACAGCCCTATGTCAGCAGCAAAAGAGTTTTAATTATTTATTCAAGAATGACTGACAACCCTATGTCAGGAGTGAAGGGTAAGAAGTATATATCATACCAGTTTAAGGTAATGCGCCTGTAATTCCTCTACCAATCCTTGAATGATTAGTTTTAGCTCTTCAGGGCTCTCAATTTCTATGCCTCTACCGTAGGAAAGTAACCACCGTGCCAGCAATTGCATATCGGCAGTAAGAAACTTCATGCGAAGTTGCCCTTCCACCTCCTCCTCAGAAACAAATCCAAAGTAATGCTTTGAATTGGTTACGTACCTGGCTTCCCTTTTTTCAAAGAGCACCACAGCCGACTGCATCTCCACATTAGCCTGCTGAAGACTATTGAAATATTCCTGCATGGTAGAAATACTTCGCGCTTCAAATATCCCACCCGTTGGTTTCAGTTCTTTAATGCGATCGCATCGAAAATCGCGAAAGCCGTTACGCAGGCGGCACCATGCAATCAGATGCCACGCTGCACTATAGTAAAACAAGCCAATCGGTTCAACTTCCCTTTGCGTAAACTCATTCTGCTGGTTGCTGATATAACTAAGCTGCACAACTTGTTTACCAACTATGGCTTTTTGTAAATCCGTAAGAAAATAACCCGACTGTGCAGGCAAACTCATTCTTGGCTTTAACACTTCAATGTGATCCTGTAGGCTTTCCAAGTGATCTTTCTGGGCTTCATTCAACACCGACTTAATCTTCATCAAAGCACCGTCAAACGCTGACCTCACCGAATGGTCTGTCATCTGCTCCACGAGTTTACCTGCCATCATCATTGCGCTCGCTTCTTCCTGACTGAACATCACGGGAGGAAGATGATACCCGTCCACAATAAAATAACCTGTCCCTGCCTCAGAACCAATGGGCACCCCCGCCTCCATTAATGCTTTCACGTCACGATAGACTGTGCGCAAACTAATCTCAAACCGATTGGCAATTTCCTCGGCTTTGACAATCTTCTTGGATTGGAGCTGAATAAGGATTGCGGTAAGCCGATCGATTCTGTTCATGTCTCAAATTTAAAAACAAAAGCCACCTCAACAAGACGGGTGGCTTTTGCAACGAAGGAGATTTATCCTCTTACCAGAACACCGTATAGAGTGTAATTAAAATCACAAGGACCAAAAGCGCACCCACTGCAAAACCTCTTGTGGTTTTAAACATGGCCACATCAACATGAAGCGTATCTTTTGGCTGAAGGTGCGCAGGTGTCAGTAAGCTAATCAGAATCATCACCACCACACAAATCACAAATACAAATCCCATTCGATCGAGAAAAGGTATCTCAACGACTCCCGAGGCAGGATTTAAAGCCGCAAAGCCAGAGGATTGTAAGAATGAAAGATCAGCATAACCAGGAATAAACTTGAAGAATACGGAAAGGGCAAAACCTCCTATGATCGCAAACAACGCAGCGTTTACTGTGGTGCGCTTCCAAAAGAATCCCATAATGAACATGGCAAATATTCCGGGTGAAACAAATCCTGTATACTCCTGAATGAATTCAAAGCCACCTTTTTTATCAATACCCAAAAACGGAGCAATGATAATCGCTAATACCATTGCCGCGACAACGGATAGTCGCCCGGTCCATACTAATGTTTTTTCACTTGCTTCTTTGTTAATGAAGTTTTTGTAGATGTCCAGGGTAAAGATGGTAGAAATACTATTGGCCTTACCGGCTAATGAAGCAACTACCGCAGCGGTGAGCGCAGCAAACGAAAGACCCTTCAATCCGGTTGGCAACAAATTCAACAATACCGGATAAGCCCTGTCCGGATTCATTTCACCATTGGCAAGCATTTCCTGCTGAAACATTCCATTTTTCCAAAGCACAAAAGCCGCAATGCCGGGCAATACCACAATGACAGGCATTAAGAGTTTTAGAAAGGCAGCAAAGAGCAGACCGGTACGTGCTGTCGGTAAATCAGCTCCCAGGGCGCGCTGCGTAATGTATTGGTTACATCCCCAATAATTTAGATTAACAACCCACATGGCACCAATCAAAACCGTGAGCCCGGGAAGGCTGACATAATTGGGATTCGACTGATCAAAAATCATATGAAAATGATCGCTTGATTCGCTCATTAAAAAACCAAGACCCTTCATCATGCCCGTGGTATTGAAATGCTCCGAAACGAGATTAAGTGCCAGATAGGTTGTTGCCAATCCACCAAGTACCAGAAAGAATACCTGTATAACGTCTGTATAGCCAATCACTTTCATTCCACCAAGGGTAATAATGATGGCAAATCCTGCGAGAAAAATCATACACAATGTAAAATTCAATCCGGAGATGGTACTTACCGCCAAAGCGCCTAAAAATAAGATTGAAGTAAGATTGACAATCACATAAAGCGAAAGCCAGAAGAGCGCCATGATCATGCTCACCGTACCATTGTATCGCTGGCGCAGAAACTGCGGCATGGTGTAGATTTTATTCTTCAGATAGATGGGCAGAAAGAAAATGGCCACGACAATCAAGGTGGCTGCGGCCATCCACTCATAGGCAGCGATCGCAAGACCCATCTTAAAACCGTTGCCCGACATACCAATAAACTGCTCCGCTGAAATATTGGAAGCAATAAGAGAAGCACCAATCGCCCACCAGGTCAGCGAGCCCTCGGCCAGGAAAAAATCCTTTGAGTCGGCCTGAAGTTTCTTCTTCCTGTTATAAATCCAATACCCATACACCGAAACAACAATGAAGTAAAAGAAAAATACGAGGTAGTCTGCAGTTTGAAGTCTTTGCATAATGATATCAATTAGGATTTAGGAGAGAACGGAATGAACACCATCCGATAGTTTTACAGAATAAAAATCAGGTTCTTTTTTAAATGTAGCAAAATATTTGGCAAGAACTATCTCTTTAAAAACCTTGACTTTCCCTTTTTCCACGAGATTGATTGTGCATCCGCCAAAACCTCCTCCCATCATGCGCGATCCGATAACTTCAGAACGTTGTTCTTCCGCCAAAGAAACAAGGAAGTCCAACTCATGACTGCTTACCTCATACGCCTGACTAAGGCCCCAGTGAGTTTGATACATGAGATCCCCAAATGCTTTCAAATTATTTTTTTTCAAAAACTCAGCTGCCTTTTGTACTCTTAGATTTTCTTCCACAATATAGAGACACTTGACGAAAACATCTTCTCCTAATTCGTCCTGGTGGTCAAAAAGCATGACCCGGGTAGCGTCTCTGAGTGAATGAACGAGCGGATTTTTCTTATTTAAAATTCTAACGCCATGTTCACAGGCGTCCCGCCTTTCGTTATACGCTGATGAACCAATCGAATGTTTTACTTTGGTATCGATCAACACTATCTCCTGATCCGGAAAATGAAAGGGGATAGTTTGATGTGTCAGCGTCTTACAATCCAACAGAAGTACGGATTCTTTTCTGGAAAAAAGACTCGCATACTGATCCATCATACCTACCATCGCGCCAACAAAGTGATGTTCCGAGCTTTGGGCAATTTTGGCGATCTCAAGTCGACTTATTCCGAATTGAAAAATCTCATTCAATGCAAATCCGAAGCCACTGCAGAGTGCAGCGGAAGAAGACATACCACCACCCACCGGGATATCTCCTGCAAAAACACAGTCAACTCCTCTTACCGGAAGACCCCTTCGTTGAAAGGCGTCTATCACACCCATCAGATAGTTGATCCAAACCTCTCCCGGATTCAAATCATAGATGGAGAAGGTCACACCTTCCTCTAAATCCTTTGAGAAAATGTTGCAACGATCATTCCCACTGGGGGCGACAGCAAAGGCGATGTGCTTGTCAATCGCGGCTGGCATAGCAAAGCCTTCATTGTAATCGGTATGCTCGCCTATCAGGTTGATTCTACCCGGAGCCATAAAGAGCGATGGCTTTTTATTAAAGCGAGTGATGAAGTCCTCGGTAATAATTTTTGATAAACTCATTTTCTATTCCTATACATTTTCTAAAATCATTTACCTCTCCAACTCCATCCCAGACTCCCCATGACCACCAGTAACAAAATCCACGTGGAGGCCATCGTAACCTTATTTCCTATTGTGTAGGGCTTAGGTTCAAATTTAAATTCAATAACATGTTTACCCGATGGAATTTCAAGCGCCCGAAGAACATAATCACAACGGAGAATCTGAACTTCCTTTCCATCAATCGTGGCCTTCCATCCTTTTGGATAATAAATCTCTGAAAAAATGGCTAAACTATTCACAGAAGAAACAGACTCATATTTTAAATAAGCTGGAGTTGAATCAACCAGTCCGATTTGACTGGCGCTATCATATTCACCCCGATAGCTATCGGGGTTGACGTTGAATTTAGAATCATCAATCACGGCCACTTCCCGCGTGTTTATCTCTCCTGTCTTTTTCAACTCATCTGCCGGTGTACTCACCTTAATTACCTCCTTCACAAACCACGCGGATCCATTGGCGCTTGCATTTGGAATAACATTATCGGCATCCGGGCCATAGGAGATATATTTTGCGTTGAGCATGTTGAGTACTCCATATTTTTCAAAACTCAAATTGCCTTGCTGTGCATCTTCAATCAATTTTTTAGTTTCTGATGCTATGCAAGAGTCGTACAGATCCTGATACCGTCTAAGTTTGGCGCCATGATAGCCACCCAAGGAATGATGGAAATAAGAAGTCCGGGCTTCTGCCATGGGGTTTTGTAAGTTATAAACCCGGTAGGAACTTTTATCCTTCATGATCTCTTCATCTGCAGCAGTAGCCGTAAAGGAGGATGTACTCCTTTTACGCTGATAATTTTCAGTCGTAAAATAGCGCTTGTCCACAATGGCAATGTCCAGCGTAATCATGATCACCAGAAAGGCATACAAGACCATGGCAGGTACTTTCTTGCCCACATTGAAATATAGAATAATAAAGACCGAAACAATAAACGACAGCGATCGAAAGGCATCAGCACGAAGGAGGCTCTTGCGGTCGGCCTGCAATGCTTTTAAAAACCAGGCAGGCAGTTGCCCCTCTCCTTCTTTCGTAAAACTCATCATCCCGGCAAAAATCAAAAGCAATAAACAGGTTCCGCCTGCAATAGATAGCGCAATAATTAATTTCTTTCGTGTTTCTTTAGTAAGACCGGTCTCAAAAAATCTTTCCAGTCCTATCATTCCCAGCAACGGCATTGAAAACAGGATGATGACCAAGGCAAAATTGACTGACCTGAACTTATTGTAGCCCGGGAAATAATCAAACATGAAATAATTAAACGAGGAAAAACTATCGCCCCAACTCAGCATGAGACTCAATGCACTCAAGGGTACTAACCACCAAACAAATTTTTTATCGGCAAATAAAATACCCACCACAAAAAGAAAAATTACAATGGCCCCCGCGTAATAGGAACCCCCCGTAAAATCTTGTGGTCCCCAATACGCCCCGGTAAAACCCGCCAGGCGATTCGCTAATTCATTGTCTCCCGAATTAACAAGGGCTTTATAGGTAGCACTATTTTGATCTTGCACAAACGACCTCGTACTCGCTCCACCATAAATATCAGGAATCATCAACACCATCGACTCTGTCACTCCATACTTATAGGCAAACGCATATTCCTTACTTAATCCATTCGTCTGTGACTTTACATTTGGCTTCGCGAGCTCAGAGGGGCCTCGAATGGAATATCGGGTGTACTCAGTGATTGCCCAGAACTGCCCAAAGAAAGTTGCTGCTGCCAATACTGCGGCAGGGATTAGCAGTAGTACATTCTTAAAGAAATCAGTTAACTGCTTTGACCTTAGTGCATAAACCAGTTGTACTAATCCATATACCAGCACAATCAATACCAGGTAGTAGGTCATCTGCAAATGATTCTCGCGAAGGTGAAGAGCAAGACCCAGGGCGGTGACGGCAAATCCTAAAAGACGTTTACCCGAAAACCCGAGATGGATTCCAGCCATGACCAGAGGCATGAAAGCAATGGCACCAATCCTTGCATTGTGCCCAGCCGATAATCCAATAATCATGTAGGATGAAAGTCCAAATGCCAACGCTCCCGCCACCGCAAAGCCGGGCCGCACCTTGAAGGAAAGCAACATGATATAGTAACTAACAAAAGCAAGAAAAATATTGGCTACGGGATGCGGAAGAAATACCGACATCACTTTCTTCATACCGACAACCACTCCATCACTCCAATCTAAATTAACAAGATAGGCCGGCATACCACTAAACATGGAAGAGGCCCACAATCCTTCTTCACCCGTTTGATTGCGATAATCCCTCAGTGCTTTCGAACCTGCCTCCCACTCACTAATGTCATGCTGACTAATCGTTTTGTTTTCAAAAAAAACAGGACTAAAAAAGAATACCGTGACGATCAGAAATACAAGGACAGCTAAGGCATGTGGGAGAATGTGCTCTTTGAAATT
>JANMYO010000073.1:0-27670 GCA_031382175.1 Bacteroidia bacterium | reverse complement strand
CTCGCCTGGGCTACTGATCTGAGTGATGAACAACACAAGGGCAGGGGAATAGGATCGCTTTATATTTTTATGGAATTTGGTATTGGCATGGGGGCTTTGCTCTCGGGATTTATCTATGGCAATCAATCTTCTCATTTCTTTATTACTTTTATCACCTGTGGCGCGCTGAGCCTGCTGGCATTTGCGTACCTGATGACTAAACATTCACCTTCAACCCATTGAAAAAATCAAGCTTATTTCGTTACCTGTTTCTGATCGTTAGCGCGACAGAGCTGTTGGCCTTGCAAATGGGATGGGATATTCTTCATCTCATTTCAAAACCACTAATTGTCCTATTTTTGATTGGGTACTATTGGAGTTTATCTACGGCCAGGTCGATGGTCTTTGTAGTGGCACTGCTATTTTGCTGGGCGGGCGATGTGTTTTTATTATTTCAAGGTGGAGGCTCTTCTTTTTTTCTGTTGGGACTCGTGTCTTTTTTAATAGGCCATGTGCTTTACATACTTAGTTACCGCTACTTCCGGTGGAAAGACACAAGCCGCGAACTTTTAGGAACGCAGAAGGTACGGTTTGCTCTTCCGATTGTTTTGGCCGGGACAGGACTGGTAGTGGTACTCTATCCCTCCTTGGGTGAATTGAGAATTCCTGTAATGATCTATGCCCTCGTGCTCACGTTGATGGTGCTCAATGCTGTCTTTCGTTACGGACGCACTTCTTCCACCAGTTTCTGGTTTGCTTTTGCCGGTGCCGTTCTATTCATGGTCTCCGATTCGCTCCTGGCGATTAATAAGTTTATGAAACCTCTTCCGCAAGCTTCGCTGCTCATCATGCTGACCTACATCGCTGCGCAGTATTTAATTGTGGAGGGAATGCTGAGGCATATGGAAGAGGAGTAGATTTGGAAACTTGTTCAACAAAAAAAGGCAGAAACTTCTGCCCATTATTTTTAAAGTTGATTATTAAAGTTTACATCTTCCTGATATGTCCGCTTCCCGAAGCGTGGCTGTTCACATGATTAGGATTGCCTTTATATGATACACTTCCGCTTCCGGATATAGTGGCATCTAATTCACTTTTTACATTGATCTCTACATCACCGGAACCGGAGATACGGATATCGCACGTATCAGCCTCCAGATTAGCAGCAAGAACTTTACCCGATCCGCTGATGGAGGTTTCTACGCTTTGTGCACTTCCTGATGCTAATATTTTTCCTGATCCGGATACACCGAAGCTGGCCTTGTCT
Source organism: Bacteroidia bacterium (assembly GCA_031382175.1). Taxonomy (GTDB): domain Bacteria; phylum Bacteroidota; class Bacteroidia; order Cytophagales; family Cyclobacteriaceae; genus ELB16-189. Next base: position 26,424 of record JANMYO010000073.1, on the reverse strand, counting down.
ACAATTGTCAATGACAAATCAATCTTACCCGATCCACTCACATCGCTATCATAGTTTCTGCATTTACCTTTTAATATAAGGTCACCTGACCCGGAAACATCTCCTTCGATGTCACCTTGTGCTTCAATTTCTGCTTGTAAAGAGCCGCTGCCGCTTACCTTCAGGTCAAAGTCGTTTCCTGTAAGTTTGGTTTGTGCAATGAGATCACCCGAACCTGAAACACTAAGCCCCTCAATATCTTTGACGGTGATGTAAACATTCACTTTATCATCATCGTGCCAACCCCAGTTAAACCATTTCTCTTCATTGCCGATGATTAACCGGTCTCCCTCCACCCGGGTTTCGATTTTCTCCAGCGTCTCCCGATCTCCTTCAATCTCTACCTTTTGAGGAGAGCCCTGCCTGAGATAGAGCTTTCCCGGCACGCGAAAAGAAATCTTGGTAAATGTATCTACGGATCGGGTTTCTTTATTTTGCGCCACCGATGCGGTAGTCATCATCAATGCGACTGCGAAGAGGGTAAATTTATTTTTCATGGGTATTCGATTTTACAATTTATGATGAAAGAGACGCTTACAACCGACAAAGGTTGCTTTTGATGTATTAATTTTTTCTTCTCAATTTAATTTGTTGAAATTTAGGCGTCAAGACACCTTTAAGATGCCTCACACTTTAGACGCAAAAAGTCTCCTAATCGTTACCGATGACTGAATTTTCTTATCGAACTATAAAATCGGCTGCTCGGGGACTTTATAAAGAGAAGGGCAGCAATTTTCTGGCTTTTGCCTCCGGTTGAATCGGAGGAAGATGGTGATTAAAAATGTTTTATCTCACCTCCTGTATGACTAGAATGATATTTTACTTTTGCCAGTCCCTTGAACCAAACAAAACCACCTGTACTTACCTGTGCACTTACTTCTTTATTTACGGTGACATTCAAACCTGCTCCAGTGCTAACGTCTGCTTCAAGGTATTCGGTGGCAAACTCATATCCACGAAAGTCCCCACCACTACTGGCATCTACATTCAATTTTTTAGAACCGCCTTTAAGCTCAATGTAGCCTCCACTTGCAAGGTTCACTTCTAAAATATCCGTACTCAAATCACCCTTAATTAAGCCTCCACTAACGGCCTCCACTGAATCAAGTGTTTTGTAAGATACCAGCACTTTCACCTTTGAATTTCTTCTTACATCCCAAAATTTCCAACTGTCATTTCTATAAATTTTTAAAATGCCATGTCTAACCTCTGTAATTACATTATTGAGATATGCTGCATCCTCGGCTTGCACGATCACATTTTCTTTAGCATCCTTCAAAATAGACACTTCGATCCCCATAGCCACCTGAATGCCATGAAACCCTTCTCCATTTCTCTTTTGGTTATTTTTGCCAAAGCTAAAATCCTGATGCTGGCTGAACGTTAGGATTGCAAAACCGATATAACTTAGAATTGCTTTCATAAGGATCGTTTCCTACTGTTTCTTAATCCAACTGACCACATCTTGAAAATACCTGGGCGCATAATTCGTATATATCCTTCTTGAGCCATTCCTTTCGAATAAACGCAGTCCATGATCCGCGTTTTTATAAATCTTCAACTCAAAGGGCTTATGCTCTTTTTGGCGCATTCTATTAATAAGCTTGATTGTTATATCTGGAGGCGCTTCAATGTCAGCATCGCCTACCAGCCAAAGCATGGGAATGTCCAGTTTACTAAGTGTGGTAGCGGGATCATAAAAAGGATCTAGTGTACGCATTATATCTGGCACAATTTTGCTCACCTGCTCCCAACCCATTTGGGCAGGCATATTTGCAAGTGAACCAGCCCAGGTTTGTGTCTTCTTTAAGGAATCCATCCAAGGCTTGTTCGAATATTTGTTATACACAAACTTCAATGTATCGATCCAACCGCTGACAAAGTCATTTTTTACAACCCTATGAAGTGTGCTATTCAAATCCTTGAATTCCTTAAGTCCTATTTCACTAACCCCCATATCAGCCAGTTTTAACGGGGCCTCATAGAAGTCCTCTTCGGCTACGGACATGGCCATTCCATAATTGACAACAATAAATTTCACTTTCTCTGATTTTGCTGCGGCCAAGGGGGCAATCCATCCACCCTGGCTGTAACCCGATAAACCAATTTCATTAAGATTGAGATTTTCAAAATTTTTGAGATACTCAACAGCTGCTACCAGATCATCCGATAGTAACTTGAAAGACAAAATTGGCTGTCCTTCTGATTTGCCAGTGCCTCGCTTATCATACACAAAACAGGCGATTCCCTGTGAAGCAAATAGGTAAGGCTCGAAATAATTATCTACAGCAGAATCATTGTCGGAACCGTGTGCTATCACCACTACCGGAAATTTTCCGTTTCCATCCGGTTTCACTAATTTTCCAAAAAGTTTAATGTCCCCACTTTTGAAATATGTAGTATCTTCTCTAAGAGTAATCTTTTTGCTATATTCATCTTTACTTTTATTTTTTCTTCTAACTATCCACTCGTCATGTGTACGGTCAAGTGAGAAGCCGGAAGACGGATGAGTGTAGCGTTCACTATTTTTCTGTTTTTCAAGCAAAAACCTTTTTCCGGTTTCATATTCTATCAGGTATAGTCGATCTGATTTGCCCGGAATGGGATCAATCAAATAAGTTGAGTTATCATTAAATCGAAAAGCACCCATAGAAACCTTTAGTCTTGATTCCTGTGCAGAAGCAAGAGATGTAATGACTAACATGTAAAGCACGAGGCCCGTATATTGAATCTTCATATTCTTATATATTTTTCCAAAGGAGTAATAAAAGGTGGTAGAAAAGGTTCTAAAACATAAAACAGTACCAACAAAATGAGTTCTGAATGCGAGATATTAATCAGAACTTGCACTTCTAAGCTATTCTAAGGCAATGTTTATAAGTGCACATCACACACTTCTAGTCATCATTATAGTCCAGTGCATTACCTATCAGGTATTTTTTCTGGGCTGGAAAGGAGTTGACCAAAAATCCAATGGATACCAACTTGTATTCTTATTGCTTTTAAGCCTTCAAATGCTGGGACTACTAATGGCGCAAAACGGATTCTATTCTGATGTGCTGATCCGAATTAATGTAATTTACGGGTTTGCGTATGGGCCGCTTATTTATTTATACACAGGAGCACTGCTTTATGAAAATAGACAATTCAAGAAGAGAAATCTGTTACATGCAATTCCGATGATCATTTCCATTATAGTCATCATGAGCCCGCTCCCAATTAATTTTATTTTAGTCTATCTGCTTTACCTCTTTATTAGTATCTTCTATTTCATAGTCAGTAAAAAATTGATCAGGAACTTCACTCAAATCACTCTTCATACTCGATCCATTTTGGAAATCAATAAGTTGCTTTACCTCCAATGGCTTTTTGGTATTTACGTTTTGGCCGTATTTGCGGACAGTATTCAATTTTTCTCTGAAAATACGGAGTACTTAACTTTCGTTTCAACATTATTCAGAGTAGCTGTTTTTGTGATCATTTTCGTGCTTGTCAATGTGATGTTCTATTTTTCTATTTTTCACGCCAATTTTCTATACGCTGTCTCCCAAGACGAAATAAGTCTTGCATCAAGCGATAGTAGTGCTACGAAATTAATTACGAATGCACATTTAATCTCCCTGGACGAAAAAGTAAAGGTCCAGAAGGATTTAGAAGTACTACAACTGTTCATACAAAAAACCAAACCTTATCTTAGCACAACACTTACTCTGAATGATCTTTCTAAAGCAATCAATATCCAACCTAGGTATCTATCACAAATCATCAACCATCATTTTGGAACAAATTTTTCCAACTATATCAATTCATTACGAATTCGAGACGCGGCTGAACGGCTAAAAACTACAAAGGATGAAAAAGAAACCGTTGCTGAAGTGATGTACGCTACAGGCTTTAATTCAAAGTCTGCATTTTTTACAGCATTTAAAAGGGAATACGGGGTTACACCAAAAAAGTATAAAGAGCTTTATTTAAAGACTCGAAAAGAATCGAATGATGTTTCTTAAGATCAATTTTCTAAAAAATTAATCCATTTTTTTCAATTGCTCATAGATTTTCAAACACACCCATGCATCGGTGGCTGCGTAGCTAATCTGTTTTTCATTTAGATGCTCGGCTTCCCAGTTGCTGGTTTGCGCACTTTTAGAAATACGAAAGCCCAGAAGTAATCCCGTTAGTTTCTTCACGCCTTCTACTTGAAATCCAAGTTGTCGGGTAAGTTCGGTAAGTTCGAAAACCCCCGCAGGTTCAAACCGTTTGAGTCGTTGAAGTGCTTTGATATCATCGCGTAAAGCGACACCCACTTTTAAGATATCTTCGTTTTGAAGAAAGTCAACAATGTGTGGAGTAATGCCAGTCGTTTTAAGTCTCACCAAAAAAACTTTATGAGGTAAGGCAATTTGCATCAGCGCAACCTTGTGCTGGTGGCCGCGCACAAAGACCGGTCGTGTTTCCGTATCAAAGCCTACTGCTTTGGCTTTTGCTATTTCATTAAAGGCTTTTTCAAGCTCATTCTCATCGGAGATCACCACCACTTTTCCGTCAAAAGCAGAAAGAGGAAGTTCGTTGATTTCCTCGTTGGTGATTGTTACTTTATTAGGCAGGGACTTTATCATCACTAAACCTGCGGATCTTGTAATTGAGGTAAGCTTGTAAAACGGTCATCAACGGACTGATGATGCAGAAGAAACAATAAGGAGCATAGGTCATCGTAGCAACACCCAATACCCTTGATTGTGTAGCGCCACAGGTGTTCCATGGGATCAGCACGGAAGTTACAGTACCCGCATCTTCCAAGGTTCGACTCAATAGCTCAGGTTTGTATCCACGTTTTTTATAGATGTCGGCAAACATGCGGCCCGGAACGGCAATGGCCATGTACTGATCTCCGGCAGTTAAATTAAAAAACACACATGTAATTGCTGTTGAACCTACCAATGATCCGGTAGAGTTGGCGAGCTTAATAATTTCCTCCACAATTCGTTTTAACAATCCTGCCGATTCCATCACCCCACCAAAAATCATAGCACAGAGAATTAACCAGATGGTATTGAGCATTCCTGCCATTCCTTTTGAAGACAACAGTTCATTGATCATCTGATTATCCGTTTGAATACTGATTGACATGGACATGGCTTTCATTACGCCAACAAAACCTGACTTTAATGGATTGTTGGTAATTCCTGAAATCTGCTTGACAATTTCAGGTTGAAAAATGATGGCAAAGATTCCACCTAGTAATGTACCTACCAACAGGGCAGGGATGGCGGGCACTTTTCGCACAATCATAAAGAGTACTATTGCCGGAACGATGAATAGAACAGGATTGAGGTTAAATGTTTTTTCGATGGCGGCAAGCACAACCCCGGAATCATTATCTACAGCAGCGGTGTCTAATGTGAAGCCCCACACTAAAAAAATCAATAGTGTGATCACAAGAGTTGGAATGGTAGTAACCATCATGTAACGCACATGCGTGAAGAGATCAGTTCCTGCCATGGCAGGCGCAAGATTGGTAGTATCCGAAAGTGGTGACATTTTATCCCCAAAGTAGGCGCCTGAGATAATGGCTCCTGCAATAACTCCTTCATTGATATTAAGCGCTTTACCTATTCCCAATAATGCGATACCAACTGTAGCAACTGTTGACCACGAACTTCCGGTGGCAAGGGAAACAATACAACATACCAGCACTGCGGCAAAAAGAAAAATGGTGGGATTAAGAATTTTCAATCCATAATAAATCATGGCGGGTACTATACCGCTTAAAAGCCAAGTGCCCGAAAGGGCACCTATCACCAAAAGAATGATCATGGCTCCCATGGCAGAACTTATGCTTTTTACCATGTTGAATTCAATCTCTTCCCAACTATTGTTTACTCGCCACGAAATAATACCCGCTACTGCTGCGCTTAATAATAAGGCTATCTGATTGGGGCCTTCTGTTGCTACCGTCTTAAAAATGATAACATTAATAGCCAAAAAGGAAATAAGGATGGCAATGGGGAATAGTGCCATGAGAAGTGAGGGCTGCTTTTTAATCATCATGTCCTGGATTTAAATGTTAATGAGGTCAAGATAAGCATATTTTTTTCTCATGGAATCTTTCATATTAATAACTACCCACACTGTAGTGAACTCCCCGCTTGGCAAGATAGTCTACCACAAAGCGAAAATCCGATTCTTCCTCACCAAGATATTCCGGAGGGCAAATTCCTTTCCGTGTAAACTTGTTATCCATCACCAAATTAACGACTGCCGTACAGGTATAGCCTGTGGTTCTGGCCATGGACAATGTATTTGTTTTTTTATCGGTGCGATCAAGCAGGTTGTATTCATATTTCTTGTGCTTGCCACCTTCATCACCTTCAATCCGAATTCGCATCACGGTGAATTCTTCTTCGCCCTGTTTTAGCTTCCATTTGGGAAACAGAAGTTTTGCAGTCACATCGACAGGCCTTACTTTCATTCCATTAACTTCAATCTCCTCATAAGAAAAGAAACCTGTTTCACGCAGCACGCGCAAATACTCTACACAACCAGGATAGCGCAAGGTCTTCTCTATCATGTTTGGAATGTTGGGCATGGTTTGAATCAATGATCTTAGTCCGTCTGAGTTCCATGACTCCAACGTACCAACACCGGGAAAGTGGACAAGTTCTGTATCCGACAATGCCTCTCTGATTACTGTCGCTTTATTTTGAACATATCTGGCTGGGCGGATGTATTCTTGAATGACATCAATCGGGGAGAATACAGCTTTGTACTCGTAAGGCCATTCGCGCACCGCAGGAAGACCACCCACTAAGCATTCGTAGTTTGTAATTTTCATGCGCTTGTTATGGTAACCTAAAATAATATTACCCATTCCAGGAGCCACCCCACAATCTGTAACAATGGTCACATTATTCTTTTTTGCAAGGTCATCTAATTGAAATGGATCTTCCGGAAAGAAAGAGATGTCTACCATGTTTTTACCTGCCTCGATGACGGTGCGTGCGGTTTGCAGGCCCATGAATCCAGGTACAGCCCCAACTATTAAATCAAATGACTTAATCAGGGAAGCTAATTGATCAAGATTAGAAAGGTCAGCTTTCAATGTCTTGATACCAAATTTTTCTACTTCCTTCAAAGCTTCAGCATTGAAGTCCACAGAAGTTACCTCAAAATTCGCAGCCAGGTCAACCGCCATGGCTTTTCCTACCAGCCCTGCACCTAATACAACTACCTTCTTTTTCATACCTTTATTTCAATTAGATCGTTTTCGTTAATTTTTACTATGCTTAATCCCGCCAAATTAATTGAAAAAGCCAAGACCTCTCCATTTTATCTGTGGGTTTTAAATTGGTCGTTTAACAGGATGATTCCTTTCAACCGGCCTCATGGCTTCAAAATAATTGAAATAGGAGACTATCATGTTCGCACCCTTTTACCGTATAAGAGACTGAATCTGAATCACCTCAAAGGGCTTCATGCCTGTGCGCTGGCCACCCTTACTGAAATTACGGGAGGGTTTATTTTCGTCACCCGCTTAGACCCAACTCAATATCGAATAATCCTAAAAAAACTTGAAGTCGATTATTTGTACCAGGGAAAAACGGACGCGGTCGGAGAATTTCGAATTTCAGAGGAATGGATGCAGAAACATGTTATTTTACCCTTAAAGACATCAGAATCTGTGGAAGTTGTTTCAGAAGTAAAAATCACTGACGCAAAAGGAAATCAATTGACAAATGGCAAGGCGCACTGGCAAATCAAAGACTGGACAAAAGTAAAAACCAAACCGGCTTGATTGATTAACGATTGCTTGCTAACTTTCATACCTATAAAATACTGTGACCATGAGAAAAATAGATCAGCTCCTGTCTGAGTATGGCGAAAGTCATCAAAACGCAACTAACAAAGCGATTCATTGGATTTGCGTTCCGTTAATTTTTTTCAGCGTTGTGGCGCTTATCTTTTCGATTCCAAGTGGCTTGGTGCAAACTGTCTTAGGAGAGGGAAATGTCTATGCTAACTGGGCAACCATTACCATGATTGTGTTGATGGTTTACTATGTAACACTTTCTATTCCGTTAAGCATTGGTATGTTGATTTTTGGTACGCTTTGTCTTGTGGTAGCAAAGAACATTATGCAACTGCAGGTGGCGCCTCTTTGGGCTATTGCGCTTATCATTTTTATTGTAGCCTGGATTGGTCAGTTTTACGGTCATAAGGTAGAGGGAAAGAAACCTTCTTTCTTCAAGGACCTTCAATTTCTGCTCATCGGACCAGCATGGCTGATGCATTTTATTTATAAGAAAGTCGGAATCCCTTATTGATTGGAGGACTATCTATTTCAGGAAGGCTTCCCTTCAGGGTTAAATACGGATTTCGAAACCGATATTTTTTTAAGTCGACAACATCTTCAATTACAAGCTTCTTCAGGTTGGGTTTCATTCACTGCCATTGATAAGAAAAGTCAAAAAGCCGTAGCGCTTGTCCACTATCATCTTGACAGCACCCTTGCGAGGAGTCCGTACAGAAGTCCTTATGGCTCTTTCGTTTTCTCTGAGAATATTTCCTCAGACCTTCTCTGCGAATTCGTGGATTTTACGGAACAAAAACTAAGAGAAAAAGGAGTAAAGAATATTTCGTTAAAAAATGCACCAGATGCGTACGACCCTGGAAACAGTGAACGATTGCGAAATATTTTGCTTCAACTAAAATACGAAATTGAATTGGAAGAAATTAGCACAGTTATTCCCGTTGGAAAAAATTCATTTGAATCACTACTTCATCGATCACATAAAAAGAAATTGAAAAAGTGCCGTGAAAGTGGATTTGCCTTTCAGTTCTTATCATTAGATCATTTGGAAGAAGTGTATGGTTTTCTAAAGGCTGCTCGTGAGGAAAAGAACTACACATTGAGTATGTCGCTTGATGAATTGAAAAAGGCTTCCGATATATTCCCCGGTAATTATTTACTTAGTGTAGTGAAAGATCAAGAACAAATTGTGGCCGCAAATATTTGTATTCGGGTGAATTCAAGAGTTCTCTACAATTTTTATCACGATCATTTGAGCCTTTATGATGTGGTAAGCCCTGTTGTGTTATTGAATGAGGGATTATATGAATTTTGCCAACGACATGAACTCACGTTGCTGGATTTAGGTACTTCAACGATCAACGGAAAACCTGATTCTCCATTAATAACTTTTAAAGTCCGATTGGGCGGACAACCTACCCACAAGCTTACCTTTGTGAAAAATCTTTTATAAATGCCTTCCCCACTGGTTACCGTTGTTTGTTTGTGCTATAATCATTCCCGTTATGTGCAAGAAGCTGTTGAGTCGGTATTGAATCAAACGTATAAGAATGTTCAGATCATAATTGTGGATGATGCGAGTACAGATGGAAGTCAGGTAGTCATTCAGAAGATGGTAGAATCCTACCCTACGATTACATTTCTTTCATTGAAAACAAATCAGGGCAATTGCGGAGCTTTTAATAGAGGATTCGAATTGGCTAAAGGAGATTATGTTATTGATCTGGCCGCAGATGATGTGCTGCTACCGGATCGAATTGAAGCTGGAGTTGCCGAGTTCACCCATTACGATAGTAGTTATGCTGTTAATTTTGCTGATGGAGAATTAATTGATGAACAGGGTAATCATTTAAGCTTTCACTCAGACCGATTTTCTTCACCATCAATTCCACAAGGCGATATCTATAAAGATATTATTAGTCGTTATTTTGTGAATAGCCCTTCTTTAATGGTACGCAAAAGCGTTTTGGAGGAACTTCACGGGTATGATGAATCGTTGGCCTATGAAGACTTTGATTTTTTGATAAGGGCTTCAAGGGAATTCAAATTTTGTTACACACCTAAGGTCCTCGTCAAAAAAAGAATTTTAAGTAGCTCCATGTCTGCGGGACAATTCAAGAAGGGGAGCCCTCAACTTTTTTCAACATTTAAGGTTTGTGAGAAAATTAGCAAACTGAATCGAAGCAACGAAGAACAGTGGGCATTACGAAATAGAATTCTCTATGAAGCAAGGAAAGCTTTACAGGTAGGAGAGTTTGAATTGATTTTCCGGTATTTAAAATTACTTTTAAAAGAGTAGTTACTTCCGGTTGTCTTCTCCCGTCACCATGCTTCGATAGCTTTCATAACGACTCAATGCAATGGCACCGGTTTGTACTGCTTCAATGATTTTGCAGTTGGGTTCATTTAAATGGAGACAGCGAGCCGCGAATTTGCAATTCAATCGCAGTTCACGCATTTCCGGAAAATAATCTGAGATCTCCTGTTGGTTCATATCCACAAGCCCCCACTCTTTTATCCCTGGTGTATCAATGATAAGTGTAGTTTCATCCACCTGAAACATTTCGGCATAGGTTGTAGTGTGCGTGCCTTTACTGGAGAAATTGGAAATTGGGCCAATGGATTGATCAATAGCAGGGGATAGTCGATTGAGCAAGGTTGACTTACCAACGCCAGAATGTCCTGCGACCAGTGTTACTTTCCCCTGAAGTAGGGAGGAAAGCATGGATAGATCCTCGTCTTCAATAGCAGATAGTAGAATCGATTTAGTTCCTATAGATTCATAAAGTTGACATATCCTTTTCAATTCCTGACCATCTGACTCGTCTAGCAAATCTTTTTTATTGAAAATCAACAATTGTGGAATCCTGAATGATTCTGCACTCACTAAAAACCGATCGATAAAACCAAGTGAAGTGCGCGGCTGCTTGTGAGTTGCAATAAGCAGCACCTGATCTACATTGGCTGCCAGCACATGGCTATGCCCGGTCTTTTTTACGGATTGCCTTAGGATATGATTTCTGCGCGGAAGTATTTTTGTGATTACCCCGCCAATATCTTCGAGATCAAACTCAACATGATCACCAACCGCAATAGGATTTGTTTCCTTGATTCCATCCAGTCTTAATTTTCCACGGATACGACAAGAGTATATTTTTTGGTCTTTAGTATGGACTTCATACCAGGAGCCTGTGGAGCGGAATACGATGCCCTTCATAGGGTCAGGTACTTTTTACAGTAGTCAACAATCTTTTTGGTAGCTCCAAGATTTTCTTTTACATACTGACGTGTTACTTCGCAGGCCAGCAGAAAGCTCTCCGGCTTATTATTCAGCAGTTCATACTTTGTTTTGAGATCGTTATAACTACTTATTTCAAACGCACCGCCTCGCATAATCAGATCATTGGCTTCCTTGGATTTTTCGTAATTATTATTTCCAAAAAATATAGGGACTCCATAGCAGGCAGCTTCAAGAATGTTATGAAGACCTTTGCCGAATGCTCCGCCTACATAGGCAAATTCTCCATATTGGTACAATTGTGAAAGCATCCCAATATTATCTATTAATAATACCTGTGATTGATTGATACTGGAGTCGGCCTTTGAGAAACGAGTGACTTTCACCTGCAGCCCCTTTTCAATTTCAGATAGGAATTCTTCCTTTAGTTCGTGTGGGGCTAGAATGAATTTTAGTTTACGCTCATTGATAAAGGGAGTCAATACGCTTAGGTCTTCTGGCCAACAGCTTCCAATAACCATAGTTTTTTGACCTGACTTAAAGTTTATAGCGATAGGAATTTGGTTTGCTTGTTGAATGATTTGATGAACGCGATCAAACCGCGTATCTCCCGTAAGTGTTATTTCTTTTATCCCTATTGACTCTAAGAGCTTTTGTGATTCAGAATTCTGCACAAAAAAATGATTAAAGTTCTTTAGTGTATTTCGAAAAAATGATCCGTATGATTTAAAATAAATTTGATCTTCCCGAAAGATGCAGGAAATCGATAGAAGGGGAATCTTATTTTCTTTAAGCTGAACTGCATAGTTATGCCAGAATTCATACTTAACGAAGAGGGCTAAACAAGGCTTCGTGATTTCAATAAATTGCCTGACATTGGTCTTGGTATCCCACGGCAGGTAAGTCACCCAGTCCGCTGAAGAATAATCCTTCTTTACTTCGTATCCAGAAGGTGAAAAGAAGGAAAGTAAAATTTTATATCGCGGATATTCTTTTTTTAGTCTTTCAATAACAGGGCGACCTTGTTCAAATTCACCAAGAGATGCGCAATGAATCCAAATAACAGGATCAGTATTTCCGTTAAAGGATTGGGTTAATTTATTTAATATATTCCTTTGTCCAGTTACAAAGGCTTTGGCTTTGGGATTAAACCATGATAGTAACTCATACAGACGGGAAGCAATTTTTATTATGATGGTGTAGATAATCAATCTTTTTTCCCCTAAATATACTTCAAAAGAAATTTGATATTATTCCCTACTTTTACCCAATATTAAAACCAACATATGAAGCGACTTATTTATATTACACTGGCAGTTTGTCTTTTGCAATTCAATTTCGTTAGTGCTCAAGGTGATTTGGACCAGATTCTTAAGGGTAGCTTATCAGATGCGAAAACCCTGGTGGAAGGATATATTGGTCCGGCCATGAAGGGACTTGGAGAGGGGTTGAATTATGGATGGTATAATACGGCTAAGGTTCATAAGACATTAGGTATTGATTTTACCATAACCACCAGCTTAATGTACATTCCAAAAGGAGACGAGTTGTATACGGTGGATAATTCGAAACTGCAGCAGGTCAAATTGATTTCCTACGATGGGCAGACAATAAGCCCAACAGGCTCTGGGAAAGTACCAACATTATTTGGCCCGGATAAAACTCCAACGTATCAAATTGCACCTGCTCCATCATTTAGTGGTCCTCCCGGCCTTGACTTAAAAAATTCATTTAAGCTTGCGAATGCGCTGCCTGTGCCGATGTACCATCTTGCCGTTGGATTGCCAAAAGGTTTCGATTTAAAAGTTCGTTGGTCACCTCGGCTGGATGTTGGCGACTTAAGTTTTAATCTATTCGGTATTGGCGTAATGCATGATGTTAAACAGTATATTCCTGGCATTAAAGCATTGCCTTTTGACCTTTCCGCTTTTGTTGGGTATACGAGAATGAAAGCAGAAGTTGCTCTCTCAGGATTATCAACAGGCCAAAATCAGCGTGCACTTACTGAATTTAATTCAACAACCATACAAGCATTGATTTCCAAGAAAATTGCCGTTATGACAATCTACGGAGGCATAGGTTATAATTTTGCAAAATCAAATTTGGCAATGAAAGGAACGTATGATTTAGATGATGATGGTACGCCCGAAGCCACCGATCCGGTTAATTTGGAATTTAGCACCTCAGGCCCCCGATTGACTGGCGGCCTTCGCTTGAAGTTAGCCGTGTTTACATTCCATTGCGACTATACCGTGGCAAAATATAAGGCCCTTTCTGGAGGATTTGGTATTAACATCAGGTAGCAAGTCATCAAACCATTTTTGGAGCCTTTCCTATTGTTGAAAGGCTTTTTTTTGGAGTTGATATGTAAAATGTTGACCTCTCATTCTTTGAGCATTGAGCGATTATATATCGTAAGATTTGATTTTAGTGCTTTAATTGACTTTTTTGATTTGATGAATTTTAATTAAATTTAGATTGAGTTTGGATTGATTTTTTTGAGTTAAGGGTAACCATAAACCTGTTCAAAATGAAAAAATTACTACTTGTGTTGCTTGTTCCGATTTGCAATGTGGCCATAGGCCAGAAAGACATCGCTAAATATTTTCCGGCTGCCGCAGCAAATGGAAATGTGAGTAATGTTCAGCAACTGGTCTCTGGCTATGTTACCCCAATTGCAGAAGATTTTGGTTCATTGATGAACAACGGTTGGTACAATACAGCCGCCACTCACAAGAAATTTGGGTTTGATGTCACCGTTACCATGAATACGATCACCGCAAAAAGTGATGCAAAATATTTTACCGTTCCTTCGTTGACTGGAGTTAGCTATAATGGAACTGTGCCAGCCAGCACTTCCGACAAGGCACCAACTGCCTACGGTCCCAAAGCGACATTTCCGAGTTTTGCATTCAATTCAGGACTCAATAATGGCATACCTTTCCTAGGCCCTGATGGAGGAAATATCAGTGAAGATGTGCCCATTGGTTCCATGGTTGTTCCAACAACCCAGGTTGGGATAGGCCTTTTTGGAAATACAGATTTGAGAATTCGGTTTACCCCTGCTGTCAAAATAGGTGGGACAGAACTTAGCAATTGGGGGGTAGGTATACACCATGATATTAAGCAACATATTCCAGGCATAAAAGAGCTGCCCTTTTCTCTCTCCCTTTTACTCGCCTATTCAAGCTTGAAAGCGTCAACCGACTTGAGTGGGTTGTATAGTGGTTCAGGGCAGGAGGGGCTTGGAGAAACAACCGGCTATACTGGGCAGATACTGATTAGTAAAAGTTTGGCTGTGATTACCTTTTACGGAGGGATTGGTTTCAACAGCTCTACTACCACCTATTCAATAAAAGGAACTTATACAGTTGACAAAACGGGAGATGGCGTTCCATTAATTTCGCCTGTAAATCTTACGAATCCCTATAAGCAAGATTTTAAAACTAGCGGCTTTCGTGCTACCGGTGGAATGCGTTTAAAGCTGGGGCCAATAATTATGAATGGAGACTACTCCCTGGTTAATGCCAAGGGCTTGTTTACTGCTGGATTCGGATTTACAGTTCGTTAATTCTACTTTCCACGATAAGTAGGCTTTCTTTTTTCAATGAAGGCCTTCATTCCTTCCTTCTGATCTTCACTGGCAAAGGTCATGTAGAAATTCTTTCTTTCGAAGGCAAGCCCTTCATCGAGTTGAGTTTCAAAAGATCGGTTGATTGCTTCTTTGGCCAATTGAACGGCAATAGGTGATAAGGCTGCAATTTCCTTAGCCAGCTGAAAAGCTTCAAAGAGATACATTTCAATGGGCACCACCTTATTAACCAGGCCATAGAAATGGGCTTCTTCTGCAGAGATAAAACGACCACTAAGAATTAGCTCCATTGCCTTTGCTTTTCCTACAGCCTTCGTTAGTCGTTGCGTGCCACCGGCTCCGGGTATAGTTCCTATCTTAATTTCAGGCTGTCCAAATTTTGCTGTTTCTGATGCAATAATCATATCACACGTCATCGCCAGTTCACACCCTCCTCCCAATGCAAAACCAGATACGGCCGCTATAATAGGCTTCTTCGTCTTCCGTATTTGATCCCAGGTATTGAACTGATCCAGAACCAACATGTCAATCGCACTTTTATCTGCCATTTGTTTAATATCTGCACCGGCCGCGAATGCCTGATCGTTACCCGTGAGAATAATAACTCTTACTTGATCGTTTTTATCCAGTTGCAGCAATGCATCGCGCAACTCCTCCATCAGTTTTGGATTGAGTGCATTTAGTTCTTTTGGACGATAGAGTTCAATGAGCGCAATGAAGGGTTCCTTTTGTTCGGTGACTTTGATGAATTCCATACAGTAAATGTTAAAGGGGATTACAAATCTGGGAAATCAATCCGGTAATCCAAAATTAGAATCAGTAAGGATAAAAATGGAGAAACCCCCAACGCGATGGGGGTTTCTCCTAACCAAAGGCAAATAAAAATATGTGCTATGCATGTCTATATGCTATTTCTGGAATTTCTGTAACCAACCTACTTGATTAGTTTTGTAAAATTTTTAGTAGTGAAAGTTCTTTTTGTTTGCTTGGGTAATATCTGCCGCTCTCCCGTAGCGGAGGCAATTTTTAAGCATAAATTGGCTAAATCACAATCATCAGATGTTTGGGAATCTGATTCCTGTGGTACTTCAAATTACCATATTGATCACCAGCCTGATCCCCGAACCATTAAAAGTGCATTGAAAAATGGGGTACGGATCAGTCACCTGGGGAGGCAAATTAAGCCGGAGGATCTTGAAAATTTTGATTTAATCCTCGCCATGGATCGGGCTAATTACAAAGACATCATGCGCCTTAATAACGCGGCTACCCACTCTCACAAGATTCAATTAATGAGACAGTACGATCCTATGGGCGGAGAAGATGTTCCGGATCCCTACTATGGAAAAGAGAAAGAATTTCAGGAAGTCTTTGAAATCCTTAATCGTTCAATAGATTCATTAATTGAATCGTTGAAAGAGAACTGAAAATTATTTTAGTAAGACTTGCAATGTCGACCGGGATGACTGCTCAAGTATGACTCCCTTTTTTTGCCGGTATTCCTGAAAGGTTTGCTGGTCGTAATTTTTAACGGTAATGAGCGTAAGTCCGGTATTATAATACACTTCAAAATGTTTGCCCAGCAGGTCAATGAGTTTTATGATCTTATCATCCCTATAATCCACACAGAAAGAAAATGAGATAGCGGAATTCTGCATTAGGTTTATTTTCAGGTGCATCTCAGATACTATTCCGAAGATGATGCCCAGTTGATTTTCATCGATAAATGAATAATCGGTAACCTTACACGAGATCAAACATTGATTGTCCTTAAATACAATAAGCGGAGGAATGTGGTCCAGTGTTGTTTCCTTAATTACCGTGCCCGGAAGAAGGGGGTTATCAAAATTCTTGACCAGCAAAGGAATTCCATTGTTGGCTAATGGCTTTATTGTTTTGGGATGAATAACAGAGGCGCCATAGTAGGTCATCTCAGCGGCTTCTTTAAAGGGCAGCTCTTCAAAGACAATGGCTGCAGGCAGTCGCTTCGGGTCGGCATTCATAACTCCGGGCACATCTTTCCAGATCGTAACTGATTCTGCCTTCAGGCAAGATGCAAAAATGGCTGCCGTATAATCTGAGCCTTCTCGGCCTAGCGTAGTAGTTAGGCCATCTTCTGTGCTTCCTATGAAGCCCTGGGTAACCAATACGCTTTTGGCAAGCGAGCTCGTGAGTGTCTGAATATTGATTTTGCTTATATCCCAATCCACCTTTCCCTCCCTGAAATTGCGATCGGTCCGGATCATTTTACGCGCGTCAATCCATTGAACAGTGACACCTTCGTGTTCTAAGTAGCTGGTGATGATCAGTGTGGAGATCACCTCCCCCAGAGATACTACCTGATCATAGAGCTGATCATAGCTATCGGTTTTTTTCGTTTCGATCCCGATTCTGTTGAATTGATCTTCAATCATTTTGAATATCGAATGCTCTTTCTGAAATAGCTCATTCATTATTTTAAAATGATAAAGCTGAAGATCGGAGAGCTCTTTTTCAAAATCTTTACCCTCTCGTTGAAGGCCGATAATTTTTTCCAGGGCATTGGTGGTTTTGCCCATGGCTGAGATGACGATAAGCAGATTAGAATTGCCATTGGCCTGAATGATAGAGGCCATATTGCGGATGGCATTGGGATCTTTAACCGAGGCCCCACCAAATTTAAAAACCTTCATTTTATTGCACTAAATCGTTTGCGAACTAAATTTGTATTACATTTCAGAGCATGCAAAAATCAACTAATAAATCCAGTTCTTCAAGCGTTGAAACATCCCGTATCGCAGAATCCATCGGGACTGCACTTGATCGTTTTATTAAAAATAATCAGGGTCAGTTTCAGTATGCCAGCGGAGAGCTATCACAATTGCTTCGCGATATCGCCTTGGCTTCCAAGGTGGTGAATCGCGAAGTGAATAAGGCCGGTTTGATTGATATTATGGGAGCCATGGGTTCTACCAATACTACGGGAGAGCAACAGCAGAAGTTAGATGTACTCGCCAATATCCGGTTTACAAGAGCCCTTAGTAAAGGAGGAGAGGTCTGTGCGTTAATCTCAGAAGAGACAGAGTCTTTTGTGGATCTAAACAATCATGGCAATTATGTAATTGCCATTGATCCACTGGATGGTTCTTCTAATATTGATGTGAATGTTTCCATCGGAACAATTTTTTCCGTGTATCGAAGAAAAAGTAAAGTAGGTACTCCCATTCAGGATCAGGATATTTTGCAAAAAGGAACTGAGCAGGTAGCGGCTGGATATATTTTATATGGGTCCTCCACCATGCTGGTGTATACTACGGGCCATGGTGTCAATGGATTTACGTATGAACCCACCCTTGGCGAATACTTTCTGTCTCATGAAAATATGAAGATGCCTGAACAAGGGAGAATATTTTCTATCAACGAAGGTTCGGCCAATTCTTTTGAAAAATCCGTTACGGACTATCTGCAATTTTGCAAGGATGAAAGTTATACCGCCAGATACATTGGATCTCTTGTAGCTGATTTTCACAGGAACATGCTGAAGGGTGGCATTTACATTTATCCCGCAACGGCTAAAGACAGCAATGGAAAATTACGATTGATGTACGAATGCAATGCCTTGGCCTTTGTGGCCGAGCAGGCCGGTGGAAAAGCCTCTGATGGAGCAAACCGGATTCTGGATATTCAGCCTAAGTCGCTACATCAGCGCACCCCATTTTATGTGGGATCAAAAGAAATGGTTAGGAAAGCGGAGAGCTTTCGTTAGCCTTCTCTGCTGATGGGGCTACTATTTCCGGTGCGTGCTTACTAATGATTTCATACCACTTCACCAGTTTTTTAATATCGGAAACATAAACCCGGCTTTCATCAAACTCAGGTAAGACCGACTTTAGGAAAGCCTTCAATTCAGAAGGATCAGATTCAGCATCCACGCCCAGATCATTACCAAAATCGACATGTATTTTTTTAAGAACCGCGCCCAAAAGGACCGTTCCTTCTTTGGTCGTGGTATAGATCGAAATCTCATTCAACAGCGAAATACGATTATTAGCAGACGCAACGATACGGGTTTTCAAATCATCCAATGATTCCAGTATTACGCCAGATTTCGTAGGCTTCATTACTTTGAATAAACCACCCTTACCGCTTACCGATGCTATTTCTGACAACTCCATTTTTTGGTTATTAAAATCGTGTGCAAAACTAATCAATTTTGATTTTGTGCCATGGCTTGAGCGATAAAATCGAGAATCTCCTTCTTTCCATTTTTAGTAACTGTAGAAGTAATAAAAAGAGGAGGGAGCTCTTCCCAGATTTCCAGCATCGCTTTTATAAATCTTGCCTTTGATTTGGCGAATTCATTTCTGGAGAGTTTGTCTTCTTTCGTCAGCACAATGGCAATCGGTACTTTTTTCTGGCCGAGCCATTCAATAAAGTCGACATCAATTTTCTGAGGAGGCAGTCTCGAATCAATAAGGATAAAGGTGCAGTAGAGATTTTCACGTTGCGTAAAATATTCTTCGATCATTTTCCCAAAGCCTTCGCGTGAAATCTTGCTTACACTGGCAAACCCATATCCAGGTAAGTCAACCAGATACCATGTGGCATCAATAATAAAGTGATTAATGGTCTGGGTTTTTCCAGGTTTAACTGAAATCTTAGCAAGACTCTTCCTCCCGGTCAGGAGGTTGATGAGAGATGACTTCCCCACATTGGACCTGCCAATGAAGGCAAACTCCGGCTTGTCGGGCTTGGGGCAGCGGCTTATCTGGGTGTTACTAATGACAAATTCCGCCTGTTTAATTACCATGAGAGCTAAGTTAAAGTATTAATTGAGGGGTAAAAGACTAAGGATGTAAGTTTGGGGTGACTTATGCTGCTATTTTTGGGCTTTCTTTATTATCAGATTTTATTAAATTGCACACCTGATAGGTGTCTTTATTCTAGGATAAACTATTTTTTAAGATGCACAGTCTCCAAAGAGAACTGATTTTTTTAACTGTATTTGTTGTTTCCGCTCACTTCGCCTTCGCTCAGCAGCCGCAAGATAAGCAGCTTGCGAATGATTACATGGAGCAGGCCGACCTTATTATGGCAGGTACTAAAGCCATGGATGATGCCCGTGACTTAATGACGCTAGCCGCCAATGCCGATACTTCGAATGTTAAAGCCAACTTTGAGGCAGGACATATGCATCTATTGACGATTGGAAAAGAGCGAGCGACTCGATACTTCCTGCGTATTTATCGGCAAAACCCAAACTACCGTTTCGATCTGGAATATTGGATTGGTAAGGGATATCAATACGGCCTGGATTTTGACAATGCTCTTAAATATTATTCAAAGTACTTCGATAGGTTGGAGAAGAATCCGAATTATCAAGGCGGGAACAAAGTTGAATTGAAGGAAGTGGAGCGCAGGATGGTGGAGTGTAAAAACGGTAAAGAGTTTGTTGCCAATCCGAAGAATTACTCCATCATCAATATTGGAAGTAAGATCAATTCTGAGTTTGATGATTACGCCCCCGTGCTGAATGAGAAGGAAGATGAAATTGTTTTCACTACCCGTAGAAGAGATGGCAACACTAATGAAAACGTGGCGGACGATAACTTGCCTTATGAAGATATCTTTACCACCAGGAAAGCCGGATCAAACTGGTCGGTGGCCAAAAATATTGGCAGTTCGGTTAATACAAAATTCAATGACTCAAACCTTGCGCTGTCGGCTGACAGTAAAACCCTTTTTCTCTATAAAGACGAAGGCAATGGCGACATTTATTTTTCTGATCGACAAACCGATGGATCATGGAGTTTGCCCAAAGCATTACCAGGCGTAATTAATTCCACCTACAGAGAATCATCGATATCAATTACGAGGGATGGGAATACAATTTATTTTGCCAGTGATCGACCCGGAGGCTTAGGTGGATCTGATATCTACGTCTGCACCAAAGATGCTAAAGGCGAATGGAGCAATGGAAAAAATCTCGGGCCCGGTATTAATACGGACTTAGATGAAGATGGACCTTTTATCGATTACGATGGGCAAACCTTATTCTTTAGCTCACATGGCAGGAAGGGAATGGGTGGATATGATATTTTTAAGAGTAAGCTCATGAACGCAGCCAAGAATGAATGGAGCGAGCCTGAGAATCTGGGTTACCCCATCAATACTCCCGATGATGACGTATTTTATGTAAGCACCAAGGATGGTAAACGTGGATATTATGCCTCGGTGCGGGATGATGGAATGGGTTATTCAGACATTTATATGATCACTGTCCCCGAGAAAAAACAACCTGAGCCTAAAAAGACAGAGCTGGTTCCTTTAGAATACATTGTTACTATTATTGATGCAGATAATGAATCTCCATTAGCCGCCAGCGTTAAGCTTATAGGTATGAATGATAATGTAGTGGTGGGCATGAGCATGGGTGGATTAGGGACATACAATTTTTCAATTACGTCTGCCACGTTAAAAGACTATCGACTATCCGTGGAGAAGGAAGGTTATATTTTTGTTAACGAGCAACTAAAGATTTCCGGAGCTTCTGCTGAACCCAAAACGTTGACCAAGGTAGTGAACCTTCGCAAGTTGGTAGTGGGTGCAACTTCGGTGTTACGCAATATCTATTTTGATTTTAACAAGGCCACGTTCAAGCAGGATTCTTATGCCGAGCTTAATAAGTTAGAAGGCATGATGAAGCAAAATGAAAGTAGTAAAGTCGAGATAGCGGGGCATACTGACAGCTTTGGACCGGATGATTTTAACGTGAAGCTTTCTTTGCGCAGAGCAAATGCAGTAAGGGGTTTTCTTACTTCGAAAGGAATTGACCCCCGGAGGGTAACAGCTGTTGGTTATGGGGATAAAAAACCTCTTGCCAGCAATGATGACGAAAAGGATGGCAGGGAGTTGAATAGAAGGGTAGAATTCAAAGTTTTGGAAAATTAATAGCATTTCTTCAAACCGCTTTTTGTTCAGGCTGTTATTCTATTGACCTTTATGATCTGTTGTATCAAACGGATTGTTGTAAAATCTAATTTCGAGATCTCTAATCACACTAGTTTGACAGTAGTTCCCTATAAAGAAGAGCAGTCTGGTAAAAAGGAGCAGGTTGCCAAAATGTTTGATAACATTAGTGGTAATTATGATTTCCTTAATCATTTCCTAAGTCTGGGTATTGATATTGTCTGGCGTAAAAAGGCCATTAAGCTTCTTGAAGCAATCAGGCCTAAGCTCATTCTGGATGTCGCTACTGGCACGGGAGATTTTGCCATCGAATCCCTCAAACTTGCTCCCGATAAGGTGATTGGCATTGATATTTCTGAAGGGATGCTTGAAGTAGGACGAAAGAAAATGGCAACGCGAGGGCATCATCAAATAGAAATGATGATGGGTGATTCAGAGAATTTACCTTTTGAGGGAAATAAATTTGATGCCATCATCGTTGGGTTTGGGGTGCGCAACTTTGAGCATTTGGAAAAAGGGCTGGCGGAGATGTTTCGTGTATTGCGTCCGGGAGGAAAAGTTGTTATTTTAGAGTTCTCTAAACCTACCCGGTTTCCATTTAAGCAATTGTATAACGTATATTTTAATTTCATCTTGCCTAAAATCGGCCGTTGGATATCAAATGACAAAGCAGCCTACACCTATTTACCAGAATCTGTACAGGCTTTCCCGGATGGAGAGAAGTTTACCGGCAAACTCTCTGAAATTGGTTTTAAAGAGATAACATGTCAGCCACTTACTTTTGGAATAAGTTCACTGTACGCAGGAATGAAGTAATTCTGGGAAGTCTTTTGATGCTGACGCCTTTGGTATCATCGGGTCAGCTTTTCAAGTGGGCGCGGGAGCATAACCCAAATTACGATGAGCGAAAATTCAGCTATGGCTTTGTGATCGGCATTCATACTTCAGCCTATCAGGTTAAGTATTCGGATCAATTTGTCACGGCCAAGTTTGACTCGGTGAATTCTGTGAGACCTGCCTTTTCACCCGGGTTTTCATTAGGTTTTTTAGTCAATTACCGTATCAGTGAGTTTGTGGATTTGCGCTTGATGCCCAAGGCCTCATTCTATGATCATAAGTTGTTATATACGTATGATGATGAATCGCAAAACGAACAACTCGTGGAGACCACCATGGTGGAGTTTCCGGTGCTGATCAAATATAAATCGATGCGAAGAGGCAACGTGCGGATGTACATGATAGGGGGATTCACGCCTGGCATTGAAGCCTCTGGTAAAAATGATGTGCAATCGGTATCGGCCAATCTCGATGTAAAGAAAGCCAACCTAAGTCTCGATGCAGGGCTTGGTTTTGATTTTTACTTCCCTTTATTCAAGTTTTCTCAGGAAATACGGTTTTCCAGAGGCATTACTAATCTATTAGGCCCTGACCCAAGTGTTTTTAGCGACCCGATTAAGAGACTAAATACGAACACCATTTCTGTTTACTTTATCTTCCAATAAATTCCTGCCATCAACTTAGCATTTCTTTGCATGTATCCTTTGCGATCTTTGCTTTTAAAATTGTAAACTGCAAAGCACACAGAAATAGAACGGCATAAAAAATCAATCATGGCACAAAAGCGAATTGCATTAATTACGGGAGCCACTTCGGGTATTGGGGAAGCTACCGCCCGATTGCTGGCGAAGAATAATTTCTCTCTAATTCTTTGCGGAAGAAGGAGAGACCGTCTTGAGAAATTGCAAAATGAACTTTCTATAGAGACGAAGGTAACCACGCTGTCATTTGACGTGAGAAGCAAAGAAGAGGTAAAAAGAGAAATCAACTCCCTCACCAAAGATTGGAAAAATATAGACGTGTTGATCAACAGCGCAGGAAATGCGCATGGCCTCGATCCCATTCAAAGTGGGAATGTGGATGATTGGGATGCGATGATTGATATCAACGTAAAGGGACTTCTGTATGTCTCCCGGGAGATAATTCCCGGGATGACGGAACGCAAATCGGGTCATATCGTCAATCTTGGATCTATCGCTGGCAAAGAAGTATATGGCAATGGCAATGTCTATTGTGCCAGTAAGTTTGCGGTAGACGCGCTGACCAAGGGCATGCGGATTGATTTGAATCCTTTCGGAATAAAAGTGACAACTATCCAGCCGGGTTTGGTAGAGACCGAATTTTCATTAGTTCGCTATAAAGGAGATCAGGAAAAAGCAGCTGCTGCCTATAAGGGTTTACAACCCTTAAAAGGAGAAGATATTGCGGACCTGATTTTGTTCTCGCTCACCCGCCCTTCCCACGTTGTTGTTGCCGACCTTGTTGTTTTTCCCACGGCCCAGGCGAGCGCAGCCGTGGTGAAGAGAGAAGGGTAAGACTTGCTTGTTTTTTAGCACGGTTCATTTTTGTGTGTAGTGCCGCGTCAACTCGCCTTTACTTAAAAGTGGGTATTCAACGGAATCTCTGGGGATAATAGTACACAACTAAATGGGGACAGCTTGCCCCAATGCGTCTGGATTCCTTCATTTTTTTAAATTCACACCACTTGTTAAGCGGGCGCAGTTATTGCGGAGCACTCTTAAACAAACAATCATGAAAAAACAAAATATTATAATAGCAACCCTGGTAGCTTTTACCCTGACAATGTCCTTCGAGACGAAGGCTCAAAACAAAATATGGAGTATAGGTCCGGAAGCAGGCGTAAGTTTCTCTAAGTATGGCAAGGATGCAAGTACAAATGATTTCAAGTCGGGCGCCATCGGTGGACTTTTCATTACCTACAGCATCTTAAATACATTTGCAGTCACGACAAAGCTACTCTACTCACAAAAGGGGGCTTCGTTCAAATCGAGTGACACAAAACAAACGCTTAATTACATTGAAGTGCCGGTCATTGGCCGGTTTTTCCTTAACAAGGAGGGTAACTTTCGCCCAAATATTTTTGTTGGCCCTTCTTTCGGATTCCTGACCGGGGCCACCAATAAGGTTGGCAGCAATGATCGTGTTGACATTGAGTCTTATGAAAATATTTTTAATGGATTTGATTTTGGAGTTACGGGAGGAATTGGTCTCAACTTTCTGATTTCAGCTGAAACGTATTTTATTTTGGATGCCCGTTATACACATGGCTTTTCAGACATTACTAAGGCCAATGGCAATGTAAACAATAACTCTCTTGGGTTGACGGCAGGTATTTCTTTTGGATTTTAAGGCCATAAAAAATCTAAGATATTTAATTTGGACTGGCGGTAATTAGTTAGAAATTATTTGTCAGCCAAAATTGTCCCCGCTCTGGTGCAAGTCTTAGCTCGCATTATGGCATGAGGGGGCTTGTGCTTTACGTTAAACATAACTCAACTCCACGAATCCCTTTCTTTTAGAATAATAATCTCTAAGCACTGCTATATATCCAATCTTCGGCTCTTTCCACAAATCCTTCCCTTACTGGGATTTTCATGCATGCAATTCATTTTTTGCCTAGTTGGGGGTTTTGTCCCACGACACTGAACGAAATTAAGAAACGAAAATTACAATGCAACACCGAACTAGCGCTATGTTTTATCCACATTGTTATGCACAGGGCTTTATTGACGTCTCTCTTTTACGTCTTTTAAAATATTCAATGATTTCTGTCTTAGTCATCTTCGATAACTTCTCGCTCATTTTATCTCGTTGCTGTCTCATGAATTGAACAGCATCAAATTGTTTTTCAATCGTCTTCATATTTTTCAAATTCTCTCGGTGAACGTATCTCTATTTGTCTATACCCATTCTTTATATTAATTGAATTGTAGCCGCGTATTCGTTGCACATTGACAACGTGCTTGAAATTCCAACTTACTAAGAAAGTCAGCTCGATTTATTGTCGCTAAGGCAATATGTAAACAGTCTGCATAACTGGTCTGTCCAACTACTTTTTCTGCTATATATTCAGTCGCCAGATCAACAGCTTCGTCTGTAGTGTCAAGAAACTCAGTCGACTCGATTTTAAGACCTTTTACCAATTCTTTTACTTTTTCAGGAGCGTTTTCAAGCTCGTCTTGAGTCACTGTAGAAAATAGTAAAGTGAACTCGTTCTTTTTAAAGTCGGTCAAATAATGGAATTGTATGCTCTGCAAACTCCTCGTCAAAGTAACCGCCAAATACGGATGTGTCAATATATATTCTTTGCTTCACGGTTCGAATTTACAAAAAATAGTCCTAAATCTGTTAAGCCATAACCTTGTCCGGTGATTGAAAAATGAGTTGATCGTCAACCGTCAAATGGTGGGAAATTTTTCTGAAAGCCTTGTGCATAACGTGAGTGCATATGCAGTAGCGGGAATAGGAGGGCTTGGTAATACGAAGCATGCCAAGTCCCGACCAGCTGCAATCTGTCCCACTTGACCGAATGAAATTAAGAAAATACTTTTTAATAAATACACTGAACCCCCACACTGGTGCAAGTCTTAGCTCGCGTTATGGCATGAGCGGACTTGTGCCTTACGTTAAACATAACTCAACTCCACGAATCCCTTTCTTTTAGAATAATAATCTCTAAACACTGCTATATATCCAATCTTCGGCTCTTTCCACAAATCCTTCCCTTACTGGGATTTTCATGCATGCAATTTCACTTTTTGCTTTACGAATCTTTACATTACCAAAGCACAAGTCTCACACTGTCTCGTCCTGGAATAGGTTTACAGTTGGGGGTTTAGAATAGGGACAAAAATAGTTTTTGTTTTCAGTAGTTGAAATACATTTTCTTTGTTCGTGCCACAAAGCGTAAGCAGGCTCTGCAGAGGTGCAACCTGTTAGGAA
>JANMYO010000069.1:0-53533 GCA_031382175.1 Bacteroidia bacterium | reverse complement strand
TGACAAGAAGTTAGTGGAGGGAGATGTTCTTAATACAGTCATCATGTATGTGTCTGCGATGATGGAAGTGAAGAGTTCAATGGGAGTAATTGTGGCAGCCCCGACAGCGGGCTCATGTGGTGCATTGCCCGGAGCAGTGATTGGTACGGCTGTACAATTAAAATTATCGGAGGATGAGATGGTAAAAGCAATGTTGGCGGCAGGCTTAATTGGAGTTTTTATTGCAGCTCATGCTACATTCGCGGCAGAAGTGGGAGGGTGTATGGCAGAGTGCGGCTCTGGTTCGGGTATGGCCGCTGCGGCAATTGTTGAGTTGAAAAAGGGAACGTTAGATCAATCTCTTGCTGCTGCATCGATGGCATTACAAACTTCGCTGGGAATGGTGTGTGATACGATTGGAAACAGGGTAGAAGCTCCGTGTTTGAATCGCAATGTGATGGCCGCAACACAGGCAATCTCTTGCTCCAACATGGCGTTGGCCGATTATAATCAGGTGATCCCTTTAGATGAAGTGATCGAAACGATGAAGAAAGTGGGAGATAGCATTCCTAATACATTGCGCTGCACGGGCCTTGGTGGCTTGGCGATCACCAAGACAGCTAAGAGAATTGAAGCCATGCTGGAGCAAAATGAAGTGCCATCAGAAAAAAGATTTTTTAAAGTTTGTTAGGTGAGCCAGCTTTGTCAATTACAACTCTATATGAGCTCTGATGGAGAAAACGTGGGGAAGGATGCCACGGAAAGTTAAATCATCAGATCTTTCCGCTAGAGGACACTACGGCCATTAGATAGGTCGTGGCAAATCATAATGTCTTGCTAATGGATTTTAGTTCCCTTTTGTTGTTTACAATGACCTAGAAGGAGGTATTTCATGGCTGTTTACTCCTCGACATTCCTCGAAATAAGTTTGATAACGATTTCATTTGACCACCCTTCTTTGATTCAAGATAAAATAAAGTGCCGGAATTATCAACGGTGCAAAGATCAGTGTACTTGTCAGTCCACCAATGATTACGGTTGCCAAGGGACGTTGAACGTCTGAACCGATTCCTTTGGAAATGGCTGCCGGAATTAGACCTACAATAGCAACGACTAAAATTGAGAGCAATGCTTTTAATTGCTCAACAGAGACAGTGTGAATGGTTTCTTTTAACTCATTTTCATTGGCTTCGACTATTCTATTGAATGCTGAAACTAAAAGCACCCCTGCCATTACGGAAATCCCAAAAATCGAAACAAAGCCAACGCCCGCTGAAACGTTAAAGTGATAGCCTCTTACTAATAAGGCTATGATGCCTCCGGCTAAAGCAAACAAAATACATGACATCGTAATAAATGTGTATTTGATATTCCGGTAGAGCATAAATAAGAATAAGAAAACAACCAGAACAGTAAGAGGAATAGTGATTGAAAGTTGTTTCCCGGCTCTTTCTAAATTTTCATACTGACCTCCATAAATAACTTCATACCCTTTTGGTATATGTATTTGCTGATCAATTTTTTTACTTACTTCTTTTACAAAACTGCCCTGATCTCGATTGCGGATATTTGTACGAACAGTAATCATACGTTTGCCATCAATCCTGTAAATGTTCGTTTGTCCTTCCATGAATTTAACATCGGCCAACTGATCTATAGGTATCAATGCACCTGCGGCTGAAGTCACCTGAAGTTGTTTGATCCGGTCGATTGTATTTCTGTTTTCAGGGAGATAGCGTACTACAATATCATATCGCTTGGCCCCTTCATAAAGAGTGCTAATGGTCTGGCCACCAATTGCTGCCTCGACCATGCTTTGGATATCACTAACATTTATTCCAAACCTTGCTGCTAATTCTCTGTTGATTTGAATACTGATTTGTTCCTGCGGACCTTCCTGTTCTATGTTCACTGCTTCCGCCCCTTGTGTATTGCGAACGATAACGGCCAAGCTATCGGCCTTTTTCCTCATAAGCTCCAGATCATCACCGACAATAGAAATGGCAAGGTCGGCCGCACTACCCGTTACTATTTCCATTACCTGATCGATAATAGGCTGACCAAAGGAAAAGTTTGCTCCCGGAAAATGTTTTCCCAAGTCTCCTTTTATTTTCTGGATCAATTGTTGTTTGCTGATTGTATCTGTCCAAAGACTATAGTCGCGCAAGCCAATTAATATTTCTGTTCTGTTGGTAGGGAAGGGGTCGGTTCCATCATCATTGCGACCTGTTTGCGTAATCACATAATCAACCGGGCCGTTTGCCGAAACTATTTTTCTGATCTCTGGAGCGATCTTCGCGTTTTCCTGTATCGTTATTCCGGCAGGCATGAATGAACGAAGGAAGATGGAGCCTTCGTCAAGTTGTGGAAGAAATTCTGTTCCTAGTTTTAATCCAAATCCCACCAACAGTAGCACTATTCCGAATCCTATAAAGACAGTAAGTTTCGCGCGGATTAGAAATTTTGACAAAATATTACTGTATCCGCGTTCCAGTAAATGCAAGACAACATTTCTCCTTTCCTTAACTGGTTCCTGAGAAATTATTTTGTTTTTAAATGCAAATGAAATCAGTACTGGAATTAATGTAAGCGCTGCAATCATGGAACCAATGACGGCAAAGGCAAGTGTTAATGCCATTGGAGAGAAGAGTTTACCTTCAACACGTGTCATTAATAGAATAGGCATGTAAGCCAGAATGATAATGGTAACGGAGAAGAAAATTTCCCGACCTACTTCCTGTGCAGCTGATAAAGTAATTTTAATAATGCCTTCGTTCTTTTCCTGATCGGTGGCTGCTCTGTATTTTCTGATCAGATGTTCGGCCATTACACACGCACCATCTACAATAATCCCAAAGTCTATTGCACCCAATGACAGTAAGTTGGCCGGAATACCCGTAAGTCTCATTAAGATAAAGGCAAATAATAAAGAGAATGGAATGGTAAGAGCTACCACTAGTGCCGAGCGGACACTTCCAAAAAAGAAAATAAGAACGATGATAACAATACTAATACCTTCAAAAAGAGTTCTACCCACTGTAGCTAGTGAATGGTCAATCAAAAAGCTTCTGTTGTAGAGCGTACGAAGCGTTACTCCCGCTGGTAATTCATTTTCTTCAAGGCTTGTAATTTGTTCTTCTAATAAAGCCAAAACCTCACTTGGGTTCTCACCCCTTCTTAATAAGATAATTCCTTCTGTTGCGCTGTTAATGTCGACCGATTCTGTTTTTACAGTGTACCCTAATACACCAGAGGGTGGTGGTGGTGCGATTTCTACTGATGCGACATCTTTTATAAAAACAGGAACGCCATTAACGGCAGTTAACACAACATTGCCAATATCCTTTTCGGATTTGATTGCGCCCAGACCGCGCACTGCAAAACCCTGGCCTCCCTGAGCGATCACATTACCACCTGTGTTTTGATTATTGTTTTCAACTGCGGTGATAACGTCACTTAGTGAGAGGTTGTATTTACGTAGTTTATCTGGTGAGGTAAGAATATGAAACTCTTTCATAGGGCCTCCGAACGTTGTAATGTCGGCAATGCCGGGCACCTGCAATAAGTAAGGTCTTATCACCCAATCCTGAAGATCGCGCAACTGCATCGGTGTAAAATTGGGTGGTGCTTCTACAACATATCGAAAGATTTCACCTACCGCGGTTGTAAGGGGTGCTAGTTCTGGAGCAACTCCATTTGGCAATTCAACAGTTGAAAGGCGTTCCATAACCTGCTGCCTCGCAAAATAATCATTGGTGCCATCTTGAAATGTGAGTTGAACCACTGATAAACCAAAAATAGTTCTGCTTCTGCGGTCAAGTACGCGTGGTACATTATTCAATGCTCTTTCTATGGGAATCGTTACTTGTTGTTCAACTTCTTCTGCGGCACGTCCCGGATATTGAGCTACCACAATGACATTGGTATCGGCAATATCAGGATAGGCTTCGATCTTTAATTGGGTAAAGCACCAATAGCCAATTAATGAGGTAACAACAGCAATGGCTATGACTGCCCAACGGTTGGTAAGCGAGAATATAATGAGATTACGAATCACAGCTATTCAAATTTGTCGACTTTGTTGGTCACGATAAATCCAGTTGGCATTTCATTTCTTAATTCGCGCAATACGCTCAATACTTTTTCATCCTCATCAATAAACATAATCAGCATAGGAGGTTCGTCAAAAGAGAAAAGCCGAGAAGGGTTTTTCATGTATTGGTTTTTGCCGAATCCAGCATGACCGCGAAAAGATGTTGCTCCCAAGACTTCATGTTTAATCAGGAAATCCATCACAAACTCGTTCATCTGCATATTTTCATGGATTTCATCTTTGTCGATAAATATTTGTGCTTGTAGCATAGTTCTTTTTATTAATAGCCGAACGATAATCCTTTTAATTGCATGGCTCCCTGTGTTACGACTTCATTTTCCTGATTTACACCCGAAATCACAATAGCCCTATCATTTACAAGAGAAGCGATTATAACTTCCCTTCGTTCGAATTGCATCTCTCCTATTTTAATAAACACGTACGTTTTTCCCTGTACGGTTACAAGTGACTGCTTGGGAACACTCAAGGCATTTGTAACAGCGTGATCAAATGCTACTGTTGCAAACATTCCTGCTTTCATTTTCGCACTTGTGTTCTTTAAGGTCAATCGAAGTTTTACCATTCGGGTACTACTATTGACTACATCACCGATGGCGTCTATGCTTCCTGTAAATTTTTCATTGGCAAATGATGAAAATTGAACGGTGCATGTACTTCCCTTTTGCACGCTCTGTAACATGCTTTCAGGTATTTCGCAAATGACCCAGATTTTTCCGGCAGGTGCATCTAACAAAGCCTTTGGATCGAACCCGGCTAATTTTAGTTTAGTTTCATGTTCAATAAGGGATGCTCTCTCATTATTGAGGTTGGTTGTTTCCATGGCCAAAGCTGTTTCCGCTTCTAATACCTCTCTACCTGTTGCGGCTCCATTGGCAGCAAGGTCTTTGGCGCGGTCAAGTTCTATTTTTCTCTGCTTAATGCTAACGTTTTGTATTTGATTGATATTGGTTAAGTGTTGTATTAATGACATGTAATTAGCTGTAAGGTCAGGGTTTTCGAATAAGATAAGATTTCTACCCGCACCCTCCTGAGATGCTACGGATGTGGCGGCAACTCTTGCAGGGAAAGTCATTTCTGATTGTAAGGAGGACGAGGTTATTTTTTCCGTTTTGATAAAAGATAGGTTGGCAGCATCTGTAAACTTAATATCCTTACCATTTTCCGAGACCTCGGGTTTTGTGGCCTGAGTCTTAGTATTTTGTTTATCGCTGTTGCCGCATGAATAGAGCATAAGCAATAGACTTAGGCTTGTTAGGGTCAAAATATTTTTCATAATCATTTTCAGAGTTGGGTGATCAGACCTGTTGCGTACATAAGCCTTAAATAACTTTGATAATAAGTTGACTGGGCATCGTAATACAATTGCTGAGTATCATACCAAGAGCGTTGGGCTTCCAGTAAATCAATCAATGTTGTTCCACCTTTTAAGTAAGCATACCGAACAGAACGTAATACTTCCCTGGATTGCTGAAGAATTTGAGCATAGCGACTTACTGTTTCCTTTTGTAGTTGATAGGTTTGATAACCTGCTGTTATTTCTGTCGTCACTTTTAACTGAACCGTTTGTAAATTTTGCTGAGCTTGTTGTTTTAGAAAATAAGATTTATCAATCCCGCCTTGGTTGCGTGAAAATAAAGGGAGTTGAATAGTGCCAAAGAAACCGAGATAGGGAATTGTATTTTGGGGGTTCCATATAGCTCCTAATTCTGGTATTGGCCATTTCTGTGATTTTTGCAATTTGATGTTACTTTCCGAAACAGCAATCACACTTTGAATGGTTTTGATGTCGGAGCGACTTTGCAAAACGGTTTCTAATAAACTATCGGTTTGATTTGAAACTGAAAGAGTCTCTATGGCCGTATTAGTAGAAACATCAATGCTATCTGGAGTTCCTAACATGAATTTTAATTCCTGAATCGCATTCTTATATTCTTGTCGGGTAGTCTTTAGTTGAAGGTTGTACTGTTCAAGTGGAATTTGCGTACGCATTAACTCAGTAGTAGTAATAACCTGATTCCGTAAGCGAGCTTTTTGAATGGTTACCAGACTATCCAGATTCAGTTGTGCTTGTTGGAGTGTTGTAAGTAGTTGTTTGATGCGCCATGCATCGAGCCATTTGTTGGCCACATCAAATACTAAGTTCCTTTCTATTTCGAAATAGTTGTTCTCTGTCATTTTGACTTCTTGTGTTGCGAAATCAATTTTGTTTTGCCGCAGGGATGGCCACTGAAATGGCTTTGTTAACTGCCACCATACCTGGCGGTTTAGTGGGTTGTACCATTTCGTATCACCTGAATAATAGCTTGACTTTGCTAGCTGTAGACTTTGATTATTGAACGCTGGATTTGGTCGAAGTCTTGACGTAATCAAATCGCTTTGCGAGATATTGATATTGAGCTTTTCGGCCTTTAAAATCGTATTATTTCCTTTTGCTGTACTTAAGGCATCGGAAAGGGAGAGTACTGTTTGTGCGGATAAGGGTATGGAAACATTTAGCAACCAAATTGCTATGAAAAATGAACGTAAATGCTTCATCGGACGACATTTTCGGTTATCAGGTTCAAACCTTGGTAAAGATAGAAAGTTTGGTTTTTAAAGCAATTTTTGGGGTAGTTTGCTAAACTCAGCAGCCTTTGTTTTGGATTTTGTTGATGAGTTCAAAGTGAATTAATATTTCATGAAGGCAGATTTGGGTAGGCCAAGATAATTCGAAAATACCTTTATGACAATGTCATCAGCACTATTTCCCTGGCCCTTTTTATCGAGACCATACTTCGTTAGGCGAAATATTTGAGCTTTTGACTTTTCTGGTTACCCAAAGCTACTACTAAGTGGTAGGTTGTATCCATAAAATTAAAACGCCATGAAACCACTCGTCATTTTCCTTGTTTTCCTTTCCCCATCCTTGTTTGCCCAGCAGCCAACTGAGGGGATAAATGAGCAAAGCCTGAAGTTGAATGAGCGATACTTACAGATGAAGGTAAAATCTCAAACCTATGGTGAGTACAAAGTAATAAAGGAAACTACACTCGATGCGTTTTGGAAAATAACCACCGACTCCGTAAAAAAAGGAAAATGGCTTCTAAGTGAAGTTCGTGAAGCTAATGCGTTGCTTCAGGCTCAGCTTCAGAGTGCTCAATTGGAGATGAAGCAAAAGGATCAAGCCATTGAAGAACTTACTCACGCTGGTACTCATATTAATGTTTTGGGACTTGATCTCCACAAAGCGGTGTTTGTAAGTTTTGCTTTGCTCACGATCGTAGGCTTGCTCATTGTGTTAGGATTGATTTCAGGAAGATTAAAACTGATTTACCATGCGATGAAGGACAAAATGGAAACCTTCAATATGCTAAGCGAAGAATTTGAAGCCTACAAACGCAAGGCGCTGGAAAAGCAAATGAAACTGTCGCGCGAACTTCAGGACGAAAGAAATCGACTTCTTGAACTTCGCAGAGTCTGACCTTTACTGATAAACGCGGACGTAGTCAACCTCCATGCGTTGAGGCCAAATAGAATCGTCAATGCCTTGCATCGCACCCCAGTTGCCACCCACGGCAATATTCATGATTAAATGGAAGCGCTGGTCGAATGGCCATTGGTTAAACTCATCATTGGCTCCCCGGTCCACGGAGTGATAAAGTTGATTATCAACATAAAAATCTATCTTATCCTTTGTCCAATCAATAGCATAGAGATGAAATTCATCTTGTGCATCTGCAATAGTTATCTTTCCTTCCTTCTGCGTTTTCTTGATGTGATTATAAGATTCGGTATGAATAGTTCCATGAATTACACCCGGATCAAAACCTACATGCTCCATGATATCTATTTCTCCTTTGGCTGGCCAGCCACCATATTTCCAATCCGTTGAAAGCATCCAGAGGGCAGGCCATGTTCCTTTGCCCCTTGGAAGTTTTGCTTTTACTTCAATGCGACCATAAAGCCAATCACCTTTGTATTTACTGACGAGTCGTGAAGAGGTATAGGCTTTTCCGGCCAGTGAATCATGGTGAGCTTCAATAATCAGTATTCCGTTTTCTGCACGAATGTTCTTAGGGTCTTTTGTATAAAATTGCGCCTCGTTATTTCCCCACCCGCAAACAGCGGGGCATCCATCTCCCAAATCATAATTCCACTTGGTGGTATCAGGTTGTCCGGTAGTATCAAATTCATCGGACCAAACAATCTTTCTGTCAGTTCGGGTGGCACATGAATAAATGCCAATGGCGAATAGTGCAACAACGATGAATGGTGGTCTCCTCATAGGGTATTGAATGTGAAAATTTAGTAGAAATTAGCCTAACTTCATTGTAACCATTCCATAAACACGCAGTTTTCCTACTTGAAATCTTAAATCCCGGATTTGGAAGCGCTTTCCGACAATGCATTGATGATCAAAGTCCGTGATGGAGACATTGACAGACTGGGTCTGCTCTTTGAGCGCTATAAAAAACCTTTGTATGGCTTCTTTTATGGCCTTTGCAAGGAGCAGGAGCTAAGTGAAGATCTGGTACAGAATACCTTTTTCCGAATCATGAAGTACCGCCATCTCTTCCGGGGAGAGGGCGACTTCAAAGCCTGGATGTTTCACATCGCGCGTAATGTGAAGCATGATCATCATCGGAAAAATAAGATTCAAGCGAGTGAGCAGCTTGAACACTGGCAGGAAAGATTGGGTAATCAGGAAAACCGATCTACAGAAATGCAGCATGATGAGGAACATGTCATGCTCTCCATGGCCATGGAGAGACTGCCGGAAGACAAGCGGGAAGTGTTGTTGCTCAGCAAGTATCAGGAAAAAAAGTATCAGGAAATTGGTGAATTGCTGGGATGTAGCGAAGGGGCAGTAAAAGTAAAAGTATTCAGAGCACTGCAAGAGTTGAGAGCGATTTATCAGCAGTTGGAGAGAAGCCACTAAAACAGATTCGGGATTCCGGATACCAGATTGATCTTACAAGAATCAAGCATCCAGGATCAAGCATCGAAAATATAATATGGAGAAGAATCAGATAGAAGAGCTTGTTAATAAATACAATGAAGGCGCTGCCGATCCAGCGGAGATTTTGCGAATCGAGCAATTGATTGAAAGCGGAGAGATCCAACTTCATCAGCTTCGGGAGTTGTCGTTATTGGATAAGCAGATTTTTAAATTGAATGATCCGCAGCCTTCCATGAACCTTGATGATAAATTTTATTCATCGTTGCGGGAAGAGAAGAAACGGGCTGCTAAAGAGTCATTTTCGTTTAGTCTTCCCGATTGGAATATACTCATTCCAAGATTGGCCTTTGGACTCGTTTTAGTGGTTGTCGGATTTTCAGGTGGCTATCTTTTAAACCGCCCTTCCTCCGCTGGCGAAGTTCGGGAGCTTACACAAGAAGTTAGCGACCTGAAGGAAATGATGATGCTTTCCTTGCTGGAGAAGGAATCAGCTACCGAACGATTGAAGGCAGTAAGTCTTTCTACCGAAATGAATCAGGTAAGTCAAAAGGTGACCACGGCACTTTTCAAAACGCTAAATAAAGATGAGAATACCAACGTAAGACTTGCCGCCCTGGAAGTCCTCACCGCATATGCAAAAGATAGTGAGGTTCGTAAAGAACTGATCAAGTCTATTTCCATACAGGATTCTCCTTTGGTTCAGGTGGCCTTGGCAGAACTGATGGTTGCAATACAGGAGAAGAAGTCGGTAAAGGAACTGCAGAAGCTTTTACAGAATGAGAAAACTCCAAAAGAAGTAAAAAATAAAATTAAGAACAGCATTAACGTATTAATCTAATGAAAACGAAAATAATGAACACTGACAGTCATCGCGAGTACCAGCGATGGCAAGTGGGCAGGAGGATGCGATCCTCTGTTAGTAGGAATTTAAGAAGAACAACTGAAGGTCTAATTATTGTATTTGTTTTCTTAGGCATCTGTCTGTGCCAGGGACAAACCTTTAGTGAAAAGATAGTGAAGGAAGTGAGTTTCGAGACGAATAGTTTGGGTAATGCGCTGATCGTAGCCAATATCAATGGCAGCATTAGTGTAACGGGTTATGAAGGTGACAAAATACTACTGGAAGTGACCCGAACGATTAAGGCCAAAACTGCGAGTCGGTTAGAACAGGGTAAGAAGGAAATTCAATTAGGAATGATTGATCGGGCAGACACCTTGATTTTCTATGTGAATGGAACGTGCAATAAGTTTGGAAAGAATAAGAACCAAGAACACAACTGGGGAACTGAGGATGGCTGGAGCTATAACTGGTCGGACTGCCACGGTGAACAATGTACTATTCCATACGACTACACACTTGACTTTACTCTTAAAGTACCCTTCTCTGTAAACCTTCTTGTGAGCACCATCAACGATGGCAATATTACAGTTGCCAATATGAAAGGTGCCTTGCGGGTCAACAATATCAATGGTGATATTAAGCTGAGTAACATTACCAAAGAAGCGTCTGCCAGTACTATCAATGGAGATGTGGATGTGGAGTATATTAAAAACCCTGACAAAGCCTGCCGCTTCTATACGTTGAATGGAGATATCAATGCCTGGTTTCAAAAAGGACTGGCAGCCAACCTGAGTTTTGAAAGTTACAATGGAGAATTTTATACCAATGTTGATCAACTCGAATCCTTGCCGGTTTTAGTGGAAAAAGAGAAACGCGGGAATGGTATGAGATACAAAGTGAATGGCAATCGGTTCAAAATAGGTAACGGTGGAGTTCCGTTGGACTTCGAAACGTTTAATGGAGATGTTTATTTAAAAGAGAGAACTAATTAATGACGAAAATGAAAAAGCAACTAATAATAGCAACAGCACTCCTATGTATCGTATCGCTGGTACAAGCGCAGGATTCGGGCGATTTTGCAGTGCCACTAAGTGATCCTAATAAGCGAGGAAAATTAAAAGCCCACCTAAACTACGGCTCGATTACTGTAAAAGGAACAGCTCGAAAAGATGTTATGGTCAAATACTCTTCAGTAGAAGACGATGGTGATCAGGAAGAGGATGATGATCACGAGAGTCACAAATCTTCTGATAAGTCTGGACTGAAGCGAATATCAGGCGGCACCATGGATCTGGAGGTTACCGAGCGGGAGAATTCAGTCATTGTAAATTCAGATTCCTGGTCGCACCGGATGAAGTTGGAAATAGAAGTGCCTTCCGGTTTTGATCTGTATGTAAGCACCTACAATGATGGTGACTTGGTAGTTTCCAACATTCAGGGTGAATTGGAATTGAATAACTATAACGGAGAGATCATAGCCGAAAATATTTCCGGATCAGTGGTAGCCACTACCTACAACGGAGAGATTAAAATCACCTTTGATAAAATTACGGAGGGAACACCCATGTCCTACTCTACTTATAACGGAGATATTGATATTACTTTTCCGGCTAGTTTAAAAGCTACCCTTAAGATGAAAACGGAGCAGGGCGAAATACTGAGCAGCTTTGATATGAAAATGATCAAAAGCGGACCTATTCAAAAGACCGATACTAAATCGGGTACATATAAAGTCGTGATTGATGAATGGGTGAAAGGAGAAGTCAACGGAGGAGGTCCGGAGTTTACGATGAAGAACTACAATGGAGACATTATTGTACGGAAGAAGTAAGCGTTAATAGACCTTGTCGCGAAGCTGGATTTCTCCGGCTTTGTTTTTTTGCCAGCACTTAACTTCACACCCATAAGCTTAGCTCATCCCGTCCCGATAACTATCGGGATCGGGAAGCCTCGTTTCCCGCTCAAATTATTTGAGTTTTTGCTCTGGAAAAAGCAAACAGAATTTCCCTCCCAATTTCATGAACTCTTTCGTTGTACTTTGCCTCTTCCTGCACGGTGCCGTCAAAATCTTTAGGATCATCGTAAGTGATGGCAATGCGAGCAGTCGCGCCTAGAACGAGTGGACAATTTTCGTCCGCATGGGAACACGTCATGATGGCTGCAAAGTCTTTGTGGGGATTAGCCGGGTCATCGTATTTCTTTGAAAATGCAATGAGGGGCGCA
Source organism: Bacteroidia bacterium (assembly GCA_031382175.1). Classification (GTDB taxonomy): domain Bacteria; phylum Bacteroidota; class Bacteroidia; order Cytophagales; family Cyclobacteriaceae; genus ELB16-189. The sequence goes on along the minus strand of JANMYO010000069.1, from coordinate 41,437 downwards.
ACATGGGGAGAGAAACGAACCTCATAGACCGGATTGGTTCCGGTTTTTACTTTAGCAATGTCAAACCCGGCTTGTTCCATTGCTTTCACCGCTCTAGGATTAAAGGCTGTGGCTTCTGTTCCGCCTGAAAAACATTCTACATTAGGAATGTTATAATAATAAGCTGCTGTTTGGGCCCATACCTGAGCAAGATGGCTTCTTCTTGAATTGTGGGTGCAGATAAAATTCAGATTTACTTTTTGATTTGATTTCACTTTATCCTCTACAAAGTTTGTTAATTCAGATAATAGAGATTTACGTGAAGATGGAATCCGGTCAAATTCTGAGATTAATTGCTCCATTGTTTTGCTCAGGATCGGCAAAAATATCTTTCTACTATGGAGTTTTTCTCTTGAAATCATTTTGAATTGCTAAGGTATGGATTGATTATTATTTGTAAGTGATGAAAAGAAAAACTAAATAATCTACCGTTATCGCGAGTATCAGCGTAGGAAGCGGGAGGCGCGAAGCGATCCCCAAAACATTGGGATTGCTTCGCTCCAGGCACACATCCACGCAGACGCTCGCAATTGACGTATGGTTTTTGCGGAAGTCAACCAATTAATCACAACACCCAGGGGCGCAACAATTGGTCGGCTTTTCTGCAAATACGGTGATGCTGAAAATCCCTGATGAACCGTTCTTAAATTCCTCCATTTCTTTTTCCGTCAGATACTCTTTTAGAATTTCATCGGGGAGTGTGATTCTTTTTTCCTTTTGCAGAGAAATATTATCAAACCCTGCTGTCTTAATGATAGATAAATACTCTTCTTTTTGAATAGCTCCCGATACGCATCCCGCATACATTTCTGCACTCTTCTTAAGGCCATCGGGTAGCGCTCCAACCAGCACAATATCAGATACACTGAAGTGTCCTCCTTTTTTCAACACACGGAAGGTTTCAGCAAAAGCTTGTTTTTTATCAGGTACAAGATTCAGCACACAATTGCTCACCACAACATCTGCAATATTCCCGGCCAACGGTATATTTTCAATATCTCCCTGACGGAACTCTACATTGGTGTACTTGAGTTTTTCTGCGTTGATGCGCGCTTTCGCAATCATCTTTTCTGTGAAATCAATGCCAATTACTTTTCCCTTCTCTCCGGCAATGGAGCGCGCCACAAAGCAATCGTTCCCTGCACCTGAACCAAGGTCAACCACAGTATCGCCTTCTTTTATTTGTGCAAACTCTGTGGGTAGGCCGCATCCAAGTCCCAGGTCTGCATCCGCGGCATAGCCTTTAAGATTGGAATAGTCATCGGCCATCACGGTGTAATCAACGGTAGAACAGCTGCCAGTTGCCCCACAACAACTCGATTCATTTTGACCCTTACTCTGTTCTGCAATCTGACTGTATTTTTCCTTTACAATCTCCTTTAGCTGTTCTGCTGTTTGTGTAGTGTTCATTAATGTATAGTTTTAGTATTCGTAATATTGCGATAGAATTAAGTAAAAAAATAGTTAGCAACAATTTGGGGACTCATAGCTGTCAAACATGTCGTTGATCATTTTCTTTGCTTTGGTCCAGACTTTCTCGTCTATGCAATAGCATACACTTGATCCGTCAATGTCTCCTTTGATCAATCCTGCTTTCTTTAACTCACTGAGATGTTGTGATACTGTTGACTGCGAAAGAGGGAGTTCATCTACAATTTCTCCACAGACGCACGATTTTGACTTCATCAGAAACTGAAGAATGGCAATTCGGGCAGGATGGCCTAAAGCTTTCGTCATAGCGGCCAATTCATTTTGCGTTTTTGTAAATTCTTCTGTTTTGGTAAGTCCCATAGGCTTGTAATCGTAATATTACGATTTAAGTTTCATTTTCTTAAACTTTATTTTCGAAGATTCTTGGCCGTAATTGCTTACGATTTGATGTTACGCAGGTCTTGTCAGCCCTCGAAGGCGATTTAGCGTATGGTTATCGGTTTTCGTCCCGATAGCTATCGGGATCAAATTGACAGATTCATTAGCTTTGCGTAACATCAGTTGCGATAAGAGAAGGAAAAAATGAAAACAACCAATTGACAGACTTATTTGGTTTTTTTCACGACCAACCTTTTGAAAGTAATGGGTGTCATTCCCAAGTGTTTTTTAAAAATTCTGATAAAATGACTTTGATCGGAGAAGCCTGTCAGGTAAGCGATTTCTGCCTGACTGTGTTTGCCTGAATGGAGTAGTTCAATAGCTTTATCCACCCTGAGCTTCCGAATGTACTCACCAAAGGATAGACTGTCAAAATATTTTGAAAACTCCCGTGACAGGTAATCGGGATTCAGGTCTATGGCTTTGGATATTTCTCTTAGATTAAGGCTATAGTTCGTGTCAATCTGATCCTGAATGGTCTCTTTGAGTTTGACCGCCCACATCGGTACTTTCTTTTTCCCCAGTTCTTTGCTCATGAACTTGTTGAAGACCTGGAGTAATAATCCTTCAATAGGATCCCACGTATGTTTATCGTGTTCATGGTATTTTGCCCAACTGTATAAGGCGTCATAAATAATCATGCCCCTATCCAGCATCTCAAGGTCATTAGTGTAATTATGTGACAAGCCTGCTGAAATAGCCCACAAGCCTGCGGACTGCATGGCGAGATCAAACTTATCCGTATCAGCGCCACGCACGATCACAGCAATCTTTAAAACTGCCGGATCATCAATCCTGTGCTTCTTCACAAAGAAATCAAATGTGCAATGATCGCCATGGTGGGTGTATTCCACATCGTGAACATCAAATGGGGTGGCTTTTAATTCCGTTGCCTTTTTCTTTACCTGATCGGCCGGCACGTAAATGAATTCTGCTCCCTTGTCAATGAATCGTTTGATCAGCCAGGGACAGGCAATCCGGTCGATTTTAGGTTTTTCTCTGGTAATCCATTTCATATTTTTTTGCGCTTACACCTTACTAAACTAACATTATCACCTGTTTTCATACCCTTTTCATAAGAATTGATGTTACGCAGGTCTTGTCAGCCTCCCCGATGAATCGGGGTCGAAGGCGATTTAGCGTATGGTTATCAGTTTTCGAGAGCCTCAAACTGACAGATTCATTAGCTTTACGTAACATCAGTTAAGAATATTTTTCATTTTTAGATAGTCAAGATAGTAGATCAGCCGGATAGAAACTGAAGTACTTTTGGCAGCAGCAAGAGCATCAGTAAGGCTGTCCCAATATTCATCTTCACGGCTTTTTGTATTTTGGTTAAGACTCGTTTTCCATGAAAGTGAAAGAAAACTTCCGGGCCCGTATTGCCAGGTGTAAATCATATCAATGTTAAAAATATTCAGATTGGCATCTGCGTTGCCAAAAGCACTGGTCGATATTAAATAACCATCGTCTCCTAAGTTGTAGTATTGATCAAAGCGGATTTTACTCCAGTAGTCTCTTACTCTGAAACTTAAATTACTGTATGGGGAAAAGAAATACTGAAGCAAAACAATATTCTCAAGGCTCTGTTCTTGCCTCAAACCGAAGACAGGGCTGTTGATTCCGGCCTTGTAGGCAAAACCCTGGTTGTTAGCCTGGCTGGAATACAATGAACTGAGATTGACAATCACTTTGCTTCCAAAACGAATGATTGGTGCCACTCCAACATCGAAGTAAAAATGATCTGTGGGAAATTCAAACCATTTTGCAGAAAAGGAAAGTTGCAGTTGTGATTTTTTACGCTTGTCGGTTGAAAATTTGAAAGACGTTTTCAAGGCTGTTGGTCTCACGAAGTATTTTCCGTTGGTTCGTGGCTCATAAATATCATTTCCCCGCCAGGGGTTCCAATTTACAGCGAGGTTAGTAGTAGAAAAATTCTTAAAGAGGATATATCCGTTTAGTTCCGCATCAGACTTCTGAAACAACCTGTCCTTTAAGGTAAGGGTGTGGAGATAAGAAAGAGACGAGCTCCAGTTTAACGCCCTGTGTTTTGGCTTAAATGAAAAATAGCGTAAAGCCAGGAAATTTTGCATTAGGTTTGTCTCTGTTAATATACCAAGATCATTTGGATTATAATTCTCACTCACCGCTGCATTGAAAACTTCAAACCTGAAATTCCGACTGACTTTAGCAAAATCAAGTTTGTAATTGTATCCTGTTTGTTTGCCCTCAGTTAGTGAAGCACCTTTACGATACGAATAAATTCCAGTACCTGCTAGCGAATAAATATTTTCCTTGTTGTTAAAAATAAAATTCATTGCCGATACATTGGCGTCCACTTCATTGCTGCCCCTCGCTACGTGGGTATTGATAACACCGATTTTGGAATTATTTTTTACTGACTGATCAATCACGAGCACATTGAAATTGTTTAATGGTTCGGTGAGCAGGTGCCTGAATTCACCCGTTGAATCATTTTGTACTTCTGCAAATGTTTTCGCGGTGACGGCATTGAGAAAACCGATACCAAAACCCTTATTGTTGCGTCCGCTTACTTTGGTAGCATTGATCAGTCTTACAAGGGATGGATTTTCAATGATTCTTTCCCCTGCCAGAAGTTTGCTCTGAAGCGAGGAGTACCCCGATGGAGTTGATCCAATTCTTCTTGAATAAAAAATACCAGCCTTGTTAAACATATCAGTTCCTTCCGTAAAAAACTGCCTTCGCTCTTCATATTTGATTTCAAAAGGAGTGAGGTTTAAAATTGTATTATCACTTTGCACCTGACTGAAATCGGGAACCAAGGTCATGTCCAGTGTGTAACTCTGATTAATGCCATATTTCACATCGATGCCTCCTGAGTAAAATGGTTTGTGAGTAAAGTGGTTATCATTGTCTCCTACTTGTACGATAGGGTTTCTTTGCAGCCCGAAGGTGAAGTAAGGCCATAATGAAAGTCTGACGTTTGGCTTAATGTCTTTAAGGTTTTTGAGAAGGCCCCATTGACGCATTGGACCACCTCCTATGTTTGGATTTACAGGTGACCACGTGGTAAACTCCCCTGTTCGTCCAACATACCTGCCGAACTGAATGCCCCACTCTTGAACATCTTTCTTCGGAAATCTAAGTGCTGTGAACGGAATCTTCATTTCCACGTACCAACCACTACTATCTTTAGAAACTACACTTTGCCATACGGCATCCCAACTTTTATCAGCGTTTGGAATGAAAGGAGACATGTAACGATCTGTTTGTACTCCCGCAGCCGTGACCTGAAAGCGGAAGGCGCTTGTCTTGTCGTTGTAGGTATCAATGCCCATCATCATTTCATCCGCCAGGATAGTCCGGTCCCTTTCATTGAGTACAGAAATAACTTTGGATGGCTCCGTATCAAATAAGTAGTAAGCTATATAAATAGCATTGTCATCATAAAGGAATTTGACCTCGGTTTTTTGACCCGGCTCTTTACCAAACACCGGTTCATTGGTAAGAAAATCCTTAGCGATAGGAACATGAGCCCAGCATGAATCAAAAAGTCTACCATCAATTACAGGTGGCGACATTGTTCTAACCGCAATTTGTTGTTTGGTTTGCGCAAGCGCAGAGGTTGAAATAATAGCCACCATTAAAATGAAGAAGGTTTTTATTGTGATGCAAACCAATTCAGGTGCAGTTTTCATTCAACAATGCTATTAAATATTGAAGGAAAGAGATAGAAGGATATTTACGCTTTAGTATATTTCTTACCTGCTCCAATTTGAATTTGCTGTGAGCCTTGTACTATTTTTAGGTTACGGAAGCGCCTAAAATTATACCCCAACCTTAATTATTTATTGTTTAGATTCGATACTTAAACCTTAGGTTATGAAAAAGGCAGCGATAATCTTTTTGATCATCCTTCTGGTGATAGGCTCTTTTGTTCTGAGAACAGTAGTGCATTCAGGCGCATTTAAGACCATCACCAATTCTTTTTCAGGGTCAGTTCAGAAGGTAGAGGGCTTTGCAGGTGTTGAGGACATTACCATCGACCAGTCAACGGGCATTGCCTTCCTTTCCTCCGATGATCGTTGGGCATCCATGCTTCACCAGAAACCGATAAAGGGCGCTATCTATCGTTTGGATTTAAATGATTCATTGCCACAGCCAATCAACTTAACAAACGGCTTTCCTCAGACTGATTTTCATCCGCATGGCATTTCTTTATTCTCTTCTGCAAACGGCAGGAAAATTCTTTTTGTCGTGAATCACAGAGTCGAAGGAAACTTTATAGAGATTTTTGAGTACATCAATGATTCATTAAAACACAGGGAAAGTATTTCGCATGATCTAATTATTAGCCCTAATGATGTAGTCGGGGTAGGTGAAAGACAATTTTACGTTACGAATGATCACCATGAGAAAGCCAGTACATGGAGATATGTCAAAGACCTGCTTACCATCGGCACGGGCAATGTGTGTTATTATGATGGACAAACTGTACAAGAAACTTCTGTCCATGGAGTTAAATATGCCAATGGGGTGAATGTGAGTTTGGATCGAAAAAAAATATACGTAGCGGCTGCGAGCGATTTAAAAGTCTTAGTCTATGATCGGGATAGTGCCTCTGGCATGCTGACAAAATCGAATGAAATTAACACAAACACGGGTGTGGATAATATTGAAATTGATGCTGAAGATAATTTATGGATTGGTTGCCATCCTCAGTTGCTCAGGTTTCTATCCCATGCTAAAGACGAAGGAGCCAAATCCCCTTCGGAAATCATCAGACTTAGGAATTTAGGTAATGGAAAGTTTGAACAAGAGACAATTTACATGAATGATGGAGCCGAGATTTCAGCTTCATCGGTTGGAGCCGTCTATAAAAATAAATTGCTGATCGGCCCGGTTTTCCAGCGTCACTTTATTATCGCTGAACGAAAATAAGGAGCTATTGAGATCAATGATCGGGCACTTTATAGATCATTGAGTTGATATTGATACCGGCTCCGACTGCCACGAAGGCAAGATATCCACCTTTCTTAATGACGTGATGATCAAGTTGACCCCGATTCATCAGATCATAGAGCGTAGGGATAGTGGCTACCGAACTATTGCCCAACTTGGATATCGTCATCGGCAAAACATCGGATGGAGAATGATGAGAACCATACAGAAGTTGTAATTGCTCTAAAATTGCTTCATCCATTTTGTTGTTCGCCTGATGAATGAGGAATTTGTCTATCGCTGTAATTGAAAGTCCGCTCTTTTCTATGCTTTTTTGAATGACCAGAGGTACCAACTTAAGCGCCTGCTCATACAACTTACGACCTTTCATTTTGATAAAAAGATGATCCTTTCCATAATTAGGATTGGATGACTTATCCAAATGAATGATATAAGTCTGTCCATTAGCAAAGGTTTCGGTATAGTGGTTAAGAATTCCTACCGGCTGCTCACTAGTCTGCGCCTCAAGAATAACGGCTCCTGCACCATCCGAGTAGATCATACTGTCGCGGTCGTGAGGGTCGCAAATTCGGGAAAGTGTTTCGGTCCCAATTATCAATATTCGTTGGGCATCGCCTGATTTAATAAAGTAATTGGCCTGGATCATGGCCTGCAGCCAGCCCGCGCAACCGAAAGGAATATCGTAAGCAACTGTTTTTGGATTGTGGATTTCAAGGTGCTGTTTTACCCGTGAGGCTAATGAAGGAACAATATCGCTCCTTAAATTATCGGCCCGTATATCGCCAAAGTTGTGGGCGACAATAATATAATCCAGCGTTTCTTTATCAACTCTTGCCGATTCAATAGCCTTTTGTGCGGCAAAGAATGCAATGTCTGAAGCGACAAGATCATCAGTGACATACCTTCTTTCTTCTATACCCGTAATGGCTTGGAACTTACGGATGATTTCGTCATTATTTTTTGAGATGGGAGTTCCATCTTGTTCGAAGAATTGATGATGAGCAAAATGGTCGTTGGTTATCTTTCTCTCGGGGATATATGAACCACTTCCGGTGATAACAGAATAGCGCTGTAATGACATCAGCCAAAGGTAAAATTCCCTGTGATAACGTCAAGTGTTAGGCTTGAAAAATACTTTTGAATTAACGTACCCTCGTTAGGTTGGTCGAAATAATGTTATCCTATTGCCTTCAGTCTCTGTAAAAGGGGAGGATGAGAGTAGTGAAAGAAAACGTAAGCAGGATGAGGATATAGGTTACTCAAAGAATCAACTGACAGCTTCTTCAGGGCATCCGAAAGCGCTTTGCCACTGAAGGTTTCCTTTGCATACGCATCGGCTTCAAATTCATTTTTGCGACTCAATAGACTCGTAAGCAATCCTGTAATGCCGGAGATAGGGGAGAAGAGAATGCCAAAAGCAACGAGGTTAAGGTGGATGGCTTGCTGACCTCCTCCTAAAGCAAATGATAGATTTGCATTAAAGACCATTTTTGATAAAACGAATAGCATAAAGAACACCTGGACTGCCGAGATAACATAGCTTAAGACAATGTGCTTCTTTTTAAAATGACCGACCTCATGCGCCAATACAGCCACTAATTCTTCCGTAGAGTGATTATTGATTAAGGTATCATAGAGAACTATCTTTTTCTTTTTTCCGATGCCTGAGAAAAAAGCATTCGCCTTCTTCGATCGCTTTGATCCATCCATGATGTAAATATTATCCAGTGGAAAGCTCACTTTCTTTGCAAATGTCTGAATGGCCGTTTTTAGTTCTCCTTCTTGCAGGGGAGTAAGTTTATTAAATAGAGGCAGAAACAGGGAAGTATAAAACATATTCACAAGGAGAATAAACAGGCCGGCAATCGCTCCGAACCATATCCAGAAGTCAGGGCCAATTTTTTGAATGAGTGTAATCAACACGGCAATCAAAAGCCCTCCGATAACTGCCCCCAGCAGGTAGCCTTTAAGTTTATCGGTAATAAAGATTTTAACGGTTGTTTTGTTGAAGCCATATTTTTCTTCAATGACAAATGTGGAGTGCCATTGAAAGGGGAGCGTGAGCAAATCGGAGGTGAGCATCAATACGCCAAAGAATACCAAGGCAAGCGAGATATCATTATGAAGGTATAATCGCAACCATTGGTCAAGCATTCCAAAGCCTCCAAAAAGAAGCATGAGTAAAGAGAGCACAAAGCCAAACGCTGCTGTGAGAAAACCAAAGTTCGTTTGCTCGCGATGATAATCGAGTGACTTTAAATACTTCTCCTGATTATAAAACCCGGCTACCGCTGCAGGAATATCTTTACGTTGTGCTTTCAGGTTGAGATAATCTAATGCCTGATCAAACAGGTAGCTAACGACAGAAATGCCCAGAATAATGTAAAGCAGGGTTGAGGGGGACATTGTAGAATAGTGTAAGATTAAATTAAGGGATCATTTCTTTTTCGGCTGCTGCATACGCAAACCCTGGCCAGCCATCGGATTGTAAAATAATTTTATAATATTCATTTGCCATTCCTGAATTACCCTTGTATTTGTGCCAATTGGCAAGGCCATATAGCTTGGTCACATCCTGAATAGACATTTTTTCCGGAGGCATTGTAACATTAATTAGTTCTTCCGCTTTGATGAGGCCTTTATAAAACAAGACCCTTCTAAAATACGCCTGATCTTTATCTTCCACATAATCAGGCGTGATGGGCTTCAATAATTCATCTGCTTTGTCTTTTCGACCTATTCGTATATAACAATTATATAACCAATCACTCGCTCCTACTGCGTTTTTTGTATTGTCAGCAGCAGCCAATGCTTTTTCAAAAGCTGCAGCTGCCTTGATATAATCTTTTTTCAGAAACTGATAAACACCGATGTGGTAATGAATCTGATGGCGTACCGTTGCGGTTGGCTTTCCATCCAGCCCGTATTCCATTTCGTCACCAACAGCGGGGATCAACTCTTCTGCCTTTTCTAAATCCCTGATAGCTTCATTCAATTTTCTGAGTGTAATATAGCGGTGCCCACGATTGCGAAGAAGCTTATAGGAATTTGGAAATTTTGTCAATCCCTCGGAGTAATTGGTGACAGCAAGTTTGTAGCGGTTCGTTGCCACGTAGTGTTTACCTATTTCCACAAAATCGTCTTCTGTTAAATTCCCTTTGCTAAGGATTGTGTTGATTGTACTGTCGCTCTTGGCGAGCGCTGCAGGTTCGGCCGCCTTTGCAAAGAGAGGCTTGCCTGAAAACGAGATAGCTTCCGGTTCATTTGACGGTGTCGAATTTTTAGCAGGCTCTTTCTGTTTTGAACAAGAGCAGAGTGTGATTAGAATAACGGCATAGATAAATGGCTTCATAAAATTTGTATTAGAATTGCAAAATACTATTTATTCTGAAAAATAGAGAGTCAGTTCAAAAGTTGTTGGAGCGAATCGTCTACTTTTTTAAAATTGAAGCGAGTAAGTTGTTCGTTCATCATTCGGGTAATCTGATCAGTACACAAATTTCCTATGCTTCCTTCGTGGCGATGTTGTACTTTGTTTGAATATGTAAAGTTGCCAGCTTCAATATCCTGTCCCAATTTCTTATAGGCATCACGAAAAGGTATTCCCTGAAGAACAAGTTTATTGACTTCCTCCACACTAAAGAGGTACTTATATTTTTCATCCGCCAGAATATCCTCGTTAATATGAATTGAGGATAGCATTAATGAAGTCATTTGAAGGCAATCCTTCAATGTTTTGAAGGCAGGGAACAGATTTTCCTTCAGTAATTGAAGATCCCGATGATAACCAGAAGGTAGATTGGCAATCATCATCGTAATTTCATTGGGCAAGGCCTGAAGTTTATTACATTTTGCACGAATAAGTTCGAAAACGTCAGGGTTCTTCTTATGGGGCATGATGCTGGAGCCGGTGGTTAGCTCATCGGGAAAGCTGATGAACGCAAAATTTTGATTGAGGTATAGGCAAGCATCCATAGCCAATTTAGCCAAAGTAGCCGCCACGTTACTCATCGCTTGTGCGACAATACGTTCGGTTTTTCCGCGCCCCATTTGTGCATAGACTACATTATAGTTCAAATCATCAAACCCCAGAAGTTCAGTGGTTAGCTTCCGGTTGAGTGGAAAAGACGATCCATAGCCCGCAGCCGAGCCTAGCGGATTTTTATTAACTACGCGATAAGCAGCCTCAAGGGTAATTACATCATCAACTATGCTTTCAGCATAGGCGCCAAACCATAAACCAAAGGAAGAAGGCATGGCCAGTTGTAGATGGGTATAACCGGGGAGGAGCTTGCCTTTATGCTCTTCACTTTTTTGAATCAATAGTTCGAAAAGCGATTGTATTTCTTTTGTAAGGAGTTGAATCTCATTTCTAAGAAAAAGCTTAACGTCAACCAAAACCTGATCGTTTCGTGAACGACCGCTATGAATTTTCTTTCCGGTATCTCCCAATTTTTTAGTAAGCAGAAGTTCTACCTGTGAGTGAATATCTTCTACACCAGCTTCGATGGTAAATTTGCCGACAAGTATTTGTTGATGGATAGACTTTAATTCAAGGGAAAGAGTCAGGAGTTCGGTTGTGTTGATTAGACCAATGGATTCCAGCATTTTAATGTGAGCCAGCGAACCCAATACATCAAAGCGTGCTAAATACATATCCATCTCCTGATCGTTACCGATTGTAAAGCGGGAAACTTCATTCAATATGTCCTTATCTTTTTGCCAGAGTTTCATAATTAGTTGCCAGTTTGCAAGATGCCGGTTTCAGGGTTTTCGAATTTGTTTAGATTATTTTCAACCCATTGAATAAATTTATTAATCTGTTTACTCAATGAATCATAATCTGCTCTAAGTCGCTTATATTTTTCTTCATCATTGAATGAGCGTGTTTCAAATAAAAGTCAAGGTGAGTAATAGTTTCATCACACTCGGATTGAGCGAAAATTAGGTATTTTATAAAATCTGCTTTATATCTCCTCCTTCCATAACCTTCGACAATCTGAGAGGTAATTGATTTTGAAGAGCGCCTAATCTGATTTCCCTCTTCATAAAGTTCAAATTTAGGAAGACTCATTGAAATCACGTGAATTTCTATCGCTAACCTTTTTGAATCTTTGTAGATGTCTAAATCTCTATAGCTTTTCATGGACTTTTATTTCCCAGCAACTGGCAACCAGCAACCTGTAATTTATTCAACCAATTTATGAATCTGCAGATACTGTAACAGCATAATCGTCTTTCCGTCTTTAATCTCTCCATTCGAAACCATTTCAATTGCTGTTGGAAATGGAATTTCAAGAACATGAATATCTTCATGCTCATCGACACCACCACCTTCGGAGGTCTTCATATCTTTGGAATATTCGGCTACGAAAAAATGAAGTATTTCAGTAACTGACCCGGGGGACATGTAGGCTTCAAATACTTTTTTAATATCCCGAATGGTAAATCCGGTTTCCTCCTCTGTCTCTCTGCGAATAGCGTCTTCTGCATTATCGGCATCCAGGAGTCCAGCACACGCTTCGATGAGCATACCGCTTGGATTTCCATTGATGTAGGTAGGAAGTCTGAATTGCTGAGTAAGAATTACTGTTTTTGACTTCAGATTATATAATAAGATAGTTGCACCATTGCCGCGGTCATAAGCTTCTCTGCTTTGCTGATGCCAGGTGCCATTTTTATGTTGGTAGTCAAAGGTTACCTTCTTTAAGGTGTACCAGTTGTTAGAAAGAATTTCTGTTTTTTGAATGCGTACCCGTTCGTTCATAAGATGATATGTTCCAGCAACGAAATGTAGGAATTAATTCCCTCTTCAATTTCTTTTACAAAAATGAATTCATCAGCCATGTGAGAACGCGCTGAATCTCCGGGGCCTATTTTTATGGACGGTACAGGGATCAACGCCTGATCGGAGGTAGTAGGAGAACCATACAATGTTTTGCCAAGCTTCTTTCCTGCCAATACCATCGGATGAGTGGCTTCAATACCCGATGGTCTGAGTCTCATTGAACGGGGTGTGACTTCACAAGAAACACTTTTCTTCACCGTTTCTAAAACCTCTTCCAGTGAGTAAGCATCGGTTACCCGTACATCTACCGTAAACTTGCAATCCGCGGGAACCTGGTTATGCGCTTGCCCTGCATTGATAACGGTGACGCTCATTTTTATTTCTCCAAGGGTTTCGGAAATTTTAAGGAACTGGTAAGTTCGAAACCACTCAATATCTTTCATCGCATTGTAGATGGCGTTTACTCCCTCTTCCCGGGCCGCATGCCCCGCCCTCCCCCGACTTACACAGTCCAAAACTAATAAGCCTTTTTCGGCTATGGCTATGTTGGTGAGCGTTGGTTCTCCGACAATAGCAAAATCTATTTTTGGTAACTCGCTCCACACCAATTCTATTCCATGAGTGCCGGAGATTTCTTCCTCTGCCGAAGCAACCAGCACAAGATTCCATTTCAACTGTGGCTGAGAATTAAAATGAAGAAAAGTAACGATAAGGGATACCAAGGCTCCTCCAGCGTCATTACTTCCAAGACCGTAGAGTTTGCCTCCTTCGATCGATGGCGAAAATGGGTCGCGCGTATAACCGAAATTGGGTTTAACTGTGTCGTGATGTGAATTGAGCAGTAATGTTGGGTTCGAAGGATCAAAGTTTTGATTAATGGCCCAAACATTATTTCCTTTTCTATTGGTCTTCACTCCAATTTGAGTTAGAAAAGTTATCAACAGATCTGCCGTGTTATCCTCTTCGCGACTAAAAGAAGGCGTGGCAATTAATTGTTGCAATAATTTAATAGCGCTATCATAAAGCGAGGTCTTCATGACTGCGTAATCAGTGTTCCTTTTGTTTCGTAGCTGGTGTTTGCCAATAGATTTGTATGCTCTCCGATTAGAACTTCTTTAACACCGGATTCAATGGCCGAGAATGCGTTTTCCAATTTGGGAAGAATCCCATCTTGAAATGCCCCCTCGGCTAAAAGCGTTTTATATAAAGTCTTATTCAGGTTCCGGATAACTGAATGATCATCCTTGACATCACGCATCACACCCAGTTTTTCAAAGCAGAAGATAAGTCGGACATCGAAATGTTTGCTCAGTGAAATCGCAAGAACAGAAGCAATGGTATCGGCATTGGTATTCAGCATCGATCCATTGGCGTGGGTGAGGGGAGCAAATATGGGGATCACATTTTGCTTTAGTAAGAAGTAGAGCAGCGTACTATTCACACTTTCAGCGGTGATATCGCCTACAAATCCAAAATCAATTTCGCCCACCGGTCTTTTGGTTGCCTTTATTAAATTACCATCGGCACCGGTCACACCCATAGCATTGCAATGCATGGCCTGAAGATGCGCTACAATTTGTTTGTTGACAAGGCCGCCATAGACCATTGTGACTAGGTCAAGCGTTTGAGCATTGGTAATCCTTCTTCCTTTTACGTAATGCGATTGGATTCCAAGTTGATCGCCCAGTTTGGTGGCAATATTACCGCCACCATGGATAAGGATTTTTGGTTCATGAATGGAGGCGAAGTCTTTTAGAAAACTATTAAGCGCCTTTTCATCGTCCAACACGTTGCCGCCAATTTTGATAATGTAGAGTCTATTCATATTCTTTATTTGCTCGTTATATTTTTTAGCAATCCTGCCAAAACAGCTTGGGCTGCCCATACCCTGTTTCCTGCCTGCTGGGTTACACCACTTGACTCCCCATCTAATACGGCAGCACTTAGCTCAACATTTCTTCTTACCGGAAGGCAGTGCATCACTTTGGCTTTATTAGTAAGGTTAAGTTTTTCTGGCGTTAGCATCCAGTTGGAGTCATGGCAAAGAATTTTTCCATATTCGTTGTAAGAGCTCCAGTTTTTCACGTACACAAAATCTGCTCCTTTCAGGGCTTGCTTCTGATCATATTGAATGGTAGCACCTTTTGCGAATTTAGTATCTAACTCATAATTCTCTGGATGAGTAATAATAAATTCAGCGTGTCCCCATGCATTAACCCATTGCGAAAAACTATTGGCGACACATTGCGGTAAGGGTTTTACGTGCGGTGCCCAGGTCAAGACAATTTTCGGCTTCCTCTTTTGTTGAAAGGTTTCCTGGATAGTCATCAAGTCGGTAAGACTTTGCAGAGGATGAAGTGTTGAACTCTCTAAACTTAGTATCGGCACTCCCGCATATTTTACAAATTGATGAATGTATTTTTCGCTGTAATCTTCCGCTTTGTCTTTGAGTTGAGGAAAGGTCCGAAGCCCGAGAATATCAAAATACTTTCCCAGCACCGGTGCCGCATCTTTAACATGTTCTACCGTGGTGCCGTTCATGATTACATCGTCTTCAAATTCCAATGCCCAGCCATCTTGGCCAACATTAAAAATAATGACCTCCATGCCGAGATTTTTAGCTGCGATTTGAGTGCTTATTCGGGTGCGCATGCTAGGATTAAGAAAAAGCATTCCCAATCTCTTATGCTGTCCCAACTTTGCATCTTTGAATGGATTGGATTTGTATTCCAAAGCACTCGCAATAAGCTCTTGGAGATTAGGCACATCATTGACAGAGAGAAAATTTTTCATGATGGAACAGCGATTTTTAGTTCAAAGTCTAACGCCTCTAAGAACAGATCTGCCTCTTGTTTTGATAACGTGAGCGAAGGAAGAAGACGAATTGTATTTGGTTTTGCTTCACCGGTAAAGATGTGATGTTTGAATAAAATGTCTTTGCGTAGATACGTAAGTGAGTCGGGAAGATCAAAGCCAATCATCAACCCTTCCCCACGAACTTCTTGAATGGAGGGAAAGGAGTTAATCTGCTCCTTCCAATAGCTACCCAATTTACTTGCGTTGTGCATCAGGTTTTCGGTTTCGATCACTTCCAGTACGGATAATGCAGCAGCGCAGGCCAGGTAATTACCTCCAAAAGTAGTTCCCAGCATACCGCTCCATGGCTTGATGTCTGGATGAATTAGAACGCCTCCCACTGGAAAGCCGTTGCCCATTCCCTTGGCAATGGTAATTAAGTCAGCCTCTATTGTTGCATGTTGATGCGCAAAAAATTTACCGGTTCTTCCATAGCCGGATTGTACCTCATCTAAAATCAATAGTGCTCCCACTTCTTCGCATTTTCTTTGGAGAAGTTGGAGAAAGGAATTTTGAGGAATATGAATTCCACCCACACCTTGAATTCCCTCAATGATCACCGAAGATATTTTATTGTCGATTGCATTGATGAAAGCCTGCTCATCGTTTAAAGGAAGAAAAATAATTTCATGGCTGGAATTGAAAGGAGCAACGATCTTAGAATTATCAGTAGCCGCCACAGCACCGGAAGTGCGCCCATGGAATGCCTTTTTAAAGGCAATTACCTTTTTTCGTCCGTTGACAAACGAGGCAAGCTTCAACGCATTCTCGTTTGCTTCCGCTCCTGAATTACAAAGAAATAATTGATGAGCTGGATAGCCGGAAATTTGGCCGAGCTTTTCTGCTAACTTTTCTTGCAAGGAATTTTTAACACTGTTGGAGTAAAAACTGATGTTATCCAATTGACTTTTCAACGCTTCAACAAAATGAGGATGATTATGACCGATAGAGATCACCGCATGACCACCGTATAGATCCAGGTATTTTTTCCCTTCTATATCCCAAAGCCACGAGCCCTGGGCTTTTACAGGCTCAATCGGGAAGAGAGGATAGACATCGAATAGCTTCAAAGTTTAAAGGTTAAAGTGAAAAGTTTAAAGTATTACTTTCTCACTTTCTTAATTAAGGAGATAAGCATTGCCTTCACTAATGAGAGAGTTTATTTTGTTATATTGAGTTTCACTGAAATAGTTAAGTTCAAATGAAAGCAGAGAAAGATATTCTACTTCATGAGCGGACCCCAATGAAGTCTGAAGGTAATTAGCAAAATCCTTACTTGTGAATTTACCCGAGCCCTCTGCAATATTAGTAGGTATCGAAACTGCGGCACGCCTGATTTGACTCGTTATACCGTACTGCTCTTCTTTTGGAAATATTTTTGTAGAGTCGTAAATCAATAAAGCATTTTGATGAGCTTTTTTCCAAACTATTAGATCCCTGAAGTTTTGCATAAATTTTTAAGTTTAAAAGGTTAAATTATTGATCTACTTATATTAGCACTTTCCACTTTAAACTTTCTACTTTTCCCGTCAACTTTCTACTTTATTCTCCCTTAAAACACGCTTCCTTTTAATTTCAGTCCTTCCGTCTCTTCAAATCCGAACATTAAATTCATGTTTTGAACGGCTTGGCCGCTGGCGCCTTTTAGTAAATTGTCGGTCACCGAATGAATGGCAAATTTGTCTCCGATTTTCTCTAAATGAATCAGACACTTGTTTGTGTTGACTACCTGCTTGATGTCAATCATTTCATCAACAACATGAGTAAAAGGATGATTTGAGTAATAATCAGTATAAAGACTCTTTGCTTCCGCAAAACTTAATGAGCAATTCAGCACGGAGGTAACAAAAATTCCTCTTGTAAAATCACCTCGCCAAGGCACAAAGTTAACTTCATCGGAAAACCCGGGCTGTAATTTTCTCAACGTTGCTTTGATTTCACCAAGATGCTGATGTACAAGTGTTTTGTAGGCAGAAATATTGTTGGCTCTCCAGGTAAAGTGGGTAGACTCTTGAAGCTTTTGACCTGCTCCTGTCGAGCCGGTGATTCCTGTAGTATGAACCTCACCAAGTAATCCTGCCTTTGCCAGTGGGAGCAGGCCTAACTGAATAGTGGTGGCAAAACATCCTGGGTTGGCAATATTTATTGCCGTTTTAATTCTATCGCGTTGTAATTCTGGAAGACCGTAAACAAATTCTCTATCCTTTGATTTATTATCCAGTCGAAAATCATTTCCTAAATCAATGATTCGGGTTGAAGCCGGAAAATCATGTTCGTCAAGTAGTTTTTTACTTTCTCCGTGGCTTAAGCACAGAAATAAAACATCTACAGGCCGTGTAAAGTCATCTGAAAAATTTAGTTGAGCTTCACCAAGCAAATCGGTATGAACCGCTGTAACAGGTTTGCCAGCCTGACTTCTGCTCTGCGCGAAAACAACATCTACCTTGGGGTGATTAAGCAAAAGTCGTAGCGTTTCCCCTCCGGTGTATCCAGCTCCACCTATAATACCAGCTTTTAATTTGTTCTTCATCTTATTTAGTAAGCGTAAAGCTAAAAGTTGAAAGAACAAAGCTTTAAACTTTTATACTTTTTACTTTTTACTTTCAGCTTCTTCTTTCACCAAATGGTAGATGCTCACTTGATTTCCAACTATTTTGGTAAACCCTTTAACATCATCCCCTGTCCAACCCAAATTCATTTCACCATACTTTCCGAATTTAGCCGACATCAAATCATATTTTGATTCAATGCCGTTGATCTGATAGCGATACGGATTGAGTGTAATAGAAACTTCACCGGTTACATGCTGCTGCGTATTATTCAAATAAGCTTCGATGTCGCGCATGACAGGGTCGAGGTACTGACCTTCGTGAAGCCAGTTGCCATAAAATTGAGACAACTGATCTTTCCAACTTAGTTGCCATTTGGTAAGTACATGCTTTTCCAGCGCATGATGTGCTTTGATAATGAGCAGTGGCGCAGCGGCTTCAAATCCAACTCTGCCTTTTATGCCAATAATAGTATCGCCTACGTGAATATCTCGCCCTATTCCGAAAGGCCCGGCTATGGATTGCAAAAAATGAATGGCTTCCACCGGATGAGAAAACTTCTTGCCATTGATGGATGTAAGCTCTCCTTTATCAAATCCTAACCTCACCTCTTCACTCTCCGATTTAGTTATTTGTGTTGGCCATGCCTCTTCCGGAAGGTGCCCCATCGAGTTCAGGGTCTCCCTTCCTCCAACGGATGTTCCCCAGAGACCTTTATTAATAGAATACTTCGCTTTTTCAAAATTGAAAACAACTCCCTTATCCTTCAGGTATTCAATTTCAGCTTCCCTACTCAGTCTTTTATCGCGGATGGGTGTTATGATTTCAAGTCCGGGTGCTAAAATCTGAAAGACCATGTCAAAGCGAACCTGGTCATTGCCGGCACCCGTGCTACCATGGGCTACGCCATTGGCTTTGATTTTCAGAGCATAGTTAGCCACGGCCAAAGCTTGAGACATGCGCTCTGCACTTACGCTCAAAGGATAAGTTGAATTCTTCAGGACATTTCCGAAAATCAGGTACTTAATTACTTTCTCGTAATAGTTCTTTGTTTCGTCTACCGTCTGATGGGAAGCCACCCCCAAAGCAAGCGCGCGCTTTTCAATGTCTCTTGTTTCTTCCGCCCTAAAGCCACCCGTGTTTACGGTAAGCGTATGTACCTCGTATCCGAGTTCACGAGAAAGATAAATAGCGCAGTAGGATGTATCCAGACCTCCGCTAAATGCTAAAACAATTTTCTTAACCTCACCGCCCGACCCCCTCTCCAAAGGTGAAGAGGAAGTATTATTCTTTTTATCAGGAATCAAATTCATTCTTTATTGTGTACCTTTTTGTTCAAGATTCTCACCAGAAGAATAGAAAATTTAAAATAGAGTTCTTTTTTCCCTCATCATCAGTATTCTTTCTCCAGCCTTTTAGTAAAACAAACTGTTTAAATCGAACCCATCGTTCGAATAATCTCAAGTTACCCTGGAACTCTCTTTTTTTGTGATGTTCGAGATTTCCATCTTCCGTTACCACCGTTTTAACAAGCTCAGCTTTCTTCTTAGCGTCTTCGATCGGGTCAAAGAGCATGGCGGTGCACATGCAGTTTTTACGTTCCTTGCTCATCAGAATTTCGTAATTCACGCAACTCTTGCATCCTTTCCAAAACTCCTCATCATTGGTCAGTTCTGAATAGGTTACAGGTTCATACCCCAGGTCGGAGTTGATCTTCATCACGGCAAGGCCGGTGGTTAACCCAAAGATTTTCGCTTCGGGATATTTCTTCCTCGAAAGTTCAAACACTTTTCGTTTAATTTCAGTAGCGACTCCTGACTTGCGGAAAAGGGGAGCAACGATGAGGCCGCTGTTGGCCACAAATTTTTCGTGCTCCCACGATTCGATATAGCAAAAGCCAACCCACGTGCCATCGCGTGTAATGGCAATCACTGCTTTGTCTTCTTCCATTTTGAGCTTCACGTATTCAGACGATCGCTTGGCGATACCTGTTCCGCGGGCTTTTGCTGATTCGGCCATCTCGGTCGTGATGATATCAGCATAATGTGTGTCAGCAGCCGTAGCTGTTCTGACAATGATATTGTCTTCCAATGTTGTTACTATTAAAAATTTAAGAAATCAGGTAAAATGCTTTAAAAGCATTAATGGCAATTACTCCCTGGGAGTATCGCTCAACATCAACTGTAAAGATGAAGATATCAGATCCTGATCCGCGTGTGCGGTCGCCTCGTCACCCGGGAGGCACTGAGTGTGTTAAAACCGCCAGGTAGGGTAGCGGAAAAGAAGAAGGTGTGTTGACCTTCGGATTCTTTAATGGTGACTTTTGTTCTCAATTCGCGTGGTGGTTAATGTTAGATAAAAGGCATTCAGTTAAATTTTAAACAAAATTAAGCTATAAATATTTCATTTTACTAATAATGCCCATACGATTTTTTGGCAAAAGAATATGACTTGCCAAAGCAACTGTTTGATGTAACAAAGGAGCTGCACTATCTACTCATTCCGGAGTGTATTCGAAGGATTGGTTCGAGCGGCTCTGATGGTTTGCGAACTTACTGTGGCCAAGGCAATGAGTATTGTAACGATCGATGCAAGTAGGTACAGTAAAGGATCCATGGTTACATGATAGGCAAAGCTGGCTAGCCACAAGCCCATAAAATACCATGCTACTGGCCAGGCAATCAAATTGGAAACGATAATCAGGACAACAATCTCCTTAGAGAGAAGGGTAAGAATACTTGGGACAGAAGCGCCCAGCACTTTGCGAATGCCGATTTCTTTCACCCGCTGTAGCGTATTGAATGTCGCTAACCCAAAAAGACCGAGGCAGGCGATAAAAATGGCTAAACCGGAAAAGATGGTAAAGAGCTGGCTTTGCTTCTGCTCAGATTCATAAAGACGTTCATAGTTTTCGCTGAGAAACTGATAATCAAACGGGCGTTTGGGTAAAAACTCCTTCCAAACCTTTTCGAGGTACTCCAAACCTTGTTGTGCCTCCTTTCCAGAGATTTTTACCGACAGGTTGTTGTAATAATTCGGGAAGAATATCATTGGAATAATATCCTGATGGAGCGATTCGAAATGAAAATCTTTCACCACGCCAATCAATTTCCCTTTGACACCCCCATAAATATAATCCTTGCCAATGCCTTCTTCGGGGTTTTTCCACCCGTACTTACGCGTGGCAGCCTCGTTAACAATAAAAGCCAAAGAATCATCAGTGGGTATATCTTTGGAAAAATTTCTTCCAGCGACAAGCTCAATGCCGTAGGTGTTAAAAAACTCATA
Source organism: Bacteroidia bacterium (assembly GCA_031382175.1). Classification (GTDB taxonomy): domain Bacteria; phylum Bacteroidota; class Bacteroidia; order Cytophagales; family Cyclobacteriaceae; genus ELB16-189. Next base: position 20,104 of record JANMYO010000069.1, on the reverse strand, counting down.
ATCAGTGCACACATATTTTGTGGTTATTCCCGAGTCAAAAAGACTATCGCCTTTGGTGATGGAGGGTGTACCCTGGTCATCCAGCAGCCTTCCCGTGGGTACGCGTGAGGAGCGTGCCGCACTTTTGATGGTAGAGGACTTTGTAAGTTCATTGTAGAAGGACTCGTACGTCTTATTAAGGTCATCATAATAAGGTAATACCACTATTTGATCACGATCATAACCAAGATTGCGTGTGTTGAGATAGCCAAGTTGCTGCGCTGTGATGGCAGTAGCAATGATGAGCACAATAGAGATTGAAAATTGAGAGATCACCATTACTTTACGCAAGCTTCCTTTGCCAGGGACTGAGCCTTGCTTCCCCTTCAAGACGTCCACCGGTTTGAATCCTGAGATGACAAAGGCCGGGTAGACACCTGCCAAAAGCCCGACTAATAGGGTAAATCCTAGTAGACCAAGCGATAGATTGCTGAATAGATTCAGCGTGAGTTCCTTTTTTGTAAACTGATTTAACCAGTCAATGGTAAGGAATGAGAGCCCGAGCGCCAATACTAATGCAAAAAATGCTGTGAGTACGGACTCACTTAGAAACTGACCCATCAATTGATTTTTATGAGCGCCAACCGCTTTGCGCATGCCTACTTCTTTGGCACGCTTGGTTGCTCTTGCCGTAGATAGGTTGATGAAATTAAAACAGGCGATCAAAATGATAAATAGTCCGATGACACCCATCATATAGACGTTATTGATATTACCGTTCACCTCTACTTCATCATCAAGATGTGAGTAAAGGTGTATATCACTTACCTTTTGAACATGTAGTTTCGTGGCTTTGGAGGCAACAAAATCCTTAGCCGCTCCATAGTTGGCAATGGCGTAAGGGCCAAAGTGCTTATCCAGAAAGGCAGGCATCTTAGCTTCCAACTTCCTTGAATCAAATCCTTCGTCCAATAGAATATAGGTGCCAAAGGAATTGTTGCCCCAGTTTGTTTCCAGATTTTTTCTTCCATAGATCGTGCTGTCATTAAGTGTGCTGAATGACACGAGCATATCGGGGTGCCAATGAGATTGAGAAGGAAGGTTTTTATAAACGCCTGTTACCTCTAAATCAACCTGATCATTACCCCGTAAGCGCTTACCAATTACGTTCTGATCACCGAAATATTTTTGAGCAGCTTTTTCGGAGAGCATGATCGTAAAGGGTCTACTTAACGCTGTTTGGGGATCACCTACCAGAGTGGTGAAATCGAATATTTTAAAAATCTCCGGCTCTGCCAAAAAAACATAATTCTCTGTAAACGCCTTCTTCAACTCTCCATTCTCTTCAAGTCCAATGACGAATCCGGAATAGTTCAATGTTCGGGCCATGACCTCAATTTCTCCAAAGTCATTTTTGACTAATGGACCAATGGGAGGAGCAACATTTCCCAGTCTCAGGTTTGGCTCACCATCGGGGGAGAGAAAATCACGGGTGATTCGGTAAATGCGATCAGCTTTGGAGTGCTGCTGTTCATAGCCAAGCTCATCATTAATGTATAAATAGATGAGTAGGGCACTGGAGATCGCCAGCGCCAGACCGGCAATATTAATAAAAGCGGTGAGTCTGTTCCTGAAAATACTTCGTAGCGCGACTTTGAGATAATTGCGGATCATGAGTGAGGGGGTTTACAGGATTACTGTCATTTTTGGGATTCGTTACAGAAAGACGAAGGAATTATTCCAAAGGATGCATTTAGCGTGATTAAAAATGATGAGAAAGCAATTTTGTAGATAAGCAACTTCAGCTGTGGCAAAAGCCGATCCGGGTAATGCCCGAACCGGCCTTGTCTTCTTGCTACTTAATTCTTACTACTTACGTCTAGCTTTCTATTTATTCCTCCCCAACTCAACCAATTTCTCCACATCATTATTTACGGATAGGATCAACAAGCAGGTGGCTGTACAAAACACTGGACTGGTGATGCAATGGTGACCGCTCCAGCTTCCATCATCATTTTGTATTTGCAGCATGCGACCCGAAATGTTATCGTACCATTTCGTCCAGGAGTTATCTTTTCCAATGATCATTGACTCGCCTGTTTGCAGGTAACTTAGAAATTCCTCACCGCCATTGCTGCCGAAGCCGTCCATAACATCTTCGCGTTGTGCCTGTACTTTAGCCGATTGATAAACATTATAGGCTGTGGAATATTTCATGGCTTCATCTTTTTCAAAGCCAATCTTCTCTAGATTTTCTGCGGAGGGAGGCGCGTTTTGTGCAAGCCTTCCATCGCGTTTCGCCTTGTCTACTTCTTCCTGCACTTTGCGGGCTTCCTTGGCACTTGCCCGGGTAGAACCTGAAACAGAGTATAACATCACACCCGCACCCATATCGGTATTGATGCTTCCCGTTTTTGAATCATAATTATTCTTTTGATACGCTCTTGCTCTTTGTAAAGCTGCGTCATCAACTTTTGCACCCTGGGCTTGGGCCGCTTCCAGCGCATTGGAGGCAAAGGAAGATTGCAACACGCCAGCCCAACCTGATCCGGAGATACTTCCATTGGTATCTTGCGCCTGTTGAATCTTTGCGACACAAGCGTTTAGATTTTTCTTTACACGGTCCTTCAATTGCCTGTCGTTATTGAGATAGTCAAGAGAGTTAGTGAGGAACTGAGAAGCGAGGATCACATCGATGTTCGCTCCCAATTTGATTTGAATTTGGGTGCCTGTTTGATCAGTAATATTATAGCTGGCTTCAGGCGAGGATTCAACTGCTTTCAAAATATATTCCAGTGATCTCCGAAGTTGAGATGCATATTGTCCGGCAGTAAATGTGCTGCCGCTCCTCAATAAAGCCATCGAAACCATGGAGGTAGTGGCAGGATCGCTTTGAACGGCATGGGGGTCCATGACATCCTGTCGACTGTGACTTCCTGCTCCCCAACCTCCATTGTTGTTTTGGGCTTGAGCGATCCAATCCAGGCCATGCTCAACGGAAAGTCTGACTTTCTCAGGCGTTTTAAACATAAAACTAGAATCAGATGACTCTTCTCCCATCACGGTGCGGAAAACGCAACCCTTGGGAATACTTCGATAGGTTGTTCTGTGCTTTACCTTTGTATCTTTTCTGAGTGTAAATGATACAAGCAGAACTGAACCAACCACTAACAAGACAATAGATAATGTTTTCCAGGTTTTCATAACAGTTTGTGTTTAATTTATTGTTATGATGCTGGATGTTTCACAATTCCATAAAAGGCGCAGATTTTTTTTACCGCTATTCATACTGGCCTTCAGAAACTCAAAATAATGCTGTTTTTCGCTCCATAGTAAAGAGATCCGTAATTAAAAACCTGAGTTTACTATTCATTCTTCAATGAATCAACAGGATTTCCAAGGGCTGCTTTAATCGCTTGAAAGCTGATGGTAATGATGGCGACAAGGATAGCCAGACCACCGGCAACAGCTACCATGAGTACATCAAAGGAAATGCGGTAAGCAAAACTCTGCAACCATTGTGTCATGGCGTACCATGTAATAGGAATGGCAATCAGAAAGGCTAGCATCACCAATTTGGCAAAATCTTTAGAAAGTAATATGACTACTTGTGAGACCGAAGCGCCTAACACTTTTCGTATGCTAATTTCCTTTGCCCGCTGCTCAGCAGTAAACGTTGCCAACCCGAATAAGCCAAGGCATGCAATCAAGACGGCTAACGAAGTGAATACTATAAAAATTTGCCCCATGCGTTGTTCCGCCCTGAACTTTGCATCATAATTTTGGTTGAGGAAGGTATATTCAAAGGGCGCTCCTGGAGCAAACTTTTTCCAGACTTGTTCTACTACTTTTAACTTCTCTGAAGGATTTCCCGGTGTAAGTCGAATTCCCATTTCATAATAGGGCTGAGGGGCAAGAATCATGATCATTGGTTTAATAGGGCTGTGCAGGCTTTCGAAATTAAAGTCCTTCATGATTCCTATCACCTCTACTTCTTTGCCTTTTTCACTATTCGTATTAAAATGTGAAATTAATTTCCTGCCTTCAAAGTCCTCAAAGCCCATTTGCTTAGCAGCTGTTTCATTGATGATAATTTTACTTGAATCAGCAGGAAAATCTCTTGAAAAGAAACGGCCGCTTTGCATCTGATAGCCCATGGTTTTAAGATGATCGTAATCCATCAGGTAGATCGATAGCAAATGGTCTTGTTGAGTGACGCCTACCGTACTAAATACAGAGTTCCAATCAATGTTAGGTGGAAGTCGATTGGCATAGCTAGCTGCAATGATTTCCGGATGCTGGAGTAATTCATTTTTAAAAGCTTCTCCGCTTTTATCCAGACGCATGGTATGGAGTAAGTCCAATACATTTTCTTTGTCAAACCCCAGGTTCTTCTCTTGTACAAATTTTAATTGCTTGTAGACAATCAAAGTACAAATGATAAGACCTATCGAGATAAAAAATTGAAACACCACCAGCGAATTACGGATGCCAGAGCTTTTCATACCAGCACGTACTTTACCTTTTAATACTTCAACTGGTTTAAAGGCAGTTAAGTAAAAGGCAGGATAACTCCCTGCAATCAGACCGACCATAAAAATGAACCCAACTATTCCGATGAGGAAATAGGGTGTTGTAAACAGACTTAAGGTAAGCTCCTTGCCAGTAAGAACATTGAAAGGGCCGAGTACAAGATAAATTACCAGCAAGGCGAAAAGAACACCAATGATAGTGTACAGATAAGACTCGATAAGAAACTGCCCGATTAATCGTCTGCGGAAAGCGCCAAGCGTTTTACGAACGCCTACCTCTTTTGCCCGATTGGCCGAACGTGCTGTGCTAAGGTTCATGAAATTGATGCATGCCAATAAAATGATGAATCCGGCAACGGCTCCAAAAAGATACACGTATTGAATATTTCCGTTGGGCTCCAGCTCATCACTCAATTGAGAATGAAGATGGACATCTTTGAGCGCCTGCGAACCATATCCTAAATTGCCGCCTTGCTCTTTAAACTGCTTCAGGGAAACATTAAGAAATTTTTCCAACTCTAAAGCACAATACTTTTCAATAAAGAAATTGTATTTATTGTTAACTACTTCTACTGAAGTGCCGGGCTGCAGTTTGAAGTAGGTGGCAACAGCGCTATTAAGCCAATACCTTTCCTTGAGCCCATCCCAGGATTCCATAGATAATATCATATCAAACTGGATATGAGAATTAGGAGGCGGGTCAGCGGCAATGCCGGTGACTTCAGCCGTCTTCTCTCCCTGACTACCTAGTGTAAATATTTTTCCCAAAGGGTTGGTATCACCTTTTCCCTTGTACCCAAAATATTTTTTAGCCGCACTTTCTGTGATGACCAACTTGTTTGGCCCTTTCAGTACTTCAGCCTCATTGCCGGAGAGTAATTTAAAGTTGAAGAATTGGAAAAAGTTAGAATCGGCCACGAGAAATCTTTTTTCAGTGAAGGATTTTTCCTCCTGACGGACAGGGTATGTGTTCCTTTTGAAAAGTCGAAGTGTTGATTCAACTTGAGGTATTTCTTGCTGGAGCGCCTCCGCCATCGGTACACCCGTTTGAACAGAAGCAAAGTCCTGACCTTGAAGTTTACCGGTGAAGGTGGTCCTATAAATCCTGTCCGCATCGGTATGGAATCGGTCATAACTGAATTCATCAACTATGTATAGAATAATGAGAAGACTACAGGCAATACCAAGGGTGAGTCCAAAGATGTTGATAGCTGAATAGGCCTTCTGGCGAAGTAAAATGCGGATGGCCGTCTTAAAGTAGTTGCGCAGCATAATGTTTGGATTTTGACTGGTAGACGCACATTTTAATTGAAAGGTTACAGGTTTACAATGACAAGATGTCATGGACATTTAATCCACCCAGCGATTACCCGCTCACTTGCAGGGGTGTGCAACAGCGACTGCTGTTGTAGCCAGTTGTTAGTCCAACCTTTATGACGATTAGGATTTTACAAAAGTCAAGAAGTTATAGACTTAAAATTCTCTTGCCATTTGCTTTCATACATTGTTGTAGCGAGTTTTTAAACCTTTACCACTATTTTTCCTTTAGCCTTATTGTCTTCCATGTATTGGTGCGCTTCAGCAACTTCATCAAGGTGATAGACTTTGTCAATAGTTAAGTTTATGACCACTGCTTCAACCTTATTAATAAAATCCTGTAGCATCACCTTAGGCAAGTGTTCACTGCCCATAAAAACAGTTAATCTGCCCAGTGAAGGGATATCGCCCATAGGCGTGAATTCTTTCATCGTCCATTCGTTACCTAAAATACCAGTCAATGCAAACCAAACCTTTGGTGGCAATACATTTTAAAGAGTCCTTGAGGGTAGTAGTACCAATTAACTCCAATACTTTGTTAACGCCTTCTGGCCTAATTTCTTTAACCTGAGAGCCCACATAACCGCTGTCGATAATGACATAATCAGCACCATTATCAAATAAAAATTGCTTTTTATCCGGATTCCTTGTTGTTGAAATAACCGTTAAGCCCTCGGCTTTGGCCAAATGAAGTGCTAACACACCAATAGAAGAAGTAGCCCCTCTGATTAATAGCGATTCACCTTTCTCTATTTCCAAAGCCTGATAAAGTGAGCCGGAAACAGTTTGATGCATCTCAGGTATTGCACCGAGAACATCCCATGATAAATTACTTTCAAAAGGGGAGATGCATTCTTTAGGAACGCTTACATACTCAGCGTAGCCACCATCAAAAAAACGACCCATGCCGCCTAAAATAGCCGCTACTTTCTGACCTTTAGCGCATTTTAAACACTGATCCTGTCCAACTTATAGAGGGGTTAGTACCGTGTGAAGGTAGTGTAAATTCCTTCATAGTTTGGGTTTAAAAGTGTATAAGAATGACTTCTTAGTCGCGCGAGTTGATATCCACTCTTCCAATAAGGATTCCCTTAACCACCTGACCGCTTCCGCGCACATTGATTTCGGGCTCTCCGAATGCGTTAATTACAATCTCATCGGTTGCGGTTACACTGATTCTACCCTCACCATAAACCCGCGTGGAGGCCGTTTCACTTTTCATTCCACGGGTATCTATTCTATTTTCTCCAAATGAACGGAAGGTTTGATGCTTAACCGTTCCTCCTATAATTTTTAGACTGTTTCTTCCATAGAGGGAAGCTTTAAATTTGGCCGCATTTAAATTGTTCAAGCGAATCTCAGATTCTCCATACGCCTTTAGTTTTAGCTTGCTTGTGTTGATTTCGCCTTCACATAAAATTTCTTCTTCTCCTCTGATCTCAAGTCCTTTTAGCTCCCGGTAAGTGACATACGCTGTAACTGAGGCATTACGATAGATACTCTGTTTTTGTGTGTAACCTTCTACGGTGATTCGTTCTTGCTTTTCTGTGATCCGGGCATGATCTAAGTAAATTCGTAATGTATTACCGTGTACTTTAATGTTTACTTTTCCTGCATCCACGTTAGAGCAAATCATTCGAATAGATTCTTTATCTCCTTTTTGCAGAATAACATTGATGCGTGGAGAAGCAACAATTCTGGTAAAATGGGAGAGAGGTTTTCCCTGCTCCTGCGCCAGTAAAGGGCCTGCGAGAACAGAAAAAGTGACTAGGGTAATAATGGTTATCTTTTTCATAAGGTTGACATTTTGATGTAGGACAACCGAAAAGAATTATACCCCTATGCTAATCTGGCGAAATTTGCCAATTAGATCATTCATTTCTTAATGAGTCTACTGGATTCATGGAGGCTGCTCTTAGAGATTCATACCCAACGGTGATAAGTGCGATGAGCAGCGCTGCGGAGCCGGCCATAGCAAACGTTAAGAAATCAATATTAACACGGTAAGCAAAGCTGCTTAGCCATTGATCCATGGCGTACCAGGCCAATGGCACAGAGATAATAAGGGCGATAAGAACTAATTTGATAAATTCTTTTGACATCATCCTTATAATTTGGAGTACAGTGGCGCCCATGACTTTACGTACGCCAATTTCTTTAAATCTGCGCTCCGCCATATAAGTGGATAATCCATATAGACCAAGACAACAAATGATCATGGCGATAACGGTGAAGCTAGTGATAATTTTTGCGACTCTCTGATCTTCATCGTATTGTTTCTGAATGTTCTCATCCAAAAAGGAGTATTCAAAGGGAGTATCGTTTACTAAACTCTTCCAGGTCTTTTCGATGGATGCTATTATTGCTTCAAATTGATCAGCCTGTACACTGACTACTAAATTACCTAATCGTTTAGTATTGGGGGCTAATTCAAAAATAGTTGGATTGATAGCTTCTTTGAGACTAGTCTGATGATAATCATCCATTACGCCAATAACCTCAAATGTATACTTCGTTCCCTGCCAATCGAAGTACAGATGTTGCCCAATTACTTTATCTAATTCAAAGCCCAGTTTTTTTATGGCGGTTTGATTCAAAATTAGTTTTGCCTCGCTATCGACCACGCGATTATCTGTGAAGTTACGGCCAGCCATTAGCTTTATGCCCATCATTTCCATATAGCCTGCATCAATAAGATTGCGTCTATGCATCACTGCATTGTCCATATTTCCCCCCTCAGTATAGAACATCATATCGTTCCAGATGTAAGATCCGGGGATATACTCTGCACCTGATACTTCGTGTATAAAACTTTTTTGTTGAAGTTCTTTTTTCAAAGCATCGTATTGTGAACGTGCATCAGCTGTTCTCATAGGTATAACAATCTTAGCTTTTGCGTCAAAGCCTAAGTCTTTATGTTGCATAAAGCTCAACTGCTTGGTTATGATAAGCATGCCGCAAACCAACGTGATGGCAATCATAAATTGAAATACGACCAGACCTTGACGAAGCCATCCTGTTGAATTGCTCATATTAAATTTTCCTTTGAGCACCTGGGCTGGCTGAAAAGAGGATAAGTAGAATGCCGGATAGCTGCCGGCAAGAATACTGGTTACAACGACTAACACTACCAGTGCTACGGAGAAATAAAGAATATTGTCAGAAGCCAGACTAATCTCTTTTCCTGTAAGTTGATTGAAAAGAGGAAGTCCGAGCTGAACCAATCCAATACTTATAATTACAGAGAGAATGACAATGATCAAGGCCTCACCCATGACCTGGCGGATGAGTGAACTCCGGTACGCACCCATGACTTTCCGTATCCCTATTTCAGCCGCGCGCTTGGTAGCTTTGGCTGTAGACAGATTCATGAAATTGATGCAGGCAATCAATAGCATGAAGGTGGCTATAGATCCGATAACATAGATGTACTTAATCCGTGGACTTTGACCAATGTCCGATCTCAGATAAATGTCTTTCAGCGGTTCCAGCGCCAATGTCTTTTGCATGCCGAGTGCTTTCATGTCTTCGGCTCCATGTTTTTGCAATACTTCATTCATTTTCTTTTCTACGGCAGACTTATTATGACCCGGTGAAAGCCTGACGTAAGAAGGAACAAAATTTTGCCCCGCCCACTCCGTACTGCCGTCCGGATCGGTACGGAGGTAGGCTCCCCAGCCGGAGCTGGTCATGGAGGTGAAAAAATTTGCCTGAAGGAAGCTCTTGGGATTGCGCTTAAATACTCCGGTAATTTTGTAATCCGCTACCGGATTGCCTTGACTGATGGAAATGCTTTTGTCTAGTGCTGATTCTGAACCGAAAAGTTTTTTAGAGAGCTGATCGGATATTACTACGGAATTAGCTTCCACAAGAGCCTTCCTGGGGTTACCTTCGATTAATTCGTAAGTGAGGACATCAAATAATGTTGAATCTGCAATGAACCCATTCGTTTCGTAAAAGATATTGTCTTCATACTTAATTAGATTCTGACCTATGCCCGGTGGATTAAGGGCACGAACAGCCAGTTCAATTTCAGGAATTTCATCGCGGAGGGTCATGGCAATGGGAGGAGAAGTACTTCCTAATTTGTCAATCCCCCGATCAGTTGTAAAATGAGTAGTGATGCGGTACAAATCATCCAGCCTGTTATGATATGTATCGTAGCTAAGCTCATCCTGAATATAAAGGGAAAGCAGCAAGCAACAGGCTACACCTAAAGCAAGTCCAAAAATATTGATGGAGGAATAAACCTTATTGCGTAAGATGTTACGAAAGGCGATCACAAAGTAGTTACGAAGCATAATCAATTGGGTAAAGTTAATTCTGATCCAATGTTGATTCAGAATTCGATTTACTTACTCGAAATCAATGCCAAGATGTAAAACCTAAAAATGAATTTAGAAACGAGGAATCCTTATAGTACGTAATACCAAATCCGCACGGAGACGTCCGATAGCGGTCAATTAGAGTGGCCGTGGTACTTCAATTCCTTTTCCCGTTCTGCGTCTTCTTTTTCGCGTTTAATTCGAACCTTAGCCGGAGGGCCCACCATGATTGGAACAGTTTCTACTTCTACATTGGCCAGTTCAAGGCCATACATTTCTTCGGTATTAAGACTGTGTTTTTTAATGAAACGATATCCCTGAATGATTAAATTATCAAAATTTGAAATCTCGCTGTCTACCGAAGCCAATGAATGAAGCATTACAAACTTAAAGTCAGATGGCATGCTGTGTTTTCTAAGCGAATCATAGTGACTCACTAAATCGATCTCAGCATTGTCCGCCATTTCATGAAGGATCTTATTAAAGAGCAGGTTCACGCGATGGTCGGCTTTGAATCCCAGCTTGATTCGGATAAAGAAACACTTCTTTGGAATGATTGTGTCCACAGAATATTTAGACGTGAAGGGACTATCAACAGTGTCGACATGCAAAAACCAATATACATCTGCTCTCTTGGGTCGTTTTTTGAAAATGGAATAAATGATGTTGGAATCGATATAGCGTTTACTATCCGCTACTGCCATGTAGACCAGGTTGGTGGCTTCTTTGGGTATAGTGATGTCAGCTTGTAAGTCTTGAATTAGTTGGACGTAATGCTTTAAATCAACAAACTCGGTATGACGGTCGCGTAGCCCTCTTGCTTTGTACAAAATGAACATCAGAATGAAAAAAAGGATAGAAATAGCAAAGGTAAACCAGCCACCTTGGGAAAATTTACTAAGATTAGAAATCAGAAATGCCCCTTCAATGGCAAAGAAAGTCACTGCAATGGCTAGTGTTCTAAAAGTTGAGTGTTTGGCTGTACTGAAATAAAATACCAATAGAGAGGTGGTCATTAACATATTAAATGTTATCGCTAACCCGTAGGCGGCCTGCATTGAATCCGATTCTTTAAAAAAAAGAACGACCAGAATACAACCAAACATAAGAATCCAATTAATAGCAGGTATATAAATCTGACCCTTTAGCTGGCTGGGGTACCGTACCCGCGTAGCAGGCCAAAGTTTCAACTTCATGGCTTCGTTCACCAGCGTAAACGTTCCAGAGATTAAGGCCTGACTGGCGATAATCGTTGCCATCGTGGCAATGACCACACCGAAAATCAATAATGACTGTGGTATTAATGAAAAGAAGGGAATGGAATCTCCTAAGGCTTTACCCTCAAATTCTGTCAAGAGCCATGCGCCTTGGCCGAAGTAGCTTAGCAGCAAACAGATTTTTACAAAACCCCATCCGAGGCGAATATTTGATTTGCCACAATGGCCTAAATCAGAATACATTGCCTCAGCTCCTGTTGTGCAGAGGAAAACTGCACCTAATATCCAGAAGCCTCCCGGATATTGGACAAGAAGATTAATCCCATAGACAGGATTAATGGCTTTGAGAACTTCGAAATTATTGGAAAGATGGTAAGCACCAATAGCACCAATGAATAGAAACCAGACTAGCATCACCGGGCCAAATGTTTTACCAACTACACTGCTTCCAAATTGTTGAAATATAAACAGTGCAACTAAAATGATGATCACGATGGTGATGATTGTCTCGTTTGTAATAGCAGGCATCAATGTCTTAATACCCTCCACCGCAGAAGTTACACTCATAGCAGGAGTCAGGAATCCATCGGCAATGAGTGTACAGCATCCGATAATAGCCGGGAAAATAACCCAACCTGCTTTGTATCGTCTTACCAAGGCATACAAGGCAAAGATTCCTCCTTCACCTTTGTTGTCCGCACTAAGCGCGAGGTATACGTATTTGATCGTAGTGATTAACGTGAGCGTCCAGAACACGCACGACAAACCACCGAGAATAAGGTCTTCGGTTACAATATGCTTCCCAACAATAAATCGAAGTGTATAAATGGGAGAGGTACCGATGTCTCCATAAATAATACCCATCGCCACCAATACTCCGGCTGCTGATATTTTGTGTAAGCGAGAATCTTTTGAATCCATCAAGCAGAGATCTTAATTGTTTCCTCCTGAATTATCTTTTCTTCATTGCGGCCAATGATCAGTCGATTACTCCTGTCGTAAGAGAAGTAATTCCACATCCAGCTAAAAAAAGTAAATACTTTATTTTTGAAACCTACAATGGACATCAGGTGAACAAACATCCAAACATACCAGGCAAAAACTCCCTGAAAACGAATACCGCCTTTCATATCTACTACTGCCTTGTTTCGTCCAATCGTTGCCATGGAGCCTTTGTCAAAATAGGAGAAGGGCTTTAATTCCCTTTTGCCAATAAGGTTACGAATATTTTTGGCAAGTAGTCTCCCCTGCTGCTGCGCTGGTGGAGCCATTTGAGGATGTCCTTTCGGAAATTTTTCATCTCCTTCCATCAGAGCAACATCTCCAAGTGCAAAAATATTTTTATATCCTTTGACTCGATTGAATTCGTCTACCAGAATTCGATTTCCTTTTGAAATTAACTCGGCATTTAAGCCGGAAATTGGATTTCCTTTTACACCAGCGGCCCAAATTAAGGAGCGTGAAATTAATTTTTCACCTGTACTCAATTGAATTTCGTACCCATCGTAGGATTTTACAGCCGTGTTGAGATGCACATGAACTCCCATTTTTGTGAGAAATTCCAATGCCTTGTCTCCAGCTTGCTTAGACATTCCATTCAGTAATCTTGGTGATGCTTCTACAATATGAATGTCCATGGCCCGCATGTCCAGCTCTTTGTAGTCTTTCGGGAAAACATTCTTCTTCAGTTCAGTTAATGCACCAGCCAATTCAACTCCCGTAGGCCCGCCCCCCACAATGACAAAGTCCATCAGACTATTCATCATCTCAGAATCATCGGTAAGTAAGGCGTACTCTAGTTGTCGAATAATCTTATTGCGAAGCTTAGTGGCATCGACAATGTTTTTCATGGAGGAGCTGTTTTTCTCCACTTCCGTCATGCCATAGAAATTAGTTACCGCACCCGTGGCTAAAACCAAGTAGTCGTATTTCACACCTCCAATGGAAGTTTCGATATAATTTTCTTCTGGTTTAACATTGATCACTTCGGCTAAGCGGAAATAAAAATCAGTTTGATTTCCAAACAGTTTTCGAAACGGAGCAACAATAGAATTGGTCTCTAATCCTGAGGTAGCTACCTGATACAATAGGGGCTGGAAGGTATGATGGTTGTATTTGTCGAAAAGAACAACTTGAGCCTTGGCACCCTTTAATCCTTTGATCACTTCAAGGCCCCCAAACCCTCCACCAATGACAACAATTCGAGGTTTGCCCAGGTCAGCAATACGCGTGTGCGTGGTAATTAATTTGGGCATCTAAACCGTACTTCGTGCTTAAGAATGGCGCGAATTTACGCTAACTGGCAATATTTCATGAGAGAATAAAAAAAAATATTGTGTATGGGCAATTCAGGGCCTAAACAGGCTTACTTTTGTGGCTAAATCAAACAAACATCTGTTATGGTAAAGAAACTGTTAATTGTATTGTCTATTGGCTTAGTAATGACGAGTTGTGGTGGCGAAAGTGAAAAACTAAAATCTCAGGTTGACTCCTTGAAGGCAGAATTGCAAACCAGTCAGCAATTTGCGACTACACTGCAGGAAGTAGGCACACTGATGGATTCCATTGATGCCAGCCGTCAGCTACTTCGCGTAAATATGGTTGAAGGCACTACCTATGCAGACTATACCTCACGGATGAAGGACATCAATAACTATGTAAAAGATACCCAGAATAAAATCGAAGATCTTGAGAAGTCGTTGAAGAAGTCGAAGGGAAATGCAAATGCTTATGCTGCAACCATCAAGAAGTTGAAGGCTGATTTGGAAGATAGAAATAAGGAGATTGCTACGTTGCAGGCCAATGTAGAGGAATTAAAGAATACCAATCAAAATTTGATTACAACGGTAGGCCTTCAAGAGGCTGAGTTGACTGACAAAGAGGGCCAGATTGAAACTAAAACCCAGGAGCTTGCCTTAATTGAAGCACGTATTCAAGAGTTGATGGTACAAAGCAAAATGAGCGAAGCAGATTCTTATTTTGCCAGAGCACAAGCAGTAGAAGAAGCTGCCAACCGCACCAAGTTAGCTCCCCGTAAGAAGAAGGATACCTTGAAGGAAGCTTTGGAACTTTATAAGAAGGCGCAGTCGCTGGGTAATGATAAAGCACAGGCAAAGATTGATGAGCTTACAAAGCGAGTAAACTAAGGTTACAATAAAATAAATTAACAGGGCTGTTTGTAAAGACAGCCCTGTTTTTTTGACTATGGCAGACATCTCTCTTTTTATCAAAGACATGTGGTACCTCGCCTTTCACGGATCTTTCCTGAAAGCAGACAAATTGGTACAAAAGGAAATCCTTGGCGAAAAAATTGTTTTTGGAAGAGATAGGTCAGGCAAGCCCTTTGCTTTGCGCGATAATTGCCCTCACCGAGGAGTGCCGTTATCCGATGGATGGTTTGATGGGGATACGATCCAGTGTTGCTATCATGGATGGGAATTTGGGTGCAACGGAGTCTGCAAGAATATTCCGGCTATCGATCCGGCCTCTCAGGTTGACTTCAGCAAAATAAAAGTATTTCAATATCCAGTTCGCGAGATCAGCGGAACGATTTGGGTCTATGTCCCTGAAAAAAAATTACCGAATGTTGTCCCTAAAGTTGATCCACCCAATCTTTTGCTGTCCTCCGACAAAGAATTTTTACATGTCGAGCGGGTTGTACTTCCCACCAACATTGATCATGCGGTGATCGGATTAATTGATCCAGCGCACGTAACCTTTGTTCATCAATCCTGGTATTGGCGCTCAGCTAAAAATCTAAAATTGAAAGTGAAGGATTTTGAGGCCACACCTCTTGGTTTTAAAATGGTGCGACATAAACCATCCTCCAACTCAAAAGGATATAGCGTTTTGAAAGGAGGCACTTCAACTGAAATCACTTTTGAGATTCCGGGTAATCGTTATGAGCACATTCAGGTAGGAGAGAGCCATGAGATTATTTCGATCACCATACTAACTCCGCTAACGGAGAATACGACCGAGTTAAATCATATCTTTTACTCCTCGCTAGGAGTGGTGAGGTGGTTTTGGTGGCCGTTAAAAAGACTAGGAAAAAAATTCATTGGTCAGGATCTTGATGTGTTTATTAAACTGGGCAATGGTCTGAAATCAAATCCTACCCTGATGCTCATTGGTGAACCTGATACACAAGCTCGATGGTATTATGAGATTAAACGTCTTTATCAAAAAGCTCAACAGGACAATGTGCCGTTTGAGAATCCAGTTAAGGCGCAAACCTTGCATTGGGTAACTTAGATTCGATTCTTATCTCCTGGTTCAATGCAGGTTTTTGGTAGTCTACAAATTTAGTAGATTTACGGTTCGTATAAGCGATGGCTCTTGAAATTGAAAAGCAGATAAGAAACTCAGGATTGTTCCTTCCCGTGTTATTAAAATTAGATCGACTTCCTATTCTTGTTATTGGAGAAGGCGATTTACTTTCCAGTACCCTAAAATTAATTTTGGGGCATTCTACTCATTCGTTTGTTCGTGCTGTCTCTACCTTGCCCCTGGAAAATATTCAAGCACTAAAGAGCGACTTTCCAACAATAGAATTTATCACTCAACCCTTCCAACCCGAAGATGTGACAACATCTGATGTTGTAATTATTAATGTCGCAGATGAGGATTTGATGAATTCTATTTTAGAAAATGCACGATCAAAAGGTAAAATGGTAAGTGTCATCGGGAATTCTGAGATGAGCGATTTTGATCTCGAAATTTTGGGAAGCAATACGGAAAGCTCAAGGGTTGTTAAGAATGAATCAGAGATCATTGTCGTTAGTGAAAAAAGATGGAAGCAGATAGCGACCTATTTCTTGTTTGCTTTTTTCTTTATGATTGTGGGGCATGCTGTTTTATCGTTCATTCCATTCTCCGACATCGCTCTTACCATAAAAGATACAGCGCAGGGATTAGACAATCGATTTTATTGGATGATCGCAGCTGGCTTTCTAGCACAGCTTGTGGATGGTGCCTTAGGTATGGGCTATGGCGTGGTATGCACAACAATACTTCTTTCACTGGGAATTAATCTTCCGGCCATTAGCGGAAGTATTCATACGGCTGAGATGTTCTCCAGTGGAATTTCCGGGTATAGCCATTATAAGTTTGGTAATGTTAACAAGCTACTATTCAAACGTCTCTTGATTCCCGGAGTTATTGGTGCAATTGCAGGAGCTTTCTTACTTTCAAAGTTTGGAGATGATTATGCAGTTTACTTCCGCCCGGCACTTGCGCTTTATACACTTTTCCTTGGACTTAAAATTATTTTGACCATGCTCAGGAAAAACAGAGCCAATAAGAAAGTAAAGAGAATTGGTTGGCTAGCCGGTGCCGGAGGATTTTTGGATTCGTTTGGTGGGGGTGGTTGGGGGCCGTTAGTAACCAGCACACTGATTTCAAAAGGCAAAAGTCCGCGTTATGTCATTGGCTCTGTAAGTGTCACCGAATTTTTTGTTACGCTAGCAAGTGCAGTTACTTTTTTTGGATTCTTAGGGATAAGTCACTGGCAGGTAATCCTCGGACTTATTGTGGGGGGTACTACCGCAGCTCCATTTGCTGCTCGCCTGGTTGGTAAGCTGCCAATGAAGGCCATGTTTTTATCCGTTGGAGGATTAGTAATACTCTGGAGCCTCCGTATACTGCTCAAATCAATAGGAATATTTTAATGCTCGCAAGAAATGGAATTCTCTATTACGCTGGCGCACCAGCGTCAGTTCCAATTAAATAAATAGTGTAGGTAAAATAAGCAGCTAGCATTAAGAAGGCTTCCCACCGATCCAACTTGCGGGTATTAAGTGTAAACATAAAAATCATCAGCAGAACAGTTGATGCCAACAGTACATAGATGTCAAAATTCATTGCTGTATTATATTGTATTGGATGAATTAAACCGGTGATCCCAAGTATAAAAAAGATATTAAAAATATTTGAACCCACTACATTGCCTATCGCAATGTCTGTATTCTTCCTATAGGCGGCCACACAGGAGGTAGCCAATTCGGGCAATGAAGTACCTGCTGCCAAGATAGTGAGACCTATCAGTTTTTCACTTAACCCAAAGTGATGCGCAATTTGAAGCGCGTTGTCCACCACCAATTGTCCACCACCAATCAGCATACCCAGCCCTAATACAATCATTCCAACCGACATGGGAGTGCTGTATAATTTGATAGGCTCACCTTCTTCCAGGTCTGAGGTCTTGCTCATAGTCCGATAAATATAGAGCAGGAACAATACGAAGAAGACAAGCAGAATGATACTATCCAGTCTTCCCAGAATACCTCCGTAAGGCGCAAAAGAAGTATCGCCCCACAATAGGGTGTCATTAACACAAAGAAACAAAACACCTGCCGCCAGCAAAGAAAGAGGCACTTCATACATAACTGTATTTTTTTGGACTACCAGTGGATAAATAAGTCCTGCTATGCCCAGAATAAACAAAAGGTTGAAATTGTTGCTGCCGATAACATTGCCGAAGGAAGCGTCATTTTTTCCATCCAATGCAGAAAGAAGACTAACGATAAGCTCGGGCATAGAGGTGCCAAAGGCAACCACCGTGAGACCAATGGCCAGGTTAGAGATTCCATTTTTCTTAGCGGCAGACGAAGCACCATTGACAAGGAAATCGGCTCCTTTGATTAAGATTGCGAATCCAACAAGGAGTATTACAATTGGCAGTACCATAGGTTTTTGAGGTTAGGGTTTGGAAAGTTAAAACCATTTTTTGAATTTGAAATAGCGCAGCATGGCAGCGGCAATAAATATCATGATGCCCCAAACCACAGGGTACCCCCATTTCCAGGGGATTTCGGGCATGTATTCAAAATTCATCCCATACACCCCAACAATGAAGGTTAGGGGCATGAAGATGGTTGAGATTACCGTCAGGACTTTCATCACTTCATTCATCTTTGTATTGAGGGTGTTGATGTGAATATCCATGAGGCTTGTAGTAAGATCCTTGTAAGTATCCATGCTGTCGATGAGGTGTACTACATGGTCATAGATATCTGAGAAATACCTGGCATTTTGAGATTCAATAAAACCTGATTCATCTTTGATCAGCTTACTCAATGCATCGCGAAGCGGATAGAGGGCTTTACGTAAAAAGATAAGTTCTTTTTTTAGTCGCTGAATTTTTTGAAATTCTTTAGAGGAAGGATTATGATAGATGTCATCTTCAATCTGCTCGATTTGCTGACCAATTTCATCCAACACAACGTAGTAGTTATCCACAATAATATCGATCAGGCGATACAGGAGGTAATCCGGTTTTTTTCTTCGTACTCTTCCCTGGTCCATACGAATGCGATCGCGGAACGAAGTAAACGGATCTCCTTCTTTTTCTTGAAAAGAGAGTAGGTAATCCTTACCAAGGACAAAGCTTATTTGCTCATACTCAATTTCCCCTTCTTTTATTTTATAAAGCATTTTTAGCGTGAAGAAGAGATAATCTTCATACTCTTCGGCTTTAGGCTGATGTTCACTGGTAATGTCTTCCAGTAATAAAGAATGCAAGCAAAAATGCTCTCCTAATTTTGAGATAATAGAATGGTCGTGCAAGCCATCAAGATTGATCCAATTAACGTAACCGGACTTAAGACCTAAAATCAATTCCTCTACAGGGAGGTCACTGAATTTAATATAGTCCTTATCATCATACTGAATTAACTCCAGAATAACCTTACTTTCACTTGGATGAGGACTTACTGTTGCAAGTTGATTTATTTTTTTTCTCTTGGCCATACTTTAACTAAGGATTAACAGGATTCTTGTGTATGAGAGTTCTATGAGGATAGGGGATCGTTATGCCCTCTTTATCAAAATGTTGTTTGACCGATTTATGCAGGTCGCATTTCAATTCAAATCCTTCGTTAGGATTGCGGGCCCAGCAATAAGCCCTAAGTTGTAATCCCGAATCGAAAAAAGTAATGAGTCTCACCAGAACCTGATGCTCGCCTTTTTGTAACTCTTCGTGTGTCCGGTTATCAATGCAAAAGGGGTGGCTGAGGGCTTCTTCCTGCAAAATTTTAATGGCTTTGCTAATGTCTGAATCCAGCGAGATATTGAATTCAAGAAACATGATCACCTTTTCGTCTGTGATTGTGGAGTTAATGATAGTCTCATTGCTAATCACACTATTTGGGATGACGACCCTTCTGTTCTCAAAATCTTTAATGACCGTATGTCGCAATGTAATGTCTTCCACATCTCCTGAATAAAGTTGTCCGATTTTCACCCGGTCCCCTACACTAAAGGGTTTGAAGATTACGAGAAAGAAGCCACTAATAATATTTGAAAACGCAGATTGGGAGGCAAAGCCGACAATGGCTGCCAAAACTCCCGCACCGGTAAGCAACGTGGTGCCAAATGTATGTAAAGCGGGAATTGACCTGAAAATAACAATGGAAGCAATGAGAAAAACGATGAAATCAACTGCGTTCTTAAAAAAATTGTAGCGCGTTGGATCTACTTTAAGTTTTCGGGCAGAAGCCCTGAGAAATCGTCCTAACAGGAACCGCAAAATTCTACCCACCACGAAGGCAATTGCCAATATGATTAAGGCAAATATGAGTTGTTCCCAGTGCTGTTCCATGATCTTAATTCCACTAAAATAGCAAATAGTCCAGAGTTCAAGGTGAATACTTGCTGGTTTTTTGGAAATCTACTAAAGTCCCAGATGTCGACTCTGGAGTTGAATGAGTAATATTGCAATTCATGTCTTTACGTT
>JANMYO010000014.1:0-17135 GCA_031382175.1 Bacteroidia bacterium | reverse complement strand
ACTACTTACATCTTACTACTTACATCTTACTACTTACATCTTACTACTTACATCTTACTACTTACATCTTACTACTTACATCTTACTACTTACATCTCTTTAAAAAGGATATCCTATCCCAATATTAAAAATAACCGGTTCTTTTTCGGTGCCAAAGGGTTTGAAAAACTTGGCCTTATTGAGAACGAAGCGATCTCCCTCTTGACGAGCAGGATCATAGGCCTTGATACCTGCGTCAAAGCGCAACACGAGAAAAGAGAAATCAAAACGTAATCCAAAACCAGTGCCTACCGCAATCTCTTTAATAAAGGTAGTAAGCCCAAATTTTGTATTTCCAGTCCAGGGTGCCTGCGTAGGATCCGTAGAAGGCACAACGACATTTTGTCGGAACAGCCACACGTTCCCGGCATCGACAAAGACGGCCCCGCTGACAAAACCGAAAAGTTTCTTTCGTAACTCGATGCTTCCTTCCAATAAAATTTCACCCGGCCTTTCATATTTATAATCGAATAGCCCATTGTTTTCAGGATCAGTAGAAAGCGGAGGAGGAGCAGAGCCAATGCCAAGCCGTCTGGGTCGCCAGGCCCTGACACTATTACTTCCACCCGCAAAGAAATATTTTTCGTAGGGCAGGACGTTGTCTGAATTGTAGGAATAACCTACGCCCGTATTCAGCCGATAGGCCAGAATCGTATTCTTGTCAATCACTTCATTTCTTCTTAGATCGGCATTGAGTCGTACGTATTGATAAAGTTGTAAACCCTCTTTCGTGGCAAGCTTCGGAGTGTAGATACCAAAAAAAGTACCACCACTTTCTGCCTGTACCCGGATGTAGTAGGAGCTTTTTTTGGTATTGCCATAATTTTTTGGGTTCCACGTCAAAGAAAAAATCATACTACTCACAAAGGAGGGCTTAAAAGTATTGATCAGGTTGTTGCCTTGTGTCTGTTGTAAATCGAGAAGGAGTGAATCAAAAGCGGGGTCGAGGATAGAACGAATAATATTGAGATTGGCTAACGTAAAGGAATAAAGAGTCCTGTGGGTATTCTCCCAGGTGTAGGTATGAGAGAAGGTCGTTATACTTCGATTGTATTCAGGGCGATCAGTATACGTGTAACCTGCCAGCATCTTGGTGCGTGGATTGTATTTTCCTAAGCCTTTCGCGGTGACGACCTTAAAAGGAAACAGAAACTGGGGGAAGGTGATCGAAGCATTGGCGCCAGCTTCGGTACTTTTATAAAAGTTTCCGGAGCTGGTAGCAGAAGCTACACCCTCAAAACCAAATCGTCCACCGATTTCAAAGATCTCAAGACCTCCGAATAAATTTCTCTTCTTCAGGTTGGTGCTTAGATAAGGGCCTGGAAAGCCCTGGGATACCGTCAATCCTGCCTCATTTGACCAGGAGAAGCGATCCAATGGACTTGCAAAAATATTGGCGATGAATTTTCCCCCGGAAGTATCATAGTTAATGTTGACGAATTTGAAAACATCAAGGTTAGCAAGTTGTCGTTGGGTGCTGAACGTCTTGGTCCGGCTATACAAACTGTCTTCTTCCAGAAATACGCGTTGACTTAAAATCTTGTTGCTGTATTCATGTTTAAAATAGTGGAAGTGAATAGCATTGACCAGACTGCTTTTTCGTTGATCCTCCTTATTCTTGGGTGTAACGCCAGCATCGGTAGTAAAATTAATGGAATCAATTTTAAAGAGTTTGTGAAAATCCTGTTTGGTAGGATTTCGGATCTCCGTCCGCAAGGCAACCTGATGACGGTGATGATAGGTTGTGTCAATATCAAAATGAATGTACTGCCGGCTGAAGTCATAATAGCCGTGGTCTTTCATCAATAAATCAATGCGCTCACGCTCCTGACTGATTTTATCCTGATCAAATCGGTCTCCTCGTTTGAGAAAACTTTCAGGCCGGTGTTGGAAGTAGAGATCAGCCATGATACTATCTTGAATGTCCGTAGAGAGTGTGTCGTAGAAATATCCGCTCCCCGGGTTGACACTATAAACGACACCTACTCTTCGCTTGTATTCTTTTAATTCAAACGTTGTTTTTCCAAGAAAATAGCCTTTGGAAAAAAGAAAGTTGTTGATCTTATCTATAGTGGCCCTCACCTGAGCCGTGTCAAACACAGCGGCTGGTTCTCCCCATTGCATGAAATGATTTCCATTTTCAATTTTTGCGTTAACCAAATCTATCTTTCGCAGCTTACGGTACTGAAGGCTGGCTTTTTTACGAGGGTCATTAGCGCGTTCAATTTTGCGGTCAAATTTTTTGATTTTGACTTCCTTTCGGTCAATAAATTTTTGTTTATCATAGTGTTTTTCTCCGGTGTAATACATCCACACCAGATAATTAATGGGAAGTCCGAGAATTTTACTATTCACCTTCTGGGTGTACAAATCATTCATCCCTTCGAGCTTAAATCTTTTGGGCACACGAAGAGACTGGCGATACAGGAGCTTTTGGTTGTCTTTCATGTAAAGCGTGCCGATACAACTGGAAAGAAGCCCCGACAAGCTCAGGAGTACCAAAAAATATTTATATTTCTTCTTTAACAGGCCCAACATGATTTCGAAAGCACGCATCAAGTACATTAAATCGTTGCAAGTAAAGAAATACCGAAAGGAGGAGCAATTGTTTCTGGTAGAAGGGGCAAAAAGCGTGGAAGAATTGCTTCAGTCAGATTTTGTAGTAACATGGCTGGCAGCCACAGAATCCTTTCAAGAGGCGCATTCCAAACTACTCACGGGAAGCACACCGGAAGTGGTGACGACCTCGGATGAAGAATTGACAGATATCGGCACATTGCAAAGCAACAATGGAGCATTGGCAGTAGCACGAATGAAGACCAATACAGCGCCAGTGGCGCGGCCCGAAGAAATGATACTGGTACTGGACGACATCCGTGATCCCGGTAATCTGGGAACAATCATCCGCACTGCGGACTGGTATGGAATTAAGAACATCGTTGTCTCAGAAGAGACGGCTGACTTTTACAACCCCAAAACGATCAGCGCTTCAATGGGATCCTTTTGCCGGATGAACGTCTATTATACAGAGTTGAAACAATACCTTGCTGTAGTGGCAGGCGTGATTTACGGAGCGTATCTCCAGGGAGAAAATATTCACCGCATGACCACTCCTGAGAAAGGGGGCCATTTGGTAATTGGAAATGAGTCAAGGGGTATTGCCAAAGACCTTGAAAAGTTTATTCAGAAGAAGATCACAATTCCCTCATTTGGTGCGGCCGAATCGCTGAATGCGGGCGTGGCCACCGGAATCATACTGGATCATTTCAGAAGATCAGAGAAATGAATTGCTGCCCGCGGCTGCTTCTTCAGAGAGAGTATTCGCATGTTCTTTTCCAAGATAACGATCAATGAAGTAGTGTCCCGCATAGATGGCAGGTGTCAGCAGGATGGCCACAGCAAATTTATAGAGGTAATTTGTTAGTCCGATGGCAATGAGTTGAGAATTCGAAAAGATGCCGGCAAAAGCAATGTAAAGCACAACAAAGCTGTCCACCAATTGAGACACCAGCGTAGATCCTGTTGCCCGCAGCCACAACATTTTTGATCCGGTAATTTTCCGCATGCGCTGAAAAACATAAACATCAACTAATTGGCCAAGGAGGAAAGCGAAGAGTGAGCCGAGAATAATGCGCTGCCCCTGACCGAAAATTTTATTGAAAGCAAAATTCATATTAAAGAAATTTCCTTCCACATCTTTATTATTGGCATCCATCCACCAGTCTGCAGGCGGTAGCCGGATGGCTAAAAAAATAACGACAAAAGCATACGCGATGAGCCCGGCTGTGAGGTAACTAATGCGCTTAACTCCTGGCTTACCAAAATACTCGTTGATAAGATCGGACGTAATAAAGACGACCGGCCAGATGACGGCACCGGCTGTAAGATTAAAATCCATGGTGAATCCCAGGATATTCAGATGAGCAGGAGCAAGACCGAGGGTTCCTTCTCCTGAAAAAATTTTCACCCCGATCATTTCAGCAATGAGGGCATTAGTTAGAAATATCCCGCTGAGGACAATAAAGAGTCGGTGTTTTTTTTGTTCCAGCATGTTAATCGACAAGTTCAATAATTTTGCCTTCTGTTGCGAGCTCGGTGGCGGGAAAAAGAGATTGCGCTTCCTGTAGCAGCGGACCGAGTTCGCGGTAGCGGGCTGAAAAATGACCAATAAGTAGTTTATCAACACCCGCAACCTTGGCAATCATGGCGGCCTGCTTTGCCGTGCTGTGCTGGGTCTCCCTGGCTTTATCCTGTTCCTCTTCCATAAAAGTAGCCTCATGGTATAAAAGGTCTACACCCTGAATTTGTTTTGCTATTTTTTCATGGTAGCAGGTATCGGAGCAATAAGCATAGGAATAGGAGGGTCGGGGCGATAGTGTGAAATCTTCATTTTTGTAAAGCACATTACCGTGATCATCCAAAACATCTTTTCCGGTTTTAAGAACTGCAATGTGTTGCAGAAGCATTCCCGGTTGCAATTTCTCCTTGTTAATTCTCCTTGGCTTTTTCTTTTCTCTAAAAAGAAAACCTGAGCAAGAGATTTTATGACGAAGTGGAATGGTTTCAACGGTGAACGCTTCTTCATCAACAATAAGGTGCTGTGAGTCGGGCTCAAGGAGATGAAAAATTAACTTGAAATTAAGTACCGAGGAAGAGAACTTGAGCTGTAGGAGGATAATTTCATCCAGCCCCCGGTGGCTATAAAGATGAAGATCATTCGACCTCCGCTGCAGATGCATACTGAAGAGCAGGCCCATCAGTCCCAGATAATGATCTCCATGAAGATGACTAATAAAGATAGAATGGAGTTTGTGATAAGGGAGTTGATACTTCATCAACTGTAGTTGCGCCCCCTCTCCGCAATCAATCAGAAAAAATTGATTCTGTAACTCCAGAAACTGACACGAAGGGAATCTTCCGTAGGCCGGTAGCGCACCGCTGGAGCCAAGAATAGTAAGTTTAAAAGACATGCTGAATCAAAAGTGAGCATCGCATGTAAACAAAGGAATTAACCCTCGTCTTTCATATCCTTTTCAATCTCATGCATGAAAACCGCATCAATGGCTTCCTCTGCTGTGCGGAGGATAGTCAGTACGCTATCAAGCTGGGAAATCTTAATCAGTTTAAGGGTATGTTCGGAAAGGCTGATAAGAATAAAAATACCACCATCCTCTTGTACAATACGATTACCAACTAACAAGGCACTGAGTCCTGAGGAATCAGTATATTTTACCTCATTCAAGTCAAGAATGATATTTCGCACACCTTCTGCGTGAAGGGTAATCATCTCCGATTTGAGGTTCGGTGCGATATTCGAGTCTAACTTCTCTTCGTGTAGGCGAAGCAGACTGTACTTTTCCTTCTTATCAATGGTGTATTTCATTTCGTAAAGTGGATTAGGGGGTGTCAAAGACTGGCACGGGCCAAAATTAAAACTATTTTATGGAATTAACGATGCTGCGCTCAATTCGTTCGGTTAGCTGATCATAATTTATAGGACGCAATCGTTCTCCCATCACCTGGGCATAGAGTTCCTGGTAGCGTTCGGAAATGGATTTGACAATCGCATCCGTCATTTCAGGTACCGATTGTCCTTCTTTTCCCTGAAAGCCATTCTCAATGAGCCACTGGCGGACAAACTCTTTCGACAATTGCTTCTGGGGTTGGTGCGCTTGCTGCCGCTGGGTATATCCTTCGGCATAGAAATAACGGGAAGAATCAGGTGTGTGAATTTCATCTATCAGATAGATGGTCCCTTGATGTTTGCCGAATTCGTATTTCGTATCTACGAGAATAAGCCCCCGCTTCGCAGCTAACTCGGTTCCCTTTTGATAAAGCTTCAAGGTATAATTTTCGAGTTGGGTGTAATCTTCTTTTGATACAAGTCCTCTTCTTAAAATTTCCTCTTTCGAAATATCTTCATCGTGACCTACCTTCGCTTTGGTAGTAGGAGTAATGATCGGAGAGGGGAGTTGATCATTTTCTTTTAGTCCCTCGGGAAGAGCTACGCCACAGAGAATTCTTTTTCCTGCGGTGTATTCCCGCGCGGCATGGCCGGCCAAATAACCTCTGACCACCATTTCAACAGGAAAGGGTTCACAGGAAAACCCAATAGTAACATTAGGATCGGGCGAGCTAATGACCCAATTAGGTACGATGCTTTTAGTAGCGGCTAAATTAAACGCAGCAATCTGATTGAGTACTCTTCCTTTGTCTGGAATAGCCCGGGGCAGCACGACATCAAAAGCGGAGATACGATCGGTGGCAACCATGGCCAGCTTCTCTCCAAAGTAATAGACATCGCGTACCTTTCCTTTATAGAATCCGGTCTGGCTGGTAAAGTGGAAGTGAGTTTCTTTGATGGCATTCATAGCAATGGCACAGAGCTGCAAAATAGTGAATGCAGGATAGACCAGGCCGGTAGGCAGCAACTATTTTTCTTCGATGAGAATTCCAGCCCTGAAAACAAAGGTCCTGATCAGCTTCCCCTGCTCGTCAAATTCTTTCCACTCTTTATGCTTTTTGGTGGCCACATATTCTCCCTGTTCCTGAATCTGTCCGTTGGGATGATAACGCGTATACAGGCCATGCTGACGGTTTCCACGATAGTCACATTCCGAGAGTAGCTTGCCGTTGTCATAATAATTTTTCACGGGACCGGTGATGAGGCCAAACTGATAGGTCTCCTCCAGCGACTTCTCGCCATTAGGGAAATAGACAGTGCGTACACCATGCAACTGACCATTATCGTATTGTTCTTTAACGGTAAGAGTTTTGCCATCTTCAGCAAAAAACTTCCAGGTGCCCTGCGGCTTTAGCTTACGAAAAGACTTCTCGGATATTCGTTTTCCTTCCTCCGTGAAATCTTCCGTAGTCATGTCGATTCCATTGAGGGAAACTTGCTCCCGTATTCTCACGATGCCATTCTCATAGTACGTCAAATTGTTGCCGCTCTTGCCACCTTCCTTGAATTGAAAGCGATGACGGATGTTGCCATTCGGGAAATAGCCAATATTGTCACCATGCAAACGACCATTCATGAAATTCCCATCCAGAAGCAGATGCCCTTCGGTATCGTAACTTTTGAAGTTGCCCATCTTTTCACCCTCCTTAATAGAATACACGATCTCCAGTTGTCCGTTAGGGTAGTAGGTTTTGAAGAACCCGTTCATAACGCCATCCCTGAAGTTAGCTTCCGTCTCAATGTTTCCGCTTTCGTAAAAAGTGCGCGTTATGCCATTGGGCTTCTTATTCTTGTAGGTGATCTCTTTGCGGGGTTTGCCCGAAGGATAGTATTCTCTCACAATGCCATCGGGTTTTCCCTTAAGAAAGTAAGATTCAGTTTTGGTAATCCCGGTATCAAAAAAAGATTTGACGCTATCCACTAGCAGGTTGTTTTCATAATAAGCTCTTTGTATCAGTTTCCCAGTCTCATCATAGACTTCCACCGCTCCGTGGCGCATCCCATTGACATAATTGATTTTACGGAGCAGGGTTCCATTCTCATGGTACTCTAAAAAAGTCCCCGCACGGACACCATCCACAAACGTACCGGTTAAGGCTACTTTCCCGTCTTCGAAGTAGCGCGTGTATTCGCCCTGAAGTGTTTCATTATCTTCCTCGGAAACAAAATACGCTTCTTTCACTTGCAGATAGCTTGCGTCAAAGTATTTGGTGACAGGCTTTTGTGCAAGAAGTGGAATAGAAACAAAGCACAGAAACACAATCCTGGGCCACGTCATCATGAAGCTAATCATTTGCTAAAAACGATAAATGGACAGAGATGTTGTGTGGTCTGTTGCTACGCGAAAGTTCACCACAACAACTTAAAGATTCTCAATAACGATGGCGGAAGCTCCACCTCCTCCATTACAGATTCCGGCCACACCAATCGAAGCCTTGTTCTGCTTCAATACATTCGCGAGCGTGATGGTGATGCGGGCACCGGAAGCGCCAAGAGGATGGCCTAAGGATACTGCGCCTCCATTGACATTTACTTTTTGTGGATCGAGCCCCAACTTAATATTATTGGCAATGGCAACGGCTGAGAAAGCTTCATTGATTTCATAATAACTAACATCGTTCGCGGTAACGCCTGCCAT
Organism: Bacteroidia bacterium; assembly: GCA_031382175.1. Taxonomy (GTDB): domain Bacteria; phylum Bacteroidota; class Bacteroidia; order Cytophagales; family Cyclobacteriaceae; genus ELB16-189. The sequence goes on along the minus strand of JANMYO010000014.1, from coordinate 8,994 downwards.
TTTCATAGCCTTGGGAATGGCAATAGAGGGGGTGGTAGTAAACCACATTGGATCTTGAGCAGCATCGGCAAAACCAAGAATCTTGGCGAGGGGCTTAAGTCCAAGCTCCGCAGCTTTTTCTTTGCTCATCAGGATAACGGCCGCAGCCCCATCATTGAGGGTAGACGCATTGGCGGCTGTGATGGTTCCTTCTTTAGTGAACACCGGTTTCAGTCCGGGCATCTTATCGAAGTTCACATTTTTATATTCTTCATCTTCTGCAAAAAGAGTAACATCTCCTTTCTTGCCGGTGAGTTCCACCGGAACAATCTCATCCTTAAATTTCCCTCCTGCCCAGGCAGCTGCAGAACGTTGGTAAGAGCTAATCGCGTAGGCATCCTGGTCTTGCCGGGAGATGTTCATTTCTTTGGCGGTATTGTCTGCGCAAACGCCCATCGCACAATGATTGTAGACATCCGTGAGTCCGTCAAAGGTCAAACCATCAATAAGTTCTCCGTTTCCAAATTTATAGCCGGTGCGTGCCTTCATCAGGTAGTAGGGAATATTCGACATGCTCTCCATACCTCCGGTAACGACCACATCATTTTGCCCCAGCATAATCGACTGTGCACCAAGCATCATTGCTTTCATTCCGGAAGCACAAACTTTATTCACGAGTGTACAGGGGATGTTATAGCCAAGGCCAGCACCTACTGCTACTTGCGTTGCAGGTGCCTGAGCAAGTCCTGAAGAAATGACGTTGCCAAAGAAGACTTCTTGAATATGTTTGGGGTCAAGCTTGATTTTCTCCAGCGCACCTTTCACGGCAATAGACCCTAACTTCACAGCACTCAGGCTGGATAAACTTCCTCCAAAGCTTCCGATAGGAGTGCGAACGGCCGATACGATGTATACTTCTTTCATAGGGCTACTTGCTTATTCTTACTTTCTACTTTTAACTTTCTACTTTTCTCACTACTCACGTCTTTTTACTTTTTACTTTCTTCTTTCTACTTACATCTTTCTACTTTATTCTTTCTACTTTCTTCTTTCTACTTACGTCTTTCTACTTATGTCTCCCTACCAATCTGGTTTCCCCTTATCCTTTGGCTTAGTTGCTTTCCTTTTGTTCTGTTGCAGATATTGAACTTCCTGATTCCTCATCGCCTCAAGAATCATCTTGGCCTTCTCCTCACTCATTTGCATTTCCTTTAGTTTTTCGGTGACAGAAGGGGGAAGATCCGTCTTTTCAGAATTCTTTTCTTGTTGCTCCTTCTCTTTTTTATCTTTTTCCTCTTTGCTCTTCTGCTCTTTGTCCTTTTGCTCTTGCCGCTCTTTTTTTTGCTGATCCTGTTTGTCTTTCTTTTGATCCTCCTTATTCTTCTGATCTTGTTGATCTTTGTTTTGCTGATCCTTCTTGTCTTTATTAGATTCTTTTTTATCGTCTTTATTCTCTTTGTTCTGGTCTTTGTTTTGTTGCTCCTGCTTTTTCTTTTCCTCCTCTATTTTCTTTTTCACCATCTCATAATTGTAGCGGGCATCGTCATTATCAGGAGCGGTCTTCAGGGCCTGCTTAAAGTAATTCAGCGCTTCTTCAAACTTGCCATTTCGGTTAGCCATCACACCCAGCTGCTGCTGAGCGATCGACTTTATTTTAGTATCGGTACTCTGCGTGAGCGGTAGATAACTAGCGGGTGCATTCAAAGTATCCTTGCTGTTGAAATAAGCATTCGCCAGATTCAACAGCACTTCCTCCTCCTTCACACCCAGTGAGTCAACCAGGTATTTGTAGTGATCAATGGCAACTTGGTAATCTCCTTTTATATAGGCAGCCTTCGCTTCTGATTTCAACGAATTGATTTTAGCGATGTCTCCGGGGCCGGTGGCAAATAAAAGAAGTTGAGCAGCAATAATTCCAAGAATGACTTTCATATCCGGATCGTCTTCACATTCAGTAATACATCCAGCACCAAAAGTACGAAAGCGGCAAGCAAAAAGTAAAAGTAGCGGTTGGCAGACACGTCCACCATCCGGGCTTCGCGCAATTGCCCTTCAATGGTGCTGATGGTATTGATCAATTTAGAAACGTCATTCCGGGTTTCATTGATCTCGAAATACTGCCCGTCTGTCTTCCGGGCAAGGGATTGCAGCGAACTGGCATTAAGCTTTGAAACAACGGTATTTCCTTCACGATCGGTTTTATACCCGCGGTTGGCATAAAGCTGACTTCCCTTCTGAGTGCCAACACCCAATGTAAAGAGTTTAATATCTTCATCTTCAATTTCTTTTGCCACCTCATCCGTCTGTTCCCCAAAATCTTCACCATCGCTGATGAGAATAATTACTTTGGATTTGTGCGCAGCGTTGGGCTCTCCTTCTTTATCGGTTAATTTCGCCAGCGCCATGCGCAAGGGAGGACTAAAGTCAGTTCCCGTAGAGGGCACCAGTCCGGAGTTCATCGTTTCGATAAAAAGATTTAATGCATTTTGATCAAACGTTAGTGGACATTGCATGAAAGCCTCTGACGAAAAGATGATGATGCCGATGCGGTCAGAGTTAAATGCTTCGATCACCTTCTTCATCTCAAATTTCACTTTCTCCAGTCGGGTGGGCTGAATATCAAACGCCTCCATGGATTTGGAGAGATCAACGCAAATCATGATGTCTTTGCCTACAGACTGAATTTCTTTTTTTGAGTCGCCAAACGTAGGGCCTAAGAAGGCAAAGAGAATAAGACCGAAAATAAGCGAACGAAGAAAGAGTTTGATAAAGACATTATGGAAAGGGGTATTAAGTGTCTTCCCAATCCTCACTACCCGGACGATGTAGAAAGTATAGAAAATAAGGAAAACGAGAAGAACCAAAACCTCACGAACCCCAAACCCACGGAATAACGACATGGTGCAAAATTAAACAGTAAGACCTCTTCTCCAACCCTCCAATTATGTTAATAGAATTGTTGAATGAACTTACGACTACGCCTTCTTTCTGGTTGCGAAATCAAAAAATTTAGGGAAATTCACTCGATTCATTGGTTTGAGCGGCTATATTTGCACTCCTTTTTCACCGGGAGAGGTGGGTGAGTGGCTGAAACCAATAGTTTGCTAAACTGTCGTACGGGTTAAACTGTACCGGGGGTTCGAATCCCCCCCTCTCCGCGCTGGTTAAATTTAGGGTCTCGTAGCTCAGCTGGATAGAGCAACTGCCTTCTAAGCAGTAGGTCGCTGGTTCGAATCCAGCCGGGATCACTTAGCAGCTATGTCACACGTTTTTCATTCACACTCTGCTAGGGTTTGATAGTCGAGGCAAGTTGCTCTCATTTTCTTACCTTTAAGGTGCTATCGTAGTTCACACCTGTTTTCTTTAACGTAACGAATAAGGACATGAAAAAGTCAATTGCTTTTATTACGCTTCTTTTTCTCCTAAGTACATGTACAAAAGAAGAGGAGGTATGCACAGATCCTGCTGGTGTGGTGACTGTAAATATACCCAATAATCAATTTTTCTGCTTCAAGACAGGAGCCATTGCAGGGAATTGTGGATTTGCTACAGGCCTATGCTGCTCGGATATTTTATTCTACCCTAATAATTTTTCTGGCGCAACAAGTGTTTATGACTTGGCCCCGGCCGTTCCTCCATTTGGGCCCGCACCCATCAAAGGGACTTCATCCATTGCAACTACCGGAAAGGCTACTAAACTTTGCGATATCAAAGCTGTCCCATCGACTGGATACGTAGCGCTGATGGCCGCAGATTATGAGATTGGATATGTTATAAAACTGGCCGATGGTACCTATGCCCGATTTATCGTCAAAGATTTTGGCAAGTTTACAACGGGAGGAACTTCTTCTGTTCAGATCACTTATCAATATCCATTTCAGTAAAAACACAATTGATTTTTTCCAGTTTTCGGAAAAAAATTGGTTATAGAATTGGTTTTATTATCTTCGCGCCCTCAATAGTTTTCGGGGCGTAGCGTAGCCCGGTATCGCGCCTGGTTTGGGACCAGGAGATCGTCAGTTCGAATCTGGCCGCCCCGACAAAAACCTCTCCGTAAATGGAGAGGTTTTTTTGTTTGTATGAAATATACAACGCACATCCTTTTCAGTGAATCGGCATCCAGATACTATACTGGACATACTCACGATTTGGTTAATCGTTTAGCTGAACACAATCACGGTGAAACCCCATCGATCAAAACAGGAATACCATGGAAAGTTATCTGGACAGCAGAATTCTCAACGCGGGCTGAGGCCATGAAAATGAAAACTGACACTTTGTTCTTATGATGTGCATAGGGGCGCGCTGGCCTGGCCGAAAAGCGGGGGTGCGGTGGGAAGCGAAATGGCTGCATTTTTCGGCCTTGACCTTTTTTCGTTCTTTTTTGTGTCAAGACAAAAAAGAACAAAAGAGCAATTCAATAAGCACACGCTTAAATAGCTTTGTGTTAGATTTCCACAGACTATTCTGATATCCATACACGTTAAGCAAGCCGAGAAGTATATAGCGATGCTTCATTCCCGGTTTTTTTTTAATGCATAGGGGCACGCTGGCCTGGCCGAAAAGTGTGTGTGTGATGGGAAGCGAAATGGGCAGCATTTTCGGCCTTGACCTTTTATCGTTTTTTTGTGTCAGGACAAAAAAGAACAAAAGAGTAATTAAACCGTAGTGAGTAAGTCATACTCTCGAAAATTTTGCTTGATAGCTTTCATAGACTATTCAACTGCCAATAGAACTTCAACAGTCTAAAAGACTGGATCATTTCTTATTAACTAACAGTGCTCCGGTCAGCGCAGCAAATCCTCCCACAAGTCCACCAATGAGTGTAGTAAGCACAAAAGCATTTAGTGGAAGAATCCGATTGATTTTTTCGGTAAGAATAGAGTGAGTAGTGACATCGATGAACAGCGCCATTCCCAACCAGAGTAATCCTACGCCAAGAAACCCGGCAGAAAAAGACAGGAGCCCCTTAGTATTGAAATAATATCCTACACCGGCTGCTGCTATCGTCATGGTCCACCAGGGAAGAAACGTTTGAAGAACAAAGGCAAGAGCAGCTGTTAGAATGATCTGATAGAAGAATTTCATTTTTTTGCTGTTAACGTGATGGTGGCCATTTTACTTCCTTGCATGGATTCAGGAGTAGAGGTGAAATGAAAAGAATAATACTTGCCCTCTGTCCAGAGACGTAAAAGATTATTGTAATAAGGACTTCCCGGGTTTCCTGATTGTCCGCCTGGATAAACACCCCAGGCTTTAACGCCTGATTTCTCCAGACTCACCACCATCCTCCAGCTGGGTCCGTTTCTTCGCGAGTGAGCGTTGACAATGCTTCCATTCCCTCCATATTGAATGTGATAGCTGAAAGCTTCTTGCCGCAAGAGATGCTGCACATAGCCGTCTTTATAGTCAGCCCAAATAGGTTCTTTTTTATTTTCTACTTTCCATTTTTCGATAACCGCTACGCCTTCGCTAAACGATTTGCGAATGACTTCACGAGCGGTTTCTTTTTCGGGTGTTCCTTGAATATCAAAAAAATTGAGGTCAGGCTTTTCCCGAATGAAACGAAAGGTCATATAGGTAGTCGGCCACTCAAGCGCTGGCTTTTCTTTTGCCATTTCATCCCACACCATGGGTAAGAACGATCGTAGCCAGGCTTCGTAATAGGAGGCGCCTTCAGATTCAATACTGTTATAATAATCCCATGATTTTAGTTTTTGATAGGCGATGGCTTCTGGCCCCTGAAGTTGAGCCGTATCCAGATAACGTAAGAATAGAGGAAGACTCTCGGATGCTTTTAAATTAAAGTTATCCAGTTGAAGATTCATCAGATCTTGGGGAGTAATATTGTTCAACTCGGTGAGTCGTTGATTGATCCTGCGGTTGCGGTAATCCTCGAAGCTTGTACCAGTAACGTAGTAAGGATAGGTCACGTCCACTGGGTATTGATTGGCAGAGCTGACAAACTCACGGGAAGGATTCTTGTACATCACATTCTGCTCATTGGGAATAAAGGCCTTCCACTCGGTAGAAGTCTTCGTTCCATCAAGAATAAATTTTCCCTCTTCCTTTCTTCGCACAGGATACTTTCCCTGAATGCGCATGGCGATGTCTCCACTCACAGAGGCAAAAACAAAATTTTGTGCCGGAGAAGCATAATGATCAAGAGCTTTTTGATAATCATCATGGTTTTTTCCTCGGTTGAGTTTATAAAATGTCAAAATCTCTTCCGAAGGATCATGAGCAATCCAGCGAAAAGCATAGTGGTTTTTCTCATCATCACCATGATAACTTTCATCATAGGGCACCGGGCCATGATGGGTGTAAACGACTGTATCATAAAACGACTTACCGTTTTTGAATAAAAACTTCTCCACTACTTTCTTAGTGGGCTTCCATTCGCCATCACTGAGGTACTCGTTTTTTGTGTCGTCTTTAAATTCTATTTTATACCAATCCACGAGGTCGCGCTGCGCATTGGTGACACCCCAGGCGATAGAGTCATTAAAGCCGCTGATCACGGCCGGTGCACCGGGAAGAGAGGCTCCCATAACATTCACACTAGGCGAATGAAGATGGATGACATACCAAATGGAGGGAAGATTCAATTCCAGGTGGGGATCATTGCATAAAATGGGAGAACCGGTCTCCGTTTTCTTTCCGCTCACCGCCCAGTTGTTGCTGCCGATATCAGGAGATGATTTTTCGGTTGGAGGGATGGATACCAATTCATCCGGCAAAGCAAAGGGCACGCTATCGATGGTTATTGGTTTGAATTTCCAGTTGCCGGCATTGTCAACAATAGGATCGCTGGCGCCTTCGTGATCGGGATAAAGAAGATCAAGGGTCTCTTTGCCAAAGAGCTGCAGCGCATTGGTCATCTCCAGGTCCTTTTCTCCAAGGTTAAGGGTCTTGGCCATGCTCTTGAGAAGAAGCCCACATTTCAAATTAGTCCACGGTTCTGGTGCATAGCCAAGCAATTTATATTCAATGGAAAGATTCTCATAATCAAGGGTTTGAATATAGGCATTGATTCCTTTAGTATAGCTATTGACCATACTGCTGGCAATTGGGTCGGCTTCCATAGACTTCAGGGAGTTCTCTGCGGCATAAACCATTCCGAGCCTTCGCTGGCCCCGATCAAAATCCAAAGCTGCTTCGCCCACAATTTCGGAAACTCTTCCAGCTCCGGCATGGGTTTGAAACTCCATCTGCCACAACCTGTTTTTGGCGGTGATAAATCCTTGTGCCAGGTAAAGGTCTTCATCATTCCTGGCATAGATATGGGGAATCAAAACACTGTCATAAACAATAACGACTTCTTCTTTGAGGCCGGGGATTGTCAGCGACTCATCATTGATGGTTCCCGTCTCGGCATTCTGCCAAAACCCATGAAAGGGATCAAGGAACCTGCCCAAAGGGGGAATGGGAGAACCAAAATTCCAGCTGTTGTTGAGAAAGTAAATGAGCCCTATGGTGACAAAAGCAGAAAGGCCAACCTTGATAATTTTCATGTGGAAACAGATAATTTTCCTAATTTTCGGGAATTTAGGCGAAGAACCAATTACTCTCGCTACTTTTCTTACGACTAACGATCAACCAACAACGATCAACGAATAGCGAACAACGAACAACGATTTCCGAATGGCAATAAAAGAAGTACTCGGGAAGTACTCCAAAGATCAAATCAAAAAAGCGGCCCAAATCAAGGCCATTTTTTTTGACGTGGACGGAGTATTGACGGATGGCAGGATCATCTATGACGAAACCGGCAAGGAGATCAAAAACTTCAATGTGAAAGACGGCTATATCATCAGTCACCTGAAGAAGGCGGGTATCCTCGTAGGCATCATCACAGGCAGAGATTCTAAGGTGGTAAGCAACAGGGCAGCAGAACTGAAACTGGATTTCTGCCACCAGGGGATCATGGACAAGACTGCCGTCTTTGAAAAACTGGTGGCCTTTCACAAATTAAAGAGAAAACAAGTGGCCTACATCGGTGACGACATCAACGACTTGGGGGTATTGAAAATATGCGGCCTCTCTGCGTGCCCTGCCGATGCCTTCGACTACATTAAGAACAAAGTAGACATCGTAACCGAATCAAAAGGAGGACAAGGCGTAGTAAGAGAAATTGCAGACCTGGTTTTATCAGCAAGAGGAGAGATGGATAAGATTTTGAAATTGTGAAGTCAATTAAGCATCTCTAAAAACCTTGTCATGTTGAGCTTGCCGAAACATATTCTATCGCACATTGTCCATTAACCATCGTCCAACAACCAACAACGATCATCCAACATGCAAATATTCAAAGACAAAGTTCATCTCACTGATAAAATTACACTCGGTGACGATCGAATGGTCCTTTTCGCAGGCCCGTGTGCGGCCGAGAGTTACGACCTCTGCATGGAGACAGGCACCAAAGTAAAAGAGATTTGTCTTGAGTTGGGTATCGACTATGTCTTCAAAGCATCTTTTGACAAAGCCAATCGCACTTCTGCTTCATCCTATCGCGGTCCATCAATAGAAGGCGGACTAAAAACACTGGAACGGGTAAGAAAAGATCTGAATGTGCCTATTGTAACAGATGTGCACGAGTCGAATCAATGTGCGGAAGTAGCATCCGTAGTAGACGTTCTTCAGATACCCGCTTTCCTCTGCCGACAAACCGACCTGTTGGTAGCAGCAGCCAAAACAGGCAAGCCCGTGAAAGTAAAGAAAGGACAATTTATGGCACCCGAAGACATGAAGTATGCGGTGGACAAAGTGCGGGGTGAAGGTAATAAAAATGTATTCTTAACAGAGCGTGGTTCAAGCTTTGGCTATCACAACCTGGTAGTGGACATGCGATCACTTCCTATCATGCGTCAATATTCACCGGTCATCTTTGATGTGACACACAGCATCCAACGACCGGGTGGTTTGGGTGGTACCTCCGGGGGCGACAGGCAGTTTGCTCCATATTTAGCGAAGGCAGCTGCAGCCGCAGGTGTGGATGGTTTTTTTATAGAAACC
>JANMYO010000052.1:0-53767 GCA_031382175.1 Bacteroidia bacterium | reverse complement strand
TATTTTAATCCAGCTTGCTTAAAAATGCTATTAAGTGTTCCCCTCGGAATTTCATCCGACAGTCTGTGGTAGGCAATTGTAACGATCCCAGACTTTGTACTATGTTTATAAGCTCTATGACTTCCTTTTTGCCGAACTTGATTCCATCCATCCTCCTCAATCAGCTTAACAACATCTTTATACTTCATTGTTATGATTAGGAAAGAACAAGCATTTCCGATTCTGAATTAGCCTCGGGTATTTCATAGCCCGATGCCTTCATAACTTCAATATGAAGTTTAATGGCCTCAACAATATTCTCTTCAACTTCTTTTTTGTTTCCACCGGCAGAAGTACATCCCGGTAAATCAGGTACATAGGCACTATAGCCATTTTTTCCCTTTTCGTAAATTATAAGATATTTTCTCATTTATCTGATGTTGAGTTTATGTTTGTAAAGTTATTAAAAATTAAATTAAGCATGCTCTCTTCAGAGATGGGTGAGAGTTGGGCTTCAACAACAAGGGCTTTGGAATCATTTAAATTCTGATAGAGCGAAAGTTTCTTTGTGCGCTGATTTATAATCTACTTTGTTTAATAGAACTAAAATAGGAACTTAGTTCCGTTATGATTTTAAGGATCCGAAAGTAACTTCCGGACCAGAGGAGGATCAAAAAATTTCGAAGGCACTTTTATAAAAAAAACCCCAACAATTAAGTTAGGGCTTTTCGTTTTGTAACTAAATCAGTTTACTTCCTCCCCTCTGGCAACGTCACCTTTTCAATATTCTTTGTTTTGCAAAGTGTGTTGAAACCGGGAATATCTTTTTGAAGGAAGCCAGAGTATTCGGCTTTCAGCACTTGCCAGGTAGTATCGAGCGTTGCCAATTGCTCACGGGCCCCCTGCGTCACGCTGGGGATGTTGCTATCCAGTTCGCCTTTCAGGAAGATATAATCGGCACTCACCATGTTGACAAAGTTGATAATGTCGTCATTACTTTCGGCCTTGCGTTGTACCAGCTTCTCGTCCCAGCTAGTCATTTTCTTAATGAGAGCTTTGCCGGCATCCTTTAATTCTTTCTGCTCCGGCTTGTCGCCCAGCACATCCATCAGCGCATTTACCTGCTTGCGGGCTTCTGCCATTTGATTGACAGCGCTGTGAATTTCGTTGATGCCGTTTTCTATGGCAGCCATGATTTCATGGTGCTGCTGGTAATCGGCCGCAGTAGCCTGAATGCCCGGATGAGGGAGGATGGAGAATAAGGAGGATTTCTCTTCAGTTCCTAGCTTTAAGGTAAGAATGTATTTCCCGGGAGAGGCCTTGTGTCCTTTATAACTTCCTTCTATGAATACATTGGGTGCACCTTGTACAGTTGGATAACGCATGTCCCATACAAGCCGGTTCAACCCTGCCTTTTTGGAAAGAACAGGATTAGCAGGAGGTCCTCCCGGAAAGGAGACAAAACTTTTGTCTTTATCGGAAGTGTAGGTTCTTACGACTTGTCCTTTTTCATCTTTGATGGTAAGGGAAAGCGAAATGGTGGAATCCATTTTCTCCGGTAAGCAGTAATAGAATACCGCACCTGTCGCAGCGTTGGTGCCAAACGGAGCGCTTGGACCAATATCATCATCGTCATCGCTGGGGTTATTGTCAAGCGCACTGTATCCTGAAACCCGGGTGGCATCTTCCGGCTGATACAAGTGAAATCTTTTTTGAGCGTTTTCATATTGCCGGATCAAACCAAGGTCATCCAAAATCCAGAACGCACGCCCTTGCGTAGAAGCAATTAAATCTCCCTGATGTACTATTAAGTCCGTGATAGGCACGATAGGCAGATTAAGTTGAAATGCATTCCAGTTTTTACCGCCATCGTAAGAGATATACATCCCTGTCTCGGTACCGGCATACAATAGATCCTTGCGTACATTATCTTCGCGTACTACCCGTGTGAAGGCACCATACGGAATACCGTTGGTAATCTTTGTCCAGGTTTTGCCGTAATCAGTTGTTTTGTAAAGTGCTGGCGCAAAATCATTGAACTTGTAGCGTGTGGTAGCAATGTAGGCGGTTGCATTATCATATGGCGATACTTCAATGCTGTTGATAAGACATTCTGCCAGGCCGTTAGGGGTTACGTTGCTCCAGGTTTTTCCTCCATCTCGTGTGAGTTGTACAAATCCATCATCACTCCCTGTCCAAATCACCCCCTTTTCGTTGGGAGCCTCTTTTATATAAGCTAATGTTCCATAATTTTCTCCACCGGCTCCTTCATTGGTATAAGGCACTCCGCTCATACCCAGTTTAGTGACATCATTTCGGGTAAGATCAGGAGACACCACCTCCCAGCTTTTGCCAAGGTCAGTAGTTTTAAATAATTTATTTCCGCCATGATAATAGGCATTGGGTTCATGCTTAGACCAGATGATAGGAGCATTCCAGTTGAACCTGTATTTCATATCCTTGGGCTGTACCGATTGGTATTGGATAGGAGCAATCATAGCACCTTTGCCTTCATTGTATTTCGTATCCAATACTTCGATGGTACCCTGATAGCTTCCTCCCATCACATAGCGAGGGTCATCGGGATTGAAGGCGAGGAATGCACTTTCACCTCCGGCCGAGGATTGCCAATTGTGTTCTGTGATCGCAAAGCCAGAGGTATTCCGACTTTCGATTACTACCGAAGTGTTGTCCTGCTGACCGGCATAAACATGATAAGGGAATAGGTTATCCGCATTGACCCGGTAAAACTGTGCGGTGGGCTGATTTCCCTGGGTTGACCAGGTAGCTCCTGCATTAAAAGTAACAGCACCACCTCCATCGTTAGAGATGATCATGTTCTTATTGTTGTGTGGATTGATCCATAGTTGATGATAATCTCCATGCGTGCCTCTCACGTTAGTCCAGGTTTTACCTCCATCGGTGGACTTTAAGCCGGGAGAATTTAATACATAGACGATATTTTCATTCTGCGGATCGGCAAAGACTTCAATATAATACCAGGCTCTTTGCACCAGCCGATGGTCTTTGCTTATCCGATCCCAACTCTTACCGGCATTGTAGGAAACGAACAGGCCTCCTTGTTCTTTCTGCGTATCGCTTTCTACCAGCGCATAAACTTTTTCTGAATTGGAGCGGCAGACAGAAACACTCATCTTACCCAATGCTTCAGGAAGGCCCTTTTGAATTTTGGTCCAGGTTTCACCTCCATCGGTTGATTTATAGAGACCACTTCCTTTGCCACCGCTTCGTACTTGCCAGGGCAGACGTCTGTAATCCCACATGGCAGCATAGAGTATCCGCGGATTATTCATATCCAAACTAAGATCCGCACAACCACTGTTTTCATCTACATAGAGAACCTTCTTCCAATTAATTCCCCCATCAATGGATTTATAAACTCCACGCTCCGGAGTTGCGCCATGCAAGGCTCCTTGTGCAGCTACATAAACGATATCTGAATTTTGGGGATGGATCCGAATGTTGGCAATATGACGTGTGAGGTCAAGTCCCATTTTTGTCCACGTCTTTCCTGCATCGGTGGACTTATAAACGCCATCACCATAAGAAGTGGTTACACCGCGTGGGGCATGTTCTCCCATTCCTACATAGACAACATTGGGATCGCTTTCTGAAACAGCAATCGCACCCACAGAGCCCGTCTTAAAAAATCCGTCAGAAATATTATTCCAGGAAGTACCGGCATCATTTGTTTTCCAAACGCCTCCTCCCGTGGTGCCCATGTAGTACGTCACTGGATTGCCAATCACCCCGGTGGATGTTACCGACCGGCCTCCCCGAAACGGCCCGATGTTTCTCCACTTGACGGGTTTAAAATGGTCATTAAAATTAGCTTCCGCTGAGGGTACTGTCGTTGAATTCGTGGCGCCCTTCTTCTGTGCAAATGAAGCGAACATAAAGCTGATAAAAAGTAGGAGCAGGGGTAATTTTCTCATGAGCAGGGGGTTAATTTATCGGGCAATATAAAAGTTCTTTTTCAACGCTAACCATGAAATAGTATAAGCGGTTGCTTTATTGTAATGAACAACTTGGGAGAGGGAGACAAAGGAAATCTCCTTAAATTGCTGCGATTTAGAGATGGATTTGTTGACAATTTCAGATGACGAGATCGAAGAAATTATTTGTGGCAGCTATGGTTCTTTTTTTTGGCTTCCTGATTTACATCAGCTATGATATCAGCAGTCGTACTACCTTTCCCGGCTCAAAACCTCAGCTAAAGGAACGTCTGAAGAAGCAGTTTATAAGAATTGATTCTATTGCTAAGGACACCTCAAAGACCATTCAACGGTAAAATCAGCAATTCACCAAAAGTATTTCCCAATTGTCGGAGACAGGTTTGCAGCCTTGCAGGCTCCTATTACCTTAGTCTCAGATTAAAGCCAACTATAGACAAGATTATCCCCTGAGGTCAAGGACTTTGGGGGATTTTCTCATTTAGTGCCCTCCCAATCTTTCTGCTCAACGTAAATCCTAATACACCTTTGGCCCTAAATTTGGCTACATGTTGTATTTTGCAATAAGATTTACCCATTGCTTTTCCTTGTAATCCTAAGCACATGAAAATTAATTTAACTATTCTCTACCTCCTTGCTGGGTTAATTTTAGCCAGTTGCGCCAACAATGATTTATCCGATGATTTTGATTGCCCTACGTCAGACTTGGCCGTAAGCCTTGGTACGAAAACAGATGCGACTAGTTGTAAAGCCATTGATGGCAAGATTAGCGTAACGGCATCGGGTGGTAAAGGGGCTTATGATTTTAACATTAATGGTGGCGTGTATCAAACCAACAGTGAGTTTGATAAGCTGGCTCCGGGGAGTTATACCATTACGGTGAAAGATATTAATAACTGCAAGCGTTCAATCCTTATTGATATAACCGCAGCCGATTCTAATCTGGATGCCACGGCAACTGTTACAGAAGACAATCAATGTTCAACAGACAATGGATCAGTTATCATTACTGTCACGGGTGGCAAGTTACCCTTTCAATATAAGATTGATGGAGGAGGATTTGGTAAGTCAAATACTTTTGGCAATCTGAAATTTGGACAGCATGCAGTAATTGTAAAAGATACCAGCGATTGTCAAAAAGTAGTAAGTATAGTAATACCGCGTGGTGACACAGGAACTTCTTATGTAAGCGATATTAAGCCCATTTTGGATGTAAAGTGCAATTTAGACGGATGTCACGATTCAGGCACAGGCAGCCGGGATTGGACTAAATTTTCCAATGTGAAAAACGAAGCCGGATCCATTAAAGTAAGGACAGCGAATAGAAGCATGCCGATTGGTGGGTTGACACTAACGCAACAGGAGATTAACTTAATTGGTTGCTGGGTAGACGATGGTGCAGCTAACAATTAATTAAACAAGTAATTTCATGATAAAGAAAATAGTCGTTGTCGCTTTTTGTTGCATAGCACTTCCGGGATTTAGCCAGAAGTATACAGCCGAAAAGTCGTTCGTTTCTTTTTTCTCCGATGGAGCGATAGAAGACATTGCCGCGGAGAACACAAAGACCGTTAGCCTGTTTAATACAACCACAGGCGAGGTAGTATTCTCCATTCCCATTAAGGAATTTGAATTCGATAAATCGTTAATGAAGGAGCACTTCAATGAGAAATATATGGATACGGAGAAATTTCCTAAGTCTACTTTTCAGGGTAAAATCTCTGGTTTTCAATCTGATGCGAAGGGCGAGCAGCAGGCAACGGCTTCCGGTAAGCTTAGTATACATGGCGTGACGCAAGAGGTTGCGATTCCGGGAACAGTAGAGGTGCTGGAGGGTAAAATCGTGATGAAGTCCAGGTTCATTGTGAAACTTGCCGATTATAAAATTGAAATACCAAAATTGCTCTGGCAAAACATAGCAGAACAAGTAGAAGTGAAAATAGAATTTACCTACAAGCCCCTATGAAATTAAAATTACTCTCAGCATTACTAATTTATTCCTACGGTGTTGTCGCGCAGGACGATCTGTTAAAAGAATTAGAGCAAAGCCAAAAGTCTGAAACAGAATATGCCACCGCCACCTTTAAGGGAACTCGGTTAGTCAATGGGCAGACCATCGAAACCAAAGGCAAAGGAGCGCTTGAGTTTATTTTTGCGCACCGCTTCGGACCCATGAACGGTGGGCTCTATGAGCTCTTCGGATTAGATCAGGCTTATGTAAGGCTGGGACTGGAGTATGGATTAACCGACCGGCTGGGTGTGGGTACGGGTCGCAACTCGGTTGATAAGACAATTGATACTTACCTTCGCTACAAGCTGCTTCGTCAAAGTACAGGAGCCGTGAACATGCCCGTTACCATAACTGTTTTCGGAAATGCCGCAGTAAAGACATCTCCTAAGAAGGAAGACGCTACCTTTGACATTACATTGGAAGATAGAATGTCCTACACAGGCCAACTTTTGATTGCACGTAAATTCTCTTCGAAACTTTCCCTACAATTAATGCCTTCGTTTGTTCATAAAAATACGGTTGACAAAACAATCGAAGATAATGACCTGTTTGCTTTAGGCATGGGGGGAAGAATAAAAGTGAGCCGCAGTATCGCGTTAACCTCTGAATACTATTATCGCTTTAATGTTGGAGATAATAACCCCTATTATAACTCCCTTGGCTTTGGTATTGATATTGAAACAGGAGGCCACGTATTTCAGTTGGTAATGACCAATTCCCGTGGTCTTACCGAAAGAGCTTTCATTGGAGAAACTACGGGACAATTTTTTGATGGCGACATCCACCTGGGCTTCAATGTCACGCGCACATTTCAACTTAAAAAACCAAAGTAGTAGTTATCACTTCTTTGCCTTGCGCTCAGGTTCTGTGGAGTGTCTCCGAAAATAGATTAGATTGCTTTTAGCCAAATCTTGATTTAATCTCCGGGTTTTATAGTTTTAGGCTTTTATTCAAAGCCGAGTTGTTACTTACCTCCATTATTATTTATCTGCTGCTCACCATTTTGGTTGGGTATTGGGCTTCACGGAAAGTAAAAACGTCTGGAGATTTTATGTTGGCGGGCAGAAGCCTTCCGATCATACTAAGCTCTTCCGCTTTGTTTGCCACCTGGTTTGGATCCGAAACCGTTTTTGGAGCGTCTTCTGAATTTCTGAAAGGCGGGCTCTATTCTGTAATCGAAGACCCGTTCGGAGCGGCCTTGTGTCTTGTACTCTTCGGCCTCTTCTTCGCGCGCAAATTGTACAACATGAATCTCCTAACCTTAGGAGATTTCTTTAAAGTACGATATGGCAAAAAGACGGAACTGGTGGCGGGTATTTTTCTGGCTCCACCCTATGTTGGATACATCGCTGCACAATTGGTGGCCATGGGGCTCATCTTAAATGTGGTGACCGGACTTGCCGTTTGGGAAGGTGTTATTATCAGCGCATTCATCGTCACTTTCTATACTTATATCGGAGGCATGTGGGCCATTTCCATTACTGATTTTATTCAGAGCATTATCATCATTGTTGGATTATTGGTGTTGGCCTATATACTTTCAGAGCAGGCCGGAGGTGTCTTTGTGGTTCTTAATGAAGTACCGGCTGAGAACTATCGATTCTTACCTCAAGGGCAGTTCAAAGAGATAGTAACGTATATAGCAGCCTGGTCTGTTTTAGGCCTGGGTTCCATTCCTTCTCAAGATGTTTTTCAACGTGTAATGTCTTCAGGTTCGGTAAGCACTGCCGTGCGATCATGCTTTATAGCAGCAGGACTTTACCTCACCATTGCCATGTTACCCTTATTCATTAGTCTCTGCACTAAGCATCTTTACCCTGATCAGTTAAATGGCGACACGCAACTCACACTCCCCAATATGGTGTTAGCCCACACATCTCTTCCCATTCAGATATTGTTTTTTGGTTCATTGCTTTCTGCCATAATGAGCACTACGAGTTCTGCCATACTTGCTCCTGCTGCCATTTTCTCAGAGAACCTGATCAAGCCAATGATGAAAGACAGACTTACTGATCAAAGATTGTTAGTGATCACACGCTTATCTGTTTTACTTTTTGCTGCCATTGCTACGGTGATGGCGTGTTTGCGCTCAAATATATACGAACTTGTCGGTGAGTCTTCGGTGTTGAGTTTAGTATCTTTATTTGCTCCCCTTGTTTTTGGATTATATTGGAAACGATCCAGTGCTACAGGTGCATTACTTTCTATGATACTAGGAATGCTCACCTGGGTGATATTTCAATTTTACGATACGACCTGGCCCATTCTTGTTCCTGCTGTATTGGTCAGTATCTTCGCGTTGATTGCCGGTAGTTTAATCTGGCCCGGGAAGCCGTCAGTAATTATAAATTCATAAAAGAGGTACTATGCAAAGGGAAGAAGATAAGCACGAGGATAAGAAGGGATATTCTGAGACCGATGCCATTCGTACCCAAAGCGACAGGACTGCTTTTCGTGAGCATTCTGTGCCGCTTTATCTTACTTCCAGTTTCGTCTTTGATGATGCGGAGCAGGCAAGAGCATTGTTTGCCGATGAAGTAGCAGGAAATATTTACACGCGCTTCTCTAATCCCAACAACAGCGAGTTTATTGAAAAGCTTTGCTTGCTGGAGGGAACAGAAGATGGCATTGCTACAGCATCAGGCATGGCGGCCATGTACATCAGTATGGCTTCATTATTAAAGTCTGGGGATCATGTTTTAGCCTCGCGTTCTGTATTCGGGTCAACACATCAAATCTTAAATACGATTTTTCCTCGTTTTGGAATTACCTACACCTATGCCGAGATCAATGAACCGGCCACATGGGAGAAACTTATTCTACCCAACACGAAGATGATTTTTGTTGAGACACCTTCCAATCCTGCCCTTGACCTTATTGATCTGGAGTGGTTGGGAAAACTCGCCAACAAACATAATTTGATTTTGAATGTTGATAATTGTTTTGCAACACCTTATTTACAAAATCCGGCTAAGTGGGGTGCACATCTCGTGACGCACTCTGCTACAAAATTTATCGATGGACAGGGAAGGGTAATTGGTGGCGCTGTTCTGGGAAAAAAGGAATTGATTAAAGAAGTGAGGTTCTTTGCCAGGCATACAGGTCCTTCAATGTCGCCTTTCAACGCCTGGGTACTTTCAAAAAGTCTTGAGACATTGGCAGTGCGCATGGAAAGACATTGCCAGAATGCGTTCACTCTTGCCAATTATCTGGAGAGTCATTCCGAAATCGTGAAGGTAAAATATCCCTTTCTGCCATCGCACCCGCAGCACGCATTGGCGAAGAAACAAATGAAACTGGGGGGAGGAGTGGTAACCTTTGAAATCAACGGTGGGATAGAAAGAGGTCGTAAGTTCCTTAATGCATTAAAGATGATATCGCACACGGCAAACCTGGGTGACACCCGAACGATTGCGACCCATCCTGCCTCAACGACACATTCGAAATTAACAGATGTCGAGCGTGCAGCTGTTGGTATTACTCCGGGATTAATCCGCGTATCACTTGGGCTGGAAGATATTCAGGATGTTATGGGTGATATCGAACAGGCGATTAGTAATAGCAACTAATAAATCGAACAAAGAACGAATCATCAACTACACATACTTTTTTTGTGATAATTGAATGTGCGTTACCAATCAGATTTTGAAACCTGCGCCTTTTTAAAATCGAAGTAATCATAAAAAGCTCTGTCAAGCATTCCGATTTCTCCTTTCCAACCATCTTTAAATTTGTTCCTATTTTTAGTGAGGCAAAGCTCACTCCAAGAGGAATAGGAAGTTCCATTTAAACCAACACCTGCAGTTGTTAAGTCGGTATTATTCCTTATGTCAATCAGCGTCATCCTAAACTTTCCATTTTTTACAGAAGCCTCTCCTTTTGCTTGCCATTGTCCATTAGAGAAAATAAAAGCAGTAGTCATTAAACTACCTCCAAACTTCTTATAGTCAACAATGAAATCCTTAAGATTAAAAACAATCCTACCATCTACCTCCTCCACCTGCTCAATATACCCCGATGATTTAAGTCGATTAACAATTGTATTTGCCAACGAGGCACTATCCATTTCTATTTCATATACCTTTTGCCACACTGCATCACGGTTTTCAATCTTAAAATTCATGTAAGAACTTTGGGCAGAGCAAGTGTAAACACCAATGGATAGCATGATCACAACAATTATCCAGGCTATTGATTTGTCTGTTACTGTGGGTTCATGAACAGCTTTTTTATACTTGTCCAATGGATCCTCTTTTACAAGTGCTGCTTTATCTGCTTCCGTCATGGTGCCTGATGAAATCCTTACCTGAAGTTCGGCTAGCCTCTCCAGTTTTTTATGATGGGCAATGTCAGCATTACGTTCACTTATTACGGCAAGTATAAAGCCAATCAACGGACTCAAAAAAAGGCTCCATAAAAAAGCACCACCAAAGCCAATCTTGCGGCTACTGCCTATCGTGCCAACTACAAAGCAAAGTATTATGTATACAACGAAAAACATTTCTTCTACTTACAAATACAACCAGTATCCATCGCCCACTTGTACCAGCAGCTAGTAGGTAGGCATGGTGGTATCAATTTCTTTAGCCCAGGCTAAAATTCCACCCTTAAGATTGTAAAGATTAGTGTAGCCTTTATTTTTCTCCAGCCACTGCACCATATTGCCACTTCGTGCTCCACTCCGACAGTGAATAACTACTTTCTTGTCAGTAGCAATCTTGTCGGTATTGTGGGGTATCTCGGCTTGTGGGATAAGCTCACCATCAAGATTACAAATGTCATACTCGTGAGGCTCACGGACATCAATCAATTGAAAATCTGCGCCACTGTCTTTCAAAGCTTTTAATTCTTGTACTGTTACTTCTTTCATGCTCAAATTTTCCTTTTTCTTTCCATTAATCCCACAAAAATCATCATAATCTATTAACTTCTTAATATTATTCCGCTGGTGATGGTCTGTCAGGGTAATGATTTGCGTTTCTAACGTTAGGCTATCCAGGAGAAGCAGCTTGCCAATTAGTGGCTCGCCTATTCTGGTAATTATTTTTATGACTTCATTGGCTTGAATACTGCCAATGATACCGGCCAGTACACCAAGCACACCCCCTTGCTCACAATCAGGAACCGATCCCGGTACAGGAGGAGTAGGGTAGAGGTCACGGTAATTTAAACTTCTCTGGTAATTAAATACCGCCACCTGTCCTTCATACCGAAAGATTGATCCGTAAACCAGAGGAATATCTACCAGAACACAAGCATCATTGACTAAGTAGCGTGTTGGAAAATTATCTGTGGCGTCAATGACCAAATCGTAGCCCTTCAAAATCTGTAAAGCGTTAGGAGAAGTAAGCTTTTGAGTAATCGGATTAAAAGTGACATGAGGATTTAGCTTGCTCAACCGAATAGCCGCGGACTGAGCTTTGCTTTTCCCTAAGTCGTCTATTGTGAAAAGAACCTGTCGCTGCAGATTGGATTCGCTTACCTGATCAAAATCGATAACGCCAATCTCACCCACGCCCGCTGCTGTAAGGTAAAGCAGAACAGGGCATCCAAGGCCCCCTGCACCCACGACAAGTACTTTTGCCTTCTTGAGTTTTGATTGAGCTTCTTCTCCAAATCCGGGTAAGACGAGGTGCCGACTGTACCGGTTTAATTCAGCGGAATTAAAGTTCTCCTTTCTCATGGTTTATCATTGGCAAATTACGATACTTAATGAAATAAAATATTTGATCTATGATGGAAAGAAAGAACTTCTCCACCGGAGCAAAATGGGAAGACATTGTTGGTTACAGTCGCGCAGTACTGATGGGCAACACCATTGAGGTCTCAGGGACTGTTGCCGTGGATGACAATGGAATTGTTGGTAAAAATGATTTCTACCTTCAAACAAAATTTATTATAACGAAGATTGAATCGGTGCTATTGAAGGCCGGATTTACATTAAAGAATGTTGTCCGTACACGCATGTTTGTGACGGATATTACCCATTGGGAAGAAGTCGGTAAAGCACATGGAGAGTTTTTTAAAGAGATAAAGCCTGCCACAAGTATGGTGGAGGTGAGTGCTTTGATTGATCCTGATTATTTGGTTGAAATAGAGGTAACTGCCGTGAAATAGATCAAAGTCTTTCCAACGCAAGCTTGGCCACGGTTTCACCAATAGCCAATGATGATGTGGCGGCAGGAGAAGGTGCATTGCACACGTTGATCACATTGGGTTCTTCCAAAATCATAAAATCATCGACCAAACCTCCTTCACGATCGCAGGCTTGTGCCCGAACTCCGGCACCGCCTTCCACTAAGTCCTCTTGTTGTATTTCAGGAATGAGCTTTTGAAGTGCTTTGGTAAAGGCAGCCTTAGAGAAAGAGCGGTACATTTCTCCAAAACCTGTTCTCCAGTATTTGGCTGCCACTTTTTGAAACCCTGGCCATGCTAAAGTTTCGGCAAGTTCGGATAGATTGATATCTGTCTTCTTATACCCTTCTCTTCTAAAAGCAAGCACAGCATTGGGTCCGGCCTCCACTCCTCCTTTCGTCATTCTGGTAAAGTGAACTCCCAGGAAAGGGAAGTTAGGATCGGGCACTGGATAGATAAGATTTTTGACGAGGTACTCTTTCTCCTTTCTGAGTTTAAAATATTCTCCGCGGAAGGGAATAATCTTAACATTTAATTTCTCTACCGTCATCCTGGCCACTTTGTCTGAATAGAGGCCGGCACAGTTGATAACTAAACGGGTAGAGTAGCTGGCCTTTTGAGTGACGACTACTTTTTTATTTTCATTTTGCTGCACACCAATTACTTGTTCACCAAAATGGATTTCAGCACCGGCTTTCTGAATAAGCTCGCCATACTTTTCTGCTACTTTTTTATAATCTACAATACCGGTTTGGGGTACAAAGATTCCAGCCATGCCATTCACATGAGGCTCATACTCCTTAAGTTGATCTTTATTTAGCTTTTTTAAATTTTGCAGACCATTTTGTTCACCACGCTTGTATAGATTTTCCAGAAGAGGAAGTTCTTGTTCCTCTGTAGCAACAACAATCTTTCCGCAAAGCTCAAAAGGAATTTCATTGGCACGACAAAAATCAATTAGCAGATGATAGCCATGGATGCAGTTAATTGCTTTGAGGCTGCCCGGTTTGTAATACAAGCCTGAGTGAATCACTCCACTATTATTTCCAGTTTGGTGCTTGGCCAATTGATTCTCTTTTTCAAGAAGGACAACCTTTAGACCCGGATTGGACTTTTTGAGTTGAAATGCGGTAGCGAGTCCAACAATTCCTCCACCGACAATGACGATGTCATAGGTCATTTATTTTTTTCTTAGTTCCTTAACCATTCTTATTATCTCCTTTAATTCCGATGATTCTAAATCTTTCTTGCTACTTTTATCATAGACCGTTATCAAGTAAACTTCTTCTTTCGCTGCGAAGACAGCATGAATCGCTCTTGCTCCATAGCTTTTCCCCGCTGCCTTGCCTGAAATGGGTATTCTTAGTTTGAATATTCCCTGGCCGAGATGATCACCTTGATTAGGAGATAGTGATAACGAATCTATCAAGCGATCAATGTCTGCTTTAAAAAAAGGGTAGACTCTTATTATTTTTTTCAGCTTCTTTCCGAAAACGGATTGTGACGTAGACTTTACAACCCACGCAGCCAGGTTTTGGCGTCCATTGCTCTAATCTTTCCTTCACGAATCAACCTGACTTCAAGCAGTGCTTCTTTTACATCTTCATAGACGGACGGCTTTCCCTTTACCGATTGCTTGCCAAGCGATTTTTTTTTCAGATTGTCAAGCTCTTTTTTAAATGCCTTCCAATCCTCAGATGGAATAAATACCCCTTTGTTTCCTTCTTTATCGCGAGCACTCTTGACTTTCAATTTTTTCTTTCCTATAACCATACTTCAAACTTAATTATAAATGTCAAATTTTATAAGACGGGTATAGGTATTTTTTTTAAACCTTAATCGGCCTTACCCTTACATTCAATGAATCCTCAACAATCACCAAATGATTTTTTGGAATCAAGGTCCATTCTTTTCCATCGGTGAGCTTTTCGGAGACAATAAGAACAGCATTATCATCATCCTGCGGTGCTTCCATACGTGTGATTCCGTCCTCCACAACATACCGACTTCCTTCCGAATGGTAGAGTGTCAACGCCTCTTCTTTAGGATCGGAGACATAACGTGTAGCGACCATAAATTTTCCATTGGTAATGGCCATGTTGAGGTAGGCAGCATCGGCAATGCCCACCTTCTTCATGAGATGGTTGATATGCGTAAACGTATGCTCAAAGGCATCGGCAACTGCATCGGGGGTAATTTCTTTATGATTTTTATAGAGGTAGTTAACAAGGTAGGCGAAGATGTGCTCTGAATCGGTTTGACCCTTGATCCAATTATACAATTCATCAGTAAGTGGTTCACGGAGCAATCTTTTGATGAGTGAAAAATTTTCAACACCGCCATTGTGAGCCATCAGAAGATTCTTGTATTGAAAGGGATGGCAATTCGACTCGGAGACTTCACCCACACTGGCGGCCCTTACATGTGCAATCATACAATTAGTCTTGATCTTGGGAGCCAGGTTGCGCAAATTACGACTGCTCCACGCAGGGCTTACAGAGACAAAGGTTGCCGGTTCGTCATTCATTTCCTGTGCATACCAACCAATTCCAAATCCATCGCCATTCAACGGCTCTTCAATTTCCCTGGCATTACTACTTTGGTTGATAAGTGAATTTTTGGGTTGATACAGAAGTTTATCAATGATGATGGGAGTACCTTTGTAGGCCATTAGTCTGCACATAGAAGTATAATTTTTTCATGAAGTTAATAAAAAAGGCCTTGAGATTACCCAAGGCCTTTCTGCGGTGGAGAAATGATTACCCTATTTCTTCTTTTCAAACTTCATGGAGACGGAATTCATACAATAGCGCAGGCCGGTTGGCTTGGGGCCATCAGGGAATACATGGCCCAGGTGCCCGCCACAGCGAGCACATTCCACCTCATCACGTACCATTCCATAGCTGGTGTCAGTTCCTACAGCCACAACATCATCTGATAATGGTTTATAAAAACTCGGCCAACCTGTTCCCGATTCAAATTTGGTCTCGGAATCGAAAAGTGCAAGATGACAAGCAGCACAATAGTAAGTTCCCTTTTCATGGTTGCTGGCATATTCTCCACTCCAGGCGCGCTCAGTGCCTTTTTCCCTTAAAACATAATATTGTTCAGGGGTGAGTTCTTTCTTCCATTCAATATTTGTCTTTTTGGTATAGTCTGTTCGCATAGCGATAGTTTTAGGTTTGTTTTGAGCACAGCTTGAAAGTGCAGTTATCAGCATGATTGTCTTTAGGAGGTGCAGCTTTTTCATGATTGAAATTATTTGTGTTACTAATACCGTTTTAGGGTGTAAAAGGTTTTTCAATAAAGCACTTTTGTCCCTTTTGAGACAAATTTTCTAAGCCTATAAGGCGGATTGAGAGAGTGGGAGGTAGTGCCAATGTATCGAACAACAAAAAACCCCATTGAATTGGGGCTTTTTGCTACCTAAACCTAACCTATGAGAAGATTACTCTTGCTCTGAGTTCTAATACGGAGTACGATTCAATAGGTTGCGAGAAAAGATACAAATGGTTTAATCTTTCTAATCCGCTTACTAATTACGCCTTAAGTCTGCTTTCAAATTGCTTCTTTAGCTTTTCTACCTTGGGTCTTATAACATATTCACAATAACCCTGATGCTGATTAAGAGCATAATAATCCTGATGATAGTCTTCCGCTTTATAGAATTCCGGTAGGGGACTAATTTCAGTTACAATTGGATTTTTGAAAATCCGGGAGGCCTCCAATTGGGTTTTGTATTGCGCTGCTATTTTTTTCTGCTCTTCGTTGTGATAGAATATGACGGATCGGTATTGCGTTCCTTCATCAGCTCCTTGCTTGTTTAGCGTTGTCGGATCATGCGTGTTCCAAAAGACTTCCAATAATTCTTCAAATGAAACCTGTGTAGGATTGTAGCTAATTTGAACTACCTCTGCGTGGCCGGTGAGGCCACTGCAGATCTCACGGTAGGTAGGATTCTTAACGTTGCCCCCTGCGTAACCAGACTTTACAGATTCAACTCCTTTGACGCGAAGAAAGACTGCCTCGGTACACCAAAAACATCCTGAGCCAAAAGTGGCAAGTTGTAAATTAGTATTGTTCATATAACAGTATTATTCACTGGAGTTACGCAAAACAATCAATGTCATTTCTGAATAGACTCACAACCCGATTTTTTGGTAAATAGTTTTGACAATCTGAATCAATTGTCGCGTCACTCACATTCCTCAATATTTTTTGTAGAAACCTGCGACAGCATTAGAAAGTTGTTGGTCCAGTTCGCGTTTGGCTTGTGCCATAAGAGCTCCTGGTGGATAGGAGGCTTCTCGTTTTGCCGAGAGATCCCGATTTGATTTCGATAAAGCCCTGGCATCGCCCGAAGAGGTTGCCCATTGGTAGGTCCAATCAGTGTTGCTCACCAATTCCTGGTTTTTTATCTCTGCTCTGCTACTGGCATCAATAATTACCAGACTTGCCGATCCACGGGCACGCACCACTTTAGTATAAATCGTTAACTCTGCTGACACTTTTTGATAAACTGGCACTTTAACATTGTTTACGACTCTCTCTCCGGTCTTTACACTGTCTTTAAAACTTTCTGCTCGCTTAGTGATAACCGGTCTGTTTTCTTGATACCCATTCACGTTGACGTTGAGAAACTGATCAATCTTTGGCAAATTAGCTTCCTGCGATTGTTGTGGTGTATAAAACTTGACAAATTGATTAGCAGTATAACCAAAGATGAGTGGCTCAAAATTCCAATCCTGTGAATTTTGAACAGTTGGTTCTACCACCACCTTTAATGTAGCATTGAACTTGGATTGTTCAATCATTTCGATGGCTTCGCTATAGCCAGGGGAATAGTTGTTAGCGTCTGTGAATAAAAAATAGGCTTGCTTGGCATCTTCTCTGGTATTTTTTAGCATGGATTGAAGCCCTGCTTCATAACTTTCTGCTGCTGCCTTTTCTTTTACTTCCGTTAGCTCCTTATACTTACTGATAGGATTCGAAATCACCTGCTTGGCTCCGGGAGACTTTTGAATTTCTTCATACAGATGATTGATCTTTTCATAATTCTTCACGGCCGTCTTCCATTTGAAATTGGCGTTGGAGTTAATCTGATTTTGTGCATCTGATTCCAGAAAATCTACCGCGGCTTTATAACTCAGACTCAATACTTCTTTTGATTTTTTATGATCGGGCTTTTGCCGTAGTCGTTGCACAGCCTGAAGAACTGCGTCATAATAATCCCCGTGCTTATAGGCAGACTTTCCTGAACTACAGGATTCAAGAACCAATTGGAGGATAATGAGATAAAACAGTAAACGTGTCTTCATAGTAAAGGGCAGGGCTTAAACAGGCTTAATACAAAATCAATGCCTTAAATTAGTTAAAATTTAGATTGTTTGAAGACCTTCTTTTTTTAGGGAGAACAGTTGCCTTGTAAATTAATTTCCAAAGAAGTCAATGAGAATATCATCAATCAGGTTGCGCCAATTTCCCCAGGAATGGCCATCATTAACTTCCCGGTAATGGTAGACACAGGCATTGCTTTCGAGAATGGATTTCATCTTCCTGCTTGCTTCGCTGGCATCGCTGATAAGGCCAGAGGTCATTGAAACTTTAATGGGTTGTTGAGGATTGTCGCAGATGGAATAAATCTGAGGTCGTGCCCTGAATGCGGGCGACTGAATTCCGGCCATTCCAAACACCCCTGGTTTGACAAAGGCGAAGTAGGCGGCCGTCAGACCTCCCATGGATTCGCCTAATATCGCGCGCTGACTGGGGTCAGAAACTACCGGATAGGCAGATTCAATGTGAGGAATAAATTCTTTGGTAAAGAAGTCATAATAAGCTTCGTTCATAGCCAGTTCTTCCATTCGCTTGTTATTAGATCGGTTGACTGGCTCACGATGGTCAATGAAGATAAAGACTACCGGCTTTATCTTCTTATCAGCATAGAGATTATCCAGAACAGTAATCATGTCCCCTAATCGGGGATGCATGTATTCGTAGCCATCGGTTACATATAAGCTTGGAAGCTTTCCCAGCTTTTCATAACCCGCAGGCAGGTAGACATTGAACATCAGTTGATAACCAAGTACTTTGCTATTGAATAGAATATCTGTAATTACTTTTCCTTTTTCAATACCAGACCTGGGCTGATGCAAGGGATCTTCTTTCCAATCCGGCATTCGTAGTTCTGAGTTAGGGCTTCCTCCGCCTACACCCGACCATTGTTGATGTGGATTTTCAGGATCAAGAATTTGCTGACTGCCATTCAGCATGATTTTGTAGTCGAGCCGGGTGTCTTTCGGGAATGATGCTTTGAAAATCCAAACATCTGTTCCATGTATACGTCTGCCCTTGTTATTGAATCCATGATTATAACCCCATCCATTGAAATCTCCCATCCACTCCACTGTTTTTGCATTGCCTCTGTAAAGAAAGGCGACAGAGTCTTCAATAATTAAGGGAATCTGCTGAGCTTGACGGAGGGACTTCCACCACGCTTCCACTTTAGTATTTCGTTCAGTAGAATCAGTAAGAAGGGAATATTCGTAAAGGGGCTTAAGGCTTGATTTTAAAGATTGAACTTGCGCCCATCCAGCAAAGGTTAATAAGAGTAGACCAGCAGCAATAAATAGTCTCATGGCATTGCATTAAATACAACGGAAGTTAGGATTTAATTACCACTTCATCATTGTCGGATACTTTCAAACAAAGCAGTCCTGCAACAATCATAGAAACTCCACCTGTGACGAGAATATAGATAGGCTGATTATTAAAAAGATGTTTTAGTAAAAACCCTAAGATAGTGCCGGCAATTATTTGAGGGATGACGATAAAAAAATTGAATACACCCATGTAGTATCCCATTTTTTCCGGTGGCAATGATCCAGAAAGCATCGCATAAGGAACCGAAAGGATACTTGCCCAGGCAATTCCAATTCCAATCATCGAAAACCATAACCAGAACGGATCGGAAATAAAGAAAAAAGAAATAAGTCCAACACCACCACAGCAAAGGGCTATTAAATGAGTAATTCTTCTGCTTGTATATTTGGCGAGAATGGGAAGAAATAAGGCAGCAATGGCTGCGATACCATTGTAGATACCAAATAAGCTACTCACCAGATCAGCTCCATCATTATAGGCTTTGGTAGTGGGGTCTGATGAATTGAAAATATGGCTTGTTATCGCTGAGGTAGAATAGATCCACATGGCGAACAAGGCAAACCACGAAAAAAATTGTACATACGCCAATTGCATCATTGTTTTTGGCATGGTTGTAAAATCTTTTACGATGTGGACAAGACCAAGGTACGATCTGCCTTGAGCAATGAAATTTGCCGCCAGTAAGAAAATTATTCCGAAAACAGTGAGTCCAAGTCCTAAGACAAAGAGTTCCTTTTCAAGTTTGAGGAAGAACACAAGGGAAGAGAAGGATAATCCTACAATAAGAAGTTGTAGTCCCAGACGATTGAATCGTTGCCTAAAATCTTCTTCATTGTCAATTTTTCTTCTCTCACGGTTCTTAAGTTTTTGCTCATCTCCCGGGGCGGGAGGATATTCTTTTGTACTGAACACAGTCCACATGACCGTAACAAATAACATAAACGCACCTACATAAAATGAATATTTCACGGAATCAGGAATTTCACCTATGCTGGCCACGTTGGAGATACCAAACCAGTTTTTAAAAATCCAGGGAAGAAAAGAAGCAACGATGGCTCCAATTCCAATAAAAAAACTTTGCATGGCAAATCCTGTAGTGCGTTGCGAAGGAGGCAACATATCTCCCACAAATGCCCTGAAGGGTTCCATGCTTACATTGATGGAAGCATCCATAATCCAAAGTATCCCAACCGCCATCCACAATTCAGTAGAGTTAGGCATAAAGCATAAAGCCAGCGAAGCAAGTAACGCACCGATCGCAAAGTAGGGTCTTCTTCTTCCCCACGTAGGATGCCAGGTGCGGTCACTATAGAATCCAATGATGGGTTGAATCAATAGCCCGGTGACGGGGGCAGCCAACCAAAAAAGCGCAAGGCTGCTTGTCTCTGCTCCCAGGGTTTCAAAAATTCTACTGGTGTTGGCATTTTGTAAGGCAAAGCCGAATTGAATTCCTAAAAATCCAAAACTCATATTCCAGATTTGCCAGAAACTAAGTTTGGGTTTAATAATGGTTGATGGACTCATAAACTATTGGATTAGCTAAAATTTATTTATGGAGATTCACCTTGTTAGATTTCTCGCTACCGCTCGAAATGACGTTGACAATTTTGAGTAACATCATTACCATGTAATTTCAATAGGCTCCAGAGTATAATCTGTCTCAGTCCATTTAACACTTTCTTCACCCATTGATTCAGGATCATTGATGGGGTCGTATTTTTCTAAGGGTGAAAAAAATGAATGCGATTTATTCTCTAGTTTTTTTTCAACACTATTAATAAATACAGTATTATTCGAATGATGATGAAATACAATTTTAAGGTGTTGGATAGGGGAGGCGTAAGTACCCTCTGCCTTTCCAATAATTAATTTACGGTCTTGCGGTAAATAATTTATTTCCCTTGAGTTGAAATTTCCTTTTTGATAGTCAAATGAAATTCCATCATCCTCAAAATAATTGAATGAAGTAGCGTCAGCTCCATGATAAATATGAAGAATTAATTCAATGCTTTTCTCTTGTGTATTTGATTTTGCTTGTTGCATGGGCAATACGGCACCCGACTTTATAAAAACGGGCAACTTATGGATCGGGCAATCCATAATAATTTCCTGATCTCCATTATACTTTTGGCCATTGAAGAGATAATACCATTCACCTTTTGGTAAATAGATTTTCACAAGCTCCTTTGTGCTTTCAACGGGGGCGACCAGTATGAATGGACCAAACAGGTATTGATGTTCATAGGGATGCTCATATATTTTAGAATCGAATGTATAGTTGATTGTCAGTGAACGCTGTACCGGTATGCCCGTCTTTGAAGCCTCGAAGAATAGTGAATATAAATAAGGCAAAAGCTGATAGCGAAACTTGATATAATTCCTTGAAATCTGTTCCACCTCCTCGCCATAAGACCACGGTTCAGAATCACGGGTATTGATCATGGTGTGACCGCGGAAGAAGGGGGAGAGGGCTCCTATCGAAATCCATCGTGCAAAAAGTTTGGTATTGGCATCTCCGACAAAACCGCCCACATCATAGCCTGCAAAGGCTACACCCGTCAATCCAAGACTATTCACTAATCGTACACCCAGCATCATGTGTTCATCATAGGACACATTATCTCCCGTCCAAACCGCAGAATACCGTTGTATTCCTGAAAATCCGGAGCGTGTTAAGTTGAAGGGTCTCTTTCCTTTCATCAATCCTTTCGTTCCTTCATACGTGCTGCGTGCCATTTGAAATCCAAAGAGATTCCTGCCTCTTCGTGTAGTGGATTTGTTTCCTTCGAAATCAAATACAAGATTCTCTGGTAGAGCATGACCCCATGTGGCAATCTCATTCATGTCATTCCAAAATCCTTCAACACCTAGATTGACATAGTCATTGAATTTAGCGGCCCACCAGGCACGGGTTTTTGGATTCGTGAAATCAGGAAAATGGCACCATCCCGGCCAAACTTGTCCTGCATAGTTTTCACCATCCGGGTATTTGATGAAGATATCTTTTTTAACACCATCATCATAGGGCTCATATCCTTTTTCGATTTTAATTCCCGGGTCACACATAATCACTACATGAAAACCCATCGCTTTGATTTCGTCAATCATGGCTTTCGGATTCGAAAAATTCTTATTGTCCCATGTAAAGATTTTATATTTCTCCATGTAATGGATATCCAACACAATTACATCCGCAGGAATATCTTTTTCACGGAATGTTCTTGCCAGCGTAGTAACTTCTTTATCCGGATAATAACTATAGCGACATTGTTGGTATCCTATACTCCATTGAGGAGGTAACTCCATGCGACCTGTGAGATGAGTATACCCTTGAATGATATCTGCTACTGATTTGCCCGTGATGAAATAGTAGTTCATCTCGCCTGCATCGGCCGAAAAACTTGCGAAGCGATTGTTAGATGCACCAAAATTAAAAAATGACTTATGGGAGTTATCAAGAAAGATTCCGTAGACATGATGTTGATGTATGCCAATGTAGAAAGGCATTGAACAATACAAAGGGTCGGTACCCGAATGATATCCATAAGCATCTGTATTCCAATTAAGATAGCTTGATCCTTTTCTATCCAGATGTCCTGTCTTTTCTCCAAGGCCGATAAAACGTTCGCCTTCCTGCAGTTTTTTGTAGGTGGTAACTTGCTCTCCTATCCAGGAAGTACCCAATCCCTTTTCATCTTCATTGATTATTTGCCCTGTGGTATCCAGGAATTGAAACCGAACCGCGGCTTTTGAAATAGAGAGTTGGAATTGTGAGGTGCTCACTATCAGTTTATCAGAATCTTCCGAAAGCGTGAACTTTGTTTTTTCAGGTTGAGCGATAACGGCATAAGAGAAGTCTTCAAATACCGACCTCTGACTTATTTGAACTCTGCCGATGGAGTCGCTGTAGAATTGAATACGGAAATTTCCGTTGTCGGTAGTTCCTTCAATTCCTGTATCAATCGATTTCGATGATATTAATTTCCCTAGGCTTTGGCTGGAAGAACTTTCAATAGAAGATACCATGGTTGGTTTATAGTAAATGGATGCCTCAAGTAAAGGCAAATGCATTCACTAAACTAACAAACCAATCTCAAAAAAATCAGAAAACGGTTGCGCTATTTTTTCTTTGCAGACTTTCGCACAGATGACTCCCTTATGATAAGGCGGGTCTTTAGAATCTTAGTTTCAGGCTGGACCTCAAATTGATCCTTGTCCTTCATCTCAATCTGTCGGATAAGCAACCGCGCTGCTTCCTGCCCCATTTCAAAACCGGGTTGATCTACTGAACTCAGAGGTGGATCCAATAATTGACTGAAGAACCAGTTGCTGAAACCCATTAGTGCAATATCTTCCGGTATTTTAAGTCCATTTTCCTTAATGGATAGCATGGCCCCCATTGCCAGAAGGTCATTATTAGCAAAAATGGCATCTGGAGGAGATGCTAAAGACAATAGCTTCTTAGTCGCCTTTTTACCATCTTCCAGACTTCCGTTAGGGCATTCAATGATCATGTTCTCCTTTACCGGAATATTGTTTTCTTTCAAGGCATCAATATACCCCCGTTTTCGATCCACTGCGATCTGAAGGCCTGGAGCTGCCTCCAGATGGGCAATTCTCTTGAAACCTTGTTCAATCAAATGCAAAACGGCTTCTTTAGCTCCAACGTAGTCGTCAACAATGACCTTGCTGGTATTCGGATTGGTATACATCCTGTCATAAAATACAATAGGTAAGCCCTTGGAAATGATGGATTCAATGTGGTCGAAATTGGTGGTTTCCCTTGAGATGGAGAGTAACAATCCATCTACACGACTATTAAAAAGGGCTTTAATATCAGATTTTTCACGTTCCACTGACTCATTTGATTGAGCGAGGATGACATTGTATCCAGCTTCATAGGCAACGTCTTCTATTCCACTAATGACAGTAGAGAAGAAGAAGTGAACAATCTCCGGAATGATTACCCCGATAGTGTTAGTTTTCCGCTGACGGAGATTGAGTGCCACCGTATTTGGCTGGTAGTTTAATTTATCAGCTAGCTCATTTACTGCTTTTTTAGTAGCAACGCTTATATCAGGATGATCTTTGAGTGCGCGGGATACCGTAGAGGGGGAAATCCCTAATTCCCTGGCAATATCCTTAATGGTGATTTGATTGAACTTCATGCCAAATTCAAGTTTATTGACTTGTTTATAAATTTAAGCAAAAATTGCAAACGTTTGCGATTTCGTTTCCAGCAAAATTTCATGAAGTAATTGTTAAAATCGTATGGAGAAATGGTAATTTCAGGGTAGTATTGATTGCAAAATTTATATTCATTATGATCTCAAAGTAACGAATAAGATTTTGAAAACAATTTCTAAACAACAATTAAAACCCTAAATCAATTACGTATGACTAAATTGTATCTGTTTATTCGCAGGTATCTATCGGTCTTCTTACTGTTCGGAGCCTTGGCGGGCTTTGCACAAGGGAAGTCGGTATCAGGAACGGTAACCTCCTCAGATGATGGTTCCGGAGTTCCTGGTGTTAACATTCTAGAGAAAGGAACCAGCAACGGTACCGTTTCTGATGTGAGTGGTAATTACATTATTACTGTTGGCGACAACGCCACCTTAGTTTATTCATTTGTTGGCTATGCCACACAAGAGGTTCCGGTGGGATCTCAAGGAACGTTAAACGTTACTTTGCAACTGGATGTAACTGCCTTGAATGAGGTGGTGGTTATTGGTTATGGCGAAGTGCAAAAGAAAGACGCTACAGGTGCCATTTCTTCTGTTAAATCAGCTGATTTTAACAAAGGAGTAATTACTTCTCCTGAAATGTTGATTCAGGGCCGTACGGCAGGTGTTCAAGTGACTTCTTCAAGTGGTGAGCCTGGTGCTGCCGTTTCAATTAAGATAAGAGGTACATCTTCTGTTCGTGGTGGAAGTAATCCATTATTCGTAGTGGATGGTGTTGCCCTTGCTGGAGATGATATTTCCGGAGGTGGCGCAGATCTTGGTCGTGGAACATCTACGCCTAGAAATCCACTTAACTTCCTTAATCCTGCCGATATAGAAAGCATTGATGTGTTGAAGGATGCCTCTGCTACTGCTATTTATGGCTCAAGAGGTGCAAATGGTGTTGTTTTAATTAAAACAAAAAGTGGTAAAGGACTATCTAAGCAACTTAGTTTTAATTCAGAGTTCAACGTTTCTAATCAGCGCAAATATTACGATTTATTAGAAAGAGATGCCTTTTTAAAGGGTGTTGCGGACAGAGGAGGCGATCCGGTGGTGCAGGACTTTGGAGGAAATACAGACTGGCAGAAAGAAATTACCCGTACTGCCTTTTCTCAGAAGTATGACTTAGGTTATGCAAACTCCTATAAGGGTGGAAATTACCGTGCTGCTTTTGGATACAATAATCAGGAAGGTATTATTAAAGAATCCGGCTTGAAAAAGATTACGGGTCGATTCAATATCAATCATTCGTTATTGAATGAGAAATTGAAATTAGGTGCTCAAATTACGGGTGCGAGATTGGAAGATAGTTACGCTCCGATAAGTGATAATGCTGGTTTTGAAGGAGACCTATTAGGAAGTACCTACATGGCGAATCCTACCTGGAAAAATGACCCGGATATCCAGCCTTCTAATTCCAATGTTAACCCCTTATCATTGTTGAAATATCATCAGGATAACGCAACGACTAAAAGATTATTGATCAATTTGTCTGCTGACTATGACATTACAAAAGAGCTTAATTTTAGAGTAAACTATGGACGGGATAGAACCGAATCTAACCGTGCTGGTGCGTATTCACCTAAGCTATTCATTAGCAATGGAATCACCGACAATGGAAGGGCGTTCTTGGCAGATGTGAAAACATCCAGCGATTTATTGGAGACCTTTTTCAACTTTAAAAAGGACATTGGAACGAATTCGAAATTCAGTGCTCTAGTAGGATATTCTTATCAGAAATTTCATCGGGAGGGTTCTAATACGCTAGGATTTGGCTTTTCGAAGGCACTTACGAGTATGGATGGCCAGATCGATGATTTAAGAGCTTCTGCTAACTCGGTTAGAGAAACTGTTCTTGATGCCACTGATAACTATCAATCATTTGGAGTTGATAACGACACATTTTACAGAACGGAATTGTTCCCTACTCCAAAGTTAACAACAGTAAGTGGTAAACCTTCATCTCGCGTAAGGTCCATTACTCAAAATACCTATGAGCAAGAGGATGAGCTGCAATCGTTCTTCGGACGAGCGAACTATAGCTACGCTGACAAATATTTGTTAACCGCCACGTTCAGGGCTGATGGATCTACTAAATTTGGTGGAGATAATAAATACGGATACTTCCCTTCAGTAGCAGCTGCCTGGAGATTGTCAGATGAAGATTTTGTGCCAGAGGTATTTGACGACCTTAAACTAAGAGCAGGCTATGGTATAACCGGTAATCAGGAGATTCCTCACAACTTGTACACTTCAAGACAACGTTATGATGATCCCACAATCGATCAAGGTGGAAATGCAAATACCCCAGGTCTTAACAACGTGGCCTTTGCAAACCCAGCTCTGAAATGGGAGCAAACTTCCCAGGTTAACGTAGGATTGGATTTTTCTTTTATTCAAGGAAAATTGAGTGGAACAGTGGATTATTACAACAAGAATACCACTGACTTGCTTATTCAGGTAAATTCTGCGCAGCCCGCTCCTCAACCTTTCCAGTATCAGAACTTGCCGGCCAATGTCATTAATAAAGGAGTTGAATTTTCATTGAATTATACCGCCATTGATAAGGAATCAAGCGGTTTGAAATTCAATTTCAACATAACCTTCAATGATAATATTGTTAAGAATTTTGCTGGTGTTGTTGATACAGGCGCAATCAGCGGTCAGGGTTTGACTGGTGCTTTTTCTCAGCGCATTGCATCAGGCCAGCCCATATTTGCCTATTTCCTTCGTGATTTTGGAGGTTATGACAGTCAAGGATTGGCCACATATCCCAATGGAGACGTTCAACAGTTTCTTGGAAAATCGCCATTGCCTAAGCAGTATTTTGGATTTACGGTAAACTACAGATACAAGAACTGGGATGCCAGTGCCTTCTTTACGGGTCAGTCTGGTCACTATGTATATAACAACACAGCCAACGCTTATTTTACCTCAGGTTCTCTGGGTAATGCCCGTAACGTAACTACCGATGTAGTTAGCAGTGGAGAGTCTAACCTAAATGCTCCAGATGCCTCTACAAGATTCCTTTCAAAAGGTGATTTTATTCGCTTCCAGAATTTTAACATAGGATATAACTTCAAGTTAGCGGACAAGGCGATTAAGAGCTTGTATCTATCAGCGGGAGGTCAAAACCTATTTGTCATCACTAACTATGATGGGTTGGATCCTGAAGTAAACACAAATAAGGCATTGAACAGCGTTCCTTCGTTAGGAATTGATTATTCCTCTTATCCAAGAGCCAGAACTTTCTCTCTTGGACTGAGAGCAACTTTTTAGTAATTAATTTGTTAATAAATAGAGTATAAAATTTAAATAAAATGAAAAAAATGTCAAAAGCTTTAAAATATCTCATACCAACGGTGGTAATGATGATGGTTTTTACAGCATGTACGGATTTGGCAGTGAAGGAACTTGATTCAAAAATTATCGTTTCTTCTTCTGGCGAATTTACAGGTGTTGATCCAAAATCAGCTTTGGAATCAAGTTACGCCAATGTGCGTCAGTTTGCGGATCAGGCGAATATGTACTCTCTATTAGAGGTGGCTTCAGATGAACTTCTTGTGCCAACAAGAGGAACAGACTGGGGTGATAATGGTATCTGGAGATTGCTACATACTCATGACTGGGATGCTACTCATCCTTATATTTTGAACTCATGGAATAACCTAAATGCCAATGGGTTTCGTCTGAATGAATTATTAGCTCCTGAGTCAGGTGCTAATGCACAGCAGATTGCAGAAGGCAAGTTCCTTCGCGCTTGGAATGCCTTCTATGTTTTTGATTTCTGGAGACAAATCCCTCAGCGTGGTGTAAACGATGAAGCGAGTAAGGCTCCTGAAGTGTTGACAGGGCAGGCTGCGTTTGATTTCATCACTGGAGATTTGGAGGCAGCCATTACTGGCTTGCCTACAATAGCTGCAGGTGCAGCGGTCAATGCCAAGCCCCTTGCTGGAAAAGCAGCAGCGCGGTTTTTATTGGCTAAAATGTATTTGAACAAGCATATCTATTTAAATTCAACACCACAGGCTGCAGATATGACCAAAGTAATTGGATTGGTTGATGCAATTGCTGCTGATGGTTTTGCTTTGCAGGATGGCTTTTTCAACATTTTTGTAAAAACCGCTGATACGGAAGAGATATTTTGGACTGACGCATGCGTTTGTAACCGGATTTGGAATGGAATGCACTATAACATGATTGCTCCGGGTCAAGGTGGAGGATGGAATGGATTTAGTACAACCGCTGACTTCTACGCGCAATTCGAAGGATCGGCTGATAACAACAATCCAGGAGCAGGTCAGGAAGAAAGACGTGGTTTTGTTCCCAAGACAGCCACAACTAACGGAACCGGTATTGGATTTGGATTCTTAGTGGGTCAGCAGTATGACAAAAATGGAGTTGCCTTGAAAGATCGTGCGGGTGCTCCCCTTGTTTTGACCAAAGATTTCCCGGGCCTTGCAGGTAACAATGAGAGAACGGGTATTCGTGTGATTAAGTACCACCCCGGTAATGGAGATGAATATGCAGGTCACCAAATCTTATTCAGATATGCAGATGCTCACCTGATGAAAATTGAGGCCATACTTAGAGGTGGTACCTCATCCAGTAGCGCTCAGACCCTGTTTGACGAACTAAGGACGATACGTAAAGCAAGTGCAAAAACTGTGTCTCTCGATGAATTGTTTAAAGAGAGAGGTAGAGAGCTTTATATCGAAGGATGGAGAAGAAATGATCAAGTTCGTTTTGACAAGTATACTCCTGCCTATGGATTTAAAACCAACACAGATAAGTACAGAGAGGTTTACCCTATCCCAGCCTCAGCGATTACTTCAAATCCGAATTTGAAGCAGAACGAAGGTTATTAATAGTATTTTTTTATAAATGAGGGCAGGTGATCTTGATTACCTGCCCTCATTTTTTATTTTTAGGTTTTCTAATATAGTTAGTATGTGGAGACATGTGTTGCTTGGTTGGGTTTGCTGTTTTGCGTGTGCAGAGCCTGAAAAGCAAATTGACAGAAGCAATAGTGAAACCCTGTTTAGAAAACTCTCTACTCAGGAGACAGGCATTGACTTTATCAATACCCTTACCGTAAGTCCTGATCTTGACGTTTTTCGGTATCGCAATTATTACAATGGAGGAGGAGTGGCTATAGGTGACATCAATAACGATGGACTTGCTGATCTATACCTTACTTCAAATATGTCAGATAATAAATTATATCTGAATAAAGGGGGCTTTAGGTTCGAGGATATTACTCAAACTGCGGGTGTTGCTGGCACTAAAATTTGGTCCACGGGTGTAAGCATGGCCGATGTGAATGCGGATGGTTTGCTTGATATTTATGTTTGCAACTCTGGCGATGTAAAAGGTGGGAATCGGGAGAATGAATTGTTTATCAATAACGGAGACTTGACGTTTACGGAAAGTGCAAAGAAGTTTGGACTCAATGATAAAGGTTTTGGCACGCATGCTGTTTTCTTTGACTACGATCGTGATGGCGATCTTGATTGTTATGTTCTCAATAATTCGTTTAGACCTGTATCCTCTTTAGGCATGGAAAACATAAGGCACGAAAGGGACAGCACAGGAGGAGATAAGCTTTACAGGAATCAAGATAATTTTTTTGTTGATGTAAGTGAATATGCTGGAATTTTTGGAAGTGTGATAGGTTTTGGCCTTGGGGTAACTGTCTCTGATGTTAATCTTGATAACTGGCCGGATATTTATGTTTCGAATGATTTTTTTGAACGAGATTATCTATACATAAACCAAAAAAACGGAACGTTTAAGGACGAATTGACTGACCGAACAAAGCACATTAGTAACTTCTCTATGGGAACTGACGCGGCTGACCTGAACAACGATGGTGCGCCTGAGATCTTTGTTACCGATATGTTGCCCGATAATGACAATCGTCTCAAAACAATGACAAGTTTTGAGTCTTATGATTTTTATCAAATTAAAAAGTCAAACGATTATTTTGAACAGTATATGCGTAACACACTTCAACTCAATGATGGACGTGGGCATTTTAAAGAGATAGGGCAATATGCAGGTGTATCTTCTACGGATTGGAGTTGGGGAGCTTTGTTAGCCGATTTTGACAATGATACAAATAAAGAAATTTTTGTTACCAATGGAATTTATAAAGATGTAACCAATCAGGATTTTATTGATTTTCTGGCCAGCGATGAAATGATTCTAAAGACTATGCGAAGTGGTAAGGCAAATTTTGAAGAGTTGATCAGTAAGATGCCCTCTACCAAGTTAAGTAACTATCTTTTTAAATTAGACACGTTATCTCACTATAAGAACCAATCTTCCCGTTGGGGATTAGATGAACCTTCTTTTTCGAATGGTGCGGCTTATGGAGATTTAGATAACGATGGTGATTTAGACCTTGTCGTTAATAATGTTAACCAGGAACTTTTTGTATATCAAAACAACACAGATACAAAATTGTCAAACAATTACCTGGCTATTAATTTTAAAGGGGATGGAAAAAATTCGTTCGGCATAGGAGCAAAAGTTGAAATTTTTAATGGTAAAGAGATTATATTCTATGAGCATATACCGATTAGAGGATTTCAGTCTTCGATGGATTATAAAATGACGATAGGAATAGGGCAGCACAAAGCTATTGATAGTTTGCGCGTGACCTGGCCTACAGACAAGGCTCAACTTTTGTATGGTGTTCAGGCTAACAATACTCTATTGTTGGATAGTAAAGATGCAGATGAAGTTGTGGTCCCGAAAAAATTGGTGGTTTCTTCTTTGTTGGAAGAAAGGAATATAAAGGGAGTCAATTTTATTCATAAGGAAAGTGAGTTCGTGGATTTTGATCGTGACCGGTTATTGTACACGATGCTCTCTACTACGGGCCCGGCTTTGGCTATAGGAGATATAAATAAAGACGGACTCGATGATTTCTATGTTGGCGGTGCAAAAGGTCAAAGCGGAGCCTTATACCTTCAGAAAAAGGATGAAGCTTTTGTGAATCTTGAGGATAGAGTTATTACGATGGATTCCCTTTATGAAGATACAGATGCTATTTTCTTCGATGCAGATGGGGATAGAGACCTGGATTTATATGTAGTGAGTGGCAGTAATGAGTATAACTCGAATGATAGTTTTTTACAGGATCGGTTATACTTTAATGAGAGATCAAAGCAGGGGCTTCCCGTGTTTAGAAAGGCGACTAGTAGACTTCCGATCTTATTTGAAAATGGCAGTTGTGTCAAGGCTTCTGACTTTGATAAAGATGGTGACTTAGATTTATTTTTAGGAACCCGAGCTATTCCAAGATATTATGGAATGCCTTGTGATCAGCATATTCTACGCAATGATGGAAAGGGGAATTTTATAGAAGTTACTAAGGATGTTGCTCCGGAGCTTGCTAAATTAGGTATGGTCACGGATGCCGAGTGGGCTGATTATGATAATGATGGCCTTATCGATTTGCTTGTGGTAGGAGAATGGATGCCTCTTACGATATTTAAGAACAGGAATGGTCGCTTCACTAAAATCCCATCACCAACTGGACTTGTCAATTCAAATGGTTGGTGGATTTCATTAAAAGCTGAAGATATTGACGATGATGGCGATGTTGATTTCATAGCAGGTAATCTTGGGTTGAATTCAAAATTTAAAGCGTCAGCCGACTCTTCCCTTTCATTATATGTAAATGATTTTGATCAGAATGGTTCTCTGGAAGCGATTTATGCCTATCAAAATAAAGGAAAGGATTATCCGGTCCCGTTGCGTCAGGATTTAGTTAAGCAGATTAATTCGCTCAAGAAGAAATTCCTGTACTATAAAGACTATGCTGGAAAATCAATGGAAGAAGTATTTACTCCGGAGCAACTTAAGGAAGTGAAGATTCTTCGAGCAGATAATCTTCAATCTTCTTTGATTATAAATAATGGTTCTGGCAATCTTAGCATTTCCTCTTTGCCTATGGAAGCACAACTTGCCCCGGTGTATGGAATTGAGACGTTTGATGTGAATCAGGATGGTTTCAAGGATATAATTCTGGGAGGAAATCTATTCTCTGTTAAACCTGAGGTTGGCAGGTACGATGCATCTCAGGGCGTAATTCTATTGGGTAGTAAAGAGGGTAAGTTTAGTACAGTTCAATCGAAAAATTCTGGACTTATCGTTGATGGTGAGATTAGAAAGATTAGAACGTTAAGGATCGGAGATTCAAGTTTTTTGCTTTTTGCCAGGAACAACGATTCAATGAAATTTTACAAAATCAAATGAAATACAGTTTAATAAAGCGGCTACTATATTTTTTATCAATAGGCACTATACTCTTAAGTGCATCTTGTAACTCGGGACAGGAGAAAAGATTTCGCTTAGTTGACGCTAGCGAGTCGGGGATTACATTTAAGAATGAATTATCTGAAACACCTGATTTCAACATCTTCAACTATATGTACTTCTACAATGGCGGTGGGGTAGCCGTTGGAGATGTGAATGGTGATGATCTGTTAGATATTTACTTCACGGCAAATCAATTACCAAATAAGCTTTACATAAATCGAGGTGAGTTTAAGTTTGAAGATGTTTCGGTAAAGGCTGGTGTGGAGGGTTTTAAAGGCTGGGCAACCGGAGTGAATATGGTGGATGTTAACAACGATGGAAAGTTGGACATCTATGTAAGCTACATTGGGGACTATGAAATTTACCAAGGAAAAAATCAGCTTTTTATTAATGAAGGTAATGATGAAAATGGAGTGCCCAAGTTTTCAGATCAAGCCTTAAACTATGGATTGGATTTAGTAGGATTTTCTACGCAGGCTGCATTTTTTGATTTTGATCTTGATGGTGATTTGGATATGTATATGCTTAATCACTCACTACATCAGAATGGTACGTATGGTAGATCCGAGCTTCGCTATAAAACACATCCTTTAGCAGGTGATAAATTACTCCGAAATAATGAGGGCAAGTTTATTAATGTGACCGAAGGCTCAGGTATTTACAGTAGTGTTATAGGTTATGGCCTTGGTATTACCATAAGTGATATTAATTTAGATGGATTACCTGACGTCTATGTTGGCAATGATTTTCACGAGGACGATTACCTATACATCAACTTAGGTAATGGAAAGTTTAAAGATTCGCGAGAGCAGTACCTTACGCACACTTCTCATTTTTCGATGGGCTGCGATTTTGCTGATTTTAACAATGATGCTTTTCCGGATTTGATCTCCCTTGACATGCTTCCGGCCGATCCAAAAATTTTAAAAGCATCTGCGGCTGAAGATCCTTACGATACGTATGAATTTAAGCTTC
Source organism: Bacteroidia bacterium (assembly GCA_031382175.1). Lineage (GTDB taxonomy): Bacteria > Bacteroidota > Bacteroidia > Cytophagales > Cyclobacteriaceae > ELB16-189. Next base: position 20,474 of record JANMYO010000052.1, on the reverse strand, counting down.
GATTTGGTTATGGCTATCAGTTTGCACGAAATACGCTTCAACTTAATCAAGGCGATGGTACCTTTAGTGAGATTGGACTTTTAGCAGGCGTGGCGGCAACGGATTGGAGCTGGTCTTCTTTATTTGCTGACTTCGATCTGGATGGCAGAAAGGATATATTCATTGCCAATGGAATAAAGCGGAGGTCAAATGATTTGGATTATATTAATTTCATTACCCACGACTCGATTCAAAGAATAGTGAATAAAAAACTAAATGAGAAGGATCTGGAGCTAATTAACCTAATGCCTCAAATCAAGATTCCGAATTATTTATATGTCAACAACGGAGATTCGACTTTCTCGAATAAATCTGAGGATTGGGGACTTGATAAAATTTCGTATTCCAATGGAGCAGCCTACGCTGATTTAGACAATGATGGTGATTTGGATTTAGTTATTAATAATGTTGATGATGAAGCATTTCTGTATGAAAACAGAACAATTCAAAAGGACAAACTCGGGGAAAATTATTTTCTCAAAATTAAATTGATGGGTAACTCTGGAAACCATTATGGCTATGGGACAAAGGTTTTCTTGTATAGTAAGGGTAAACTTCAAATGCAGGAGTGCATGCCTACACGCGGATTTGAAAGTGCTGTTGATTATCGATTGGTATTTGGTTTGGGAGCCATAGACATGATCGATTCAATAAAAGTGATATGGCCCGGAGCTACCTACCAGGTGTTAAAGAATGTAAAGGCGAATCAAACTCTGGAGTTGAAGCAGGTGGAAGCTTCCGGCACGTTTGATTATTCTGTTTTTCATCCAACAAGTAAAATGTTCAGGGTGCTCGATGTTGATTCGATTGGAATTAAATTTAAACATCGTGAGAACAAATTTGCGGAATTTAACCGTGAGGCGCTTATACCTCATATGATGTCTTCAGAGGGCCCCGGTGTTGCAATTGGGGATGTCAATGGAGATGGGACTGACGATATTTACCTGGGAGGTGCCAAATGGCAAGAGGGAAGCTTGTATACTCAGAATGCGGCTGGTAAGTTTTCGAAACTTGCTCAGCCAAGTATTGCGATCGATAGTACCGCAGAAGATGTGAGTTCTCTTTTTGTTGACATCGATCAAGACAATGATTTAGATCTAATTGTGATCAGCGGTGGAAATGAATTTGCTGGTTCATCGCCCCATATGAAACCCAGGCTGTACTTAAATGATGGTCTTGGTCATTTCACTAAATCTTCAGGTCTTCCGGATTTATTTATCACGGGCTCTTGTGTAAGCGCATCAGATTATGATAAAGACGGTGATATTGATTTGTTTATTGGAGTTCGTACCATTCCCTGGAAATATGGAATTAAGCCGGATAGTTACTTATTGCAAAATGATGGTAAGGGTAACTTCAAAGATGTAACGGATCAACAAGCTTCTCAACTCAGGAAAATTGGGTTTATTAAGGATGCTATTTGGGTAGATATTGATGGTGATAAAGATGATGATTTAGTGATCGCAGGAAATTGGATGCCGATTACGATCTTAATTAATTCGAATGGGATTTTAAAATCATTGGAGCAATCCGGACTTGAACAGGAGATCGGATGGTGGAACTGTGTTGAGTCTGTTGATTTTGATCAGGATGGCGATATTGATCTGGTGGCGGGGAACCTTGGACTTAACTCAAAGCTCAAGGCCTCAACTGCCGAGCCGTTAAGAATGTATGTGAAAGATTTTGACAATAATGAGACGATTGAGCAACTATTGACATACTACATTGATGGGAAAGAATACCTCTTTCATACTCGAGATGAATTGACAAAGCAATTGCCTGGATTAAAAAAGAAGTACCTGTCTTATGCGAGGTTTGGGGAAGCTGAATTTAAAGACATTTTCAGTGAGAAAGAATTGAAGACTGCTGAAAAATTTGAAGTCAATAGATTGGAAAGTATGATTATTGAGAATTTGGGGGGCGGTAAATTTAAACTGTCAGCTTTGCCTAAAGCAGCCCAATTTTCCCCAACAATGTCGATAATGGTGGATGATGTTGATCAGGACAAGCTGCCTGATTTAATTCTGGGGTCTAATTTTTTCCCTATCAATATACAGATGGGCCGGTATGATGGGAGTTATGGAACCGTGCTGAAAAATAAAGGAAAATCATTTGAGGCTTTGCCTCCGTCTAAAACAGGATGGTCGATCAAAGGGGAAGTCAGGCATTTGAAAAAAATTAATATCAGAGGTGAAAAGGTTTATCTCGCTATTCGGAACAATGATGTTGTTTATAGTTATAAATTGATTAAAAAATGAAAAACATATTCATTATTTTATTTTTCTGCGCCTCCTTGCAATCCATCGGACAATCTTCCCTGGATTGGATTATTGAGGCCAAGGCAATTGATCCTAACAATTATTATGGTGTTACTGTTGCCAATGGAATGATCGGTTTGGTCTCATCACCGGAACCGATGAAGGTAAAAGATGTGGTACTCAATGGAGTTTACGATTATTATCAGCGTGGAAGAGTATCGAATATTCTTAAAACGTTTAACCATGTCAATATGAACCTGGAGGTGGATAGCACCAGGATATCGTTGCGGGACATTTCCAATTACCGTCAGGTGCTGGATATGAAAAAGGCCGCACTCACCACCACCTTTGATGTAGGAAATAAAGTAAGTGTGAAACATACCATGATGGCGCTTCGTCATTTACCGTATACGGCATTAACAATGGTGGAGATTAAGGCGAAGAAGAATGTCAGGATTACACCAATGAGCGTCATTGAGGCACCCAATCACCTCGTTGATATCAGAAACCTCTATAGTGAAATCGATCGACCTCATGTTACAATACCCTTATTGACTTCTGTAGCCAAAAGTCCTTCTGGAAAACATACAGTCGCAGCCAGCAATAGTTTTATATTTTCTGAGCCACATGGACAGGAGCCTGATTTGATTCATGAAGATTGGGACTATAATATGCATCTTGCCAAATTTGTTAAGTTCCTGAAAGCGGGGGAGACGTATGCATTTAGTATTGTATCATCGGCTACCTCTACGGAGCATTATGAGGATGCGCTCAATGAAGCGGAGCGATTGACTATTTTCGCGAAGTTGGAAGGCACCCAACGGCTTTTACAACGACATGAAGAGGCCTGGGCGAAATTATGGAAGAGTGATATTGTGGTAGAGGGGGACTTGCAAGTCCAGAAAGATATACGTTTTGCCTTGTATCATTTGTATTCATTTGTTCGTGAAGGGTCGGCTTATAGTTTATCGCCCATGGGTCTTTCCGGACTGGGGTACAACGGCCATGCATTTTGGGACACAGAGCTTTGGATGTATCCTCCCTTGCTGGTACTTCAACCTGACATTGCAAAATCTATTTTGGAATACCGCTTTCAACGATTAGGGGCAGCAAGACAGAATGCATTCTCTCATGGCTATCAGGGTGTGATGTTCCCGTGGGAATCTTCTGATCAGGGTTCGGAGGATACTCCGGTGTGGGCACTGACGGGCCCCTTTCAACAACACATTACGGGCTGTGTTGGTTGGGCGGCCTGGAAGTATTACCAGGTAACAAAAGACAAGCAATGGTTAAGAGAACGCGGATATCCAATTCTTAAAGAAGTTGCAGATTTTTGGTCAAGCCGTGTTGAGCGAAAAGGCCCCGGAAAGTATGAGATCAATAATGTAATTGGCGCGAATGAGTGGGAAGAGAATATCGACAATAATGCATTTACGAATGGTATGGCAATTACCGTACTTCGGTACGCAACTCAGGCTGCCAAAGAGAATGGAGTTGCACCCAATCCAGATTGGGAACATGTAGCTCAGAATATTCCAATCTTGAAATTTCCGGATGGAACAACCCGCGAAAATGCGACTTATAATGGCGTCATTATTAAACAAGTAGATGTTAACCTTCTTGCCTATCCGCTGGATATTATTACCGATAAGGCGCAAATTGAAAAAGACTTAAAGTATTATGAGCCTCGCTTTTCGCCTAATGGCCCTGCTATGGGTCAAGCTGTATTAGCTACGCTTTATTCTCGCCTTGGCAACGCTGAGAAAGCCTATGATATTTTTATGAAAAGCTACAGGCCCAATGAGGTTCCACCGTTTGGCGTACTTTCAGAAACCGCGGGTGGCACGAATCCCTATTTTGCAACCGGTGCTGGGGGTATGCTTCAGTCTGTTATTTTTGGCTTCGGAGGATTACAAATTACGGATACTGGAATACAACAAATCAAAAATAAACTTCCCAAAAACTGGAAGTCGCTTGAAATAAAAGGTGTTGGTGTTTCAAGGGTAAATTATTCTGTAAAATAAATATTGATGAAAGATTTTGTAAGCGCAAAAGGGTATTGGGTTGTTGGGCTATTCATTTTATTTATTTCCTGTTCAGGTCCTCAAAAAGATTATAAGACCATAACAAGAGACCCCGAGGTCATCCATGCGTCCCTAAAGAAAATAACAGATGTTATTGTCCACGATATTTTCTCACCTCCGATCGCGAGTCGCATCTATGCCTATACAAGCATTGCTGGGTATGAGGCATTGATACCACAGAACAAAAGTTATAAATCCCTTGCGGGCCAGCTTCATGGTCTGGAGTCGGTTCCGCAACCGGAACCTGGAGCGGAATATTGTTTTCCACTCGCTTCTGTTCAGGCAATTTTAAAAGTAGGTAGAGCTTTAATTTTTTCAGAAGACAAAATAGACGCGTACTATGCTGGGGCGATGATGAAGTTCAAAGAGGCCGGAGTTCCCGATGATGTTTATGATCGTTCTATTGAATATGGGACGCAAGTTGCCAACCACATTATTGCATGGTCTTCCAAGGACAATTATAAGCAGAGCAGATCTTTTCCTAAGTATTCAATATTAAATGATCCTGCCACGTGGAAGCCTACACCTCCTGCCTACATGGATGCCGTTGAACCTCATTGGAATAAGATAAGAACTTTTATAATTGACTCGGCAGCCCAATTCAAGCCAGCAAGGCCAACGCCATTTTCTATTGATAAGAAAAGCCAGTTCTTTAAGGAGGCGGAGAAGGTTTATTTAGTTGGGAAAAATCTTACAGAAGCAGAACGGGAGATTGCAAGTTTTTGGGATTGTAATCCCTTTGTCATGAATGTGAAAGGACACATTATGTTTGCCACGAAGAAAATTTCACCCGGTGGTCACTGGATGAACATCACGCGCGTAGCCTGCAGTCAAAGCAAAGCAGATATTTTTGAAACTGCAGAAGCCTATGCGCAGGTTTCGATTTCATTAATTGACGGCTTCATCAGTTGTTGGGATGAAAAATACAGAAGCCGGTTGATTCGCCCTGAATCCTACATTAATCAATACATTGATGAAGACTGGGCACCCTTATTGCAAACACCACCCTTTCCAGAATATACGAGTGGACATAGCGTGATCTCAACATCTGCAGCCGTTACGCTAACAAAATTGTTTGGAGATAATTACGCATTCACAGATTCTACTGAAATGGAATATGGTATGAACCCACGGAAATTCGAATCTTTCTTAAAGGCTTCTGAGGAAGCCGCTGTCAGTAGGGTGTATGGTGGTATCCATTATTTTCCAGCTTGTGAAGCTGGAAAAATTCAAGGAAGAGCTATCGGTGATTTTATCCTGACAAGATTAAAGACACGTAGTGAGGTGGAATAGGGCGAGACGGGTGTAAAGTGCTTGCTGGAATAAAGATAAATTAAGTCTTAACGTATCAGGCATGTCTTTACAAAAACCTAAGCTTACCTTCTCACAAATCATCAATATGAATGTTGGATTCTTTGGAATCCAATATAGCTTTGGTCTCCAGCAAAGTGCAGTAAATCCCATATACGATTTCCTTGGTGCAAGCCCGGATGAGATACCATTGCTCAATTTAGCAGGACCCGTGACAGGGTTATTAATACAACCCATCATTGGCGCCCTTAGCGACAAGACCTGGCATCCGCGATTCGGTAGACGGAAGCCGTATTTTTTTATCGGTGCAATGTTGTGTAGCGCTTGCCTACTCTTTTTTCCATTTAGTAGTGCCTTATGGATGGCAGCCGGATTGTTATGGATTTTAGATGTGGGCAACAATACAGCCATGGAACCTTACCGTGCCTTTATTGCTGATAAACTGAATGATGAACAGCGACCTACTGGTTTTCAGACGCAAAGTTTTTTCACCGGACTTGGACAAACGCTTGCGAATGTTTCTCTTTTTGTGTTTCCATTGCTGATTATTGGTAGAACAGGTGCCATACCTAATTGGGTTTTTGCTTCTTTCTTTTTGGGCTCCGTATGTTCAATAGGCACCATATGGTGGAGCATGCGCACAACTCCGGAAATTCCACCAACAGCAGTGGAAATCGCTGAGATTAAGAAGAAGAATGAAGGCCAGCCACACCTGGTTTGGCAGTTTTTAATATCAATAATTACATCAGTGATTGCTTACACGATGTTGGTTGTACTTTTACTTCCTTCATTTTTTTATAAATCGCTTCTGAGAAATGTATTGAACTCAGTGAAAAATAATTCCATAGCAAAAATACTGTTCGCGCAAAACATTGAAATTGTAGAAGCGATACTAGATATGCCGCGGGTGATGTGGCAGTTGGCCTTGGTGTACCTTTTTCAATGGTATGCCTTGTTTTGTTATTGGCAAAATGCTTCCAAGAGTATAGGACTGTCGGTGTGGAAGTCAACCCCAACGGAGAACCCTGACTTGTACGAACAGGCTGTTAGTTGGACAGGTCTGGTAAATGGTTGGTATAACATTGTTACGTTTCTTTCTGCCTTTGTGTTGGTTTGGTTTGTAAAAAAATCATCTGCGAAGATGGTCCATTTCACCTGCTTGCTATTGGCTGCGACAGGTTTTTTACTTTTCCCCTTCATTGAGAATAAATATTTACTTTTTCCAGCCATCACAGGTTTTGGTATTGGTTGGGCTAGCATGATGGGCATACCCTATTTGTTGGTGGTAGGTAATATCCCTAAAGAGCGTTATGGTGTTTATATGGGTATTATCAATATGATGATTGTGGTGCCCATGATTTTGCAAACGGTTACGTTTGGGTACATTCTTAAAAATGTTTTGAATAACAACAGTAACTATGCAGTGCTATTTGCAGGTATCTTATTGGTCCTTGCTGCACTTGCTACGTTATTGATAAAAGCTAAATCCACGGAGCAGGAAATACAATTGACCTCTTCGGGGCATTAAATTATTTTTAACTAAACCATAAATCGATTAACAATATGAGCCCTTATTTAGCTGAATTCTTTGGAACATTGCTTCTTATTGTATTGGGTAATGGAGTAGTAGCTGGGGTGGTTTTAAAAGGAACAAAATCGGAAAATGCGGGCTGGCTGACTATTGTATTAGGATGGGGGCTCGCGGTGACTTTTGCGATTTATGCAGTTGGCCATATTAGTGGAGCTCATTTAAATCCTGCCGTGACCATTGCATTGGCTTACTCAGGGAGTTTTCAGTGGAGCGAAGTTCCTCTGTATATTCTGGCTCAGTTTCTGGGTGCATTTGTTGGCGCACTAGTTGTCTGGATACAATTCTTTCCTCATTGGAAAAGAACCGAGGATGCTTCAACTAAACTTGCTGTTTTTTGTACAGCCCCTGCCATTCGCTCTACACTTTCAAACTTGATCAGTGAAATTGTAGCCACTGCTGTTCTTGTCTTGGGGTTATTAATTCTGGGTGCCAATAGTTTTGCAGAGGGATTAAATCCATTAGTGGTGGGTGCATTAATCATTTCTATTGGTCTAAGTTTAGGTGGCACTACAGGGTTTGCCATTAATCCTGCCCGTGATCTTGGACCTCGCATCGCTCACTTTATCTTACCCATTTCAGGAAAACGTGATTCGGATTGGAGCTATGCCTGGATACCGGTTGTGGGGCCAATAGCAGGTGGTTTGCTAGGCGCGTGGATTCATCAGGCTTTATTCTCTTAAATTTTTCTAATGTCTTACTGTTTAAGTATTTTGTCTAATGTCTAAATATATAATCTCTCTCGATCAGGGGACAACAAGTTCCAGAGCTGTACTCTTTAATGAGCAAGGCCAAATTCAGGCCATCGCCCAGCAGGAGTTTGCTCAACACTATCCTAACTCGGGTTGGGTTGAGCATGACCCGGAAGAAATTTGGGAGACGCAGCAATCTATGCTCTTGAAGTTAATCAGGGAAAATAATATTAAACCTTCATTGATTGCGGCCATTGGGATTACTAATCAGCGTGAGACCACTGTTGTATGGGATAGAAAAACAGGAGCACCAATTTACAATGCTATTGTGTGGCAGGATAAACGGACAGCCTCCATCTGCGAACAGCTTAAAGAAAGAGGATTGACTGATTATGTTCGTCAAAATACCGGGTTGGTAATCGATTCTTATTTCTCAGCGACAAAAGTGAAGTGGATTCTTGATAATGTGGCGGGTGCTAAGCAGAAAGCAGAAAATGGAGAGCTTGCCTTTGGGACAATTGATACGTGGCTGATTTGGAAACTTACCAGTGGCAAGGTTCATGCAACGGACTACTCTAATGCCTCCAGGACAATGTTGTTTAATATCAGGGATCTAAAGTGGGATGAAAAAATGTTGACCGAATTGGGAATTCCAAAATCTCTTTTGCCTGAAGTAAAACCTTCAGCTTTTCATTTCGGTAACTGGACGTACGAAGGCTGCTCTATTCCACTCAGTGGAGTAGCAGGTGATCAGCAGGCTGCCTTGTTTGGGCAAGCATGCTTCCAAGCTGGGATGGCCAAAAATACCTATGGCACAGGATGCTTTATGTTGATGAATACAGGGACAACTATTCAATATTCTAAAAATGGATTGATTACCACAATTGCCTGGGGGATTGATGGTAAAGTAGAGTATGCATTGGAAGGGAGTGTATTTATTGCTGGTGCCGCAGTACAATGGCTGCGCGATGGGCTTCACATCATTGATCAATCAAAAGACTCAGAATATTTTGCAGCAAAAGCATTAGGCTCCAATGAAGTGTATGTTGTCCCCGCATTCGCGGGATTGGGTGCGCCTTATTGGGACATGTATGCACGTGGTGCCATTTTTGGATTAACGCGTGATACCGGAAAGGATCATATTATTAAAGCAACACTGGAATCTCTTGCCTTTCAAACAAAGGATATACTCAATGCGATGCAGGAAGATGCAGGGTTAAATTTGGCAAGCCTGAAAGTGGACGGTGGAGCTTGTGCTAATAATATATTGATGCAATTTCAGGCAGATATTTTGGGAACGGAAGTAGAGCGTCCTGAAGTTATTGAATCTACTGCTATGGGAGCAGCTTATCTTGCAGGCATTCAAATTGGGCTTTGGAAAAAAGAGGATATCATCGCTAATCGAAAAATTCAAAAGCGATTTTTACCAAAGATGGATAGCGAGACCCGTGCCAAGTTGTACAAAGGTTGGCAGAAAGCAATTGAACGGACTAAAGGGTGGATTGATAATTAGAAAAAGCTAAATCATAAGCAAGCGTGGCGCTATCTTCGTTACATCGTCAATCCATTATTGGGAGTTTAAAAAGTAATCATTTTGATCTTTTGGTTATTGGCGGTGGGATCACCGGTGCGGGTATTGCCTTGGATGCATCCGCTCGGGGCCTAAAGACAGCACTTGTTGAAAAGAGTGATTTTGCCTTTGGAACGAGCAGTCGCTCCACTAAATTAATTCACGGAGGCCTTCGCTATTTAAAACAGTTGGAGTTTGGCCTGGTTAAAGAAGTTGGAAGTGAACGGGCGGTGGTTCATCAACTTGCACCTCATTTGGTCGTTCCTGAAAAGATGCTTCTACCTCTTCATGAAAAACGGGGATTTGGAAGTCTTCTGACTTCCTTTGGACTTAAGCTATATGATTTTTTGGCGGGTGTAAAACCTGAAGATCAAAGGAGAATGCTTACCAGGAATCAAACCCTCAGTCAGGAGCCTTTGCTACGTAGGGATGATATCAAAGGCGGAGCTATCTATGCCGAATACCGAACTGATGATGCACGGTTGACAATTGAGATTATTAAATCAGCAGCTCAACATGGTGCCGAAGTAATCAATTATTGCAGAGTGCTTGAGTTTATTTATCAGGATGAAAAAATAGTGGGAGCGAGGGTTAGGGAAGAATTAAGTGGGGAGGAGTTTGAGATAAAATCCAGATCAGTAGTCAACGCTGCCGGTCCATGGGTTGATGAATTAAGAGAGCTTGATAAATCCAAGCAAGGTAAGCAACTTCATTTGACAAAAGGAGTTCATTTGGTTGTTGCTAAAGAAAGGCTACCCGTGAAACAGGCGATCTATTTTGATGTGGAGGAGGATAGTAGAATGATCTTTGCCATTCCGAGAGGACGCGCAACCTATATTGGTACAACGGATACAAATTATGAAGGAAGTAAAGAAGTAGTAGTTGCTACTAACGAAGACACAGCTTACCTCATTCGTGCGATCAATCAAACATTTCCAGGAGTTAATATTACAATTAAGGATATTGAATCGAGCTGGGCAGGTTTACGCCCTCTAATAAATGAGGAGGGTAAATCAGCCTCTGAACTTTCACGAAAAGATGAAATTTTTGAATCTCCTTCTGGTTTGCTTTCCATTGCGGGTGGCAAATTAACAGGTTATCGTAAAATGGCAGAGCGTGTTCTTGATCTATTGATTGACAGGACTTTCTCCGAACGGGAGTTGGAAGAATGTGAGACTCATCAAATCCGGCTTTTCGGATCTGATTTTAAGAATTACGGTGAAGTAAGACGATATTCAACTTCTATTGAAAAGCGATTAAAGAATATTTATTTACCTCCGGCCTATGCAAATTATCTGGTGGGTAACTATGGAAAGCAAACAGAATTAATCCTGAATGATGTGCAGCGGGGAGATGCTGATAGTGAATTGGCGAAGGCCGAATTAAGATTTGCCATCCATCATGAGATGGTAGTTAACCCATTGGATTTTTTTATCCGAAGAACAGGTATGCTTTATTTTGACAAACCACGAATGAAAAAGGTAGGTGAGGCTGTATTACAGGAGTTTAAAAGGCTGGGTGACTGGGATATGAATCAATATGAACGAGAGCGAAGGACGGTTGATAACAGCATAATTGGTGTAACTGATTTTAAATAAACCAGGGAGCATGAGTGTGAAGGAGAGGCTAGGGATGTTTGTGATAGTTTTATGCATTTTTATTTCATGCTCGAAGGAAGATGCTCCTGTGCCAACACAATACTTAATGGCGAGTGAATTTAATGGAAATCCAAAATTATCAATTTATTCCGCGGGTTCAGGAAAAGTAGAAGAGATATCCTTAAACGAAATAAGCAGCAATTCTAAAATCCTTGATATTCTATTGGTTCCAAAAGGCCTTTTCATTATTTTAACCACGGGGATTCAACTTCTCAATCCTATTGATTGGAGTCTGGTAAATAGCGGCTTGTACGCTTTTCCTGATCTGAGCTACATTGCTTACTCCAAGGGAATAGTTTATGTGGCAACTTATGAAAATGGATTTAGCTACTTAAGAACATATGACGAAAATACATTAGCTCTAATTGACAATCAGCTCATTGGACCGGTTCAGGTTTATGCTTTAATGGTTACCAAGAATCGAATATTCATCAGCTATGACCAAACTATTCTTGTTTTAGATGCTGATCTATTTGGGAAGGTAGGTGAATTGGAGTTAACCAATATCTGTGCCACCTTATTGGGTAATAGTCAAAATGATATACTTGTCTTTTTCGAAAACAGATGCACAATTATTTTTAATTCTGAGTCAAAGGTTTCCAATTTTACTTTGCCGGGGGCACAGACACTATCGACTACCTCATTGCGACCTTCTGCAGTGATTGACCGGGAGACTGACATTCTTTACTACTTTCAAACTCAGACCGGAAGCTCTCAATTGGTGTTAACCTCTTTTGACTTAAGGCGTAATACCCCACAAGGCATCTCTCCCGGTTATTTTGCTGGGGAAGGAATTTTCTTTGACCAGAAAAGTAAGCATATTTTATTGACTGCCTTATCAGGCCGGGTTACAGTGATTGATGTAAATGGAAAATTGGTTGAAAATATTGACATTCCTGGGAGGCCTCTAAAGATTGTATCTAAGTTTAATTAACAAGTTATTGACATGAAGTTATTCTTTTTCATTGCCGGCTTTGCTTTATTAATTGGCGGAGAAATACTCCGCGTGTACTTCATCATGCCCTTTCCGGGGAGTCAGCGCCATGAGACTATTGAGATTGCTTATTTCATTGGATCTCACATTAATCTTTTTCGGATCGTTGGACTGATTATGATTGCCTATCCTGCGATCATAATGATAAGGTCAAATTCTACCAAAGCAAAAATAGCAGTAGTAAGTGTTCTCGTGGTGTGGTTGGTGATCGTATACCTTTTTAACTTTCAGTTTCTGGCGGAAAAAATGTTCTATCAGCCACAAAACAAACTGTTTCTTTCAGCTGATAAAAGTAAAGTGCTTCCTCAACAATTAATTTTAGGAGTATCTATTAACGGTAAACAAAAAGCTTATCCTATTGAACTTATCGGTTACCATCATCAGGTAAGGGATAGTGTCGGAGGAGAGCCCGTGATGGTAACGTATTGCACGGTGTGTCGCACAGGGCGTGTTTACGTTCCGGCTGTAGATGGACAGCCGGAAGACTTTCGGCTGGTGGGCATGGATCATTTCAATGCCATGTTTGAGGATAGTCGAACTAAAAGCTGGTGGCGACAAGTAAATGGCGAGGCTATTGTTGGACCTTTGACAGGAAAATTTATTGCTGAGATACCGACAGAACAGATGCGCCTTGACGCCTGGATCAATCTGTATCCCAATACAATGATCATGCAACCTGATAGTTTATTTTTAGAGGAGTATGCTTCATTGATAAATTACGATGAGGGTAAAACCAAAGAAGGCCTGGTTCGCGCAGATTCACTTTCATGGAAAGACAAGTCGTGGGTAGTGGGTGTTAGTAGGGGCCTGTTTGCTACCGCCTACGATTGGCATGACTTGAAGAAGAAGCGAGTTATGAATGATGTTATAGCGGATACTCCTTTACTTGTGTCATTGGAATCTGACAGTGTTTCGTTTCACACTTTTTTGCGAGACTCACTAAGTTTTAGATACGATTCTGCCAAGGACATGATGGTTGATACCAATACTCAATCCTTATGGTCCCTGAGAGGAGAGTGTAGCGAAGGGCAATTGAAGGGAGCTAAATTAAAATCGATACAATCGTATCAAGAATACTGGCACTCGTGGAAAACATTTCACCCGAACACCACAGAATTTCATCCCGCACAATAATTGCAGCTATGTCTGAATATCTAATTTCAAATGGAGCCTGGTGGAAAGAAGCAGTAGTGTATCAAATTTACCCCAGAAGTTTTAACGATAGTAATGGAGATGGTATTGGAGATTTACGGGGAATTATTGAAAAACTTGATTACATCAAAAGCTTAGGAGTAGATGCGGTTTGGCTTAACCCAATTTATAAATCACCCAACGATGATGGGGGTTATGACATTAGCGATTATCATCTGATTCAGGAGGAGTTCGGTACGCTTAATGATTTTGAATTACTTCTGAAGGGATTACATGATCGCGGTATACGGCTCATTATGGATCTGGTGGTGAACCATTCCTCGGATGAACATCCCTGGTTTATTGAATCACGAAAATCAAAGGTCAACCCCTACCGTGATTATTATTTTTGGAAGCCTGCTGTAAACGGATTGCCACCTAATAACTGGCCTTCTTTTTTTGGGGGAAGTGCATGGCAGTTAGATGAAACTACTGGAGATTATTATCTGCATTTATTTTCGCGTAAGCAGCCTGATTTAAATTGGGAGAACCCCATTTTAAGAAATGAGTTACGAGAAGTGATGAAATTCTGGTTGGATAAGGGAGTAGATGGCCTCCGGCTTGATGTTATTTCTGCTATTTCAAAACGAATTAATTTTCCACCGACTGACACAATTGATTTTAATGAAACGATTCGGAAATATTATTCTAACGGTCCGCGGCTGAAAGAATTTATTACTGAGATGCGTGAGAATGTATGGGATAATTATAATGTAATGACGGTAGGAGAGGGCCCGGGTATAACCCCACTAAATGCAATTGAATACCTGGATGATAAGAAAGGGCTTAACATGATCTTTCATTTTGGTCACATGTTTATAGATCAGGGTCCTGGTGGACGATTTGATCCAGTTCCCTATACGTTAACTGACTTCAAAAAAATCTTTAAAACATGGGATGATGCATTTGAAGAGAAGGGGTGGGGGAGTATTTTCTTAGGAAATCATGATTTTCCTCGTATGGTTTCGAGATGGGGAAGCAAACAGTATTGGGAGAAATCTGCTAAGCTTTTAGCAACACTTTTACTTTCTATGCGGGGAACTCCTTTCCTTTTTCAAGGGGATGAATTAGGAATGGTCAACCTTGAATTGAGGTCGCTGGCGGATTCAAAAGATATTGAGACACAGAATGGTTGGAAGGAAGCGAAAAAACGGGGACGCTCGGAAGAGCAATTCCTTACCGTAGCAAATCAAGCAGGAAGAGATAATGCCAGAACCCCATTCCAATGGAATGGCTCAGCGCATGCCGGATTTACAAAAGGCAATCCATGGATGCCGGTTAATCCAACGTATGCTGAAATCAATCAACTGCAACAGGAAAAAGACGAAGATTCAATCCTTAACTATTTCCGGAAGATGATTGGTATCCGAAAATCAAATTTGGTTTTAACCTATGGGCAATACTTGCCCATAGAAACGGATAATGAAAAACTTTTTATCTATCAGCGCAAAATGACTATCCGCAAGTGGGAGGAAAAAATAGTGCTTGTTCTTCTGAATTTTTCGGATGAAATAGTTCAGCTTTCTCTGAAAGGTCCATTGGAAGAAGAACAGCGATTAATCGGCAATTATCCTGCCGTTAAACAATTAAATTATCTTAAACCTTGGGAGGCCTGTATTTATAAAATCGATGAAAGCAGTGAATACTAATCTCTGGGGTATTGACCTCGGTGGCACTAAGGTTGAAGGCGCTGTTTTAAATTCAGCAAGCAAGCCGGAAGTGTTATTCCGTGATCGGTTGCCAACCGAATCCGATAAGGGTTATGACCATATCCTTGACCAAATTCAAAGACTGGTAGAGAAGATGACGGATGCTGTTGGCTATAAGCCATCAAGAATTGGTATAGGAACTCCGGGTACTGTTGATCTTGAATTGGGGACGATAAAGAATAGCAACACGGCTTGTTTGAATGATCGATTCTTTCGACAGGATTTAGAAGCCCGTTTGGGAATTGAATTAATGATGGCCAACGATGCGAATTGTTTTGCGCTGGCCGAAACAAATATGGGAATTGTCAAGGAGAGATACCCCGATGCTAAAGTGGTCTTTGGGGTAATCATGGGGACGGGTGTAGGTGGAGGGGTAGTGGTTGATGGAAAGATTATCAATGGTCTTCATGGCATTGGCGGAGAATGGGGACATAATTTCTTAGATGAATCAGGAGGGCCTTGTTACTGCGGTAAAAGTGGCTGTGTCGAAATGGTGTTGTGTGGTCCTGCGCTGGAGAAGTTTTATCATTTCAAGTCCGGTACCCCTAAATCCCTTCGGGAAATAGACCAGCTCAGCACGTCAGGTACAGACGCAATAGCCGCCCTTACCATGGAGCGATTAACTCATTTTTTTGGATTGGCCTTAAGCGTAGTGATCAATATTTTAGACCCCGATGTGATTGTCATCGGAGGAGGTGTTGGAAACATAGATATTATATATTCAGATGGGGTAGAATCTTTAAAAAAGTATATCTTTAATAACCGTCTGGATACACCTATACTAAAGCCTAAGTTAGGCGACAGTGCTGGTGTTTTCGGAGCAGCATTTTTAACCCATTAGTTATGCAGCAGATTGCAATTCTTGGCCCGATTCCCAGAGATCATATTGTCACACATCAGGGAGACTTGATTCAAAAATGGGGTTGCGTTACGCATCCTGTAATTGCCCTCTCCGTCTTAGCGGTTGATGACATTGAAATTATTCCGGTTTCACATTTGCGTACGGTGGACCTCGATAATGTGGTCGAAGTCTTTAAAGGCTATAAGGGCCTTAATCTGGATTATATAACTACCAAAAATGATCAGGGAGATATTATCAGCTTACGCTTTGTGGATGTGAACAATCGATTAGAACGGCAGACGGGTTTTATGGATCCAATTTTACCGGCTGATGTTAAGGGTTTACTTAATTGCAGTGCCTTTGTTTTTATTCCCATCAGCGACTATGAAATTTCGTTGGATACCTTGAAGTACCTGAAGAAAAACAGCAAAGGTGTAATTATTTTTGATGCCCATGGTCCTACTACTTCTTGCCTTGTCAATGGTGAACGCCAGCGTAAATTTTGGATCGATCGCGATCAATGGCTACCCTACATCGATGTACTCAAAATGAATCTGGAAGAAGCCCATGCTTCCTGGTTTAAGAAGGAATACGAGAGTCAGGAATTCAATGAGGCTCCGGAATTTGATAAGGAGGTGCTTCGCGCGTTTGCTTCACATTGTATAGACAAAGGGGTAAAATGCGTATATGTAACAGTTGACTCAAGAGGTTGCATGGCCTATTTTAAGAAGAGGGGTAAATTCTATGAAGAAATGGTTCCTGCCATTAAAGTAAAAGATGTAATCGACACTACGGGTTGTGGAGATTCGTTTGCCGGTGGAGTTGGCTTTGGATTGTTGCAAAATAAGAAAGACTATATCGAAGCAGCAAAATTTGGTAACGCATTGGGAGCACTTCGTACCCAGGGCAAAACCTTTGATGTATTTAAGTCATTGGTGGAAACTCAAAAAATAATCGAGCAGGGGCATGTCTGATTCCGTGGCAGAGTCGCCTGAATTTCTAAACCTTTAATAAAATCATTTTGATCAAAGCCTGCATATTCGACCTGGATGGAGTTATTGTGGATACCGCCCATTATCATTTTATGGCGTGGAGACGATTGGCGGGTGAGCTGGGTGTTACCCTGACAGAGCAAGAGAATGAGAAACTCAAGGGGGTGAGTCGCATGGATTCACTGGAGATTATTCTCAAGCTTGGCGGTATCACAAAAAATGAACGGGAAAAAGAAGCGTTGGCTACGAAAAAGAATAATTGGTTTGTAGAATACATCCATTCGATGAAGTCCAATGAAATTTTTCCGGGTGTCAAAGAATTAATCCAGCAGATAAGAGCCAGTGGGAGAAAGGTAGCGCTTGCGTCCAGCAGTAAGAATGCAGAAACGGTTATTGAGTTATTAGGCATTGCATCTTTGTTTGATGTCATGATCGATGGAACAATGGTCATTAAGACAAAGCCAAATCCTGAAATTTTTCTATTGACTGCTTCGAGATTAAACATTAGTCCAAAGGAGTGCCTTGTTTTTGAAGACGCAGAAGCAGGCGTGGAGGCAGCCGTGCGTGCCGGAATGAAATGTATTGGTGTGGGATCAGCGGAGCAATTAGGAAAAGCTAACGTAATTGTAAATAATACAGCAGATTTTGATTTAAAGAATTTGAATACATTATGAAAAACTACCTGAAGCACCACGAGTGGCATATCATCGAAGAGGGTTTTGACCCACATCTTAACCGCGTTTCTGAAAGTATCTTCAGTATTGGTAATGGTCGCATGGGTCAACGCGCCAATTTTGAAGAAGAATATTCTGGTGATACACATCAGGGAACTTATGTAGCCGGTGTTTATTACCCTGACAAGACACGCGTAGGTTGGTGGAAGAACGGTTACCCGGAATACTTTGCTAAAGTGTTAAACGCGCCAAGCTGGATTGGCATCAAAGTGAAAATTGGTGACCTCAGTCTTGATTTGGCGAAATGTAAAGTGGAAAAATTTGTGCGTGTGCTGGACATGAAGCAAGGGCTTCTGCATCGGTCTTTTCTGGCAACATTGGCAGATGGAAAGAAAGTAGCCATTGATTCAAAACGCTTTTGTAGCATGGCTGACGGTGAGGTGGGCGCCATACGATATGCCATTACTCCTGTCAATTTTTCAGCCAAAGCCGCGATTGCCTTATCAGTCGATGCAGATGTATTGAACAAAGATTCCAACTATGATGAGAATTTCTGGGAAGCAATACATCAGGAATCTCAAATGGGCTGGGCCATTGTAACGGCCGCCACAAAAAAGACTTCTTTTCATGTGTGTACCGGAATGGAATATGAACTGGAAACACAAGGCAAGCGAATCAGTGGCAAGGTATTTACAAACACAAAAGAAAAGTATGCCGACAACGTGGTTGAGGCAGAACTTAAGGAAGGAGTGGAGCTTGTCATCTACAAGTATGCGGCCGTCCTTTCCTCCGAAAATCATGCAAAGGAATACCTTGTTAACCTGTGCCGGGCAAAACTGGAAGAGATTAATACGAAAGGTTTTGACGAATTATTGAAAGCTCACATTGCCATCTGGGCACATAAATGGGAAGAATGTGATGTTACCATAGATGGAGACATTGCCGCTCAACAAGGTATACGGTTCAACATCTTTCAACTGACACAAACCTATACCGGAGAGGACGAGCGCCTGAACATTGGCCCGAAAGGTTTTACCGGTGAAAAATATGGAGGAAGCACGTATTGGGATACGGAGGCCTATTGTCTTCCCTTCTTCTTAAGTACGGCAGATCCTAAGGTGGCACGCAATCTTTTAGTTTATCGCTACAAGCATTTGCCGAAGGCCATCGAAAATGCAAAGAAGTTGGGATTTACCGGAGGTGCAGCCTTCTATCCCTTCGTCACCATGAATGGTGAAGAGTGTCACAATGAGTGGGAAATTACGTTCGAAGAAATTCACCGGACAAGCGCCATGGCCTATGCCATTCGTGATTATATTAATTATACGGGCGACACGGGTTATCTCAATGATTGCGGGTTGGAAGTACTCATCGGCATCTCACGCTTTTGGGCACAGCGTGTCAATTGGTCGGCTGATAAAATGAAATACGTGATGCTGGGCGTAACAGGCCCTAACGAATATGAGAATAATGTTAATAATAACTGGTACACCAATTACCTCGCAGCATGGACGCTTAAGTATACCCTCTGGGCGATCGACCAGGTAAAAAAATCAGACAGTAAGAGATTTAATGAAATTGCCGGATTAACGACTTTCGGGGAAACGAAGGAAACCACTAAGTGGCAAGACATCATTGATAAGATGTACTATCCTGAAGATGCTAAGAGAGGGATTTTTCTACAGCAGGATGGTTTTTTGGATAAAGAGTTGCTGACCGTAAAAGACCTGAAGCCTGAAGACAAACCTTTGAACCAGAAATGGTCCTGGGACCGCATACTTCGTTCGTGCTTTATCAAGCAGGCGGATGTATTGCAGTGTATGTATTTATTTGAAGAGGATTTTACGAATGAACAGATCAAGCGCAACTTTGATTTCTACGAACCCATGACGGTGCATGAATCTTCACTGTCTCCCTGCGTGCATGTTATTCTGGCCTCGAAGATTGGGTATAAAGATCATGCCTATGATTTTTATCTCCGGACCGCCCGTCTTGACCTAGATGATTATAACAATGATACAGAAGACGGATGCCATATTACATCTATGGCGGGCACCTGGATGAGTTTGGTGAAGGGCTTTGGCGGTATGAAAATTCTTGCCGGTAAACTTCATTTTAGTCCTTACCTGCCGAGTCAATGGAAATCATATTCTTTCCGGATAGAGTTTAGAGGCAGGGTGATCAAAGTTAAAGTGGCCAGGGAGAAAACGGAGACTATCCTTGAATCAGGCGAGCCGATTGTGATTAGCTTAAATGGTAAAGAGGTGAAGTTGTGATGGGACTATTTAACGCTAAAGGTTAAATTTTTTTGATTAATGGCCTTTCAGAACTGTATTACAAACTGAAACACCAGATGTGAATATTGACAAAGAAAAGATAAAGCATGCAGTAGCGAAGGTAGTTGTGCATAATAATACGGCACGCATCAGTTTAAAATTTCCATATGTACAGGAAGTTGTAAATGAAATAAAAAAAGTGACTGATGCGCGCTGGAGTCGCACGCTGAAAAGCTGGCATGTGCCGGATACTGCCGAAAACCGTCAACTTTTTAATTTACCTGACGCTGTGCAAACTACCCGTGAATTGGTAGAGACGCGCTCTGATCTGGCCAGGCTTGCACCACTGCTATACATAAGCGAAGTAAACAGACATGCACAAGCGCAACTGGTAGCCATGATCAGACGAACAGAGACTCGTCTAATAATACCCACCGCACGGCAACCTAAAAAGATTTGTCTCGTCCTGAAATAGGTTTACGAAAAAACGTAAATTTATTTCGCACAAAAAATGAAACATCAACAAAAAAGTAAACCTGGCAGTAGGGCGACCAGGGAAGAAATAATTGCCGAATACCTGACTGGTGTTTATAGCTA
>JANMYO010000049.1:0-10937 GCA_031382175.1 Bacteroidia bacterium | reverse complement strand
TCAACCAATGCCTTGTCTTTCTTTAAAATTAATTGCTGACCCTTAAACCAATCTGCTCCTGCTTCCGTCATTTTTTTTATTTCCGCTTTCGCCCCCTTGATGTTGTTAATAAGTGTTGGATCGAGTACATCTTCCGGAAGGACTCTTCGAAGTGGAATACGCATGGTGCTTTTCAAAATTGGGGGTTGGATTCCGTGTGGCTCCTGCTGATACCAGTAAGCAACGGTGCTCATATCCGTAACCTCACGATTACGGTCGCCATGCTCAAAGGTGACCTTGATGGATTCCTCAAAGGGAATAGCATCCGGCACATGATGATGGTAGGCGGTAACTCTACCCTTCTTCTTATCTAAAAGAACAAGGCCATGGTAGGGAGCAGCAAACTCTCCATCTTTAAAGTACCAACCGCTGGAGAAATAATCTTCAAGTCCGGTACCTTGAACCGAAGGTGTTGATTCTCCATCGACATAAATCATTTCATCGCCTTCTAAAAAACCAAGCTCTCCATTGTAAGCTTGCGCATTCATAGTGATCCCCACGAGTTGGCCCCTACCCTTTGCTTCCAGAGCTACATAGTTAGCGTTAGGAGTTGTTTTTATTTCGCGATTCCATCGGGCGTGGAAATAACCAATATCCGTTTGGGGTTGTGGAAGTTTATAAAATCCAACCTGATAATAAAAGGCAAAAACCTCCTGGTCTGTTTCATTGACAATTTCAATGCGTGCCCGTTTATTAAAAGGCATCGGAAAATAAGAATAATAGCCACCGCTCGTCATTCCAATGTATTGACTTGCATGATGCTTGTATTCAAATCCGCAACCAAAAAAATCCCCGACAGGCACCTCTACCGAAGGAGTAGTTTCATTATCCCAATACATGCGTATAAGTATCCTTCTCAGAAAATTCAGGTCACGTGAATCGATCGTGATCCACACGCGCATGATCTCTCCCGGACCTGTCTCGTTAAAAATAGTGGCCGACTTACCCTTGGGAATGCTGATGCGATCATTGTTACCACCCGTGGTATCGTAGCTGCTTACTTGCTTGAACTTTCCCGGGCGTAGTTCGGCTAACGAATTGGGATTAGGTATTAGATTCTGGCCTAATCCTGGTATTACCAATATTATTGAAATCCCAACCAACAGCCTTTTCATATTATTCTCAATTTATCAACTTTTTTGTCTTCTAATAAATATTCTACGCATGTCACTATAACATACTTTACCTGTAGGCTTTTCCGCGCCAATGTTAATAGTGATTTGGTAATAAAAATGTAAATTGTGGTAAATAATTAACAACATGTCAACGGTAGAATTGAGGAAACGTCTTATTGATAAAATTCAAAAGACCGAAAACGGAACCCTTCTTGAAGAAGCCTTTAGACTCCTTGAATTGGAATCTGACGATATTGAAATCTATAAACTCAATAGTGATCAAAAGAATGCGGTTAATGAAGCTAGACATCAGATAAAAAATGGGAGATTTTTAACTAATGATCAAGCTAACAATGAGATTGACGAATGGCTAAACAAATAATATGGTCTCCTAGAGCACAAAAGGACAGGGAGAATATTCTTAACTATTGGCGACAAAGGAATAAATCAAATGCCTACAGCACAAAACTAAATAACCTCTTCAAAAACGCTATAATTCTTATTAGAGATTTCCCACAGATAGGTAAACCGACTGACGATAAAAAAGTAAAAGCAAAAATCGTTAGAGATTACTTGATCCTCTATGAAGAAACAGATGCTACCATTAATATTTTAACTATTTGGGACAGTCGAAAAGATCCCAAAGAACTGGAGAAGATCATCAACTAAAATACTATTGCTGACTGGAGATCACTATCAATTAGTTGTTAAGCCCAGAATAATCAATCCTTCGTTACCGGGTTAATCATAATATGGGCACGGTGTGTTCCCGGATCCATAATCCACGGCATGCCTGGTGCTTCGGGTTTAATGGGTAGTCCGGTGCTTGCGGCAGTGGCCCATGGAATATAAACCACATAGCGGAAGCTTCCTTTGGTCACTTCTCCCGTGGAGGAGTTGTATGCTTCAGCCGGTGCAGAGAAAACCTGTAAGTTGCTGGCCTGCTTCGGCATGATCAATTTGCCTGACTTCGCTTCGGCTTCACGTATATCAAATATTTCCTGAAACGATTTTCCAGAAACCTTCAACTCCCTTCCACGTGCCATAAAAGGTTCGAGATCGATATGATAACAAGACACGCTGATTCCTTCCTGTTTTGGATTGTCTGCGATACATACCATTTCGTTAGTACCCTTTCTTAGAACGATCAGTTCTCCTTTGGCATCGTAGCCATAGACCATCGCTCCGGCCCGCTTGTCTTCCGGTGCTGCGAGCAATGCCGTTTTAATTTGTATTTCTGCTGGCAGAGTTTGTGCACCAGCAGCTGAGCAACCCATGGCAAAAATGATGGCATATACTGATTTCATACAAGTAGGATTAAGTAATGGTAACGGACTTAATTATATCCTAAAGTTGCAAAGAATCTGGCCCAAATTCAATTGGATTATGAAGCTAACAATTGGCAAATAGTGCTAACTTTATCATCTTCAAAACTTAACTAAAACTCCTAAGCCCATGAAATCTTTCTTCAAAGTAAATTTATTGATTGCGCTCTTGCTCAGTGCTTCACTTCATTGCGTAGCGCAATTGGAATGGGTAACCTATACTGAATCCATTCCGGAGAATGTTGTCATAGGAGGAAATGAAAATGGAACTGACCTGCCCGTCTGCCGTGGCCTTTACAATGGCGCACTTCATCCCGGCAAAATGGTAGGAAACAACTGCAATATCGGCTGGGGTGGAAGTGAGATCGTCCTACCTGAATTTGATTTATTGGTAAATCAGGGAGGAGTTCGATTAGTGTGGGAGCCCGCCCGCGAAACGATACCGCAGAATGCAGTTGAAGCTGGAAATGAGAATGGAACTAATATTTATGTAGGCCAGGCCACCATGGCCAATGGAAGTGTTCATCCCGGCAAAGTTTTTGGGCCTGAAGGTGGCCTGATTTGTAACTACGGCTATGGTGGAAAAGAGATTGTTGAAAAATCGGATTATAAAATACTGACCCAGGTTCCACTTCAGTTGGAGTGGGTTGCCTACCAGGGTGCTATACCCGTTGGCGCAGTAAGTGGTGGTAATGAACGGGGCACGGACCTCCTGGTGTGCCGCACCAATTATAAAGGAGCCATGCACCCTGGCAAAATGGTTGGAAGCAAATGCAATATCGGATGGGGAGGAAAAGAAATTGCTGCCACGAATTATGAAATCCTTACCAACGAAGGAGGAATCCCTTTGTCATGGATTCCCTTCACAGGAAAAATTCCTGCCCTCGCTGTGAAAGCTGGAAGTGAAGGGGGCAAGGATTTATATGTCGGTCAGTTTACTCGACCAGATGGCAGTACACATGCCGGAAAAATCTTTGGCCCGCCAGGAGGTTATATCTTCAACTATGGATATGGTGGTGCAGAGATTACCTTAAAAAGTAATTTCAGAATACTCGTACAAGAAGGCGGACGATAAATTGAATTGATCAAAATAATCTGATGTATATGAAACTGTTGACTTTATTTTCATTGGGCGTGGTAGTGGCAAGTTGCACTAGTTCCACAAAACAACCAGATGGTGAGAATCAAAAAGAACAGAAGTGGACCTGGCCGACAGAACGTTTAGAAAAAGCAGTAAACCAGGTGAGGGCCGGTAAAGACCTTACGCCAAAGACGTGGCCTAATGGAGCTAAAGTTGCCGTGCTTCTTTCTTTTGATGTTGACAATGAAACGGTAGCCTGGTGGGAAGGAGAACCTACTATTTCAGAGCTATCACGAGGTGAGTACGGATCAAGAGTAGCATTGCGCAGGATAGTCAATTTATTAAAGCAGGAAGATGTACCGGCCTCTTTTTTTATACCAGCCTTGAGCTTGCACCTCGCTCCACAGATGGCCGATGAAATAAAAAGATTGCCTCGTCATGAATTTGCTGTGCATGGATGGATTCATGAACGAAATACCCAAGTACCGGCAGACAAAGAACGGGAGATGGTCATCAACTCAATAAAAATGCTCACCGACCTTACCGGAGAAAAACCGACAGGCTATAGGGCACCCTCCTGGGACTTCAGTGCATCCACACCTTCGATACTTAAAGAGGCAGGCTTCCTGTATGAAAGCTCGATGATGTCCGATGACAGACCGTATGAGCTGGTCATCGAGGGTAAACCATCGGGTATTGTTGAACTTCCGGTAGAATGGATTCTGGATGATGCTCCTCTGCTCAACCCAAGAGGAACCAATTATGCAAACCCACGACAATTGCTGGAAGTTTTAAAAGATGAATTTGATGTAGCCTATAAAGAAGGTACCATGTTTCTATTGACGATGCACCCTCACATTAGCGGGCATCGGTCGCGCATTGTGATCTTAGAAGAACTTATCCGCTACATCAAATCAAAAGATAAGGTATGGTTTGCCACCCACCAGGAAGCAGCAGAATATGTGAAGAAAGAAGTGGGGTTTGATTAAGCATTCATAAGCCCGTAACACTGCCTTGACTTAAGCATAGTTTTGCCACGCACCTGCTGGAAAATGGCACGGACTTGCGCTACCATTCAAAATCTGCTTGGCACAGCAGTAGCAAGACGACTGAGATTTACACGCACGTGACCAGCAAAGCCCTTAGCGGGATAAAAAGCCCGCTCGACAGCTTGGATATTTAGCCATGAATGGGTAGAATTGACAATGGAAGCAAAAAAAAATGCATTTGTGGTTGCAGTGGGTGCTGAAAGTCAACAGCACTCAACTAAAAGCGAAATAAACGCATCTTTTCTCGTAAAAGGCGCAGCAAACTTGCGCTTATACTAATGTTGGCTGCAATTAATTTTGGACAATGGGATACAACATTCATATAACAAGAAAACAAGATTGGTTTGACGAAGGTGACTCAAATGAAATCAAGTTGACTGAATGGACGGATTATATTCAAAGCGACAGCGAAATGAAGTTGGACAACTATGCAGAGACTGAGAGTGACTTGGGAGAAAAAATAAGGTACGAGAATCAAGGAATTGCAATTTGGACTTCTTACTCCAAACATGGACTTGATGATAACTTCGCGTGGTTTAATTTCTCGAATGGTAATGTGACTGTTAAGAACGCGGACGCGGAAATAAGAAATAAAATGATTGACATTGCAGGACGATTGAATGCCAAAGTGCAGGGGGACGATGGAGAAGCTTATGACACGAAGGAATTCATACAACAGAAACAACCTTGGTGGAAAGTGTGGTGAAAAATTAACTGCTGCCAACAACACCTATAATACATATGCTTTATTGTAGGTTCTTAACGTGTGTGCTATTAAATTTCGTCATCAACGCGGGACAAAGATGTAGGTATTTACACGCATACGTCTTATAGCTAGGCGTTGTGTGTAATGCCGCAGGACAATCAACCCCTGAATAGATGATTAAAACAAATCCTGACCATGAGGAGATAGCGCAGTTCATTGTAAAGACAATTGCTGACGATGAAACTCATGCCGTTAAACAAACATGGTTTAGACAGCGTTTTACAAATCCATACAGACTGCACGAATACGATTTGGCATTAAAAATTCTAAAGGACTTTGATGTTATCCAACACAATCACAACGACAGGTTGACTCCTGGTAATTTATTCTACACATATAAATCTCTCAAAGCTCTTTACAAACCAAAAATTGATTGGAAATTTTGGATAGCAACGATTATTGCAATCTTTGGCGTAGGGACTGCATTTTACTTCAGTTACACGGACAGACAAAAGTCGAACACGATTGACGAATTAGAACGAACCAAAAAGGAACTACTGACGATAGGAGATTCTCTTCAAAACAGAGTCATATACCTTGACAGCTTGAGCAAGGTGAAGGTTGACACCGTGGACAAAACAACGACAAGCCGCACAGACTCCAGTTTTAATAAAAAGTAGCTCGTGCGGCACTACACACAACAAAAGCTATAAAACATATGCTGTATTGTAGGTTCTTAAAGTGTGTGCTGTTAAATTTCGTCAGCAACGTGGGACAAAGATGTGCGTGTTTATACGCATACGTTTTATAGCTAAACGTTATGCACAATTGCAAAAAAGAGCAGTCCAAGCCGACAAATTGGGACTTTTGACCGAAAAATTAGGCTTCGGAAAGACCCGTGAGAATATTAAATTTGAGGACTAAAATTGTGACAATGGAAAAAATAAAGTTTATAGACCTGTTTTGTGGAATTGGCGGCTTCAGGACAGCCATGGATCAAGCATGTATAGAGAATGACCTTATTCCAGAGTGTGTATTCTCGTCTGACATAGACACTTTCTGCCAAGACAGCTATGAAGCAAACTTCGGACACAGACCTTTTGGTGACATAACAAAAGTGAACGAAAAGGACATTCCAGACCACGACATTTTATTTGCAGGCTTTCCTTGCCAACCTTTCAGTATCATCGGACAAATGCAAGGCTTCAATGACATTAGAGGGACTTTGTTTTTCGACATTGCAAGAATTATCAAACACAAAAAACCTAAGGCTTTTATTTTAGAAAATGTAAAGCAACTTGTTGGACACAACGAAGGAAAAACCTTAAAGACAATCATAAAGACTTTAGAAAAGGATTTGGGATATAGCGTACAGTTTGCCGTACTGAACGCGTTGGACTACGGACTTCCTCAAAAGAGAGAACGTGTAATTATTGTGGGACATAGAGATCCAATAATGTTTAGTTACCCTTCACCTGTTCGACCTTTCAAACCGCTTTCGGAAATTCTTGAAAAGAAGGTTGATAAAAAGCATTACGCATCAGACTACATTGCCCAAAAGCGCAAGGACAAACATAAGTCTGCTTATAAACTTTCCATTTGGCACGAAAACAAAGCAGGTAACATTTGCTCTTATCCTTATTCATGTGCTTTGCGTGCTGGTGCATCCTACAATTACTTACTCGTAAACGGAGAAAGACGGTTAACACCAAGAGAAATGTTTCGCTTACAAGGCTTTCCAGACAGTTATAAAATAGTTGTGACGGATGGACAAGCAAGGAAGCAAGCAGGAAATGCAGTTCCAGTAAATTTAGTTAAGGCTGTTATTTTAAAACTATTACCGTATGTCGCGACCACACTTGACATGACATCGGTTTTACGAGAATACGAAGTTCGTTATGGAGAAAGATAAATCGCCAAAATTAAGAACTGTCAATAAATCAGTTTCAGCATTTCCTCTAAACGATTTTCCAAAAGAGTTTCCCTTTTTACTAGGTAAAGAGCTAATCTATTTGCTGGCAGCTAAAGGAAAGCCTGATTTAGAAGGCTCTGAATGGGAAAGCATTTTTGCAAACTGTATCGGAGCAGATTGGAAACCATCAAACGTTGGACTCGATGATGTTGTGATGGGCAACACAGCTTGGGGAGCAAAGACAGTTAAAGCAACTAAACCTTCAACACAGAAAAAAGTAAGATTAATCTCTGGTCGTAACTCACCTAACTATTCTTTTGGAGAGCGAAGTGATCAAAAAGCAGAAGCAAATCTTATTGGTAAACTCGTACTTGACATTTGGAATGAACGAGTTTCATCAATTCGTGAAAAGTACAAGCATCTGCGGACAGTTGTTCTCGTTAAATCAAATGATCTTTCCGAAGTGGTAATTTTTGAATTTGATACAATTCGTTATGACCATGAACTTTATAACTGGGAATGGAATACACGAAACAATCTCGTTGGAACAAACAAAAGGACTGGAGAACATCGCTTTACATGGCAACCTCATGGTTCACAGTTTACAATTGTTGAAGATGTTCCTGAAAAAAGTTTAGTGATTAAAATAAAAAAACCTACTACGCTGGACAAGGATCAAATTCTAAAAGCATTAGGGTTTGACAAATCCTGGATAACGGTTACGATGAAGACCACATAATTAAGATTCGTGAATGCAACTGTGCATAACAAAGTGTATAAAACATAGCGCTGGCTCGTTGTTGCATTGTAGTTTTAGTTTTTTAATTTCGTTCGGTGTCGGGGGACAGAACGGAGCAGGTCGCTAAAGCCATTCCTTCGTCATTTGGCTTTAGCTCCTATGCCGCGCTACGTTTCATACACCAGCGTTATTACGCAATAATTTTTTTAATATTTTTTTCCCACCGCACCCTAAAACAGCCTCCGTGCGTATCAAGTATTTTATCGCCTTCCTTAGCGTATTTTTGCAATATCCAACGGTAAAGGTCAATGGGCTTTTCTGTGGGGTGTAAACCGCCTCTATTGTTGTTTAGTTTAGCCCTGCTGTATTGGTAAACCCTCAATGCTTTATTAAAGCTCGTCCACGCTAATTCTCCATCAGCTAAACTAAAATCCCTTTGCCCTTTATCCCAAAATATCCAGCCCATTGAAGGCGGTAAAAACTCCGTCATATAATTGCCACCCCACACAATTTGATTTTTAGATATTCTAAATAGTTGCTCCCAATATTCTGGTGGTGGTATTTCCTTATCCCAGTCTTTACTTTCTCTTACTGTCCATCCTTTGCCAGTATGCGTCTTTGCAAAGTTAATACCATAAGGTGGGTCAACTATCGCCAAGTCATACTGATTATCTGCTTTAGTTTTCATAAACTCTATGCAGTCTATATTGTAAAATTCTATTGCCATCGCTTCAAAAAAATATTAAAAAAATTACAGACGTATAACACGGGTTTGGCGTCATGCCGTCCGACACACAAGCCACCCAAAACGGCACGAACGCCAAGCCCGAAAACGTTGTGTTCAATGCTGCCAACGCACATCCACCGCCACGCACTAAACACAACAATATGTTTGTGCAATTTAAAAGCGGCTGGATAGTTCGGTATTTCAATCATAACTCAGTGGAAGGTATTATTTCTTTTTTCTCCCACGCGCTTTGGGCTTCGGTATTTTCATCCATGCAGGTTGGTATCCACAAGCTCTGTATATTGCGGCTGCTAATGTCTCAAGCGTTTTCATTCCAGATAATGTTCCATAGCAACCTTTGCCGCCAATCCATAAATAGACGGTAGCACCTTTGCCAACTATGCCTATTTCATTGTCACCTTGCTCTATGCAAGTTTCGCCTTGTTGTAATTTGAATCTGTTTCGTGCCATATTTTTGTTGTTTAAAATCCTACGCTAAAAAAGAAATAATACCAGTAGTTCTATCAAAGTTCAGTGTGCCGCTTTTAAACTGACACAAACATCCATCGTTGGCGGTTATAATTTTTAGAAAGTGACGGTTGACCAATTAAATATTAAGTACGGACTCGTTGACCGAAAAAAGGACTTCGAGATAATTGACTTCTTTGAGAAGAACGCGTTGACAATTCAAAACTTGGACGAGGACAAAGACCTTGATACTCTTAACGCCAAGAGATGTTTGATGTCCGACTACGGTTACAGTTTAGCCAAGAATGGACAAAGTGGGAAATCAATACCAATATTGACTGAAGCAATTCGCCTACACGAGAAGGACCCAGAATTCAAAGAAAATATAAAAAGTTCGACTGGTTATAAGAAATTAGTTTTCTTACTAGGAGAAGCACTTTATAAAACAAAACGTATTGAGGAATCGAAGAAAATTTTTGAGAAGCTAATTATTCTAGCCCCAGACAATGAAAGCTATAAAAGCTGGATCATTGGGACTTTAAATTACAGACGAAGTGAAATTAGTAGGGTGACATTTATTGCTTTCATAATTTGGATGCTGCTTTTTGTTTTATTTCGTGACAGCATGTCGGGCCCTATTCGAACGACATCATTCATTTTGGGACTATCAATATTTTTCACATGGACAACTGTGGACATAATGAATTGGGTTGTCAAAAGAAAGTACAGGTAAAAAATTACAACCGCCAACAAAATGCATGTGCCATAGTGCTGGTTCAGTGTTGCATTGTAGTTTTAGTTTCATAATTTCGTTCGGTGTCGTGGGACAAAACACAGCAGGTCGCTAAAGCCATTCGTTCCTCATTAGGCTTTAGCTCCTATGCCGCACTACGTCACATGCACCAACGTTAGCGGCAATTACTTTTTATTAGAGAGAGATGACTATAAAGAAAATAATTTTCGGACTGCTTATCACGATTATCGGACTGATAGTCCTTGGGACAATTTACCTATTCAATGACGATAAATTTTACTCGGAATATTGGCTACAAAGACAAGTTGATAAATTACCACTGACAGAGACGAGGAAAAGATCAGTTGAAGCAGAAGAAATAATTAGGTATAAATTCTTTTTTGATTCTTCAGTAGACCTGTCAATTGAGTTAGACAACAGAGGTAATTTAATTTTAAAGCGACACAGTTGGTTTGCTGACAGCAGACAATTGAAAGTATATAATTTTAAAGTGGACGAAAATGAATTCAATAAAATAAAGACAGACTTCAAAGCACGTTGGACAGAATCAATAATGATAGATGTGGATGATAAACTTGGAGGAATATATTATCAGCTTGATATGCTGGACTCGAATTCACCTGAACGAGAGATAAATGTTGGTTTTTACAATGTTACTCCTGACAAATCATTTATGGAATTAAAAGACAAAATGGTGCAACTAGCAAAGAGTGAGTTGAAAAAGTAACAGCCGCTAACAACAGGTTTATGAAATGGCGGGGTGTATTTTAAAATTAAAGTTTTATCTTTCAAACAACGTTTGGCTGTGGCGGACAGTTTAGTTTTTCAAATTCCCGCCACTTCATAAACCCAAGCGTTATGCACAATGCCGCGGGACAAAGTTGTCTCGTCCTGAAATAGGTTTACGAAAAAACGTAAATTTATTTCGCACAAAAAATGAAACATCAACAAAAAAGTAAACCTGGCAGTAGGGCGACCAGGGAAGAAATAATTGCCGAATACCTGACTGGTGTTTATAGCTA
>JANMYO010000030.1:0-44960 GCA_031382175.1 Bacteroidia bacterium | reverse complement strand
GATTGATGGCACTCGCAGTGAAACCTGTCACACTGCCTGCGCTCGGTACCGCTGTATAATCATAGACCACACTGCCCGCACTGGGCACCGTGGCACTGTTCACATCAATGAGCATCGCACTGTTGGAACAGATCACCTGACTCAATGGAGCTACAATCGTACTCAGCGTGGGCTGAGGATCGACCGTCACATCTAC
This sequence comes from Bacteroidia bacterium, assembly GCA_031382175.1. Classification (GTDB taxonomy): domain Bacteria; phylum Bacteroidota; class Bacteroidia; order Cytophagales; family Cyclobacteriaceae; genus ELB16-189. The sequence continues at coordinate 44,764 of JANMYO010000030.1, read as the reverse complement.
ATTGAACGGTGTACCCGTACATCCATTGGCGACAGGAGTAATCACATAGCGTACCGTACCAATCACGGTGGTGGTATTGCTCAGCACATCTGCGATCGTACCCAATCCCCCCACGGCTGTGTTGCCCGTTACCGTACCCACCGTAACACTCGAAGTCCAGTTGAATACCGTACCCGCTACCGCTGCAGTAGGAATATAATTCACCGCCACTCCACTGCAGATACTCTTGGTGGCCGCACTGCTCACGGAAGGAATTGCGTTAACACTTAGAAGTGCACTTTGAGTAAAAGTCTGACTACAATTTGGAACTGCACTTGTCACTAACAATCCAGTAATCTGCAAGACCTGTCCATTATTCGCAAAAGTTAAAACCGGTGTAGCAAAATTTGCAGCTCCAGAACCATTGGCCACAACACCAGGCACAGGGGCCTGAGCCACTGCATTGATGGTATAATTTAGTGTTGAGGTTGAGCCTGGCAGCAAGCCTGCTAAATTCATGGTGGCAACAGTGCCGTCACAAATAGAAACTGCCTGTAAAACACCAGTTAATGTCGGCAAAGGATTAACTGTCAATAAAACTCCTGTAGAAGTTATCGATCCATTAATATTTGATACAAGACAATCATAGGTTCCGGCATCGCCAGTCGCAACAGGGTTGATATTGTATGATGCAACAGTAGCCCCGGTAATATCTACTCCACCCTTTCGCCATTGATAAGTAACAGCCGGGGCTCCTGTAGCCACTACTGTAAATGTAGCCGAGCCTCCCTGACAGACTGTAACGGGATTAGGTTGAGTTGTAATGGCCGGAAGTGCATTGAGTTCGCCAATTTCAAAATCACTAAAACTGGAAAGACCTCCGGTAGTAGTAATGGTTGTTCCTCCTGTTGTCGAAGGAATGGCTGTCCAAAATGTCGGAGAGGGATCATACTTACGGATTCTATAATTGGCCGTTGCACCGGTATTTGTTGTATTTGTAAAATCAAAAGTCGCGTTGGTAGTAAACGTACCTGCACCACTTTTGGTTAATACCCAATAATGGTTCACTTTCAAAGCTTGATTAATTCCTGAAGAATTAGCAATCGGAGTGTTCTCATTGGGCGCGGCCCCCAACTGAACATTGGCCGTAATGTTTACAGGCGCTCCTGCAATAGAAGGGGTGATCAATGTAACAGGGGCATAAACAGCAGCACCTATTTCGAATTTTCTGTTCGGGTTGGCACCCACGGGCAAAGTCCATTCTAAATTTCCGCTGATATATCGACTTGCATTGGCCCCGGAAATTGCCAAGGCTGTGGAGGTCAGTGTCAAAATATTTGCTCCCGTTACAATTCTACCATTTGTGAACGTAAGTGTTCCTGAAACAGAACTATTTCCCCCAAGGTTAGCATCTCCACTTGACTGACTGATAGTAAGATTATTGTAAGCTCCAGTTGTAATATTCTGAGAGCTCCCATAATAAACAACTGTCCCTGTACTTGTTGCTATGCCATTCGATGCACCTGAAAACCGAATTGTTCCAGAGTTGGTGATGGAGCCCGAGGAAAGCGTGTTGCCGGCCATGTCAAGCACCGATCCTGCTATAATATTCAGCAAAGTGGATACATTAACTGTACCCGTTGCGTTTTTTTGACCTGCCCCTGAAATTGTTAAATTATTGTACGTAACGGCAGCAAGGTTTTGAGCTGCTCCACCATTGTAATTAACTGTTCCTCCGTTATTATTAAAGGTTCCGCTATTCGTAAAATTTCCGGCTATGTTTAACGTCCCTGAAGTTGATGTTAGTGTTCCTGCACTAATCGTCATGCCATTTACCGTGACGGTATTGCTGACAAAGCTAAGGGTGCCGACTCCTGCCTTGGTGAAGTTGAATGCAGGCGAAACTGTTCCACCTACTGTAAGTGTATTTGAGTTTACTGTAAGCTGACGATCAGCATTGATAGTTACTGCTCCAGTCCCTAAATTTAAATTCCGCGTTCCACTGAATGTGAAGTCACCATTCCAGTTTTGAGGATTATTATTACTAAGGGTAATAAGTCCACCTGTTGTATTGTCAATTGTTCCACCGTTAATGATCAGCGTTCCTGAACCGACTGCCGTTGGGTTATTAATGTTAAGTGTCCCTGCAGTAAGCACCATTCCCAGCGTAAATGTATTTGCACCAGAAAGTGTTAAGCTGCCGGAACCAAGTTTGGTTAATGATCTGGCACCTCCAATCGCTCCGCCAACTGTAAGGTTATTCGCGTTAGTATTAACCTGGCGGTTTGCACCAAGCGCAACAGCCCCAGTTCCTAAATCCAGATTTTGTGTACCGGTAAAAGTAAAATCTCCATTCCATGTTTGCGGGTAATTTAAAGTAGTAATACTGCCTCCAGATGTATTATCAATAGTTCCTCCGGCAATTATGAAAGTTCCTCCAACCACTCCAAGTGCATTGGAGTTATTAATATTTAATGTGCCGGCATTGAGTGTTGCTCCTGTAAAAGTGTTGGCACCTGATAATGTTAAGGCACCTGCGCCTGCCTTAGTCAATCTGAATCCACCACCTATAGCACCTCCAACGGTGAGTGTATTTGCGGCAGCGGTAACTTGACGATTTCCACCGCTGAGGGTAACAGCTCCGGATCCTAAATTAAGACTCTGTGAACCAGTGAAAGTAAAATCTCCGGTCCAGTTTTGTGCGTTGTTATTACTCAGTGTAATAGTACCACCACTTGTATTGTCGATTGTTGTGCCAGCACTAATTACAAATGATCCCGTTCCAAGTGCAGTTGCACTGTTGATATTAAGTGTACCGGCTGATAATGTAGTTGTACCGGTATAAGTATTGTTCCCTGACAGGGTCAATACACCTGACCCAACTTTTGTTAATCCAACCGAAGTGCCAGATCCATTCTGAATAACTCCTGAAAAGTTAGTGTTCGTGGCGTCACCGGCAGTAAGGGTCATTGCTCCGGCAATTCCGCTTAAGATGGTGCCTGCTCCAGCAATTGAGCCAACTGTCTCATTTGTGTTATTAAGGTCAAGTATCCCGGTAATTGTTACTGCACTCCCGTCAGGAATAGCAGACCCTCCTAACAGTCGTAAAGTTCCGGCATTGATTGTTGTCGCTCCGGTATACGTATTGGTTGCTGATAGATTAAATGATCCCGGGCCATCTTTAGTAAGACCGGAACCTGCTCCACCGCTGATAATTCCGCTCACCAGCAAATCTGGTGCAACAGGTGTATCTACTATTTGAAATATTCTTACTCCGCCTCCTAAGTTAATTGGCGCGCTAATAGTTGAAGTTGTAGCACTTGCATTAGAAGTAACATTTCCGGCAAGAGTCATTGTACCCGTTCCCGTGATGGACGTACCTGTTAAATTGACAGCACCAACGGAGGTTAAATTAAATGTACTAAGGGCAAAAGTGCCACTGCTTACTGAGAGAGTACCTGTAATAGAAACTCCTGTGCTTAAGGTTGTTGTTCCACCGTTTATAGTGAGGTTGTTAAAAGAGGTAAATACGCCCGCAGCAGATGGCAAGGTATTAGTAGAATTTAGAACTAGTGTTCCTGCTCCGGGTGTCCATGTGTTTACAATTGGTCCAACTGTATTCACAGTAATAGAACCTACTGTAAGAGTTCCACCAGCAGTCATGTCGATAACATTAGGTGTACCTGGAGTTGCCCCAGCATTTCCAAATGCCAATGAAGTTGCAGCTACTGAAGATCCACTTGCAAAGGTTAACGTCCCTCTTCTGGCAGTATTTCCAAAACCACCTACCGTAAGTGCACCCCCTACATTAATTGAAAATGATCCTGAAAAATTAACAACACCGAAATTATTGGCAGTAGTTGGGGTTCCCCCTATTTGCAAATTGGCACAACTTACATTACCACTAATCGAAACAGTAAAACCTCCTCGAACTGTGACATTATCATCTGCATCTGGAATACCGTCTGGGTCAGTTCCATTAATGTCAAACCAGATTGCGTTACCACTTCCCGGCCATGAACCGCTGTTAGTGCTATAGAAATCTCCTTGAGCAGCAGTATTTGCTATAAATACAACGCTAAAAAAGCATGCAAGCAACCAGAGACGATGGAATTTGAAATTTAATTCCAAAAGGCCATAATAAAACTTAACAAGAGCCCTAAAAGGAGAAAGGTATGTCTTCAGGTTTAGGGGCATGCAATGGTATTGTCCAACTAAAAAACTTAAATGTAGTTCTCTGGGTAAAAGTAACCATTTAGCATCAAAAACTCCATTATTATTCAATAAACCGCCCCTCTGAGTTGACCTTCAAAAAAGCCATTTTAGTTTCTCCATTCTTGCCAATGGCCATGGTGCCAATCATCACAATCTTCCCATCAGGCAATTCGGTCACTGCCCCTATTGAATCTTCCCCATCGCCACCAAAAATCACATCTTCCCAGATGGCATTTCCATCGCTGCTTCTTTTGGTAAGGTAAAAGTTACTGTTTCCCAAACGAGACTCATCGGAGAGTACAAAATAAGTGGAAGAGGGTGAGGCAAAGACAGAAGTTCTTCCGTTGGGTGAAGATTTTAAATCAGTCGAGTTTATTGTCTTCTCAAATTGAAAATCCTGACCGTTGGCATTAAAGGTTATGGTCTTTCGGAGTTTTACCAAACTTAAATCGCTTGAACCATTGGCTTTATTAATGGATATCCCACTCAAAATATATCCATCCCCCGATTGAGGCGGAGCAATTGCCATTCCGCTCAAGTAATCATCTGTGGTGGGGCTACCCCTAAATAATCTGTTTGTCGGGACTCCAGTTGGCCCGAGTTTAAAAATCCAATAATTGTAATCTCCACCACCACCTTCAATGGTATTGGAGTAGGCAAATACATAAAATTCGCTTGGGCTAATTTGTATCACTTTTGCCGAGGCATCAAATGAATCATTATATCCATTGGTTTGCCCCCATATATTTGGATAGATGGATAAGTCAGCGTTGAACCGGATATGCATTGCATCGTGTGTATCGCCTCCTCCGCCTGCCCCCGTTGGTTTGATGGCCACATTGGTCGTAGTGCCTGCCACGATAAAGCCATCATTTGTTTGAGTTACCGAACTGACGTTTTCATCCGTGGCGGGAAAGCCGTAGATGATGCTGTCTATTTTTGCACCGTCCAGTGTCAATGTCAGGAGAAAGATGTCATTATCACCGGGTACTTTTTCCGAGTTAGCCACCACCACTAGCTTTCCATCGGTTGTCAATTCAAAATCCTTCGCCTCTTCATTGTCTATTCCACCAAAAATTTTCTCCCAAATAACCTGACCTTTCGCATCTGCCTTGACTACATAGACTTGCCTTTTATTGTTAGCAGATTCTGTATTGCCTAACAGAAAGAAGGTGCCATCTGCATTTACAATAAGGTCTACACCTTCCTGATTACCGGCTCCGCCAAAATATTTCAGAAAAAAACTATCTTCCGGGGGATCAATGCTGGAAGTAGTATCACATGAGTGCAACGCTCCCAGCCCTATGAATAATAAGATTCGAAAGCTATTACTCATCTTCCTTCTGCTGCTTATTAATCTTTCTAAACAATCCGTGAGCCCTCGCTTTCTTTATTTTCCTTGGATCGTATAACGGTTTCACGAAGCCCACTGAAATGGCTACGTTATCAAGTCGAAAGTAATCACCAACCCACCGTGTGAGGGTAGCCGAGGTAGCTAGATCAAAACTCCCCTCTTTATAATAATTCTTATCTTTATTTGTCAAATTTGAAAGTCCTGCCATGTACCGCAGATCGGCAATAATGAAATTTTTACCCACTTTATAGCGTAAGCCTCCGCCAAACACGAGAGATTGGTTGAATCTATTTCGCTTGTAAGTAATAACCTGATCGGCAGGATCTGCTACAACAGAGTTAGTTTGTGACGCGTCAAAATTTGCATAGTTAATTGATACCGTTGATCTCAAAAGTAGATTGGCGGCATAGCCTGCATAAACATACGGACGCACATTACCTTTACTATCTGCATATTTAATATAAAAAGGAATGTCAAACCAGCGCTGTTTTTCTAACACGGACTGATTGTCATCGACAGCAATACCTGACTTATTCGTTTTAAATGATCTCGATGAGAAAAGAGCATCCACACACAAACTGAAATTATCATTAATATTCCAATCGATGCCTCCACCGAATTGAAGACCTAAGGCCCTTACTTGCCTGGTATCCACAATTGTATTGTCAGACTCAGTATTGTTATCATGAATTGTCCTAACGAAAGAAGTATTAATTCCAAGTCTAATACGGGGTGTAAAAATCGGAGTAGTTGTAAACTTCTGGCTCAAATAAACTACGTCAATGGGATCTTTCTCCGGAGTCGCAATGTATTCCGGATCGGCCTTTAGCAACTTAAGGTAACTGTCTTCTGCTGCAATAGGATCATCAATGATGAGGTATGCCTGTGTCAGCAACAGATAAGCCCTTACCTTTTGTTCATTCGTAAAACTTCCTTCGAGACAAGGCTTGAGAATAGAGGGCAATCCATAGAAGTGACCTGCATTAAACTCATCCGTAGCCAGTGCCAGGGTTTGCTCACATTCCGTAACATTGGATTGAGCTGAAGCCGTCAAAGAGTAACCGAGAACAAGAACAGCAGCAAGGATTTTTTTTATCTGCATCCCTTTAGAAATCACTTACCTGTAAACTTTTGCATGTTGTTTCATAGGGAACTTTATTACCTATGTATTTCTCCCACTCATCCTCAGTCATATTTCGCTTCAGCTCCGGACATACCTGCTCCGCAAGCAATTTAGGGTCTGTTGGCCAGATTCTGATTTCTCCCGAGTTACAGGAGGCTATCAAATAATCTGATCCTTTCGCGAAGCCAATATCCCATACATATCCGTTATTGTTATCCATCAAAATAGGAAGGTCTTCTTCCTTATCAACAACCCACATTTGCAACTTTTGATCTAGTCCCGCGCTCGCTAAAAGTAATCCGTCAGGGCTGAACTCCAAATCAACAATGCCCGCCTTATGACCACTGAGTTCTTTGGTAACTTTGTTAAAAACAAGATCATAAATCTTTACCATTCCTGTCGTCTTGTGTTCACCCGAGATCATCCTATCTGATTCTGTTCCATACGCCAGAAATTGTCGTGTGGGATGGAATGCCACCGAAAGTATTCGGTTAGGAGTTTCATCCACCGGTGTGATGAATGAATTGTCTCTCAGATTTACGATGACCAATTGACCAGAAGCCGAAGCTCCTGCTAATAAATTGCCAGCCGCATTAATATCAATTGATTTCAAGTAAAAAGGAAGTGTTACAAGTTTTCTGCTTTGTCCTGAAACAGGATCGTTAAAACGAATGGTTCGATCTAAAGAAGCAGAGATAAAGCCAGAATTGTCAGGAAGGAACTTTACATCTGTGACTAATGCAGTGTGACCTTTTATCTTAAGACCCTTTTTGCTGTTTTGCTGTAAATCAAATACCTGTACAAACGAGGAATCACTTCCATTGACAAGATAGCGCTCGTCCTTGCTTAACGCTAAGACCAGGTTTCTAAAACGATTTGAACCAATTTCAGTAAATGATCCTTTATTGGAAAAATCACCCGCATAAATAAATCCATCATCACCTGTTGTGTAATACTTGTTAGTCTTGCGAGAGACGGCCAGTGCAAACATCTTATTCTTAAGACTACCTGGTACCTTAACGGCATTGTACGTTGAACTACTAAGTTTCGTCAACGCGTAGTACAAACCACTGAATACATACGGGTCATATTTTTTTCCTTCATATTGTGTATGAAATAAATAACCCTGCATGGCTGTTAAGCCAGCCAATTCTTTATCATCAATCCTTACTGATTTAGCTTCAAGAGACTGAGCTATGGAGAGCATCAATTGTCGTCTTGCATCTTCAAAGTTCTTTTCAGCACGGTTATATTCCCTAAGTGCAACCTCACGAGCAAAGCGCGCACTATCTCTTTGTTCATTAGCAAGTACTAGATTCTTTTCGGCCAGGAATTTCTGATACTTAGCATCATTCAAGGCTAATTCCAAAGCCTCTTTTTGTTTCTCTAATTGACTATTCTGCTGCTCAATTTTTTTAGCTCTTTCTTCTGCTAATTGCGTCTGCCTCATAGCAATCTTTTCTTGGGCAATCGCTTTATCTCTTGCCTCGTTAGCACGGGCTGCTTCGTTTATTGCCGCAAGAGCATTTTTTTGAGCCTCAATCCTTTGCGTAAACCCAAAAAAGAAAAATCCAATGGCAATAATCAGGAGTATTGCGAGAATAATGTTCGTTACTCTTGCCCTGCGCAGCATTCTACGCTGCAACATCTCCTGATTCTTGAGTTCGGCTTCAAATGTGATGCGGCTGGTATCCAGAAAAACAACAGCCCGCTCAAATGCTGCATCATAGCGTTGTGCCCAGGTGCGAGTGGGTTTCTGCTTCTTTTGCCAATTCAAGGCAAGCTGTAAATCAGGTGGTCGCCAGAGGCCCGTCTTACCAATCTGGTACATGGCTGCAGCCTCTGAAATCCTTTTGTACATCTGGGCAGACTCAAACTCCTCATCTACCCATCCTGTTAAGCGTGTCCAAATCCGCATCAAACTCTCATGCGAAAGCTCGACTGTAGAATTCGCATTTAGAGCTACCTGAACTCCAGGCATAAGGAACGATCTTCCTGGCTTGCGAAACTGCTCTACCACCTCAATCACTTCTGTCTCGCTTGCGTCTGCCAGCTCGGCTACCAGACCTATTTTGCAAGGTCTGCGCATCCCCTGATTTTCCAGGTTCTTTTCAGAAATGCTTTTGAAAAGGACTTCGGCTATATCCTTCTGTCGCTGTGAAAATTCATCGTATGCTTCATTGGCATGTATTGACAAGGCCTGACTTATTCTTCCTACTGCATTGTAATGCCGTATATCCATCGACTCACCCGGCTCACGATTGGCGATCCAATAATCCCAGGTTCGCATCAGCGCATGTTGCAGGATCGGGAGTTGATCTTGATTGTCACCGATATCACTTTGCAATCGCTTGATTAAGCGAGGAGAAATCTTACCTCCGCCAACAGCAACAGGGCCTTCAATTGCCATCCGTTTCTGCTCGCGGGTCATCTGTGGCACCAGATAATTGCTCGCATTGATCATTTGCGTAAGCCCTGGGAACGATGAGCAATCTCCTATAAAATCAGAGCGCATGTTAATGGCCAGATAAATAGGTATCTTTTGTTGATCAATAGCTGTTAAAATAAGATTGACGTACAGGGCCGCCTCATTGACAAATTCTTCATTCCCCGAATCCTTAAATCTAAAGAGCTCTTCAAACTGATCAATTAGAAAAAAAATATTCTCATCTCCATCCGTTTGCAGGAACTTAGAAATTTCCACCAAACCATCAGGGCCACTTCGCAAAACCGAATTGAAAATCGACTTGTAGATGGGCCTATCCTTTTCCTCTATCCTTTCTTGCTTAATCAGATAATCAACTGCAGTATTTGCTAAATTAATAATTGGAGAGTTTCCTGGCCTGATGGAAAGCACTTGCCAGTTGGGTCCGGTTTGAGTCATAAACCCACCGTATAAAACCGGTATGAGACCGCAATTCATTAAACTGGACTTACCACTTCCGGAATAACCCATGATGGTAACGGACCGATGTTCTGAGAGTTTAAAAAGGATTTCGTCTACCTGGCCTTCTCTACCAAAGAAGAGGTGGGATTCGTCAAGGGTGAACGGACGAAGGCCTGGGAAAGGGTTTGCCCCTATCCGACCACCCGAAACCATCAGGTCGGGAGATTCGTCTTCGTATTCACCTACTTGTAAAGAATAATTAACCATCCCCTTATAAAGAAATGAACTTGAAAGTTAATCAAATGAGCTGCAATTAGAGCTATTATTATAAGTAAACTAAAGTTAAAAAAATGCCTATCAAACCCACTAAGCTTAAAAAATCCTTGAAAAATAGGGTATTTTCAAATATATTCCAAAACCTTGTCAGCCAGTTTTACATTGTTAGACAAAAGTTCATAAAACAAATCCTTCGGCAATTTTAAAAGTATCGTGTTTTCTTTAGCTACAATTAGGTTAGAATTCATAAATCCAGGAGCAGAAAGCATCTCTCCGATAAAGAGACCTTCCTGAAAATCTGAATTGTAATTTCCCTTCTGATAATATTCAACTGAACCTTTAAAAACTATAAAAAAGTAACTGTTTAATTTTTCATCTATACTTACGGACTGCCCCGTTGCAAGCTTTATTACCTGAGAAATATCAGCCAGGAATGAAAGCGTAATGCCTGGAATTCCGCTAAAAACCGGTATTTTCTGAAAGAAAAGCACCTTATCAAAAAGCATAAGACCAGCATCAAAGCCTCTTTTGGTCACCACAGCATCCAAATCCATTTGAATTTGATCACCCAGACGCGAGACGTTAGCATAATATATCTCGGGGTTGATTTGATACAAAGCCCACGCTGCCACTTCACGAATTATACGATCTGGATTAAAAATCTGAGCAATTAAGTCCAATGTAAAATCTTCAATTCGTTGGGCGCCTACCTGGTGGAGGACACACGCTTTCGTCCATCGGTTAGCTTGAGCGAAATCTCTGTTAATCATGAATTTAAGGACCAGCTTTTCATCGAGCCTCACCCGTGGGTAGAAAGCTTCCAGTCGGGCAATCCTCTCACCTATGGTCAGGTCATCCAATACGGGTATAACTCGCTGCTTTAATTGCTCGGAGAGGAATACATCAAGTAGTTCTACGGCATAAGTAGTTCCTTCAGAAGTTCCACTTTCAATATTCTCCTTCACCAATTGAATTGAGCGGGTATCATATAACATTGCCAAGAGCATATAAATATGCTCTATGTCATTTTGTATCTCCCTTTCTAAGGCGTGTCGAACTTCTGAAGTGTTATCATCATCTCCAATTTCATCCAGAGCACTTAAGTTCCAACTTATATCTCCGATATCACTTTCAATAGCATATTTGATTCTGGTCATCTGAGATATTCCGGCTTTAAATCCACATTCTCCCAATGACAAAAGAACTTGAGAAATAATCACCTTGTCTGGATAATCTATTTTATTCCATAGCAAGTCTTTCGCCCGTTGACCTCCTATTCTCCCCATGGTCTGAATAATTCTTTGGAGTACTTGAGCATTCTGCCCCGATCGGTAAAAGGAGCTATCCAAAAGGTTCAATGCTTTACCACCAATCAGCATCAATGCATTCATAGCCTGATTGCTATAGATTGAGTTACCGAGGTTTTCAATCACTGCATGTATAACCTCATTATTATTTTTCTTAATAGAGGTTTTAATGGCGGTGTGCCTGACCTTCGGCTCCGGATCATTCAATAGTTCAATTAAGAAGGATGTATTTTCATCAGCTGAGGAGTGAAGTAATAACTCTGCTGCGTATTGTCTGTCTTCCACTTCGGTGGAACGAGAAAGTCTGATGATTCTTGTTTTAGTAATATCTCCACCACTATTGATGATCAAATGTAAATCTGATTTCGAGAGCACATTTTTGCTTGCATGCTCTTCATTGTTTTTATCCATCTTGATAACATAGCGCTCTGAAACAGAAAGCCCTTTCAACTCGTTCATTCTTCGCTGCGCATAGTCCTTGGCTTCTTCCTGACTATTCTTCATTAGGTTATTGACCCAACCTCCAATACCTGCTGGATTTATTTTCTCGAGAAGTTTTAATGAAAATACGGCTTTGGAGGTATCCTGATCCGATAGTAAACTCTCCAGTCGTGAAGTAATTTGGGCAAAGCCAATTTCCAATTTATCCTGATGGAAATCTGTACTCTCAAGTTTCTCACGAATTTTTCCTTTATACCCATTGTGAAGGCGGGTAACAATAATCAGATAGGCACCTGAAAGTAATATGATTAGCAACGGAATCCAAATAACTTTAAAGAAGGGTAGTATAGCAAATGAGAAAATCAAGATACCAGCTACTAATCTCCCCACTTCATTAACAACACCCTCCACTTTTGCCTGAATACCAAAGCGATAGCGGTTATCAATAGGGATGAAAAGGAGTTTAAAGACAGGATTCTCTAAAGAATCTCTCAACATTCCATTGAAAAGCCGGGTCAATGCAATGAACAAGAAGAAAAAGATAAATGTGGTAGGTGATGTGTCTAGGCTATAGCCAAAAATAGAACCCGTAATAAATGTACCAACTGCAAAAATACCAACCACAACCGGAAGAACATACAAAGAAATCTTTAATCCATAGTTACTTATAATCTTATCATTGACATAAGTCTGCATTACAAAACTTAGCAAATAAATTGCTCCATTAAAATAGGCAAGAAAATTGGTCAGATCACGCTGGTCAGGATATTGCCTGTTGATAAGGTTCTGAAACGAATATTGATTCAGAACATAAGTAACCATTGAAATCACAAGGAAGAGACTCAACAATACAACGTATTTATCTTTAAATATGCGGGAGAACTTTGTTTCCGTTCGCACACTCGCTTCAAAATCGGCAGGATTATTTTTAGTTAACGAGAATCGAGTAGAAATAATGAGCAGACAGGCAAGTGAGCAAAGTATGCTTACGTTGCAAATAATCAAATAATTAGAAGTGTCTGGGAAGAAGCGTGCTGTAAGAGGTATAATGAAATACGCAAGAAGCGCTGCCACCAATTGACCGGTATCAATCCAACCGATAATTCGTTTGGACTGCTTGAAGTTAAATAGCCTTCCAAAGACACCCCAATAGCAGAGTAGCAAAACTGCTGTAATGGGACCAATCAAACAAAACATGGCAAAAAGCACATAGTAATGGAGCCTTTCGTCAGCAAAATGGTAGAGATAATAAATCGTCATTGAAATAATGACGATGGTGAGAATGCTGGAGATGGTAAGGGTAGTAAACTTAATTCTGCTTTGCGCAAATGAAAAAACAACAGTTGCGATGATTCCCAGTATCCCGGAAATCAAAAAGGCCTTATCTAATTGATCGCTTAGCTTGTTAATAAACAGCGACTCTGCTGTCACCTGGTAGGTAGCAATAAAAATCCCCATGAAGAAACCTGTACCCAGCATGAGAAGAACCTGAAGTTGTTCTTCCGGCTTAACATTAAGTGCTGCTAAAGGTGATTTCACAATCAGAAAATTAAGACTTTACCCGGAAAATAAAAAACCGGCCTTACTTGGGCCGGCTTCCATACTCATTAAATGACGATCAATTTATTTCTTCTTCGATTTCACTGAATCCTTTTTTACCGGAATCGATTCTTTCTCTAAAGCATACTCCTTATTTAAACCATCGACTACTTGTTTTGTAATGTCCAGGCCAGGACCTCCAAAAAGAACATCACTGGTAGGGTCATATTTAAAAACAATCTGAAGTCCGTTTTGCTCTCCATATACTTTCAAGTGGTCAGTCACTCTCTTATACAACTCCTGTGTCATCTTACCTTCATCGACTGACATTTCTTGAGATAAACTCTGCTGATAGAGTTGAAGGTTCTGTTGCTTTTTCGCGAGATCCTCTTCCACTGCTTTTGCCTGACCTATGGTGAGGTTAGAAACGTTTCGCTGATATGCTTCATAATCATTTTGAAAGCTTTGGGCACGATTGCGAAGATCCTGATCCAACTTCTTTCCTTTCGACTCGAGTTTGTCACGATTAACTTTGAAGTAATCGTAATATTTTAAAACGCTATCTGAATTAATGTAGGCGATGTTAAGGTCTTTCGGAGCTGAAATCTCAGTCCCTGTTGAAGATGATTTTTGGGCAGAGAAATGTAAATAATAAAGAACTGCCACGGCAGCAAATAGTACAATATTGAGGATCAAAGACAGGTTTTTCATGAAAAAAGAGGTTTAAGGCCGCAAATATAGTCAGGTTTGAATAAGATAAAAGACAGGCTATTAAAAACGAATCAGAATATTCATCAGAAGCGATCTCCGCTAAGTCGCTTCTTCATCTTCAGTTTGAAACGAATAAAGAGAGGAATCTATGACAAGCCCACCTTCATTAAAATCTTTGATGAATTTTTCTATAACTCTGACGTTTATTTGTTCCATGTGAAGGCCTGCGTCCAAGCCAACACCAAAATCTAACGTAGTATCCAGATCAACATGCTCCCTGACTTTTACTTCATCGGCTTCTTCCAAATCCATAATTACCTCAGCAATAAACAGACCGATCTCCTCCTCCAATTCATCCAACGGCTGAAGGTTCCCGTTTTCATCTTCCTTATAAGTAATTTTCTTGTATTGCGGAAAATGTTTTGCCGCCTTATGCTCTGCTATCTCAAATAATTCACTTTGATGTTGAAGGCGCAACGTATAGATGACTGCATCATAGATAACTTCACGACCTTCATATTTTCCAACAAAATAAAAATGAGCACATTCATCATTATTTTCTTCTGACTCTCCCAATAGAAATCCCCTGCCTCCGGCTTTAATCCGTGACTTATAATCCGCAATTACAACTGGGTCGAAACCCTTATTATCAACAATCTTCATTAGTTCTTGAATATACTGGCTTGAATCTAGAAAACCATGTTTCTCATAAAATATATTGGCAAGTCAGCAGGAAACCTGACTATGGACAAGGAAATCTAAAAACACAAAATGAAGGACAAGCTTGAACTCACTTCTCTTTAAACCACTCGGCATACATGGGATAATTTTTAGCGGTCCTTTCAATCACCGCTTTCATTTCATCTCCAACATCTTTAATTCTTTTTGCGGGCATTCCAGCATAAATGCTGCCTGGCTCTACAATTGTCCCCTGTAAAACTACAGCACCAGCAGCAATCACGGAACCTTTACCGATCACGGCATCATCCATAATAATGGCCCCCATTCCAATGAGCACATTATCTTCCACTGTGCATCCATGGACAATTGCGTTGTGCGCAATGGAAACTTTACTTCCAATAACCGTTTTAGCTTTTTGATACGTACAATGAATGACCGCTCCATCCTGAATGTTGGTATCATTTCCAATGGTAATTGAGTGAACATCACCCCGAACAACTGCATTGAACCAAACCGTGCAGTTATTTCCCATAATCACCTCACCGACCACAACGGCATTATCAGCAAAAAAACAGTTCTCTCCGAAAACAGGGGTGAAACCACGAACAGATTTAATAATAGCCATATAGAAGTTATTGCAACAAAGGTGTGAATTTGAATTCTAAATTCAGCTCTTTCAGTAAAATCAACCTGACAAGATGTCACCATTGAAGACTAAAAGTATTAAATTTGCGTCTTGGGATTGTAAATATGAAGGACTTGATAAGCGAAATTGAGATTTTAGACGCCTCAGAGCAGATTTTACCAGGCCTAACAAGTGTGTCTAAAGAGCAGAGCACAGGTAAATCTCGTAAACTCTACATTGAGAGCTACGGATGCCAAATGAATTTCTCGGATAGTGAAATTGTAGCCTCTCTCCTTGCAAAAGATGGCTTTGACACAACCTCTGATATTAATCAGGCAGATGTAATTTTCCTCAATACCTGCTCTATCCGTGAAAAGGCCGAGCTTACAGTTCGGGATCGTTTACGTCACATTAATGGGCAGAAGAAACGCAAGCCGGGTCTTGTGGTGGGCGTGCTCGGTTGCATGGCCGAACGTTTAAAAACAAAACTCCTGGAAGAGGAAAAGATTGTAGACTTAGTTGCTGGACCAGACGCCTATCGGGATCTGGCAACGCTAATAGCTCAAGTTGATGATGGTGAAAAAGCAGTAAATACAATTCTTTCACGCGAAGAGACTTACGGTGATATCAGTCCCGTAAGATTAAATTCAAATGGAGTAACCGCTTTCATCTCCATCATGCGAGGTTGTGACAACATGTGTTCTTTTTGTGTTGTCCCATTTACACGGGGCCGAGAAAGAAGTCGTGATCCACACTCTATTGTTGCTGAAGCGAATGACTTATTTGTTAAAGGTTATAAGGAGGTAACTCTACTAGGGCAAAACGTTGACTCTTATAAGTGGAGTCCCGAGGAAAATAATAAAGCCAGACTCAATAAAATTGAAACGCCAGAAGTAGTTCATTTTCCACAACTTCTTGAAATGGTAGCCGAGGTTCATCCTGATCTTCGAGTTCGTTTTTCTACTTCTCATCCAAAGGACATTACGGAAGAGGTCTTACATACCATGGCGAAGTATCAAAATATTTGCAGAAATATACATCTTCCGGCACAAAGCGGCAGTAGCCGCATACTTGATTTGATGAATCGTGGCTATACTCGCGAGTGGTATCTGGATAAAGTAAAAAGTGTCAGGGCTATTTTAGGAGAAGACTGCGGTATTTCTTCTGACATGATCACTGGATTCTGTACCGAAACAGAAGAAGAACATCAGGAGACCCTTTCACTGATGGACATGGTTCATTATGACTTTGCTTACATGTTCTATTATTCAGAGAGACCAGGAACACCGGCAGCAAAAAAATTAAAAGACAACATATCTCCAGAAACAAAAAAAAGAAGATTGGCGGAGATCATTGTAAAGCAACGTGAACATTCTTTCGAGAGTAATAAATTAGATATTGGAAAAACACTTAAGATTCTCACTGAAGGATATTCTAAGCGTTCATCTGAACATTTGCAGGGAAGAAGTTCGACCAACAAAGTAGTTATCTTCCCCGAAGGAAATAAAAAGAAGGGTGAATATGTTAATGTTCTCATTCAATCATGCACGGGTGGCACCTTATTAGGCAAGATTGTTGATTGAAGTGTGAACGATTGAAAAAGAAACAATGGCAATCACAGAATCTGAAATACAAAGTGTAAAACAAAAGTTTGGCATCATTGGCAATACGCCTCATTTAAATAATGCAGTACGGATAGCCATGCAGGTTGCTCCTACCGATATGTCTGTATTGATCAATGGCGAAAGTGGTAGCGGTAAAGAATCTTTCTCTAAGATCATTCACAGTCTTAGCCCGCGCAAGCATGGGCAATTTATTGCCATTAACTGTGGATCAATCCCAGAAGGAACTATTGACTCTGAATTGTTTGGTCATGAGAAGGGATCTTTTACCGGAGCCCATGAAGCGCGGAAAGGGTATTTTGAAGTAACTAATGGGGGAACCATGTTTCTTGATGAAATCGGAGAGATGCCATTAGGTACACAAGCGCGTCTGCTTCGGGTGCTTGAAAATGGTGAGTTTATAAAAGTTGGTTCATCCAAAGTATTGAAAACTGATGTTCGCGTAGTGGCAGCCACTAATGTAAACCTTATGCTCAAGGTTGATCAGGGAAAATTCAGGGAAGATCTTTACTACCGCCTTAATACAGTGCCTGTATTTGTTCCGCCACTGCGAGACCGTGGAAAAGACATAGAATTGTTATTCAGAAAATTTGCCAGCGATTTTGCAGAGCGCTATAAAGTCAAACCCATCGCGCTGACAGAAGAGGCTAAAGCCATATTGATTCAGTATCGTTTCCCGGGAAATATTCGGCAGCTAAAAAATCTGGTAGATCAGATCTCAGTATTGTCATCAGAGGAGAAGGAAATTACTAAAGAGCAGTTGCAGCATTACTTGCCAAAAGAAAATAATTTGCCTGCATTGTACCATGAAAATAACGGAAAAGATAATATCTCGGAGCGGGAAATATTGTACAAGGTACTCTTTGACATGCGCAAGGATGTGAATGATTTGAAAAAAATAGTTCTTGAAGGTGTTTCTAACCCAACCAAAGCAGCACAGCTTGTAAAGGAATACGAAGGGCTATTTGAAGGCATTCAGCGGCAGGCGGAGTCAGGCAGTAAGGAAGCATTAGTATTTAACATTCCTTCAGTCAATGAAGCTAGACCTGAAGAACAAGAGGAAGAGGTTCAGGATATTGCGCATGAGTCCGAAGACGATTCGCTTTCCATTGAAAAGAAAGAACGGGAATTGATACTTCGTGCATTGCGCAAAAACAACAATAAGCGAAAGTATGCAGCACGGGATTTAGGAATTAGTGAGCGTACGCTGTATCGAAAAATTAAAGAATACGAACTTGAAGACTAAGAGCCTTCTCACCTTTGCCCTGTTATTATTGATCGTAATTCCGTTAAGCATTTCCGGCTGTGGAGTTTATTCTATGACTGGTGCTGCCACCACTGCGCAGACGATTCAGATCGAGCAGTTTTTTAACAACACAGATCTTGCACCTGCTAATATTGCTCAGACATTCACCAACTCGCTAAAGGATTATTACCAGCGAAACTCAAGCTTAAGAGTAGTGCAGAAAGGCGGAGAACTTCAAATTGAAGGTGTGATTAGCGAATATCGGATTAACCCTATTGCGCCTCAGGCAGGAAATCCACAAGACAATAATTCTGCCGCCCTTACACGCCTTACTATTGGTGTGAAAATTAATTATGTGGATGGAATTGAGTCTAAGAACAGCTTCAAGGATAGAAGTTTCAGTTTCTATAAAGACTTTGATAACAATGAAAATTTTACAAGTATCCAGACGGATCTTGAAAAGAAGATTTTCGATCAGATTCTCATCGATGTCTTTAATGCCACCATAGGCAATTGGTAGCCCAATTCCCAAAGCTTGTTGTTTGTTTGGGCTAAGAATTTCTCCTACATTTACTATTACCTTTTTTAGAAAATTGTGGAGAAAGAACACCTCTTATTCCTGACCAAGAATTATACTTCGCTGACCGCTGGGGAGGTTTCTGATTTAATCGCCCTTCAGAGAGAATTTCCTTATAGCCAACTTCTTCATAATCTCACATCGCGAGGCGGACAGGATTTAAATATTTCCTCTAGGGAAGAATTGCTTCATGTGAGTGCTATCTATACCACCGACCGAAGTGTATTAAAATCTATTATGACTGCTCCTTCGAAGCAAAGGGCTAAGACAATATTTCAAGCGCCAGATGAGCCCATCAGAATGGCAACTATTATTCCAACACCACCCAAGACTATCATTCCTCAGTCAACCAATGAAATTAACCTTTCGGGTGAAGCGTTAATTAACGACATTTTTAAAGAACTGGACAAACTCAAAGTGGTAAGACATAATTTCGAGGTCAGTGTTGAGGAGTATGAAAAAGCCACCAGTTCAAAAAAGAAGGATGACCAAAAAAAAATAGAGAAGAAAGTCAGTCAACCTAAAGAGATTAATGAACCCACCGATTTATTGATCGAAGAGATTAAGTCAACAAAAAAGAAAGTTAGTCCCGAAGGGCCGAAACAAAAAGAACAAATTGAGATCATTGAGAACTTTATAAAAACTCAGCCCAGTATAACAAAAAATAAGCTAGCCACTCCTCCTCCAAGTTCTACCGATTTAGCAGAGAAAAGTCTGGTCTACGGAGATAACATCATCTCAGAGACACTTGTAGAAATCCTTCTCAAACAGGGTAAAAAGGACAAAGCCATCGAAGTTCTCAAAAAGTTGATTTGGAAGTTTCCACAAAAAAAGGCTTACTTTGCGGCTCAAATTGAAGAATTGAAAAATTAGTTATGTATACATTATTCGTAGGTCTTGCCATTTTTTCATCCGTTTTGTTAGTGCTGGTCGTATTAGCTCAAAATTCTAAAGGCGGAGGACTCTCTAACCAGTTTGGCGGTTCTGGCGCCAGCAATCTTATTGGTGTAAAAAAGACTGGCGATCTATTAGAACGCCTCACATGGGGTTTAGCCATTGCCATTATGGTGTTCTCACTAGCTACAAATTTTACTAATCAGAGCGGAACAGCAGCTTCTGATGAGCTTATCGACAGGGCAAAAGAACAACAAGCAGCCCCTGGACTAGATCTTAAGAAGACCACTCCTATTCAGGCAGATAGTACGAAGTAGGCACTCATACATAAAGCATTTAAAGGCCCTAGGATTTCTAAGGCCTTTTCTTTTTTCCGCTAAGCGGATTAGGCGGCTTTCGAAATCTGCTTCACCAACAAACGCTTAGCCACAGGCATTAGCGTCTGCATGAAAGGGAATTTCAGCTTTGAGACAACCAGATAGGTTGCGGGATTAGGGAGGTCAGAAAACTCGCGGATCAGCTTTAATTTCATTTGCTCATAGCTATTAGAAATAGTCTTTGCTTCCCGAACCACATGTTTCGTGTGAATTCCTCGCAATACCTCATTACTGTTATCGAAAATCGTCATCTGATACCGATAGACTTCTGTTTCCTTTTCAGGCGGCTGGGAAATAAATAAGTAGCCTTCATCTGCGTAAAGTGCAGTCAGGCCAATAGGAGTTATCTCACAATTCGATTGAACGTATTCATAAATAAAAGAACCTTCATCCAGAAACGTTTTTAACTGGGGCAAAGAGAATTGAATGATGGACTCAATTTCTTTCATAATGGCATCATCCTCGATCATTTTTTTATAGTTGATTTCCAGATTCTTAATATGCTCCAGAGACAGCTGTTTAGGAAAACTGTCGGTGATAAGTGATTTGCTCTCTCTTAAAGCAATCAGGTTGCGGTAATGAAAGACCAGGTCAGAAAGAAAGGGGTATAACTCCACACGAGTAAACGAATCTTTAACATGTTTGAGGTAGGCTAGTAATACATACTTCTTGTATTCAAAATCCATTAACCCCTCAGTGAGCCAATTCTCCTTTAGATTCTCCATATTGTTGGGAAGGTTGCCTGATCAATAGTAGTGAAAACAAATAAGCCTGACAATCTGCCACTTTGAGCGTCAGATATGACAATTTTCCCCATCTTTGCACCCCCATTCATGCAAAAATGACCAGAAATGACAAAAATCTCCGATGGCATGAAAATCGTTGATTGCGGGTAGCTAAGCAAATTTTTAAAAACTAAAACTTAAATCCATATGGCCAAAATCACCTTTAAACCAAACGAAGACAGAGTCCTTGTTGAAGCTGCTGCTGCAGAAGAAAAAACTGCATCAGGCATTATTATCCCTGATACCGCTAAAGAAAAGCCCCAAAAAGGAAAAATCATTGCTGTGGGAGAAGGAATGAAAGACAAACCCGTCACTGTAAAAGTTGGGGACCGTGTTCTCTATGGCAAATACGCAGGAACTGAAATCACGATCGATGGTAAAGAATACCTGATCATGCGCAACTCAGACATTTTTGGAATCATTTAATCAATAACCTTAAACGAAATACAACCATGGCTAAAGAAATAACCTTTGATACAACCGCCCGCGATAAAATAAAAAAGGGTGTAGATAAATTAGCGAATGCTGTTAAGGTAACACTTGGTCCTAAAGGCCGTAATGTGATCCTTGACAAAAAATTTGGCGCTCCTACCGTAACGAAAGACGGTGTATCGGTTGCTAAAGAAATCGATTTGAAAGATCCCATCGAAAATATGGGTGCACAATTGGTAAAAGAAGTTGCTTCTAAAACTGCGGATGCAGCTGGAGATGGAACTACTACTGCCACAGTTTTAGCACAATCCATCTATTCTCATGGAATTAAAAACGTAGCTGCCGGAGCCAATCCTATGGACCTCAAGCGTGGTATTGAGAAAGCAGTAACAGCTGTTGTTGAAAATCTGAAAAAGCAGTCTAAAGACATTAAAGGATCAAAAGAAATTACCCAGGTAGCTACTATTTCATCTAATAACGATACCGAAATCGGTAAGATGATTGCTACTGCCATGGATAAAGTTGGAAAAGATGGTGTAATCACTGTTGAAGAAGCGAAAGGCACTGAGACCGAAGTGAAAACGGTAGAAGGTATGCAGTTTGATCGCGGATACCTCTCCCCTTACTTTGTGACGAACACAGAGAAAATGGAAGCTGATCTCGAAAGCCCTTACATTTTGATTTATGATAAGAAGATTTCTTCCATGAAAGAACTTCTTCCAGTCCTGGAAGCTTCTGCCCAAACCGGCAAGCCATTGTTAATCATTGCTGAAGAAATAGAAGGTGAAGCTTTGGCTACTTTAGTAGTGAACAAGATTCGTGGAGCCCTACGTGTAGCTGCTGTTAAAGCTCCTGGCTTTGGCGACAGAAGAAAGGCTATGTTGGAAGACATCGCGGTACTCACCGGAGGAAAGGTGATTTCTGAAGAGACCGGCATGAAGTTGGAAGATGCTAAACTAGATTCTCTTGGCCGCGCTGAAAAAGTAAACATTGACAAAGACAATACGATCATCGTCAATGGAGCCGGTAAGAAAGCAGAGATCAATGGAAGAATTAACCAGATCAAAGCTCAAATCGAATCCACAACATCTGATTACGACAAAGAAAAGTTACAAGAGCGTTTGGCTAAACTTTCTGGTGGTGTAGCGATACTATATATCGGTGCTGCCACTGAGGTAGAGATGAAAGAAAAGAAAGACAGAGTAGATGATGCATTGCATGCTACACGCGCTGCCGTTCAGGAAGGAATTATCCCTGGAGGTGGAGTGGCTTACATCCGCGCTATTGAAGCCTTGAAAAATGTTGTCACAGACAACGAAGATCAGGCTACGGGTGTGAATATCATTCGCCTTGCCTTAGAGTCTCCGCTAAGAACCATTGCAGAAAATGCTGGACAGGAAGGTTCTGTTGTGGTTAATAAAGTTAAGGATGGTAAGAAGGATTTTGGCTATAATGCCAGCGAGAATAAGTACGAAGATTTCTTTGCTGCTGGTATTATCGATCCTACTAAAGTGGCTCGTCTGGCCCTTGAAAACGCTGCTTCAATCGCTGGTCTATTGTTAACCACTGAAGCCGTTGTCTCTGAAATTCAGGAAGAAAAAGAAGCTCCTCAGATGCCCGGTGGCGGAGGAATGGGTGGAATGATGTAAGAAAATGAACGCCTCCGCTTTGCAAAAGAGCAGGAGTAGTTTGAGCTAATAAAAAAGGCTTCACAGAATATGTGAAGTCTTTTTTGCTTAATTTTCAGTTTAGAATCTTAGATCAAATACACTCTATCATGGTAATACATAAAGATTTTTCTGACTTCGTACTCTTCCTGTACGTATACATGGCCTATGCTGATGGAATTTTTCATCCCAGCGAAAAAGACGCTATCATGGGTAAGATGAGTAAATTATTTCCTCACGAGGGAGATCCAAAGCACAAAATGATAGCTGCAGAAAGGGAATATCTTGAATTTGATCCAAGCAAGCTAAATGAGTTGATTCATGATACTTTTAAACACTTTTCCGGTGTGAAATTCAATCAGAAATACAAGGTCTATACAGATATGTATGACATTATCAATGCCGATGGTAAAGTTGATCAGGCTGAGACCATGGCATTGAATGCCCTTAAAAAGATTATCGACTTGGGGGCAGCAGAGCCAACTGCTTAAACTTCTTACATTACTACTAAGGTGTTTATCTCTATCCTACTCAGGATTCCTATTGACGGATAGTCGGTATAGCATCACCATCATGGTTATAAAGAATAAGGTTCCCAGAATTTGATAACCCCCTACACCCAACAATCCTGTAATGCCATGTTCAAGGTTTACTGTGCCTAACGCATCTCCAAAAAAGACAGCGAGAATTGCAACAATTACTCCCGTTAAAGCGCCTCCGGCAATTAACCCTGTCGCAAACAAACTTCCACGACCTAACTCATCATCATCTTTCTTTTCATTTTTCCTTTCGGCCTTCCAATCCACATAGCCCTTCACTGCCCCGCCTGCAAAAATTGGAAGCGTGGTGGAAAGAGGTAAGTATAAACCGATTGCAAATGCTAAGGCCTTTATGCCACACAATTCTAAAGTAACTGCGATAAAAACACCTACAATCACAAACTGCCAATCAAGGTTAAAAGATAAAATGCCTTTTGCCAGCGTTGCCATGAGCGTTGCTTGTGGTGCAGGATAGCGGTCACTTCCTATAGCATGAGTAAGTCCTTGCGCAATCATGTCAGGCGTTGGTGTATCTAATACCCTCACTACAATTCCAATGGCAATGGATGAAACAATAGCTCCTATAAATAAAGCAAGCTGTTGATATTTAGGAGTTGCTCCTACAATGTAACCTGTCTTTAAATCCTGAGACGTACCTCCTGCATTGGCTGCTGCAATACAGATCATGCCTCCGACAACTAATGCTAAGGGCTCATAAAATTTCCCTGACCATCCAATGCTTGTAAAGATCAAGCAGGTGCCCATTAAGGTAGCAATGGTCATTCCTGAAATCGGATTATTACTGGTTCCTACTAACCCAACTATCCGGCTTGAAACCGTGACAAAGAAAAAGCCAAAAATGACCACCAGAGTTCCAATGAAAAATTTCTGGATGAAACTCTCTCCAGGAATGATACTACTGGGCAAAATTGCAGTAAGCAATACTAATGCTATACTTCCAATGATCACTACCTTAAAGGAGAGGTCACGATCTGTTCTCAAAACACTTGCTTCATTCTTTTCCTTCATCGAAGCAATGCTTTCACGAAACGAACTGACAATGGTTGGGATAGTCTTTATTAAAGTGATGAATCCTCCTGCCGCCACAGCGCCTGCTCCAATTTGGCGGATGTAAGCTCTGTAAATTGCATCAGCATAACTACCAAAAGAATGGGTAGCTGGATCCCAAGCACCCGGCCCACCTGCGGTATTAATATCCACTAAATAGCCAAGTTTAACCAACTGAAGTGCAATAGTATCTGGCGCAACTAATGTTGTAAGAAGTGGAATCATTCCCCACCACGCTAAAACAGAACCCGCCACTAATACTCCGGAAATTCGTGGACCGATAATATAGCCCACTCCTAAATATTCGGGTGTTATTTCGCCCCTCGTTGCTCCTGCCGGCCAGTACTTATTCAAATGGCTTGTAACAAATGCCGGAACTTCAGCAATAACATGAAAAACTTTTTGCAAAACAGCGTAGGCCATGGCCACTCCCATTCCAATGAAGGCCGTCTGGGCGAATACTCCTCCTTTCTCTCCCGCTTGAAGCACCGAAGCGCAAGCCGTTCCTTCGGGATAAGGCAATGTTCCGTGCTCTTTGACAATAAGCGAACGTCTTAATGGAATCATCATTAAGGTCCCGAGCATTCCACCAAAGGCCGCAAGTATGAGAATAGTGAGGTAATCAAAATAGCCCTCGCCAATACTTACGCCATTTTCTCCGGGGGAAAGAAACAAGAATCCTGGCAATGTAAAAACAACGCCTGCCGCAATGGATTCACCTGCCGAACCAGTTGTCTGGATGATATTATTCTCCAGAATTGTCGTCTTCAGGAATTTCCTGCCCAGCGTAATAGCGATGACAGCAATAGGTATAGAAGCTGTCACTGTTAATCCCGCTTTGAGTGCAAGATAAACGGTAGACGAACCAAAAAGAATTCCGAACAGCGATCCGAACACCACAGACTTGACTGTAAACTCTGCCATATTTTGCTCTGGTGCAACATAGGGTTTGAATGTTTCCAATGCTTTCATATTGAATTATTAGTTTAATTCACATCACCCATTAATTTCTTCAACGGTTTGTTGAACAAGATAACGATCAATCCGGTAACACCCATCACCTTTACGACCATCCAAAAAAGGTCTACCATTAAATGAGGGTTCACTGCAATTGCATCGGCATCAAATTCTCCCGCAAACATTCCTGCAATCAAATTACCCAAAGCAAGTGACATAAACCAAACCCCCATCATTTGGCCGACTAATCGCTTAGGTGATAGTTTTGTGACTGCGCTTAAGCCAACAGGGTAAAGGCATATCTCACCGAATGTGTGCAAGACATACGTAATGATCAGCCAGGTGGGCAAAGCTTTATCTCCCGCCACAACAATTAATGAAGCACCCATCATGACGGCATAACCCAATCCCATAAAGATCAACCCAAACGAGAATTTATAGGGAATAGATGGATTAAGCTTGCGTTTAGAAAGCCACACCCAGAGCCACGCCAGAAGTGGCGAGAAAATAATAACTCCTCCTGCGGGTATCGTTTGAAACCAACCCGATGGAAACTCAAAACTTCCAATGAATCGGTCCGTATATCGATCTGCGAATAAAGTTAATGATGAGCCCTGTTGCTCATAGCCCATATAGAACATTGCCGAGGCTCCGAAAAGTAAGCAGATGACTTTGATTTTATTCTTCTCATCCTTTGTAAGCTTTTCAAAAAATAAGATATATCCAAAATAGAAAATGATGCTGGCAACAAGCGTGTAAGTAGCTCCTTTAGCTACCATAGTAGGGTCAACACTAATTGTTCCGGTAAACAGTAAGGCCAGAAGCAGTGATAAGCCTGCACCAATAGTTATTAATCCAACTTTAATATTTTTATCGCGGGCAGCTTGTAAAACAGGATCTTCCAATTTCGAGGGCTCAAGGCCTGCCGTACCCAAGGTCTTTTCTGTCATCTTGTATTGAATCACACCGAATAACATACCCACACCAGCAGCAGCAAAACCATAATGCCAGTTTATTTTTTCTCCCAGGTAGCTGGTAATGATCGGAGCAATAGTTGCACCTATATTAATACCCATAAAGAAAATAGAGAAGCCTGCATCGCGCTTAGCATGATCTTGTGATGAATATAATTCACCTACCAAACTGCTGATGTTGGGCTTCAGCATGCCCGTGCCCATGACGATAAAAAGTAATCCCAGGAAGAAGGTTTGGGGAAAAGGAAACGCAAGGCAAAAGTGGCCGAAGGTGATCAGGCAACCACCGTAGAAAACTGACTTACGTAATCCAAAATATTTATCCGCTAACCAACCACCAGGTAGCGCCAGCAAATAGACAAACATCGTATAAAGACCATAGATGGCACCGCCTGTTTTTACATCGAGGCCCATTCCTCCGTTCTCGATAGACCCAACCATAAACAAAAGAAGCAGCGCTCGCATTCCGTAGTAACTAAAGCGCTCCCACATCTCGGTAAAAAATAATGTAGCCAGTCCGCGCGGATGACCAAAAAATGTCTTCTCGGAATTCATAAAAATGACATATTAAGCTCCAACAAAGTAGGTCTATTAATTTAAAATATCAACAGCATTGACCATTTCAAAAAAAGAAAAAGAAAAATTGTATCCGCATCCATTTGTTATAACTTTGTGTTATAACCAGTAGAATTATGGGCAGCACGATCGTTAAAGTCAGACGAATTGGAAATTCGAGAGGAATACTCTTCACTAAATCTATACTGGATGAAAGTGGGGTAAAGGACGTTGTAAAAATCACGGTGAAAAATAAAGTCATCATGATCTCGGCCGAAAAGGAGGTGAAAAAGAAAAAATGGTCTGATTTTAAGAAGTCTAAGAAAAAATTAGTCTTAGTAGCTAACAAGTTTGACGAAACCGAGTGGACATGGTAAGAGAATTTAATGTTCATCTGGTAAATCTTGATCCAACTATTGGGTCTGAAATGAAAAAGAAAAGACATTGCCTTGTGCTTTCTGCTTCTGATATGAACACTTCTCTGGGAACGGTAATCATCGCTCCCATGACCACCACCTTGAGAGCTTATCCTTCACGGGTGGAACTGCGTTTTGATAATAAATTTTGTGAAGTATGTCTGGATCAAATAAGGGCGGTTGATGAAAGTAGGCTCAGTAAAGAAAGTTTAGGCAGGATAAAGCAAGATGAAATTAGTGCTATTAAAACAGCACTTGTTGAAATATTTGACCTCTGATTTTCCCATTAGCCCGTAAAACAGAACCCCTTCATCAAAGTGACGAAGGGGTTACTATCAAGATTAAATCCTTTTTTTAAAATTACTCCGTCTCCGGCTCTACGCTCCATTTTTCAGGAGAACGCCAGAGGCTCGACAACAATAACTCACGCATGAAGATGAATTCCTTTGGCAGTTTGTCATACATCCGTTCGAACAATTCTGCGTGTTCAGAAAGTTCTTTCTTCCAGGCTTCGCGATCAATCAACATTAAGGCTTCAAACTGCTGCTTTGTAAAATTAAGCCCCGTCCAATCGATATCATCATAATGCGGCATCCATCCGATTGGACTTTCCACGGCATTGGATTTACCCTGGATCTTTTCAACAATCCATTTCAATACGCGCATATTATCGCCAAAACCCGGCCACAAGAAGTTTCCGTTCTCATCTTTCCTAAACCAGTTCACTCCAAATATCCTCGGAGGGTTTGGAATATCACGGCCAAACTGTAGCCAATGATTAAAGTAATCACCCATGTGGTAGCCACAAAATGGCAACATGGCAAATGGATCTCTGCGAACTTTTCCTACTTCTCCAAACGCTGCTGCTGTGGTTTCTGATCCCATGGTGGCAGCAAGGTATACTCCATAATTCCAGTTATGAGCCTGATAGATCAATGGAATCGTTGTACTTCTTCTTCCTCCAAAAATAAATGCGCCAATAGGCACACCTGCCGGGTTCTCCCAATCGGGATCAATACTAGGACATTGCGATGCAGGTGCAGTAAATCTTGCATTCGGGTGAGCTGCGGGTTTTCCTGAAGCCGGATCCCACTTTTGTCCGCGCCAGTCTGTTATATCTTTAGGCGCTTCTTTCGTCATACCCTCCCACCACACATCTCCATCTGGGGTGACGGCCACATTGGTGAAGATTGTATTTTTTGCAATTGTCTTCATCGCATTTGGGTTGCTCTTGGTATTGGTACCCGGTGCGACACCAAAATATCCTGCTTCCGGATTAATAGCATACAACTTACCATCCTTTCCAGGTTTTATCCAAGCGATATCGTCACCTACCGTTGTCACTTTCCAGCCATCCAATTCTTTAGGCGGAATGAGCATGGCAAAATTTGTTTTACCACAGGCACTTGGAAATGCAGCAGCAACATAGGTCTTTTCCTTCCTGGGGCTTTCGACTCCAAGAATTAACATGTGCTCTGCTAACCATCCTTCCTCCTGCGCCATGGAAGATGCAATCCTTAACGCAAAACATTTCTTTCCTAACAATGCATTCCCGCCATAGCCCGAACCATAGGCAACAATGGATCTCTCTTCAGGATAATGAACAATATATTTAGTTGTTGGATTACAAGGCCATTTTGGATCGGCTTCACCGACTTTCAATGGAGCGCCCAACGAATGAAGGCATTTTACATAATCTCCATTGGTACCCAATATATCCATTACTTTTTTCCCGGCCCGGGTCATGATGTGCATGTTGACCACCACATATTCTGAATCGGTTATCTCAATTCCAATGTGAGAGATAGGTGAGCCCAGTGGCCCCATACAATATGGAATGACGTACATCGTGCGTCCTGCCATACATCCGTCCAAAAGCTTGTTGAGCGTCTGCTTCATTTCTTTTGGCTCCACCCAATTGTTTGTAGGCCCCGCATCCTCTTTCTTGCGGCTACAGATATAAGTGCGGTCTTCAACTCTCGCTACATCACTTGGATCTGAAAAGCAAGCAAAGCTATTGGGTCTCTTTTCATTATCGAGTCGAATAAATGTTCCTTTCCCTACAAGCAGATTACACATTTCATCGTATTCAGCCTTTGAGCCAT
The DNA here is from genome assembly GCA_031382175.1 of Bacteroidia bacterium. GTDB lineage: Bacteria > Bacteroidota > Bacteroidia > Cytophagales > Cyclobacteriaceae > ELB16-189. Next base: position 15,412 of record JANMYO010000030.1, on the reverse strand, counting down.
CACACCAGCGTATTTGTGCAGGCTTACATAAATCGGCAGTCTGCTTTACCCACGCCAGTAAATCATTATGCTTAATCGGGTAGGTGCTTTTCGCATTTGAAGTCTCAGTCATATCAAATTGATTAAAGTTGAATCCCTCAAAAATAACCGAGAAATGGAGAAAAAGAAAGGGTTCAAACGATTGCGCGGCAGTTTACTTTAGACCTATTTGTATGGTCTATGCGCCTATCCACACAGAATCAGAGTATTACCTCATTTTAAGACCTTCTTCAAATTGAGGATTGAATTTTTTACGCTTTCCAGCGATGAGGATGGGTATTGTTCTTGTTCAATGTAAAAATGCTTCATTCCAGCCTGAGAAGCTTTTGCAAAGATTGACTTAAAATCAATTCTGCCTGTCCCGACATCCACTTGCTTTTTCATATCTGTTTTGTCCATATCCTTCACGTGCCACTGTTCAAACCGTCCCGGATATTTGGCAAAGTAATCCAACGGGTCATGATTGGCGCGAGTGATCCAATACAAATCCAGTTCTATGGATACTAGCTTGGGGTCCAATTCTTTTAACATGAAATCGTATGCCACCTGGCCCTCAAATTCCTCGAACTCAAATTCATGATTATGATAGCTCATTCGAATGTCATATTTTTTACACATCTCTGCTCCTTTGTTTACGGCCTCACAAACCATTTTGTAATCATCTAATGATTTGTGCTCATCAGGCTCAAGGAAGGCCAGTACCATGTACTTCTGTCCAATCTCTTTTGCATCTGCTACTGCACGCTCCCATTCATTTAACAACGTGCCTTTAATCTCGGTCTTTGTTTTTCCTAATTTGTAATGACCACTGGTTATTGAAATGCCCAGACTCTTCGTATAATCCGCAAACTCCTTTAATGTCAAACCAAAAAGTTTACCATTATCATAGTCAAATGTCTCCACTTCCTGATAACCAAATTCAGCTACCTTTTTCATTACCCCTTTCGGATCACTTTTAATTACATCCCGAAGTGAATAGAGTTGAAGTCCCGTTTTCCTCTTAGCGGGTACCATAAAAGAAGGAAGGCTTACGATGGCGGCTGCTGCCATGGAAGTTTGAATAAATTCTCTGCGTTTCATGCGTTTAATTGTTGTTGTTTAATCCATTGATAGGCCTCGCTTTGATTAGAGAAAACTCCCAGGTGAACATTGAGTTCCTTTAATTTTATCTCTGTATCCGTCTTAAATTTCTCCATGGGATAGTCTGCAAAAATGCTTTGACCAAGAATAACGGCATGAATTTTTACTTCTGCCTTTTTGAATAACAAATCTTCCCAGGTATTCACCAGCCATTCTTCCACATCTTCATCCAACTCTCCCAGGTTCACTGTATCTGCCAACCAAGCCAACTTGGTATATGACTTTTTTAAATTTTGGTATTCTTCAAGTACTCTTCTCAGATTGTACTTAAACTCTTCTCCCGGGAGTTCGGATTTCCAGTGATGGATCAAGACTGGCAATGAATCATCCAATTCACATTTTACAAACTCATTATCGAAGATGCCGATGATCATGGATGAATACAATCTCTTTAAAGAGACCTGATCTTTAAGTTTCTGAACCATACCTGATTGTCGTGGTCTTGAAAGGCAATTCTTCTTTTTCCAGAAGTGGCAAAATCCTTCAAATTTGAAAACTTACTCTTTTTAATCATCTCCGTCCATTCTTTTGAGTTGGTATCATACTCAACTACCTTAATTCCATTTAACCAATGTTCAAACTTTCCATTGTTCTTTACTATTTTAACCTGGTTCCATTGACCTTGCGGCCTAACTGCAATTTCTTTACAGGCAATCAAATCATATAAATCTCCGGATCTGTGTTTATAAATTTGTCCGTCTTTGTGGACAAAGTCATCAAGTACTTGCATTTCAGGGCTAGTATGCCAGACTTCCTTATGCTGTCCATCTTCCAAAACTGAATAAAGTATCCCGTTGTTCCCGCCTTCAGAAATTTTCCATTCTAACATCAATTCAAAATTTTCATATTCTCCATCGGTTACTATATCTTCTCCGCCATCTTTAACTTTGTCGGTATCGCCCATCTCATTTGTCCTTCCTTCAAACATGTACCGAAATCTTTTCCGTCCGTCAAACGTCAAGGTGCCATCTTCTGCGTGCCATTTCCTTCCAATGGTTCCAGGCTTATTGTAAGTATGCCAGCCCTTGGTCGTAAGCCCATCGAAAAGAAGTTTCCATCCTTTTTTTGTTTCCTCTGGAGAGAGCGTGTTAGGGTTTTGAGTAGACTCCTCAAGTGGGCGCATTGCAGCCTTTTCATAGGGCTCCTCATCGAGTGCCAAATCTGCAAGGTGAAACATCTCTTTAGGAATTACTTCAGAAGTACCATTGTTGATCCATTCCAATACAATTTTAGGGTTTAATCCTCCATCAAAGTATTCTATCTCAAAGAAATTCCTGCCAGCGTCTACAAACTGAAGGTTCTCCAAAATAGTATCCTTAGGAGTTTTAACCTCAAATAAATCTTTGTTATTCAACTTCAACTTTATTTTACCACTTACTAAAAGCCGGAAAGAGTAAGAACCTTCTTTAGGAAACTCAATTGATCCCAATGAGTTCATAAAAAAGTGATCATGGCCGGGCCAAAAATCATCACTATCTACCAAGTTGATGCTTTCCATCTGCTTTGTAGTTTGTTCTAACGAATCTGGGTTCTTATTTGGAATCTTTATATCCTTTATGTCAAAAAAGATTGAACGGAATCCACTTTCAGTATCAGCTGACTCTGCTTCTTTGTTCTTCTCTGAACCACAGCCACACAGGCACACTATAAAATAAACAAAACCGAAATTTCTTACGCAGCGGCCAATTATTCTATTTTTCATATTGATCTCATTAATTTTCTAGTGCTCAGTCTCTCCATCCAATGACAATACATAACGCGCCATCTTCTCCGCATCGGCCTGGCTAATATCCACATGGGCACTCATAGGTATTTCACCCCACACGCCCACGCCTCCATTAATAATCTTTTGAGCCAATAGATCTACGCTTGCCTTATTGAACTCATATTTTTTTGCTACGTCAGTATGTGCAGGTCCTATAATTTTGTTTACGGTGTGGTGGCAGGTCTTACAATCACTTGCTTTTACCAAGGCTTCGCCCTGTGCTATCGCATCCAGAGTGGTAGGTGCTTCCGCTGCGCTCTCATTGGCAACATACTCTTCTGTGTTTTTATTTTCCGTTTTTGAACCACAGGCAACAACCGTCATGGCGAAGGCTGATGCAAAAAGATAATAAACGATCTTCTTCATACTATTTGGTCTAAGTGTTTAAATACCAAGAATTTTTCTATTCAATTTAGGATTTTTGCCGACTGAAGCAAAATCGTCAAAGGCTTTCTCTGTCACCCTGATGATGTGATTTTTGATAAATGGTGCCCCCTCTGTCGCGCCTTGCTCAGGGTGTTTGATGCAACACTCCCATTCGAGTACAGCCCAACCATTGTATCCATATTGGGCAAGCTTCGAAAAAATAGATTTGAAATCCACTTGCCCATCTCCCGGAGAACGAAATCTTCCAGGACGATTTATCCAATCCTGATAGCCGCCATACACTCCGCTTTTCCCGGTGGCATTGAACTCCGCATCTTTCACATGAAACATCTTTATAAAGGAATGGTAGTAATCAATGTATTGCAAATAATCCAACTGCTGAAGAACAAAATGGCTTGGGTCATAAAGGATGTTGGCTCGGACATGCTTGCCCGTGGCTTCCCAAAATCGTTCGAATGTTATGCCATCGTGCAAATCTTCCACCGGATGGATTTCATAGCAGACATCCACTCCGGCTTTATCAAAAGCATTCAAAATCGGTAGCCATCTTTTGGCAAGTTCTTTAAATCCATCTTCTACTAGTCCCTTTGGGCGTTGAGGCCATGGGAAGACAGTATGCCACATTAAAGCGCCTGAGAAAGTTGCATGCGCATTCAATCCCAGATTTCTGGAAGCTTTGGCCGCAAGTTTCAACTGATCCACAGCCCAAGCTGTCCTTTCTTTGGGTTTTCCACGAAGAGCCTTGGGTGCAAAGCCATCAAATAGCACATCGTAAGCGGGATGAACTGCAACCAATTGTCCTTGGATGTGGGTAGCAAGTTCCGTAATTTTTAAACCACAGGACTCCACCGTCTCGCGAAGCTCATCAGCATAGTCTTTACTCTCTGCGGCTTTTCTTAAGTCGATGCAGCGAGCATCCAAGGTAGGAATCTGAACGCCTATGTAACCTAATGAAGCTGCCCAATTACAAATTGACTTTAGATTATCAAAAGGAGGTTCATCACCCAGGAACTGAGCCAGAAAAATAGCAGGGCCTTTCATTGTCTTCATCTAGCTATTAATATTTGAATTTCGTCCACTTTGTAGTTGAGTTGGATGATTCTACTGCGGTTTGTACGAACGCCATGCCATGCACTCCATCTTTTACATCAGGAAAATCAAACTTCTTTGCATAGTCAATTTTTTGGCCGGGCTTATAATCACGTACACCTTTTGTAAAAGCGCGATAGATGTTGGCAAATGCTTCGAGATAACCTTCGGGGTGGCCCGCTGGTGTTCGGGTAAATGCTTTGGCATCTTCTGATAGATATTTCTGACCCGCACGAATAATTTCCATGGGCTTATCAAGCCACTTTAAAATCATGGTATTCGGATCCTGTTGCTTCCACTCCAGTCCGCCCTTTTCGCCATAGACCCGAATGTTTAAATTATTCTCATCGCCTGCCGCTACCTGGGTAGCCAGCAAAACACCGGACGCTCCATTGTCAAAACGAAGCAACATGGAACTGTCATCATCCAAATGACGACCCTCCACAACCGTATTGAGCATCGCACAAATCTCCTTGATCTTTGCCCCTGTAATATATTCAGCAAGATTAGCGGCATGTGTTCCAATATCTCCAATAGCTCCACCTAGCCCGGACTGCTTAGGGTCTGTACGCCAGGAGGCCTGAGCATTGCCGGTTCCTTCTAATAAAGTAGACAACCAGCCTTGAGGATATTCAACAAATACTTTTCTGATTTTTCCCAGCTCACCTTGGGCAATTCTATATCGAGCTTCTTTTACCAAAGGATAGCCAGTATAGGTATGCGTTAATCCAAGGATCAATCCGGTCTTATCGACAAGCTTCTCCAATATTCTTGCTTCCTCTAATGAAAATGCAATTGGTTTTTCGACAAGCACATGGAATCCACTCTCCAATGCCATCTTAGATGGGCCAAAGTGAACATGATTGGGAGTGACGACAGAGACAAAGTCTATACGCTTGTCTTCCGGCATATTTTTCTCCTTCTCAAACATCTCCTGATAGGTTGTATAAACTCTCTTTGAGTCCAGGTAAAGCGCTTCGCCAGTAGCCTCTGATTCTCCCGGTACAACTGAGAAAGCGCCACATACTAATTCTATCTCGCCATCTATTCCAGCGGCTTTCCGGTGAACCGGACCTATAAATGAGGTGAGGCCTCCCCCAATCATACCCATTCTTAGTTTTCTTTTCATTATCAGGTTTAATTAGTCAGCCAATTTATTCAAAAGAAGTGGCTTAAAGCCATCGGACAAACGATATTTTAAGAACGGCATTTCAATCGATTGTTCTGGTATCAAATTCTGACAAGCTAAATATATTTACTAATCAGGTTTTCATAATACTCCTGCTTTCCGCTCACTTGCGCTGGCTCACCATTCTTGAGTGCCCGTTTGCGCAGGGCTTCCAGAGAAAGGCTACCACGTTCAAATTTCTTTCCGTTGCCCGAGTCGAATGAATTGTAACGTTGCTTGCGCAACTCATCATATTCACCATCATCAATGATAGCCTGCGCTGTTAGCAATGCGCGTGCAAAAGTATCCATGCCTCCAATGTGAGCATAGAAAATATCCGCGAGGTCAGTTGAATTTCTGCGGGTCTTTGCATCGAAATTGATACCTCCTGTTTTAAAACCACCGGCCGCCAGTACGACAAGCATAGATTCGGTTAGTTCATAAAGATTATTGGGGAATTGATCTGTATCCCATCCATTTTGATAATCTCCCCGATTGGCATCCATGCTCCCCAGTACATTTGCATCTGCTGCTACCTGCAATTCGTGCTGAAAAGTGTGATGCGCTAAGGTGGCGTGATTTACCTCCAGGTTCAATTTGAAATCATCCATCAAATCATATTGACGAAGAAATGAAATCACAGTCGCTGAATCAAAATCGTATTGATGTTTAGTTGGCTCCATCGGCTTTGGCTCGATCAAAAATGTTCCTTTGAAACCATTCATTCTTCCATAGTCGCGTGCCATATGCAAAAATGTAGCAAGATGCTCTTGCTCACGTTTCATATTGGTGTTGAGCAATGTGAGGTATCCTTCCCTCCCGCCCCAGAAAACATAATTCGCTCCACCCAATTCAATTGTTGCATCAATCGCGTTTTTCACTTGTGCGCCCGCCCAACATACAACCTCAAAATCCGGATTGGTGGCTGCCCCATTCATGTAGCGCGTGTGTGAAAACATATTGGCAGTTCCCCACAACAATTTTACACCTGTTTCTTTTTGTTTCTGTTTTGCATAGGACACCATGTTGGATAGCCTCTTTTCGGATTCCCTTAGCGTAGGCGCTTCTTCTACCAAATCGTAATCGTGGAAGCAATAAAATGGAGCTCCAATTTTAGTGATGAACTCAAAGGCTGCATCCATTTTATCATAACCGCGCTGCATGGCATCTGCACTTTGTGACCAGGGGAAACTTTTTGTTCCTCCTCCAAACGGATCGCCACCCGTTCCACAGAAGGTATGCCAGTAGGCAATAGCAAAACGGAAGTGATCTTGCATTGTCTTCTTGCCCACTTTACGCTTCGGATTATAATACTTAAATGCCAATGGATTATCTGATTCAGGCCCTTCGTATTTAATGCGACCTATACCTTTAAAATAAGGTTTGCTTCGGATTGTTTTCATATCTATTGTATTTTATCTCAATTGAATATATTAAGGGTATCTCTAAAAACCTAAATTGCTTGTCAGGCTGAGCCTGTCAAAGCCGATTTAGAGAATCCATAATAGGAAATATGTTTCGACCCGATAGCTATCGGGTTCAACATGACAAGGTTTTTAGAGATGCCCTTAATTCACAAAATAACCATACGTCAATTGCGAGCACCAGCGATAACGGAAGATTATTAGTTTCATCTAGCATCAGTTAATCTATTCTTGCTTTTCTAAATATTTCAGCCAAGAGTAGTAAGCTAATGAATATTGCTCAACTTTACTTGCATCTGGTTCCTCAAAGCGAATCATCTTCAATCCGGTAAAAGCTTCTTCAAAAGAAGAGTATACTCCGCAGCCAATGCCTGCACCAATTGCTGCACCTTTTGCACCATCGGTATCATATAACTCCAGGCGTGTACCGATGGTGTTGACGAAGGCCTCACGAAATAATGGGCTTAAAAATATGTTGGCATTACCGGCTCGAATCACCTGAGATTTCAAGCCCATCTCCTGAAGAATATCAAATCCATACTTTAAGGCAAACACAATACCTTCTTGTGCCGCCCTAAAAACATGGGACTGATTGTGCCTGTTGAAATTTAGTCCATGAACAGAGCTATTGATATTTCTATTTTCAAGAATGCGCTCTGCACCATTTCCAAAAGGCAACACCACCAAGCCATCAGAACCAATAGGCGCTTCCTCCGAAATTTTATTCATGGTTTCATAGTCAAGCGGGGTATTACCTTTCATATTCTTGCGAAGCCAGCTATTTAATATACCTGTGCCATTGATGCAAAGCAAAACACCATTTCTGATTTGCCTTCCCGGTTTGCCCTCTGGATTATTGTTAACATGCATGAATGTGTTCACACGTGATTTTAAATCAACCGCATGTTGGTCAGTCACACTATAGATTACGCCCGATGTACCTGCTGTAGCCGCTGTCTCTCCTGGATTCAATACATTCAAAGAAAACGCATTGTTGGGTTGGTCTCCTGCCCTATAACTGATAGGTGTTCCTTCTTTTAATCCTAACATGGAAGCAATACTCTTTTGAAGTTTACCTTGAATTGAAAATGTCGGAACTACATCAGCTAAGATAGAAGAATCAAATCCATATAGGTTCAATAATTGATCAGCAGGTGAAGCTTTTTGAAAATCCCACAACATACCTTCTGATAATCCGGACGCTGTAGTTACAATATCCCCGGTTAAGCGCATCGCAATAAAGTCGCCAGGAAGCATCACTTTATGAATTCGATCAAAGATAGCTGGCTCATGATCTTTCACCCATTTCAACTTAGAAGCAGTAAAATTTCCGGGCGAATTCAATAAATGCTGGTGGCAATACCTTTCGCCCAATTGCCGAAAAGCATTATTACCAATTTCTACAGCCCGACTATCACACCAAATAATGGAAGGTCTCAAAACCTGTTGATCCTTGTCAACACAAACGAGCCCATGCATCTGGTAAGAGATCCCAATTCCTAAAACATCTTCTCCAGCTATGCCGGTTTTTAGTAAACAATTCTTAATGCTGTTGACGGTATGAGTCCACCACATCTCGGGGTCTTGCTCTGCCCATCCTGGATGTAAGGCAGTGATCGGCATTTCCTCATCAGGAGATTGAGCTGAAGACAAGGCTTGTCCTGTGACGACTTCGACAAGGCAGGTCTTGATGGAAGAACTCCCAATATCTATGCCCAGCAGGTACTTTTGATTGCTCACTTATGCAAAATACTGTTTTAGTTAAGTCCATCAAATTCCGGCTTGGAGAAGAGAGAATTTCCTCTCATCTTCCCTTATAAAATCTCAATAATCATGAGCCAATTAATTAACCGTAGCAGTTTATTCAGGGCAAGTTGCCTCGCCCTTTTAGTTACGTCCCTTTCATTCGGGATCAGAGCAGGTATCCTCAATCGATTGGGTGTCGATTTCAATCTGAGTGCGCAGCAACTGGGAACGATCGCTGCTACAGCATTTTGGGGATTTCCTTTGGCTGTGGTGATTGGAGGCATGGTGGTGGATATCATCGGCATGAAGCGACTGTTGGTGCTTGCCTTTATCTTTCATTTACTCGGCATTGTGCTGACCATTTTCGCGAATGGCTATTGGTCTTTATTTATCTCAACCCTGCTCGTGGGCATCGCCAACGGAACGGTGGAAGCAGCTTGTAATCCTCTGGTAGCTTCTCTCTATACAGATAACAAAACAACCAAGCTGAATCACTTTCACTTATGGTTCCCAGGTGGAATTGTCATTGGTACGTTGATTGTATTCTTCTTTGATCGGCTGGGAATAAGCTGGCAGGTGCAGGTGGGCACAATGTTGATTCCCGCAGCATTCTATGGATACTTGTTCTCCAAACTTCAATTTCCTGTTACGGAACGAGTAGCGTCAGGAGTGTCTACCAGCGAAATGTATAAGTCACTCCTCAACCCGCTATTTCTTTTCATGATCGTCTGCATGTTTGGTACAGCTATCACGGAATTGTTTACCGGCCAGTGGATTGATGTCTTATTAAAGAGCGTGACCGATAATGCGATTCTTATTTTAACGCTCACAACTGGTGTGATGGTGATTGGGCGGGGACTTGCCAAACCGGTGGTACATCGCTTCTCCCCTCAAGGTGTACTGGTGATGTCCGCTTTTCTGGCAGCTATTGGATTGTATCTGCTGGGACATAGCACCGGGAATATGCTTTTTGTAGGAGCCTTGGTATTTGGAATGGGAGTCTGTTATTTCTGGCCCACCATGATTGGTTTTGTGGCCGAAAATCTTCCCAAGACCGGAGCTGTGGGCCTCAACCTGATGGGTGGCGCGGGTATGTTTGCCGTTTCACTTTATCTGATGTTTATGGGTGGATATTACGATCGCCTTCTGGCCACTAAACTCCCCGGGGGAACAGAACTTTCCACCTACGTAAATGCTGCTTCCGGCACGGACATGGCGATGGCGTTAAATGAAGCGAAGAAAGCTGCGGGGCCTGAGATTATCAACGTAACGATGGTGATTCCCATTGTGCTCACTTTAGCCTTTGCGGGATTGGTTATGTATATGAAGCGGGCAAAAAAAGGTTAGTCATTTCTCTCCAGGGCTATTGCGGTTTCTCTTTCACGAAAAAAAAACGATAAACTGTTAATCCAGCAATAGCTGCACAACAAAGTAATACAAAGAGCTTCTCCGCATCAAACCAGTCAATAGGTCTGTCTTGCAATTTTGGATCTGTGATTACACTATGCAAAATGAGAGGTAGGATAGCGAAATAGGACAGAAAATGTAAAACCCGCCAGGTCTTAAGCGCCATCTTCGATTTATAATAAGAGCTTATGATAACGATTCCAATAAGATAGAAGGCTACTGAACCAAACGTATTGGCAAGAGGCTGATGTTCAGTCCACGCGGGCAGCAGCAAATCCGTCCACGAAAATCCGGAAAGCGGGTCTAGCGGAATCAAGACGATATGAACCAGTATTGTTATCGCGGCTGTGTAGCCCGTAAATTTATGCAACTGCAAAAAAGTCAGTTGATACGGAAGTTGATAATTCACATTGGACCAAATACAAATACCAACGATAAAATTGATAGCCAATGCGGCCAGGGCAATCATTCCAACAATACCAGAGAACTCGATCGTTTCCATTCAATCAATAAATTTGCAGAAAGATAAAAAGAGGAAGGTTAATTCAAAGGGGATATATTTTTTGCGGTAGCTCTTCAGCTCCATTATGATTGGAACCTTAGTTCTTGTTGGTCGCTTGACCAACAAGTCTATAAGTCTTTAAAGTGCGCTGGTAAACCAAATTAGTCGTTTTCTCACAACCATTATCACTTAATAAATTCAGTCAATTGTTGGTCAGGCGACCAACAATAACATCCTTTCTTACACCAACAGCAACTAGGGTGTTTTATTCAAATGTTGGCTTTGAAATAGTATCCGTGGATACTTCACCACATCAAACCAATTTTCGGATTTTAAGTCATTATCTCGAAAATCCAAGTCTGTATTAATACTCGATGCACTTATTGATATCGTAGTAGATGTCTTACTTAGTTCACCTGGATCGTATCGCACCAATCCTGAAAAATCAGCAAACCTTCCGCGTACCTTAGCCCACCCCATATATTTAATTGAGAATCCGATATAAGAATGATCTTTGTCAATGGAATAAAATTCACCAAAGATTGATTGTTTAGGTTGTGCAAAACTTGAAGTATAAACAGTCAAGAAGACTACTATTAATATTTTGCTCATGGTAGTTTGATGGTTGAGTTGAATAATAAATTTTTGTTAGTGTCGTATTGATAAACTCTGACCTTCTTACTTAATTTCTAAAGACATCTAAAAGCCAAAACGGAGCAACCATTTCACATTCCATTCCAATATTCAGATATTCATTATTCTTTGTTTTAAATTTTGCAATAATAAAGTTGGGCTTTGATTCAACAACTTCTATGAATGTAGCGCCCCGCAGCCCATTTGGGATAATTGTGTTAATGGCTCTTCGTTCTTTGGCTGGCCTGCCTTCAAGGTCTTTTGGCGAAAAATTAGAATTGATAAAATCCAGTAGAGCCTGTTCACTATTCTTTTCAATTACAGCAATGTAACTTTTCAACCGCTTACCAGCCGGAGTGTTAGGTATTGTGTCTTTTATATTACTCTCGAAACTATCTTTTGCCCGTGTAGGACTAGCAGTGACTTTTGAAGCAAGCACTTTGTAAATCCACTCCATGTGCATTGATACTCTGGTATAATAATCTTTTGCCCCATATGTAGCAGGGCCATTTTTTCCATCTTGACCTACTGAACTTACTCCAGCGATATAGAATTTCCTGTTTATTTCAATAAAAACTGGCCCACCACTATCACCTCTGCCAGAAACGCCTTCGAGGTAAGTGCCGGCCGGTGGTTCAGTAAAACTTATTATTATAAATTTTTCATCTGCTTCATCCACTATGTTTGTAGCGGCTCTCAATGTAAAATCTGTCTTCCATTCACCGCCCAGTCCCGTTCGAGTATCGCCATGACCAACTAGTAGTACATTTTTTCCATTTTCATCCCTCTTTTTGTAAGTGCCAATCGGCTCAATGTCAGAAACTGGTTGTGTGAGGTGTATTAACGCAATGTCGTGAGGTCCCATATCAGTCCATTGAGGATGAAGGAATATTTTGTCTGCTTTATATTGCTTGCCTGCAAATTCCACTGTCAATTCATCCAATCTTCCAATAAAAGAATTTGCCACATGCGCAGCAGTAATTAGCCATTGTCTTCTAACAAGGGTGGCATCTCCAGCTTTTCCAAGTTTACAGACCTGGTTAATAGCTTTAGCTTTATCCAAATACTCTTTGTCACTTCTGTCATGCCTTTTTGTAATTGCAAATGCCGAATAGGTTGCCAGCATACCAATAAGAATGATTGTACTTTTCATAAGTTGTTTTCTATTTGTTTTATCGCTTCTCTAGCTTGTTCGTTGTCCGGGTTGAGTTCAAGACTTTTTTTGTAGTACAGTTTCGCCTTTTCAGAGTCCCCCTTCCTTAGCAGACTTCCGCTAAACTATCCCAAGCATTTCCAGAAAAAGGAAACAATAGACAATTTGTTTTAAATATTTTCTCTGCTACCTCAAAATTGTCCTGTGACATATATTGATAGCCAAGGGCATTCAATTCAGTCTCGGTAGTAGCGGCCAAATGGATTCCGGCCAATTTTGCTTTCGAGTATGTGTCGAGGGCCTTATCAATTTGATTTTGTCTTATCATTTCAACAGGTGACTGATAGAAATTGGATAACCGTAAAAGTATGTCGGTTTCAGTATTCCAGCGAAACTCAATTTTGTTGAACTTGTTGTTTTCAAAATCCAGAAATTGAAACGAAAGCTGTGAATTAGTTGTAGAAAAAGCTGTGGAACTTATCGGGTACAATGAACCTGATCCAAAGGACTGATAGTCTGCGATTTTATAAGTTAGATTTCCATTTGACTTTTCGATTATCATAATCTTGTCAGTATCATAACTAAATCTACCTGTATAATGATCCAAAGTTGCAGTATCCAAACTCAAAACATTAGCCTCTTGATTTGCCGCATAGGAATAGATGAGTTCCAAGCCTTGATCCATTTTGTTTTCTAATTGACGCGTGTAATTAACTTTTAAGGAGGGCTCGATGGTTAATGACTTGTCTTGATAAAACCCTTGTTGATGAAATTTGGATGATACCTGAAGGAACAGCTGAGAGTGTGGAAGAACAAATGTCTGCACATCACCGCATTGATTGGGGCCGCTGCCTGCTGGCTCACCTACCAGTATGATGCTTGTATTTCTCTCCATTGCTGCTAGGAACGAGATACCGGCTGAGAATGTTTGCCGCCCAATTAATGCAAATAATTTTCCGCGCTGGTTAACTATCGCGTTACTTAAAAACTTAAGCAATGGTTTCATTTTGGAGTTATCACCACCGTTGCAATTGCGAACATCCACAACTGTTTTATCGATTTCGTTTCGTTCAATATGCTTTGTTAACTTTTCGGCAAATTCCTTTAATGTGGCACCACCTTTTTGATCGGCAACCTGATTGATTTGAATATATAGCGTTTTGCTGCTATCAGAATAATCATACCAATAATTTTCATTTAATCTATTCCGCCCCGACAAGTCATCCAGGTAGCGAGTAGATCGATACCATTTTAAATAGAGCGGTGATAAGATTGGTTCAAGTGTCCTTTTAACCACTGTACCTGTTTTAGAAATGAACGTAAATTCCGCTTTTGATTCATCCTCAATAACTCCTAAGTGTTTCAATAATTGCACATTCAATAAATATGGAAATGACCATTGCATTTTTATAATACTCATTTTCACCAGGCACATATTCATTTACTCTCTTAATAACATCTTCAATTTTTGAGTCATTGATTTTCAGGATTTTCATAGCGGATAAATCGCTATTATCACGCCCGCCAGAGGTAACATAAATGCCAGCTGAGTAGTGGAAAATTCGGAGTGGAAATAACCGACTCTCTAGTAAAGGAGGTAGGTTGAAGGGCAAGGATATGACTTGAGTGTGTCCGTCTTTAACCATAGAGACAATTTTACAAATCTCCAATGCAATTTGCTGGTCGTTGAGAGAATCTAAGCGGTTTTTTAAAATTTCAATGGCATTATAAAAGTGATTCTGATTTAAATATAGAAATGGGTGGGCATGGTGCTTGGGAAGTTCAATTTTAAGGTAATCAATATCCTCAAGCCATTGTTTTCTGTTTAGTGTAGGCAAAAATGGACGTAGGTTCCCTCTGTTAGCTTCGGGAGTAATTTTTAGCACTGCATTAGCAAGCATCGTATGTGATTTACTTGTGTCAAGAAGAAGAACAATAGAAAGTGCACTAAGGAGAGTAGCAATAATTAGAAACGGGGCTGCTAATAGTTTTTTCCAAATGGTCTTTTTCTGGAGAACCAAAATACCAGAAATTACACTTAGAGCGATCGCGCTTACTAAAAACAGTATCACAGATTCTGAGAAGACTACCCCAAATGGGGCGTCTTGCAGGGAAATTATTAGAACGAGGCTAATAACGAAGCATGTGCCCGTTATATAAATAAGTAGTTTCATTTCGCCCTTTGTTAAGTAACACGGTTTTGATATAGAGCGTCAAAACGTCAAATTTTGTTTCAATAAATACCTGTAGAAAAACTTGAGATATGTTATATTATCAAATAAACGCCAATTTTGAAGTTGATTTTGAACGAAGCGAATTGGTGAACCGAAAAACAAAAACAAGAACCACACTTGAACCCAGACTTGCGAAGGTTCTGCATCTGTTGGTGCAAAGGCAAGGGCAGCTTTTAAGTCGCAAAGAAATCATTGATAAAATTTGGGGCAGTTACGAAAGTGGTGATGAATTACTTACCCACACTATATCTTTATTACGCAAACAATTAAATGACAATAAAATTATTAAGACCGTACCCAAGAAGGGGTATATTTTCATAGGCTCGGCCCCTGAAGTAGTAAGCAGGAAAAAATGGTTTCATTTGCCTATTAATAAATACCATGTCTGGTCATTGTTCATCTTACTATTATTTTTGATTACTCTAAAAGGCATTTTCTGGCCGCACCATTAATATTCAATACTTTCATTGACTGATTTTTAGCCGTTAATATACTTGTTTGGTACGGGTGGTTGGCTCTTGGCATTGCTTTGGTGTCGCGGTGGCATGAGCGGCAATGGCAAGTGCCAAAAGCGTGGGCGAGAATTGACCCGTCCTGAAAAAAGTTTACAGTGTGGAAGGATAATCCTGCCACAAGTTTACATATTATTTTTAATCCTGAATACCGTTTACATTTGTTTTGGAGATGAAACGGACGTGAGCAATGCTGGAGAGCAACTCGCCAGG
>JANMYO010000058.1:0-5899 GCA_031382175.1 Bacteroidia bacterium | reverse complement strand
GATTGACCCTCGGCATTAAAGCAGCGCAATATGATTGGGTGCTGTTGACGGATGCTGACTGCAGACCATGTGGGCAGCAATGGATTAAGGAGATGAGTGAACAATTTAGTACAGATGCAAAAATTGTTTTGGGTTTCTCTTCTTACCATCGAAGTCCCGGCTTGCTCAATTCTTTTATTCGCTTTGAGACGCTTCTTACTGCCATACAATATATCGGGTTCGCTTTGCTACGCAATCCTTATATGGGTGTGGGCCGTAATCTGGCTTATCGCAAATCACTTTTTCTTGATAATAAGGGGTTTAATAATTATTTAAGTGTTACAGGAGGAGATGATGATTTATTTGTGAACCAGCATGCTACCGGTGCTAATACAGGAATTGTTTTGGGCAAAGAAGCATTGGTCTATTCCAAACCCAAGAGCACCTGGAAAGAATTTTATTATCAAAAGTTAAGACACCTTTCAGTGGGCAAGCATTACAGATTTTCGAGTAAAGTCATGTTGGGCTTATTCTCACTTTCGTGGATGGGGGTTTGGCTTTTTGTTTTGCCGATTCTACTTTTTTCACCGTGGAACTATTGGCTGCTGTCCTTTTTCGGACTTCGCTGGATAGTGTTAATGACGCTCGTACACATAGGTTCGCGTAAGACGGGTGATCCATTTGAGGCCTGGAAAACACCCTTTTTAGATTTTATTTACGCCTTTTATTATCTTGTTGCGGGCTCTGTTGCGTTAGTATCAAAAAAAGTACGATGGAAGATGTAGAAAGCCGGTTTTCGCCAAAAGCACTTGAAGATTTCAAGCTGATTGACATGGCTGTAGACGGTGATGAGAAATCGTACGCCAAACTCTTGAATCGCTATCGGAGGCCCGTGTACCATGTTATCCTTAAAATGGTCCGTAATGTTGATGATGCAGAAGATCTCACCATTGAATCATTCGCCAAGGCGTTTCGTAGTTTACATCGGTTTAAAAAAGACTTTACCTTTAGCACCTGGTTGTTCCGGATCGCTACTAACAACACCATTGATTTTATTCGGAAGAGAAAGCTCAACACGCTGAGCATTGAGAATACGTATACAGATGATAATGGAGATTCAGTATCCATTGATGTCGAAGATATGAATCTTAATCCCCAGGAGGAGACCATCAAACTGCAGAAAGAAGAAATCATTCAAGTTTTTGTGGGAATGCTACCGGCTAAATACCAAAAGCTAGTACGTCTCCGTTACTTCCATGAACTTTCCTACGAAGAGATTGCCAAAGAACTGGAAGCACCCTTAGGTACCGTGAAAGCTCAATTGCACCGCGCGCGTGAGTTGATGTACGAGCTGGTGAAGAACAAGAAAGAGCATATTTAAAAATTGACAATGGTCAATGTCCACATCTTTCATACTATTTTTTCAATCACTATTTCCTTCTTATTAAACGTAAAGGACGTTCCGGGCCCTTGCCCCATCAACATTGCGCCAATAGGAGAGGCAGAAGAAATTGCATAATAGGTTATCGCATCAATCTCCATCTTCCCTGCCGGAATGGATAAATAGTAATTTTCCTCATTCGTATAAACTAAACTGCCCAAGCGCACGGTAGAGGTCTCTATTGCTGGGGGCATCTGATCCAGTACCTGTTTCTGCTTCAATGCTTCTGATAATTGAACGGTGCCCTTCTCAATTTCTAATTGCGCCATCGCCCGACCTGTTTCATACTTATCGCCTGCACTACTTTTTGTTTCCTCGTTGGCAGAGTTTTGAGCCATCTCAATGGCAGTCTTTGCCGTGGCAATGCGCTCTTCAATGAAGGAATGGCAGAGCGCAAAAAGTTTTTGCTTTATTTTGAGTTTTGGATCGTTCATAAACCCAAAGGAATAGCTACCTACTATTGATCGTCAACGATCGATCTATGCCTCTTGTAGACTTGATGGCAATCCTTAGCCTTAATAAGGAGAAAAGAATCTTATTGGCAGAATTAAATTTGAACCTGATTTTATTTTAATCTATAATTCAAGCTTCCACCCAGATTAAACTGATAAAAAGTTGAATAGCCGCTAATGCCTGCACCAGCTCCTCCAGTACCAAAATAAACACCACCACCCATTGCTTGAACTGCCGACATAAGCTGTCCGTGCAAGCGAAGGCTTACTTTTTCTGAAGCGGCAATCCTTACGCCCAGGCGCAAGCCCCAGGCAAATTTTTCAGCATTATTGTCGCTTGAGTTATCAGTCGAGCCTAGAACACCCAGACCCAAATCAACGGTGCCAAAACCGCTTATCTTTTCATTTACCGGCATATAGCGGGTACCACCCAACATGAAGTAATTTACTGCAACATTTCCCTCATCGCGGGAAAGAGGATATTGTATATAGCCCTTGGTCTCAAGTCGCTGGTAGATCAGCTCTACGGCCATCGTTTCCTGCAACCCAAATTCAAGACCACCTCCCCACTGAAAACCGTCTCCTATTTTTCCATCATAGCCATCTGATGTTACAACCTTATCCGAAAACGAATAGCTTTCGAAGGTTAGCAGCGTAACAGTAGGCTGTGCTTGTGCAGTAAATATAATGCCGATAAATGCGGCTAGTACAAAAGTAATTTTCATAGTGACTTATTTTATGCGTCAAGATAATGATAAAATTTCAAATACAGAACCCAAGGGAATTTATCTGAAAGGATTCCTGGTGAGGGAAAATCCGTTCTTAAAGGACTTTGTATTTCTTTGTCAGGCAGAAGAAATACGCTATTTTTGGCGTTGCTAAAAGTTGAGAGAACATGAAAAAAAGTATCAATTTAATCATCGCACTATCCTTTATACTCGGAATAGCTCAAGGCCAGAAAAACGTCTATACGACTACTGGTGGTGAATGGATATTCTCATGGGCTGACGCGAAGCAAAGCGGTGTGGATGTTGATGTCATTACCCGCTTTGCACCGGTTATTAATATTCAAAGTCAGGTTCACCTGGATAAGTCCGAGAAGTTAGGTTTTTTCACAGGTCTAAATCTGCGCAATATTGGTTTCATTTGGGATGACCCGACTGTGCCTTCAACACGATATAAAGCAAGAGCGTACACGGTAGGGGTTCCTGTTGGGATCAAATTCGGCAACATGACCGGGATGTATCTGTTTGGCGGATATGAAATTGAGTTACCCTTCAACTACAAAGAGAAGATATTTGTGAATGAGGATAAGCAGAACAAAGAAGTGTACTGGTTTTCAAACCGCATTCCTGGCCTGTATCAATCTCTTTTTATTGGAATTCAAACACCGTATGGAACACAATTAAAATTTAAGTACTACATGACTAATTTCTTCAATAAGGACTATACGGCAAATGATGGTCAGGGTGGTACCGTTCAACCTTATGCCGGATTTGACGCCAATGTGTTTTATGTTTCCTTAAGTTTTCAAATCCTTAAGGGCACTAGCTTTTACTATTCGAGAGATAAACAATAAGTCGCAAAAGGCTCTACGCAACTATTATATCATTGTTGTCAGTTGATTGAGTTTTATCTCCGACCCAAAGCAAGAACAATTTATACCCCAAGGATAAAATAACAGGACCAATAAAAAGGCCAATAAAACCATTGGCAATAAACCCCCCAATGGAGCCAAGAAAGACCACCAGCATGGGCACGGGTGCGCCCTTTCCTAATAGAATTGGTTTCAAAATATTATCCGACAGGGTAACCAGCACAGACCACGCCAAAAATAAACTTGCACTAAGTGTGTCTGATGTAACAAACATGAACACCACCGCAGGTATAACAATTGGCGCAACGCCAATTTGAACAATGGCGAAAATAAGGCAGAATAATATCCATAGTCCTGCCAATGGAATGCCAGCTACTACAAACCCGATGCCCGCCAAGGTTGTTTGAATTATAGCAACACCTAAAATGCCCTTCACCACATTGCGAATAGTGATCTCAGAAAGAGCTGCGAAGTTTGCTCCTTGTTGGCCAGCGAGTCTGATAAAAATAGAGCGCAGCATAGAGCCACCTTCTTGTGAATACCCAAGTAACACTCCGGCAATAATGATTGAACCTATAAATTGAAGTATGCCAATACTTGTTCCGGCTATCAGGCCCAAAATCCAGCCACCCACCATTTTTATTTGCGGTGTAAATTTTGATATGGCATCTGACAGGTTTTCTGAAGCAAGTTTCCACAAATCAATAACAGGCTTGGTAATACCTGGCCACGACTTAACCCGTTCATCTGGAGGAGGAATGGAGAAGTCACCACTCTGATAGATCGTCCGTAAGTGTTGGATGCCTTCAAATAGGGAATCAGCCAGTAAAAAAGAAGGCAATAGGATGAGCAGTAAAAAGGAAACGGTGATAAGGATGGCCGCCAGTTTTCCACGGTCACCGAATTTTTTCTTTAGGAAACTAAAAATAGGGTAATTCGCTATCGCAATGATAACAGCCCAAATGATTAAGGAAAGAAACGGAGCCATGATCAGGAAGCACCAACCCACCACGAGAATAAGAACCGAAATACGAATTACCACTTCAACGGCTTTGGTAATGTAGCTCTCCTGATTTTGAGGAGCAGGCAGATCGTTCATAGTTTTAAGGTTTAGATGAATAAGTACTAACCATAGATTTTCTCTTTTCTGGGGGCGATGCAACAAAAAAATCCCAACGAAAATGCTGGGATTTTAATGAATCATTATCACCGCATAATCAATGTAACATCCACGCTAGCCCAACATTCATGCTTAGGTATGGCATGGCAACTACAGAGCCATTATCAAAGGGTGTAGTAAATTTGCCTGCAATAAATACAGAGACATCAGGCTGCACCTCGTACAAAACACCTACTTCAGGCTGGAGGCTGAAATGCCAGGTTTGGGTAGTGTTTGCATATTGTCCCATCTGGGTCTTTTTCTCTGAATATACTGTACCAACTCCTAATCCGAGAAATGGTCTTACCGTTTCTCCTTCACCTCCCAGGTAGTAGTTGAAGTTAAGATGGAATGGGAGTACGTTCAGATAGCGGAACTGAACTCCGGAAAGTGTGGCACTGCCATCCGGAAGGGTATACGTATCATCATCTTTGCGTTCATAAAAGGTACTCCAGGCAAAAGAAACTCCTACACCAATATTGGGATTGACCATTTTGCGGTAATCAAATCCTATTCCTCTGAAGCTGGGCTTGCTGATAAAATCACTTGTCTTCCCTAAGCCGAAGCCAACATCGTAGTGCAACGAAGTATAACCATCCTGTGCCAACGCAGCAGATATGCTGCTCACCATTAGAAATAAAATAATATAGAAATGTTTCATGTTGTTCAAGAATTAAATTAGTTGGTCTTCAAATAAGGTGATTGAGCAAATGCCTTGTCAATGCCTTTGGCTATGCGTTCATTGTTAGAACTACTGCTGCTTTCAAGAAGGCCATTTATTCCAGCACCCCATACACCTCTTACGGGTGTTTCGGGGTTTCCATCTTCACCTTTATCGTCAATCATTGAAATTAAAACCGTGCCGGTGGAATAGGAATAGGCACTTGGGTAGTAACAACCACCATACCCCGGGTACCCAGGATAGTAACCCCACCAACCACCATAATACCAATCATTACAATAGACAGTTGTTGTAGTTACCTCCAAAGCGGCAACAGTAACGACTACATCTGCATCTGTGGTAGCTTGGGTGTAGCCCAGTTTGGTCATGTTTGAATTTACCTGATCTAAAATCACTTTTGCAGTAGCCGCGTCCAAAAATTTTGGAGTTTCTCCCTGTGCCAAGTCACCCGTTATCATAGGAATTTTATCGGGTATGGCATACTTAGCATTAGAGTTGGGGAAGACATAGCTGTTGTCATAGTTTGTCAGGACGAGATCCAACTCATCGGTAAAATCAGGACCACCAGGGTAGCAACCGGTTACTATCG
>JANMYO010000056.1:0-16249 GCA_031382175.1 Bacteroidia bacterium | reverse complement strand
CTAAATGAAGCTTTGATTTGATGTATCACTATCTGGTGTTGCTTGCTGCGAAAGGATACGCTTTGGACGATGTAGTTAGGGTGCTGAAGGCGAGGCATAAGTAATAGTTTGCTTCCCAAAATCTTATTCAGGTTTTTGTATTGCAGATGTGGCAACAGCAATTTTAGAGTCAGCTGTGCCAAAATATAAGAACCACCTTCCATGAAAGGGAACAAGTCCTTCTACAAAACAGACCTGATTGACCTGTCCTGAAATTTCATAAGGCCTGTCTGGTTGTAAGAAGTTTTTCTCAAGCCGATCTAAGAGTATCGATGGATCATCCTTATCAAATAAAGCCTGACCGGCACAATAAGCGCCACGTGCGAGGGTTGAATCCCCCTGATTATCGTGATTCATGCCGTTATAAATTAATACAATTCCTCTCTCAGTCATTAAAGCATACGGTCCGCTCTCAACCAATCGACTATCAAAATAGTTTTTGCGGGGAGTAAGAACTGGCTTGAGTTTGCCATCTTCCTCAACAGACTGCCAATGGATAAGATCATCAGAACTGGCAAGGAACAAATCGGTGTCTCCGAAATACATCCAATATTTGCCGTTTACCTTCGCTGCAATTATTTTATCACCCACTCGTCTTGCAACAATTGCGCCTGATTTGCTCCACGAGTTGAGGTAATTTCCCGTGAGCATAGGACCATGCTTCGTCCATGTTACTAAATCAGTAGAAGAGGCAATGCATAGGCGTGCGAGATTTCCATCATAAGCAGTGTAAGTCATAATGTACGTACCCTCTTCGCTTTCAACGATCCGTGGATCTTCAATTCCTCCCTCCCATTCATAATGTTTCATAAAGTCCTCACGGGGAAAGAACACAGGTTCTTTCCTGCGTACGAAGTGGAGCCCATCTGTACTTGAAGCTATCCCTAAGCGTGAAGTGCCGGCAAATTTCCCAATTTTATCCTCAGCGCGGTACAATAGAAAGACAGTATCGTGACGAACAACTGCTGCTGGGTTAAATACATCCTTTTCTTCCCAGAGGACTTCCTTCTTTAAAATGGGACAAATGAATTTTCCTGTTCCTGCAGAGAGAACTGGATTCAAACTATCAACTTTTACAAAAGGTAGCAGTGCCCAACTCGTGTCGGGCAACCCAGAATTTGATCTCTCTTTTGGTGAACAACATACAACCAGCACAATGCAAAGAATGGCGGTAAGGGTTTTTAAATAGGTCATGCCTTAGATGAAAAATTCGTAAACGGACTATTTAAAAGTAGTGAAATATACCATCAATCCTTCATGAGATAATAGCCGGAACTATTATATGAATTGTTTTAAAGCGCTTTTGTGCAAATTCAAACTTGTCAGCTAGCTTGCAAGGGCATTCTTTAAAAGATTATTATTTAGCATAGCTATTAATTACCATGCCCCAATCAACCAAAACCATTGATGGATACGAGTTTGAAGTGTACCAACATGAAACCTATCCCGAAAACGAAATGCTGCAACGAAGTAAGAACTTTCATCATTGGATGGAACAAAGACGCACGGTGCGCGACTTCTCGGACAAGGCTATCCCAAAGGAATTGATCGACTCTATTTTACTAACTGCTTCTACTGCTCCGTCAGGTGCTCATAAACAACCCTGGACATTTTGCGTAGTAGGAGATCCAGCGCTCAAAAAAGAGATTCGAATCGCTGCGGAAAATGAAGAAAAAGAGAGCTATACCAGTCGTATGAGTTCAGAGTGGCTTGAAGACTTAAGGCCATTACAGACCGACTGGAAGAAACCCTTTTTGGAAATAGCTCCACAACTTATTGTCGTGTTTAAAAGGGCGTACGATATTCTGCCAGATGGAACAAAGAGAAACAACTATTATGTAAATGAATCGGTGGGCATTGCGTGTGGTTTTCTGTTAGTGGCCATTCACCATGCGGGGCTGGTTGCGCTGACACATACACCGAGTCCTATGAATTTTCTCACTAAGCTCTTAAAAAGACCTGAAAATGAGCGGCCCTTTCTTTTAATCCCCATTGGATTACCAGCCGAGGATACATTTGTGCCAAAGCTCAAAAGAAAATTACTAAAAGATGTGGCAGTGTACCTGTGATTATTTCTCTGCTTTGGGAGCGAGCTTTAAATAGGTAAGCTTATGGGTAAATTCAAAGGAGCCATTGTTCTCCGTCCGTACACCTTCCAGAATATCACGCGATTTATCATAGGAAAATGTATAAGATAATATTTTACCTCTTGGCTCGAAGTGTTTATAAACGAGGATGTTCCCATCCGACAGTCCGGTAAACTCGCCTCGGATCGAATAGGAAGGGAGAAAGTCCTTATCAAGAGTTACCTCCAAATATTCCCTACCCGGATGTTGTGAATCTCGAATGATAGCCACCTTGGAAAAGTTCTCCTCACGATCTACAATCTTCTCTTTTTCAGTGGACGATAGAAGACCCTTCCCTTTCTTACTTACCAGACTGGACACCGAGTATATCCCTTCGATAGAGCCTACGCTGCTTTTATCCTTACTCATATAGCGGCTTACCATTTCGTTAAAATTGATCTGCTCATAGGGGTTGACCTTCCTATTCTCCTTCATCTTATATAACTTATCGATAGAGCACGACAGTCCGGTTATCATCAGAAGTAAAAAAAGAATAAGTCGTTTCATCTTATGCAAATTATACATTTTGGTCCTTGAACGCTGACGCAACAAGAACAAATAAAAGATACTTTCTTTCATTAATCATGAAAAGAGTTCATAATTTATATTCATCTCCATACCCTAATCTCGTAGTACCAGACCCATTTTCTGATACGACTCCCAGCCCTTTTGCAAAAGTTCCTTGAGATCATTGCAGAGCTGCTCTGTCAGGGCTTTGAGGTAAAAGCAGGACTTGCCCCGAAAAAAAGGTTTTAGGCTTTCTGTTAGCCCTTCTTTTAGGATTGCATCTAAATACAGTGGCTGAAAATAGAAGGTGATGTGCTCTGCATAAATCATAATGGCAGCAAACTGAATACCTCTTTTGTTGACAGGATGCAGACTAGTGGTTCTATACCCTTCATTAGTCCAAAGTTCATAATGATCTGCGGTGTTTACTTTTAACTCAAGCCTATCCTTATACGGCAATAGCAAAGCCTTGAGTTGTTCAAATAAAGAAAGATCCTGACGGGTAGGAGTCACTTTCTTCTTTCTTACCAATATATGGCCTGTAGTAGATGTTTTTCTTAATGTGCTCATTGATAAGAATAAATCACCTCTAATTTATTTCGTAGGTACTAGCCAGGTCAACTCCCATCAAAGATAGCTCATTCTCTCATCTCAGTCCACCACCTTCGCTGAAGTTTATGTTAGCACATTATTTAGAATTGGATTTAAAGACAGAAGTATTTAGCTTAGTTGATATTGGATTTGGCAATAAAATATAAAATGATGCTATCTTTTTGACTTACTGATTTGATCCGATAGATGAGAAAGCAAGCCGCCATGACAAATGAGCAGACCGCTGTAAAAACTACCTACTTTAGTATTGCAGGAAATACCATCCTTGCCATCATTAAAGGTGTATCCGGGTATTTCGGGAATTCATACGCCTTAATAGCCGATGCCATTGAATCTACTACCGATATCTTTTCATCCTGCTTAGTGTTGTTCGGAATCAAATATGCCAGTCGCCCGGCCGATGAAAATCATCCTTACGGGCACGGGAGGATTGAACCACTCATCACATTCCTGGTCGTTGGGTTTTTAATTACCTCAGCCACCATCATCGCTTATGAGAGTATACAAAATATAGGAACCCCACATGAGTTGCCTAAGCCTTTTACCTTATTCGTGTTGGGAGCCATTATCATCTGGAAAGAAATCTCCTATAGGCTTGTTATCAAGCGTAGTAAAGAAATAAAAAGTTCTTCTTTAAGAGCAGATGCATGGCACCACCGCAGTGATGCCATTACATCTGTGGCCGCTTTCATTGGGATATCTATTGCCGTATTCTTAGGCAAAGGCTACGAAGCGGCTGATGATTGGGCAGCCTTATTTGCCTCCGGATTTATTATTTATAACAGTTACCTAATTTTCCGACCCGCCTTAGGAGAAATTATGGATGAAAATCTTTATGATGACCTGATTCAGGAAATCAGAAAGGTTTCGTTACAAGTCGATGGAATTATCGCTACAGAAAAGTGTTTTATTCGTAAAGCAGGAATGAAATACCATGTCGATCTCCATGCTATTGTAGATTCAAACATCAGTGTAAAAGAAGGTCATGAATTAGCACATCGTCTTAAGAATTTCCTAAGGCAAGAAATTCCAGAATTAGGGCATGTGCTGATCCATGTGGAACCTAATAGTTCAAAAATCATGCTTGGATAGCCTAATTTTGTTTCCGTCTCCCAACTTATCAAAACACAATATTCTCATACACTTTATTAGTATACTTTCTGCAAGAAAGCCTTCCTACTAGTGCAGAGGGTTTAAACAATGACTTGCCCATTAGCATACGAACACATTCTTGTATGCCTTCTGTAATGCTAGGATGCGGGTGAACACACTCCGCCAGTTCTTCAATGCCTTTGTCCATGGAAATTAAAACAGCCACGGCTTGAATAGCACTGCTGGCATGATTACCCACTACTTTCATTCCAAGGATTTTCATATGATCATCGTTGGTGACGAGAAGTTTTATAAAACCTTGCGTATTCCGTTTGGCAATGGCACGGGGGATAGTGCTGTATTCCAGTGTCACTACCTTGTACTCCATTCCCTTTTCTTTCGCCTGTGTCTCATTCAACCCCACTCCTGCTACCTCTGGACTAAGGAACATGATCGTGCTTATGTTTTCATAGACTAATTTTCGATCGGGCTTTCCAAAAATTTTTTCCACCGCATACCTTCCTTCCAACTCTCCTACATTCACCAATGAAATGTCTGCTGTTAAATCTCCTACCGCGTAAATAGTAGAAACATTTGTTTGCGTATCATTATTATCAATGCCGCGTTTCGTCATTTTAATTCCAATTTTATCTTCCCAGAGGTCTTCCAGATTGGCCACGCGGCCTACCGAAACAAGCGCTTTTTCAACATTGAAAGTTTCCCGGCTTCCATCGGTATATTCTAATTCATACTCAACTCTTCCATTCACAATCTTCATACTCATTAACCGCGAGTTGCGATGAACCAATACCCCATTGTTCTCCATATTTCGTTCTACGATACGAACGACATCTTCATCTTCAAAAGGAAGGATACGATCGCCCTTATCAATGAGGTGAACTTTTGTGCGGCCAAAGCCGCTGAAAATGGTAGCATATTCACAACCAATCACACCCGCACCGACAATAACCATGCTCTCCGGAAAGTCGGTCATATTTTCAATTCCTTCACTGGTCATTACGATATGTTCATCGATTGGAAGTTCAGGCAGATAACGTGGCCTGCTTCCTGTCGCTAAAATTATATTCTCAGCATACACTACTTCCTTTCGGGCGCCAACCATAATTTCCACTTCATGCTGGCTCAGTAGCTTGGCTTCTCCCACCTTAAAGTCAAGTAGATTAGCATAAGGAGAATTCGTCAATTGCTCCATATGTTCTTCCAGCATTCCTTTTCTCTCCTGCACAGCCCTTCGAACCTCTGCCTGAATCTCCGAATAGCTGATAGAAGGTGCCTGAATGTTGTATCGCTTCAAACTTTTTCGAAAAGCAGAAGCTTCACGTGAAAGTTCCCACCATGTCTTAGAAGACAATGCCCCATTAGTGACACCCGCACCTCCGACCTTATTCTTTTCTATCAACAATATCCTCTTCTTAAAGTCTAATGCGCGCATGGCGGCAGCATATCCGGACGGGCCTGCACCGATCACTACTAAATCATATTTCTTCATAGAGTAAAGCCTTGTGCGCTAAAGATAGAAATACAAGGGAGGATTATCAATGTCTGAAGGGCAAATGTATTCCGGCCAACATACAACGGATGCCCCCGCCTCCATATTTTTCTATCGCAGAAATGGAAACAGGTAAGGGCTCCGCATGCTTGCTCACCTCACTCAATTGGCCGGGTAGTAAAGAATTAAGCGCTGTAGTGGACATGGCCAGGTAACGATCACCTCGCTTGTCCTTAATCTCCAGCATATTACCAGCAAAGGATCTCATTTGGTCGTAACTAATTGCCACCACCTTATGGTGGGTGCGCTCAAAGGAGGATAATATCTTTTCCTGATCATGCTCATTTTGGATAGAGTCAAGGCAAATCCCAACCGTTTTTTCACCTACCCACAACATGACATTAGTATGGTAAATGGGTTTCTTGTTTTCATCTACCGCATCAAAAACAAGTGTCGTGTACCCAAGTTGATCGCAAAGCGTGGCCAATAATTTTTCATCCGATCTTGGCGCCCGGCACATGTACCCAATACGGTTAGCATGATCAAAGATTATGCTTCCTGTTCCTTCAAGAAATCTGCCCTGACCTTCCCTATTGCTCAAATCAATTTTCCTCGTTACGGTAAATTTCTTCTCAAGCATTTCCAGAATATCAACCCTGCGCTCATGGCGCCTGTTCTCTGCCAGCATAGGATAGACCACAAGCGTACCGTCTTCATGCGTTGAGAACCAGTTGTTGGGAAAGATGGCATCAGGTTTTTCCGGACTAGGCGTATCTTCGGCTACGCTGCATACGATATTTTTAGCAGCCAGATCTTTAATCACCTGATCAAATTCAGTCAGCGCCAGATTTTGCATGGAAGCTCTTGAAATAGCTGGAGCTTGCTGAAAAGCATTACTCGAAGAAGTCTGGGTATTAAAACCAAAACAAGCCGGCCTGACCAGCAGAAGAGAGTGAGGCTGCTGTGAGAAGTGAGTGGTCATTAATTGTTTAAATTTGAGTGAATTTAGGTTAAAAAAAACTTAACGAAAAGGCGACTAAATCAACTACTAAAAGGCCTAATCTATGCATGAACTTCTTGAATTAGATAAAAAAATATTGCTTTGGTTCAATGGTTTTCATTCACCAGGTGCTGATTCGGTGATGATGCTGATGACTAAAACTATTTTCTGGCTTCCTCTTTATTTCATCCTGACCTACTTACTATTCAGGCGATTCAAAATCGAAGGATGGTTTGTTCTTGCAGCAGCAGGCCTCTCGATTTTACTAGCAGATCAAATTACTTCCGGATTTATGAAGCCATTCTTTGCCCGACTACGCCCTTCACAGGAACCCGGGCTCGAAGGATTACTTCATTTGGTGAATGGTTACAAGGGAGGGCGTTATGGATTTGCATCCGGTCATGCCGCGAATACTTTTGCCATTGCTTTTTTAATCTGGCGTGTATTCAAAGATGCATCCCGATGGTCGGGATTGATTTTTCTTTGGGCCTTCGTTATGAGTTATACAAGAATTTATCTGGGAGTGCATTATCCGGGAGATATCCTTGTGGGGGCTTTAATCGGTATACTTTGCGGATGGTTAGGGTTTAAGTTTTTTCAATGGCTCAAAGCAAAACGGGAGAAAAGAAAAACTCCTTCAGGTTAATATCTGATGTTACGCAAAACTAATAATAATACGTTTTCGCGAGTACCCGCAGAGGAGGCGGGAGGTACGAAGCGATCCCCCAAATTATGGGATTGCTTCGCGCCAGCTCACATCCAGTGCAGGAACTCGCAATTGACGTATAGTTATTATGCATAAGGCCAGTTAGTATCTGGAGGAGCCTTAAAATTTTAACCAGGTCAATCTATTTCTTCCCAAACATTCCGCTTAGCATACCACCAAGACCGCCCAAGGGATTTTTTCCACTACTCCCGGCAACCTGACCAAGAATACTGGCAACGTCCAGATTATTATTTCCAGAAACACCTTTCATGATATTGGTAAGATCGAATGAATTGTCCTTAGGGTCATTTGTCTTCTTCACCAATTCATTCATGACGGTAGGAAGTAGACTGGAGGCCATGCTCTGCGCTGCTTGTTGAGAGATGCCAAACTTTGATGCCACGTTGCCTGCCACAGAGGATATCAATTGTGATACAATAGGATTGCTCGATACATTCTTTGAGCCACCCTTGAACAATCCTGCAATTTGTGTCAGATTTCCTTGTGAGGCCTGATTCTGTAAGTCACTGAATATCTGTTGTGCCACGGCCTGGATGGCGGCATTGTTTTGTTGATCAGGAATGGCCTTATTCTTTATGATGGCTTCTCCTGCGTTTTGCTCTACTAGTTTGATGAGTTGATCTAGCATCTTCATGGGGTTTAAATAGAATATGAAATTAGTAAATCAAGTTGACAATTCATTAGTTTATTTATTCAATAAACGCTTCACATATTTTCCAATAATATCAAATTCAAGATTCACCTCATCACCCGGCTTAAGCTGCTGAAAATTTGTATGATGATACGTGTACGGGATAATGGCAACGGTAAAACCGTTGTCCATGGAATTGAAACAGGTTAGGCTCACACCATTGACAGAAATGGAACCTTTCTCAACCGTCATGTTTCCTAACACGGGATCGTATTCAAAACCAAAAATCCAACTGCCGTCTTCCTCCCTTATGGATTTACATACTCCAGTTTGATCAACATGGCCCTGCACAATGTGCCCATCGAATCTGCCATTGGCGATCATACAACGCTCCAGATTAACGCTGTCGCCTTGCTTCAACTTTCCAAGATTTGATTTTTGAAGTGTCTCATCAACAGCGGTGACCCAATGCCTGCCTCCCTCCGATCTTGTCACGGTAAGACAAACACCGTTATGTGAAATGCTTTGATCAACTTTTAAATCATGACTGATATCGCTTTCAATGCAGAAGTTTTTATTTGTGCCTTCCTTATCCGTTTTTATAACTATGCCAAGAGATTCTATAATTCCTGTAAACATGTGGTAAAGATAGGAAATGGTTGGTAGTTGTGCTTGTTGGCGAGTACGATCCGCATGGATAAAATTGCTGAAATAAAATGATCAGTAGATTCCGTTGGTGGTGGTTTTCTTATCTAACTTCGATTAGTTCCCACTCTGTCCGTCCATTCCATGTATCAGTTATATATTTAATTAGCCCAAGGTCTTTTCCATAATATTTTGTGGCAATTGATTTCCTCTCTTGACCAATAAATGGTATCCAAGTATGTTCGGTTTTCATTTCAATTTGTCCAATATATTTTTTACAGTCAATTTGTTGTTCACCCCAAACCAATACCGTGTCTTTAATGAATTGATCTTTAGTTTTGATTGTATTGTAAATGTTAGTTGGGAGTTTGTATCGAAACTCAAGTGCCTCCCCGCTGTCTAATTGTTCCTGTCTTAAAATTTCTCCTTTAATCAATTCTGCTTCTTTGTCCAAAGAGTCTGAAAAATAGAACCAATATGTCTCAAGTAGTTTAATTTTGTTATCCTTAATTAACCATTTTGTTGAGTCCCATTTTTCCTTATCTGAATATTGTTTACTTAAAATAATTTTATCTCCATTCTCTTCAATGATTTTATTGTCCGTATAGGTTTGACTTAATGTCTTTTTATTTCTATAAATAAATATTTTACCGTCTCCTAATTTGTTAGTAGGGTAATTATATCTTGTAATCGCAATTGATTCATTCTTTTCGGAACAACCAATTGCCATAAGTGTCAGTATATAAATTAAGTATCTGTTCATTCTTAGAAAATTACCTTCAACTTATTAGTATATGCACCATCGTATAAAAGGCCATGGCGTTTTCCTTATTCTCGATTAAGCTCGTGCTTCTATTTTGCCTCCTTCTTCACGGCTTCTATCTGGTCAGGTCTCACCGTGGGGTAGGTAATTCCCAATTGTTCCAAATAGGTCTTATATTTCAAAGGGTTATAATAAAGCTTTGAAAGCTCTGGCTTGAACTTGCTCATGATCTCTTTGTTCAAAAATATGGCCGGATTGTCCTTTGGTCCAATCAATGGAGTATACTGAATGTCTTTTGTCTGCTCATTCTTATAATAGTCCAATGAAGCTGCAATCAATTCCGGTTTTAAAAACAAATCAATTAACGTCAGCGCTTCTGCCTTAGCTCCAGAAATAATTCCTTTATGGGCAATGGGTGTTGCCATAGCAATAGCATCTGCCCAATGATGACCGGGAAGGTTAGGAATATTTGACGGATACGTAAGTACAATCGTGGGCAAAGACCAGGAGATATCTGCAATATCATCCGATCCTCCTTTTAGTGAATACAATTGCGACCCTCCCATCATCACTGGTTTAATACTATTGGGCATATTAATCGTATCTAATTTGATAGCAAGGCCTTGCACTTTTTTGGACTTCATCTCGATCTGTGTCGCCTTCGCCAGTAACTGATCATCTTCTGTCCATTTTGGTAAGCCTACCACTTTGATGTTCTCATACATTGCCGTGGCCATAGGCTTATTGAAATGTCCCGGCCAGGCTGAACCTAATATCTCATAGGTGAATTTGGTATCGGTCATTAAGGCTGCACCTTCTGCTGTTTTCTTCCCTTTGTCAAATAACTTAATAATGTCAGGATACGTGCGCTCCCTAAAATAATACCAGACAGATGCCTTAGAGGGTACCACGTTTGGTTGATCTCCGCCATCTGAAATCACATAGTGAGATCGTTGCGTCAGCTCCAAATGCTCTCTCCGGAAATTCCAGCCAATGTTCATCAGCTCCACAGCATCTAGTGCGCTCCTCCCCCGCCAGGGTGCTCCAGCCGCATGGGCAGCTTGCCCTTCGAAAGTAAATTTTACAGAAACCAATCCCTGGTATCCATCATCACCATAACCAACGCCCATGTTGCTCGCAACATGGGTGAAAATGCAAGCATCAACATTTTTAAAAATTCCTTCACGGATATAATATGCCTTCGTACCCAGTTGTTCCTCTGCTATTCCGGGCCACAGCATGAGCGTACCGGAAATCTTTTCGCGCTCCATTATTTTTTTGATAGTAAGAGCCGTAACAATATTCAATGCTTGTCCGGAATTATGACCTTCACCATGACCCGGTGCACCCACAATAATCGGATCTTGGTAAGCCACGCCCGGTTTTTGTGATGCTTTAGGAATACAATCAACGTCAGAGCCTAATGCGATCACGGGCTTTCCCGTTCCCCATGTGGCGATCCAGGCAGTTGGTATCCCTGCGATTCCCTTTTGAATTTTAAATCCATTCTTCTCGAGAATCGAAGTTAAATAGGCTGACGTTTCCACCTCTTGAAAACCCAACTCAGCAAAACTGAACAACATGTCATTAATTTGTTGGCCCAAGGTGTATTGCTTTTCAATCTCTACGATGGCTTCGGCTTTCAGTCGTTTAATTTTATCGTCATTCGTGGGTTGAGCATTCGCTATTGCGGCAAAGCAAAGGAGTGCAAATAGTATTAAATGATGGGGAGATTTCATATCAGGTTAGGTTTGAAGCAAAAGGTAAGCAGTATATTTACAAACGCAAAAATCTCTTTTATGAATGGTAATACAAAGAGCATACGATAAGAGTCATGGAAAATCTCAAACACAGCCCCGCAGGATTCATTCATCTTATTTCATCTTTTGCTGCACTTGCCATGGGTACTCTTATCCTAATTATTGCTAAGGGAACAAGGCTTCACAAGAAAATGGGATACGGATATGTTATTAGTATGGTGGTACTCAATATCACAGCATTCACTATTTACAGATTATTCGGGCAGTTTGGCCCATTCCACATTGCAGCTATCGCTAGCAGCGCCACATTAATTGCCGGTATCATCCCACCTCTATTCTTCAGGCATAAAAAATCGTGGATCACCTTTCATTTCACATTCATGTACTATTCTGTCATTGGCCTTTATGCGGCATTTGTTTCTGAAATAATTGTCAGACTGCCAGACGTTCGGTTTTGGTGGAGCGTAACAGGAGCCACTCTGATCGTGGTCACGATGGGAGTCTATGTTTTCAAGAGTAATGCTAAAAAATGGGCAGAGCAGTTTGGCAGAAAACTCTGACACTCGATCAGGATAAAACTTTTATTTACTAGCCTCCTGACTTTTTCTTAGCTTCGCCCGTTCAATGAAATGATGAAGCCCTACGAAAAATATCCCGTTTCCTTATCCAATTCGCTAAGCCGGAAAAAGGAAGTATTAGAACCGATTAATTCGCCTTTTGTAGGCTTATATTCCTGTGGCCCTACCGTTTATAATGAGGTTCACTTAGGCAATCTTCGCACGTTTACAGCTTTTGATGTAGTCTATCGCTATCTCTCATTTATTGGATACAAGGTTCGTTACGTTAGAAATATTACGGATGCGGGGCACCTTACCAATGATGCGGGTCAAGGCGTAGATCGGATTGAAGAACGGGCAAAGCTGGAAAGCCTGGAGCCGATGGAAATAGTACAGAAGTATACGAATAGTTTTCATGAGGTCTGTAGGATTTTCAACATCCTTTCACCCAGCATTGAACCAACAGCTACAGGTCATATTGTGGAGCAGATTGAGATGGTTAATAAAATATTAGTCAATGGCTTTGCTTATGTAGTCAATGGATCCGTTTATTTCGATGTACGAAAATTCATGGAGAAGCATAACTATGGTGAACTGAGTGGAAGAAATATTGATGACCTTTTAGAAGGCACACGAGAACTCGATGGTCAGGATGAAAAGAAGAACTCGGTTGACTTCGCCATCTGGAAAGCAGTCACTCCAAATCACATACAACGTTGGGCATCTCCCTGGGGCGATGGCATTCCAGGATGGCATTTAGAGTGTTCTGCTATGGGGACAAAATACCTGGGTAAGCAGTTTGACATTCACGGAGGAGGAATGGATCTAAAGTTTCCTCATCATGAATGTGAGATCGCTCAAAGTATTGGAGCCTATGGTAAAACTCCCGTTCGCTATTGGATGCATTCTAATATGCTGACCGTCAATGGAGAGAAGATGAGCAAGTCAAAAGGGAACTCCTTCTTACCGAAAGAACTTTTCTCGGGGAATCATCCTCTGCTAGATAAGCCCTACAGCCCCATGGCCGTGCGCTTTTTTATGTTACAATCTCATTATTCGAGCACGCTTGATTTTTCCAATGAAGCATTGGGTGCTGCTGAGAAAGGATTTAAGAAATTGATCAATGCATTAAGCACCATAAAAAAACTTGAACATCCTGGCGGTACAAGCACAAAAAATGAATTAGCAGCTGATCTTGAACGGTTGATTGGTGAATGTTACACCAACATGAGCGATGATTTCAATACGGCCAAAACGCTAGCAGCTTTATTTGAAATGTCCGCCCGAATCAACGATTTCAAATCTGATAGCACAAAAATCAGTTCGGTCAGCAAAGAGGCATTTGAAAAGTTTAAGCTTACTTATATTGGGTTCATGGTAGAAGTGTTGGGCTTAACGGAGGAGAAAGAACAGAACAATGATCTTCTTACAGGCTCTATTAATGTGCTTATAGAATTGCGTAAAAAAGCAAGGAAGGATAAAAATTTCGCCCTCTCCGATAAAATAAGAGATGATCTCAAGGTCCTGGGAGTTCAATTGATGGATGGAAAAGATGGTGAAATGAACTTTGTGATCGAGTAACGAAGTCAGAAGAGCAAGTCAGTTGTGTGCAAGGATCAAAATGTTCAAAAAAATTTTCATACTACCCATACGATTCTACCAGGCCAGCATCTCTCCGCTTCTGGGGGCGCATTGTCGCCATGCTCCTTCTTGCTCACAATACACGATAGAAGCCATTCAGGAGTGGGGAATTTTTAAAGGAACATGGCTTGGAATAAAAAGAATAGCACGCTGCCATCCCTGGGGAACCAGTGGATATGATCCTGTGCCCAGGAAAAAGATTGATGATTAGATAATCTGCCCAATAGATTAAGAGCACCTTTAAAGACCTTGTCATGTTGAGCCTGTCGAAACATATTCATGTTAAAAGTGCTTTAAATCGGCTTCGACAAACTCAGCCTGACAACTCATTTAGGTTTTTAGAGATGCCCTTGATATTGAAAAATAAAACTACCTTAACGTCCGTCATCAACATTAATCATAAACATGCAAACAGTCCTCGGTGCTAATGGAGTAATTGGAACTAATCTTGCCAAGGCTCTTCTTCACTACACGCAACAAATCAGATTGGTCAGTCGCAATCCAAAAAAGATCAATGAAACCGATCAGCTCATGGTGGCGGACCTTCTCAATAAGGATCAGACTTTTGCAGCAGTAGAGGGCTCAGAGGTAGTTTATCTTACGATTGGCTTACCGTATGAACTTGATACGTGGAGAGTTCAATGGCCATTGATCATGGACAACGTCATTCAGGCTTGCGAAAAACACAATGCTAAACTTGTTTTCTTCGATAATGTATATTGCTATGGGCGAGTGAAAGGTTGGATGACAGAAGAAACTCCTGTAAAACCAATTAGTCAAAAAGGCGAAGTGAGGTCAAGAATTGCAAACATGATTCTTGACGAGGTGGCAAAGGGGAAACTAAAAGCACTGATTGCAAGAGCACCAGACTTTTACGGACCTCAAACACCACTGAGTTTTATCAATGTAATGATCTTCGATAACTACGCAAAAGGAAAAAAAGCACAGATCATGATCAGCGATAAATTCAAACACTCTATTATTTACACTCCTGATGCTGCTAAAGCAACGGCTATCCTGGGAAACACGGATTCGGCCTTCAACCAGGTATGGCATCTCCCTACAGACAAGAACATACTCACCATGAAACAGATCGCTGATCTTTCAGCCACTGCCTTTGGTATAAAACAAGGATACATGGTACTTCCGATGTGGATGCTTCGAATCCTGGGACTGTTCATCGGTGTGATTAAGGAGAGTTTGGAGATGCTCTATCAAAATGATTCTGACTATCTTTTCGATAGTAGCAAATTTGACAAGGCCTTTACCTTTAAGACCACCACCTATGCAGAGGGAATCCAACAAACTGCAGAATCTTATAAACTAAATAAATAGAAAAAGAGTACCGTCTCTAAAGATTTGATTTTTGAAATCTGATTGAATCGGCTACATTTAGAGAAGTCATTTTTAACTTCTTTCATGGCCGATTTTCAAATTAAAAAAACTCCCAAAGATTACGATGTGTGTATTGTTGGCTCGGGTGCTGGTGGCGGAATGGCTGCCTATGTCTTGGCTAATGCTGGAATTAAAGTAGTGCTGCTGGAAGCAGGGCCTCTTTATGATCCAGCCAAGAATGTGACGCAACTAAAATGGCCGTGGGAGTCGCCACGGAGAGGTGCAAATAGCCCGCTGCGTAATTTTGGCGATTTCGATGCCGCTTATGGAGGATGGGAGCTTGAAGGCGAACCCTACACACATAAAGATGAAACGAAATTCGATTGGTTTCGCTCTCGCATGGTGGGCGGACGAACCAATCACTGGGGAAGAATCTCATTGCGCTTTGGTCCAAAGGATTTTAAGAGAAAAAATATTGATGGATTGGGAGACAATTGGCCAATAGGCTATGATGATGTGGCACCGTACTATGACAAAATAGATCAGCTTATAGGCGTGTTTGGGTCAAAAGAAAATTTACCTAATGATCCGGACAGCATTTTTCTGCCACCACCAAAGCCACGCCTGCATGAGCTGTTTATAAAAGAAGCCGGCACTGCTCTTGGCGTACCCGTCATTCCATCCCGACTTTCTATTCTTACCAAACCAATTAATAAAGAAAGAGGAGTTTGCTTCTATTGCTCTCAATGTAATCGCGGCTGCACGGTGTATGGTGATTTTTCTTCCTCCTCAGTTTTGATCAAACCTGCGCTAAAGACCGGCAATGTGGATGTCATACCCAATGCGATGGCACGTGAAGTGCAAACTAATGCACAAGGTAAAGCCACTGGCATTTCGTTTGTTAACAAAGACGACATGCAGGAATATACCGTGAGTGCAAAAGTGGTGATACTGGCGGCCAGTGCCTGCGAGTCAGCACGATTGCTACTCAATTCCAAGTCAGCTCTCTCTTCCAACGGCTTAGCCAACTCCAGTGGAATGGTGGGGAAGTACTTACACGATTCGACCGGTGCATCGATGGGAGGTATTTTGCCCAAACTTGTTGGTCGCAAACGATACAATGAAGATGGTGTTGGCGGCATGCACGTCTACTCCCCCTGGTGGCTTGACAATAAGAAACTTGATTTCCCACGAGGCTATCATATTGAGTATGGTGGTGGTATGGGGATGCCTATGTATGGCTTTGGTTTTGGCATGGAAGAAACCAACGGAAAATATCCGGGCCGTGATGGACAAAAGAAGCC
>JANMYO010000019.1:0-11776 GCA_031382175.1 Bacteroidia bacterium | reverse complement strand
CGTTTTCAGGTAACGTCCGGTAAATACGGTTCTTACAATCCCTCCATTTCAAAAGATGGTAAGACGATTTATTATAATAATCAATCGAAGGATGGAATGGATGTTGTTAAAATTCCTTTTGATCCTTCTACCTGGAAACCAATTGATGAAGTTGTAAAATCAGGAAAAGGTTTCTATCAACATCTGGTAGAGCAGGAGGGAAGACCAACACTGTTGGATAGTATTCCTACAAAGGCCTACCCAGTAAGTAAATACAACAGGATAAAGGGATTAATCAATCCTCATAGCTGGGGACCTTATACAAATACAAGCCTTTCCTATTTAGATATTGGAATCGCCTCTCAGGATTTATTGAGTACGACAGCAATTGATTTAGGCTATCGCTATGACGCTATAGAGAAAACAGGCTTTTGGAGGGCCAAAGCAAGTTATCAGGGCTTTTATCCTATTGTGGATTTTGAATTTGCGCAAGGAAACCGATCTGTTGATGAAGGTAATCTTAGTTATCTGTCTGTGAGTGGTATTGACACCACTCAAGTAACTAAAAATCTCACGTTCGAATGGAAAGAGCAAAAATTTGAAACTGGTTTACGAGTTCCTTTATTACTAACAAAGTCAAAATACCAAACTGAAATCGAATTTGGCAATTTCGTTGGCGTGACCAACGTATCTGAATTTAAGAATAGTATTGATGGAGGTGGACGAATTCTCCCTACAAATTTTCCTCAATTCATATTTAGAGACTATGCCGACAATGGCACTTTATTGTCAAACCATTTTAGTTTCTCTGCTACGAATTTGCTGAAAACAAGTCGAAGAGATATTTATAGCAAGTGGGGCCAATATGTAGCAGTTGAATCATTTAGTACGCCTTATGGCGGTGACTTTAGCGGAAATCAATTTTCAATTTTCACCAGAATGTTTTTTCCAGGCTTTGCAAAGCATCATTCGATCAATGGATATTGGTCTTATCAAAAAACAGAAATCGTTCAGGGAAATGTTACCACCGGAGCGGGCCTCGATAATTATTTGTTCCGAAATCAGATTCCAATCCCTCGAGGACAGGCGGTTGCCAGATTTCAGGATTTTTACAGCATGTCTGCTAACTATACTTTTCCCATCTGGTACCCCGATATTGCAGTAGGCCCCCTTCTAAATATTCAACGGGTTCGAGGCAATGCATTTATTGACTATGCTTATGGGCAAAGCAAAACATTTAATAAAAGTCAAGTCTATACTTCGGTGGGAGGTGAATTGAAGTTTGATGTCAATATTCTCCGTTTTCTCCAGCAACTCAATCTTGGGATACGCTATTCGTACGGGGTTGAGACCGGGGTAGGTAATGTTGAATTCGTGCTGGGAAACATTGGCTTCTAATGCTTGAAATTCTGCTGAATTGAAGTATTTTTGTTATTCATACTAAAATCTACCGGCAGCAATCCGGACTAAATTCATAGCAATGGCAGAGATCATACGCATGCCCAAGATGAGCGATACCATGACAGAGGGGGTTATCGCAAAATGGCATAAAAAGATAGGGGATACCGTAAAGTCGGGGGAGCTGATGGCGGAGATTGAGACCGACAAGGCTACCATGGACTATGAGTCTTTTAATACGGGCACTGTACTCTACCTGGGTGCTCAGGAAGGCCAGGCTGTTAAAATCAATGATGTTCTGGCGATTGTAGGAAATAAGGGAGAGGATTATGCAGCCCTTTTGAAAGTGGGAGCACCCGCAGCTTTAGCTGGGGGAAAAACGGAACAACCTAAGGCTGAAGTAGCAACAGCTGTGGCACAGAAAATTGACACAACAGGAATTAAAGCTGAAATTGTTCTGATGCCTAAGATGAGCGATACCATGGCGGAAGGTGTTATCGCAGCCTGGCACAAAAAGATAGGAGATTCTGTTAAGTCCGGAGAGTTAATGGCTGAGATTGAAACCGATAAGGCTACGATGGAATATGAATCCTACAATACGGGTACTGTGCTTTATCTTGGTGCTAAAGAAAAGGAATCAGTAAAAGTGAATGGTGTGCTGGCCATAGTGGGAGAGAAGGGAGCGGATTGGCAGATGCTTTTGAAAGCCCATGAATCAAAAGGATCAACTACGCCACAGCCTGTTCAGGCTTCTGGTTCCGTACAGTCTAATTCTAATTCACCTACTCCTGTTGTTGTACAATCAACATCAAGCAATGGAAGAGTAAAAGCATCCCCTTTGGCGAAGAAGATAGCCAAAGACATGGGCTATGATATTAGTAAAATTCAAGGAAGTGGAGAACACGGTCGTATCACGAAAAGTGATGTTGAGAAATTTAAGCCGTCTTCTGCATCGGCAGTCCAAGGTAAGACAACAAGTTCTGTGCCTGTCGTTCTTCCAGCGGTGGTTGGCACCGAGAGCTTTGAGGAAATTGCAGTTTCTCAGATGAGGAAGACCATTGCCCGAAGACTCTCGGAGAGCAAGTTTACGGCCCCTCATTTCTATCTCACCATGGAGATCAACATGGACAAGGCCATTGAAGCACGCAAGAGTATCAATGAGGTTTCACCTGTCAAGATTTCCTTTAATGATATGGTGATTAAGGCGGTAGCCGCAGCGTTACGACAAAATCCTGATGTTAATGTAAGTTGGCTGGGGGAAAAGATGAGAAAAAATCATCACATCCATATTGGTGTAGCGGTGGCAGTAAAAGACGGACTGTTGGTTCCGGTCGTTCGCTTTGCCGATAATAAATCACTTTCTCATATCGCAGTGGAGGTAAAAGATTTGGCGCAGAAAGCCCACGATAAAAAACTTCAGCCTGGTGATTGGGAAGGAAGCACCTTTACTATTTCTAATTTAGGCATGTTTGGCATTGAAGATTTTACCGCCATCATTAATACACCCGATGCGTGCATTCTTGCCATAGGCGGAATTAAAGAGACGGCTATTGTAAAAAATGGCCAACTTGTTCCCGGCAACGTGATGAAGGTGACACTCTCTTGCGATCACCGTGCGGTGGATGGTGCGGTTGGTGCAGCTTTCCTCAAAACCTTTAAGGGACTTTTAGAAGATCCTGTCAGGATACTTATCTAGTCTAATGAAAGAGGTTTCATATAAAAAATTCTTAAGTGACCAACAAAATGAACTTCTTAGAATAAGAATCTGGATAGATAAAGGTAAGGTAATAGATATTGTGGTTCAATATGAGAGTCTAATCAATGCTAAATGGTATCCGATCGTACGGTACGACTGCTCGCATGGATTCTTTCATAGAGATGTGTTATATCCCAATGGTGAGAATGAGAAGCAAAGCATTTCTATAGTTTCATTGAAAGATGCTTTAAATTATGCCGAGCAAGACATTAAAGACAGATGGGAATTCTATAAGGAAAGATTTATTAAAAGACTTAAAAAATGACTACTAAAGAGAAGATCAATCGAAGCATAGGACTCACATTTGATTTCATTCGTCAGATAGTGGAGAATCCAAAGATGATTTCTAAAATACCTGACAAATCAATCATCGAATTTGTTGAGAAGGATTTTCCGGTAACATTATCCGCATCAGATAAACTAAATGGAAAAAGAAAGCTGATTAAGGTAAAATCTCATATGGAGGTTATTTGATGCAAAAAATTCATTCCACCACCATTCTTGCAGTTCTTCATAATGGCCAGATAGCCATTGGTGGCGATGGCCAGGCCACGATGGGCAATACCATTGCGAAGAGCAACGTTAAAAAAATACGAAAATTGCAGGATGGCAAAATAGTTACAGGCTTTGCCGGTTCAACGGCTGATGCCTTTACGCTTCTGGATCGCTTTGATGAGAAGTTAAATAGCTATGGAGGTAATATGAAACGTGCTGCTATTGAATTGGCGAAGGACTGGCGGATGGATCGCTATCTTAGAAGACTTGAAGCGATGCTCATTACAGCGAATAAGGAAGAGATTTTGGTTTTATCCGGAACGGGTGATGTGCTGGAGCCTGATAATCAGGTAGCAGCCATTGGTTCTGGAGCGATGTATGCACAGGCTGCTGCTCTTGCGTTGAAAAAACATGCACCTCATTTAACCGCAGAAGAAATTGTAAAGGAGAGTCTTCACATCGCAGCGGACATTTGCATCTATACGAATCACAACCTAGTTGTTGAGAAATTGGGTTGAAAAGCAGTTTAGGAATAAGCGTTATCAATCGCTTTTTTAATCACGTCACAAGCAATGACTATTTCTGCATCTGAAATGGTGAGCGGAGGAGCAATTCTAAAACTGTCCGGGCAGGAAAGAAACCAGAAGCAGATCACGCCATTTTTTATTGCCTCCTCTACAATTTGCTGAACACGATCTGCCGAATCGAAGTCTATGGCAAACATTAATCCAATACGTCTGATTTCGCGAATACCCGAATGTTGAAGTAAACTTTCAATTAATTTCCCCTTCCTATCGACTTGATTTAAAAGTTTCTCCTCTTCAATAACGTTTAATGTCGCTAAGGCAGAAGCACAGCAGACCGGATTTCCTCCAAAGGTTGTGATGTGACCCAGCATTGGATCGTGTGTCAATGAATTCATGATCACTTTGCTGGAGATAAAGGCACCGATCGGCAGGCCACCTCCAAATGCTTTAGCCACCGTTAGAATATCTGGTGTGATACCGAATTGCTCAAAGGCAAAGAGGGTTCCGGTTCGACCCATACCGCATTGTATCTCATCTAAAATCAAAAGCGCTCCAGTTTCATCACAGCGTTTGCGAACAGCCTTCATGTATTCTTTTGTTGGAATACGAACGCCTGCATCTCCCTGGACTGTTTCCATGATAACGCAAGCCGTCTTTTCAGTAATCTGCCCGATGTCATCCGGATTATTAAATTGAATAAATTTTACATCTGGCAACAAAGGGCGAAAGGCATTTTTCTTTACTTCATTTCCGGAGACACTTAATGAGCCATGGGTACTTCCATGATAGGATTTATCGAAAGATATTATCTCTGTTCTTCCGGTAAATCGCTTGGCAAGTTTCAAAGCACCTTCATTGGCTTCAGTTCCCGAGTTGACAAAATAGACGCAATTCAGATTTGCGGGTAATAGCCCCGTCAGCTTTTTGGCCAATAGATTAGGAGCTGATTGGATGTATTCACCGTAGGCCATGACGTGGAGATGCTTATCCAGTTGTTTTTTAATCGCCTGGATGACTTTGGGGTGGCGATGGCCAATATTGCTTACCGCAATACCGGAAATTAAATCAATGTATTTTTTCCCTTCGGGGCCATAGAGATAGACACCTTCTGCCCGCTCAATGGGTATGAGCAGGGGATGGGGACTGGTTTGTGCCAGATTGTTGAGAAAAATTTCGGGACTAAACTCCATCTGGTAAAACTAATGGATGCCGGGCAAAGATTGTGATCTAAAAAGAAAAACCTCACCTGTTTCTCAAATGAGGTTTATTCACCAAACACCCTATCTTAAATAATCAGTTTTTAATTTCGATTTCCAGGAGTATCAATTTCAGCCTGAGGCTTGTATTTCGGTTTGCGATTGAGGAATGCGAAATGCTGAACCCTTGGTTTTTGCATTCTCTTTTTATTGAGAAGAGCACAAGCATTGTCTGCCTGCCTGATTTGTGTTTTATACCGTGCCTTGAAGTGTTTTGTCTTCGC
This sequence comes from Bacteroidia bacterium, assembly GCA_031382175.1. Lineage (GTDB taxonomy): Bacteria > Bacteroidota > Bacteroidia > Cytophagales > Cyclobacteriaceae > ELB16-189. The sequence goes on along the minus strand of JANMYO010000019.1, from coordinate 6,141 downwards.
GCGATGAAACTGATCCTGCGCGTCAACTGCTGATGAAATGAGAATGCCGATTAAAATTGCGATAAGTAATACCACAATTTGGGTTAATCTGGTTTTCAGATCACCGTTGGAAATTCCGTTCGATTGCTGCTCCATATCCTTTCACGTTTAGGGATCCAATACAAATGTGATAGGTTTTGGATTCTATTTTTATGCAATTCAGAGCCAAAACCTACATTAGTAGAGTAAAATTAATTCCTCGACCCTGGCCTTTGCAGATATATATTTCTGAGAGATTTTGGGTATTTCAAAGGATTGTCAACTGTGCGACTGGATTGATCTACGATATTCAATAAGTTTGAAAAAAATGTATCATGGCGACAAAATCAGGCATTTTGGTTCTTTCCATCTTTTACCTCTCGAGTTGCATTGGAGTTGATTATGTGGATGACCCAATTGTTGGCGAAAAAATCATAGTTTCTATCGAATCTCTTGCTTTGATGATTGGGCAGGCCCAAAAAGTGACAGCTCAATATTTTAATAAATATGGGGTGGAAGAATCTGTGACCGTGAATTGGTCATCATCTTCTACGGCTATTGCCACCATCGATAATTCTGGAACTATTACTTCCCTGCTTCCGGGGCAGGCTCTCGTTTTTGCTTCTTTTAACGAAGCCATCGACACGATTAGAGTGACGGTAGTGGGGGACATCAATTCAGTAGCCAAGGTTACCATTTCATCTGAAAAGGCAGTGCTTAATGTGGGAGAAACACTTGATTTAGCAATTACTGTCAGTAATATTAATGATCAGCCTCTTTCCGGTAAGACACCGATGTGGAAATCGAGCAACTCCTTGGTAGTTTCTGTTACATCGGCAGGTGTAGCAACAGCACTGGCAAATGGTCTTTCAACATTAACCGCAGAGGTAGACGGAGTAGTCAGTAATTCACTGATCATTACGGTGGGTTCAAGCCGATCCGGAACTTTTGTTAAATCAGGTGGATATGAAGCCTCTGGCACTGCAACACTTAGTGAGGATAGTGGGAATTTAATATTGGAATTCGGAAGTGACTTTAAAACAAGTTTTGCGTTAGGCACATTTATTTATCTATCAAATAATAATACGTCTGGCAGTGCTGTAAAATCTAATGGACTTGAACTACAACAAATCACACAGAGTGGTGCTCATACATTTAATGTTTCATTAAAGAGCCCGGGCGTAAAATTAACAGATTATAAATATGTAATTATTCTTTGCAAACCGGCAACCGTCATTTTTGGAAGTGCGGAATTGAAATAATCATTCTTATGAAAAAATTTGCGCTGATTTTGTTTTTGAATGCCGTTGTGATCCTCTGCTACGCAGGCGGAGGATGGCCACAACCAAAGGGCCAGGGTTATTTTAAACTGGCTCAGAATTATATTGGCTCATCCTCCTTCTACAATCCAGATGGAGAGATAATTGACATTACCCAGACTAACCTCTTCACAACAAGTGCTTATGCAGAATATGGATTCACCAATCGATTTACAGGAATCATCTATTTTCCTTTTTTTGTTCGTAACACATTGAACGAGGTGCGTTACAATCAAAGTGGCAAGGTGAGTCCCGGGGATGAGGTGAACTCCATCGGAGATGCTGATGTGAGTTTTAAATATGGATTGATTGTCAATAAGCCCATTGTGGTAAGCGCAACGCTACTATTTGGATTGCCATTAGGAAAAACAGCAGGAGGGACGAGTCAGATTTTGCAGACCGGTGATGGTGAGTTTAATCAAATGATAAGAATTGATGCGAGTCATTCCTTTTATCCAAAGGCATTTTATGCCTCAGTCTATGTTGGATTTAATAATAGAACTCAGGGGTTTTCAGACGAAGTTAGAGTTGGAGGTGAAATTGGTGTTACCTACAAGAAGTTTATCCCTATTCTAAAAATTAATGTAGTTCAATCTCTATTCAATGGTGATAGTGAAGTAGCACAGAATGGTATTTTCTCGAACAACACAGAATACATTTCCCCTACGCTGGAATTAAATTATCAACTGAGTGAGAAGATTGGGATTTCAGGATCGGGAGGCTTTGCGCTGGCGGGTCGAAATATATTAGCATCGCCTAACTGGAGTCTAGGTGCCTATTTGAAATTTTAAAAATGCTATAAAATAAAAATGATGCCGTGAAGAGCACCATTTATTAATTTAGCAAGTCAGGAAATCACTTTAGCTTCGCCATCTCCTGAACCAGATCAATCAATTTATTAGAGTAGCCCCACTCATTATCGTACCAGGCTACCACTTTTACGAAATTATCATTTAAGGCAATTCCCGCTTTCGCATCAAAAATAGAAGTACGGGAGTCGCCAAGAAAATCTTGTGACACCACATCATCCTCTGTATACCCTAATATGCCTTTAAGCTCTCCTTCAGAGGCTTCCTTCATGGCAGCTTTAATCGTTTCATAAGAGGCTGGTTTTACCAACCTAACGGTTAAGTCAACTACTGAAACATCGGCAACGGGCACACGGAATGACATTCCGGTAAGTTTGCCCTTCAGTTCCGGTATAACCAACGCTACCGCTTTTGCGGCACCTGTCGAAGATGGAATGATATTTTGGTATCCACCTCGCCCGCCTCTCCAGTCTTTACTTGAAGGGCTGTCCACTGTCTTTTGTGTTGCGGTTACAGCGTGAACTGTACTCATTAAACCTTCGAGTATGCCGAATTTATCATTCAATACCTTTGCAAGCGGAGCTAGACAATTAGTAGTACAAGACGCGTTGGAAACAATGGTATCCGTTGATTTTAAAAGTTTATGGTTCACGCCCATAACAAACGTAGGGGTGTCATCTTTAGCGGGGGCCGACATCACCACTTTCTTTGCACCAGCGGTAATGTGTTTTTGTGCATCAGCCATGGTTAGGAATAATCCTGTCGATTCCACAATTATTTCAGCGCCTACCTCGGCCCATTTCAAATTGGCGGGATCTTTTTCAGCTGTTACTCGTATCGTCTTGCCATTCACCACCAGATGACCGTCTTTCACTGCCACGGTTCCTTCAAACTTACCGTGTGTTGAGTCGTACTGGAGCATGTACGCCATGTATGCGGGATCTACCAGATCGTTAATCCCAACTACCTCCATATCGGGTCGACTCACTGCAGCCCTAAAAGCCAGGCGGCCAATACGGCCGAATCCATTGATGCCAATTTTTGTCATTTTCAGTTTTTGTTAATTTATTAAGAGGGCAAAAATAAAGGACAGGAAGGCCAAAACCAACCTTCAATTTTAGGTTATAAGTAAATTCGTTCCTTAAAAGTTTAAGTGACACCCAATTGGCTTAAAAAGAACTCTCCGTTGGAATTATTTTAGAGTGACTTTTGTAAATCTACGGGGTAAATCTATCTTTGCGACACTTTTCCGGAAATGGCCCGTTCGTCTAACGGTTAGGACCTCAGATTTTCATTCTGGTAATAGGGGTTCGATTCCCCTACGGGCTACCTCAATGGACATCAAATGTTTTTTATTTTGATGTCCATTTTTTTTACCTTCTAAATCGTTGACATTCAAACATATTAGTGATACAACTTCGTTTACTCTCGTGGGCTCGATAATACTGCCAGTCCCGAAATTCCGCACATCAGAAACACTACTCAATTGCTGGCAATCCTTATATTACCCTGTAGTTTTACTCTGGCAGAAGGTCATAGCGGAGCCATCGGCTTTCATACTACCGTTTCCGAATATTATTTATGGATCAACCATAGTATTCATCACTACAAAGATGGTGAGATCATTTTTTGAAGCAGGAGAGAATTGGAATCATGATTAACTACCTTAGATAGCAGAGCGGAGAATTTAATTACAGAAACATGGACTCATTAACACATGTTGCTATTGGCGCCCTTATTGGTGAAGTCTATGCGGGTAAAGTCCTGGGCCGCAAAGCAATGTTGCTGGGAGCTATTTATCAAAGTATTCCTGATATTGATTTTCTTGCTTCTTTCTTTTTGTCACCTAGTGTTAATTTATTAGCGCATCGGGGATTCACCCACTCCTTTTCTTTTGTCCTGATTGCCACGCTAGGACTTTCTTTCAGTGGAAGACGATGGCATACGACAAGAGGTTTTAGTATGACTCAATGGATGATCTTTGCGGGCCTTGAAATGGGTATTCATCTAATATTGGACGGCCTTAATGCCTACGGAGTGGGCTGGCTTGAACCGTTTACGCATCTGAGAGTGGCTTATAATATAATATTTGTTGCCGACCCTTTGTATTCCATCGGGTTGGGAATTGCATGCATTGTGTTATTGGTACTTCACCAAAATCATTACTCACGATCAATTTGGGCCTGGTCTGGCTTAGGTCTGAGCTCCCTTTACCTCTGTTTTTGTTTCTTCAACAAGATATTGATCAATCATCAGGTTGAACGTGAACTTAAGGCACAGCATATTGTATATGCTCGATATCTAACCACGCCTACTGCCTTCAATAATCTCCTATGGTATTGTGTGGCTGAAAGTGATTCAGGCTTTTATATTGGCTATCGGTCTGTGTTTGATAAACCTGACAAAATTGAATTTCAGTATTTTGCCCGGAACAGATCGTTGCTTGCGGCTATTGAAAGGGAGGACGATGTAAAAAATCTATTACGATTCTCCAAAGGATACTATACGGTTGAGGATAGCAACGGCAACTTGATTTTTAACGATTTGCGGTTCGGTCGCATTGCAGGGTGGGAAAACCCAAACGCTGATTTTACTTTTCATTTCTATCTTCAGAATCCTGAGGAGAATCGACTCGTGGTTCAACGGGGAAGGTTTGCTGAATGGAATTATAACACAATGCATTCACTTGTGAAGCGAATACAAGGAATCTAATCTTGTTGCTTTTTTCTAAAGGTGAAGAGAATCAGCATAAAGCGAAGAGTGTTGTAAGCGGACACCTGAAGAATTCGTTTGAAGAAATTAATTTCCTGTTTATACGTTTCTTTGGTAATGCGGAGACAATCAACATCCATAATCGATTGAAAAGTCTGTTCTACATGATGGGCAAATTTTGCATTTTTTACTTCCAGATTAAGCTCAATGCTGGCATACGCGCTTAGATTATTTACATTATATGAACCTACGGTGGTCCAGCCGCCATCGCAGGTAGCCACCTTGCCATGCAATACGTTTTTTTGATATTCATAAATTTCAACATCGCACCGTAACAACCATTCATACAAATACCGCTCGGCATATTTCGCCAGCGATATATCTGATATTCCAGTTAATATAAGTTGTATTTTTACACCTCTCCTGGAGGCTTGCCTTAGTCGTTTGCGAAACTCATACCCGGGTAGAAAGTATGGAGACATAATAATAATACGAGAGTTCGCTTCCTTTAACATTTCCAGGTAGCTTTTGGTGATTTCAGATTTCCGGCCCACCCAGTCATTGATACAGATTTTTATTTCGTACTTCTCATTTGTGGTGATATCTTTCTGCGAAAGATTATTCAACGTGCTTCGGGGAGAATTGTCCCGTATTCTTTTTTTACAGAGATCTTCCAGCATTAGTGATACTTCACCTTCTGCATAGATGGCCCAGTCGAGCCATGCTGTATGCTCAAGCGTGTCGTTATACCGGTCGCTAATGTTGAGTCCGCACACCAGACTTTTTACGCTATCTATTACAATTACCTTGTGATGCAATCGCCTGCCAAGGTAGAATTTTTTGTTTTTTATAAATGAAGTAAACCAGCGAAAATGAATACCAGCCGTTTTTAATTCTTCCACAAAGGAAGCGGAGAGACTTTTTGAAGCATATCCATCTAATAACAAATGAATGGTCACCTTTCGTTGTGCTGCAGCGATGAGAGCATTCACAATCCTCCGACCTGTATCATCTTCATCAAAAATATAGATCTGAAAATAAATGTTATGACGAGCTTCGGTAATGAGTGATTCCAGCAACTGAAAAAAATCGAACCCTCCTCTGATTAAATCTACACGATTTGCACCTGTCGGGCGAAACAGTTTTTTCTTAAGAGCCGGATTTGGATTCCTTTTTAATAGCATTGATTTTCTCGAGATGAGATTGAATCATCGGTAAATACAGTTGGGCGAAGGCCCTCACATCCCGGTCTTTGCATTCTATTGCTTTTTGAAAAAGTTTAA
>JANMYO010000075.1:0-39656 GCA_031382175.1 Bacteroidia bacterium | reverse complement strand
AAAGAAATGAGAAGATTGATTGCCATAGATAAATCCCGAGAGCAAAGCCCCCATGCCAATACCAAATTCCATAAAAATATAAAGCGATCCTATTCCCCTGCCCTTGTGTTGTTCATCACTCAGATCAGTAGCCCAGGCGAGTAAGGTGGGAGAAGTGGAACCCTGCGCAAGTCCGTAAAGACTAACACCAATAATAAGAGTGGTTGCGTCCTTCGCAAAGCCCACGACCACCATAGATGCCATCATCAGCAATGTACTTAGTTTTAAAACAGGCACTCGACCATAACGATCTGAGGCTTTTCCTGCCAACAACCGAATTACTAAGGAAGCCACCGTAAGAAAAGTAAAGAGCAATCCTTTATTTTTAATTCCTACAAAGGAACCGAAATCAGGAATCACCGTAAACATGGCACCATACGCATACGCAGTCAAGGCCATCACAAGGCAAGGCGCCAATACCCGTGGCTCAAAAATATCTACCCGCTTCACCTGAAACACAACCATCGAAAATTTTTGCCTGACGGTCACCGTTTCTTTGATACTCATCACGATAATAATCGACACCAAGGCAAAGCCTGAAGAACAATAGAACATCGCATCCAAACCAAAGTTGTTCGCCAACGCACCTCCAATAGCTGGACCTCCTGCCATGCCCAACGTTCCGGCCGTACCCACAATACCCATCGCCTCACCTCGCTTGTTAATGGGGATAATGTCCGATAGATAAGCAGCTGCACCGGTGGGTGTAAAACCCGTAGAGAAACCATGCACCAACCGCAGCAAAAGAAAACCAAACACGGTGGAAGCTATGGGATAAAATAAACTGCAGATAAAGCAGATAGCTGCTCCGAACATCATCACGGGTACTCTTCCAATTTTATCCGCCAGCTTTCCGCTGAAGGGTCTCTAGAGCATGGCAGTAAGTGTGAAGAGCGAAATGATTAATCCCTTATACTCTGCACCTCCTAAGGAAGTAAGATAGCCGGGAAGCTCAGGAATGAGCATATTAAAACTTGCAAAAAATAAAACAGAGCTAAGACACAGCAGCCAGAACTGGTTGGTATAAATGGTCGGGGTGGTGGTTTTACTCAAGGCTATACTTGATTCTCTATGCTGGATTCATAGAGATAAAAAATGAATCCATTAGGCAGTTGGTGTTGGCTCCTGAGCGCCTAACAAAAATGCTTTTATGAAATCGTCCAGGTCTCCGTCCAGTACACGCTGCGCATCATGACTTTCAACACCCGTCCGTGCATCCTTCACCAATTTGTAGGGATGTAAAACATAGTTACGGATCTGCGATCCAAAATCAATCTTCATTTTACCCGCTTCAATCTTATCGCGGGCGGCATTGCGCTTGTCAATCTCCAGTTGGTACAAACGCGACTTTAACATCTGCATCGCTTTCTCACGGTTGGCATGTTGCGAGCGCTCTACCTGGCAGGTAATCACAATTCCTGTAGGCTTGTGCGTAAGCTGTACTTTCGTTTCTACTTTATTAACGTTCTGTCCTCCTGCCCCACCAGAGCGCGAGGTTTGCACTTCAATATCGGCAGGATTGATTTCAATATTAATCGTATCGTCTACGACAGGGTAAACAAAAACAGAAGCAAAGGAAGTATGTCTTCGCTGATTGGAATCAAAAGGAGAAATCCGTACTAAGCGATGAACTCCTATTTCAGATTTCAATTTTCCGTAGGCAAAATCACCCGCTATCTCCAGCGTTGCAGATTTAATTCCTGCTACATCTCCTGATTGATAGTTCACCTGCGTGACAGCATAGCCATTTTTCTCGCCCCACATAATGTACATGCGGTTGAGCATATCCGCCCAATCCTGGCTTTCTGTTCCACCGGCACCCGGGTTGATTTCCACCATCGCGCTGAGCTGATCTTCTTCCTTGCTCAGCATCTTCTTGAATTCAAGCTCCTCGGTAGAAGCAAAGGCCTTTTTGTATTCGCGTTCCACTTCTTCTTCGGAGACTTCCCCAGCGAGACGAAATTCATAAAGTACTTCCAGGTCATCTATACCTTTGGCCACCTTATCATAGGCATCAGTCCAGATTTTTTTAGTACGAATATTTTTAAGAATGACCTCAGCTTGCTTCGAGTTGTTCCAGAAATCAGCCTGATGAGTGATGCGGTCTTCGTCCTCTATCTCCACGATTTTACGATCGTAGTCAAAGATACCGCCTAAGGGCGGCAACTCTTGTTTTAAGGTCTTTTAGTTGTTCTGAGGTCATGAGTCAGGAAAAAAATTTCACAAATGTAATTTGAATGAAGGTAGAAGCAAAATGCCGAGGAATTGCTTAATAATATTTGATTTACAAAGGTTGGTCTTTTGAGGCAAATCCTTAAAGGTCCAATTACAATCTCCAAAAAACTTAGGAGTAATATTCGTTTATTAATTTTAGAACTCAACAATTATGCTGGCTTGTATTGACGAATGCCCTGACGCGACAGTTTTAAAGTTATCAGCTGTTTTATAGGAAACATAATTGATCCCATTACCTATTTCATAACGTAGGTCTATTCCAATATTCTTAGTCACAAAAAAACCTGCATTTACAATTCCTGCAAAGAAAACGGAGCTTTTAGTTTTTGAGGTTGTTCCATTCTCCTCAACTGAATCATTGAGACCTAATGATGTGGTAAAACCCATACCGAGATAAGCGTTAATTGGAAGTTTCTGTAAACGACTCCTCCCGATAAAAGAAAATTTAAATGAATTAATGTGATGTGTTTCGTTAACACCCAAGAGGGTACTGGTTTGATCACCAAACTTTCTGTAAATCAATTCAGAATAGAACGAGTTTTTATATACTTTATTTGGATAGAGCATGTTGATAAACATCCCAATTCCATATCCAATTCCTCCATCAAACTTATCTTTATTTGTCCTTAAATGGTCAAACCCAACAGAACCCACTATTCCCTTTTTCACAATGATTTTTTCTTTCTTATCATACAATTTACCAGCTGGCTCATTGCACGAAGCATACTCCATAAAAAGCTGACTCAATGCTTTTTCAGTATATGCTAACTTATCAGATAAAATTATCTTACCACAATCGACAAAGGCTTCCTTTAGTTTTGGAATGTAAAGTTTATTCTCCATCTCAAGTTTACTACTCCCCACATTGGCCAGGAAGTGATGGTTCACCAGTTCTTCAGTTACCGTACCCTCTTGAATAAAGTAATGAGACTGCTCATAAACTTCATAAACCAGGAGTGATTTTTTTGCTTCAACTATGACTTTGAGAAAAAGGTGAGCTCTTTTGTAAGCCGGGGTTCTGACTTGCGTTAAATCGCTTTTTCCATTTTTAGTCGAATCGTAGTCTACTAACTGGCTTCTATAAAGTGCCTTATCACCAATACTAAATCCAAGCAATTTCTTAGGAGTATATTCTTCAATGGTTCCTGCATCTCGTTTAAACTTGATAGAGGATGGTGTTTCTCTCCAGAACAGGTCATTTATTTGGCCGGAGATTGTCTCACCACTTAGTAACGTCACTGTTCCGGAAACATAGTTCTCCTGTGCATTGGAGATGATTGACACCGAAGCCATCAGGAAAACAAAGAGTAATTTTTCCATCTTAGTATTTTTAGCAGGGCGAAAATAGGGTTAAATGTTCATTTTTCCTTGGCCGGTAAATTTTTAGAGAATTGATAATTTGAAATTGCCTTTGCCCCGGTGGGGCTACCTATTTGTAGAATTTATTAAATTAGAATTGATTTTGCCCCGGAGGGGCAACCTGTTAAAATAGGACGAGATTATGGGTGATACCTATACACAATTGCATATCCAGCTGGTCTTTGCTGTGAAGCATAGGAATAATTTCATACAACCTGCCTGGGAAGAAGAGTTATATAAATACATAACCGCTGTAATACAAAACGATAGGCACAAAATGCTTGCTATCAATGGAATGCCTGATCATATCCATATCTTCATAGGATTGAATCCGGCAATCTCAATTTCTGGTTTAGTAAAAGATATAAGACGAGCAAGCAACAATTGGATCAAAGAGAAAGGGTTTATAAAAGGAAAATTTGAATGGCAAGCAGGATATGGGGCATTTTCCTATGGAAAATCTCAGATTGACCATGTATGCAAGTACGTTCTAAATCAAAAGGCCCATCATGCAAAACTTTCATTTAAATCTGAATACATCAGCTTGTTAAAGCTTTTCGAGATTGACTTTAAGGATGAATATCTCTTTGAATTTTACGATTAGGATTTGTTTTAAACAGGTTGCCCCTCCGGGGCAATTCCATTATTGGTTTGCTCATTCTACAAAAAGATTACGCCTCTGGCGTATGAAAAATCCGGTATTTAAAATTATTAAGTGAGAACGCTCATGACTTAAAGGCAATTATGCCCTCATCATCCACCCGAAGGGATCTGCATGAGTTCCTCGCTTGATGCCTTCTAATTCCTTAAAGACTCTATTGGAAAATTCTCTCTGCTCAATTGGAGGCAATATATAATCCTGACCTTCATGGCCAATCAATTCAATATGAGCAATGGTGGCAGCCGTTCCCGCACCAAAAGCTTCTTTCACTCTTCCTGATTTTAATCCCTCTACTAATTCGCTGACAGAAAGTTTACGTTCCTCCACCTTCATGCCCCAATGCCTTGCCAGTGCAAGGACGCTGTCGCGTGTGATGCCTTTAAGTATAGTATCTCCCAAAGCCGGAGTCACCAGTGTATTATCAATCACAAACATCACGTTCATCGTCCCAGACTCTTCCACGTATTGATGGGTCTTTCCATCCGTCCATATTAATTGATGATAACCCTGATCAAGCGCAAGTTTAGAAGGGTACAACGCCCCTCCATAGTTGCCTCCTGCCTTCGCGTAACCCGTTCCTCCCTCGATAGCACGTGAATAATGCGTTTCTATTTTCACTTTCACGGGTGTAGCATAATAGGGTCCTACCGGACAATTGATCACCATGAAGGTGAAATTCTGAGAAGGCCTTATGCCGATATACTCATCCGCAGAAAACATAAACGGACGGATGTACAGTGAACTTCCCGGTAAATTTGGAATCCATTTTCTGTCCAATTCAATCAAGGAAAGAATCCCTTCCATAAAAATTTCTTCCGGCAACATAGGCATGCACATCCTTTCTGCCGATTCATTTAACCTCTTCCAATTCGCGAGTGGTCTGAAGATCAAGGCATCATTTTTAAAACCTGCAAAGGCCTTCATTCCCTCAAAAATAGACTGGCCATAATGAATAGCCGGGGTGGCAGGACTCATTGGCAAATAACCGTAGGGTATGCTGCGAAGGTTTTTCCACTCACCATCCCTGTAGTCAGCAAGAAACATATGGTCCGCAAAGACTTTCCCGAAGGGAAGGTCTTTAAAATCTACCTGACCCAATCTTGATTTTTCTGTCCTCTGGATATCTATCTTCTGCGTTTCTACCATGATTTTGAGGTTTTTTGATTTGTCGCGCGCAAGATAATGGATATTTTAAAGTCAAGCTAACGATTGTTAGCAATAAGCTCTTAACAGCAGAATTCTAGTGCGTATGCCTTGGCTTCCAAGGCGTTTCCTCCACCTTCAGTTCACTTGTCATTTTGCGGCAAAGCATGAAAAGGTAATCTGAAAGACGGTTAAGGTATTTGATTACAAGGGGCTCCACTTTTTCAACCTGATCGAGGGCAATCGTAAGGCGTTCTGCTCTCCGGCAAACAGTGCGGGCCACATGTCCAAATGAAACGGAAGGATGGCCGCCCGGCAAAACGAAAAAACGCATGGGGGGTAAATCAGCATCCATGGTATCAATCTCCTTTTCTAAAAATTGAACATCCTGTTCCGTTAAAGTCGGGATCTTTACTTTCGTGTTTCCGGGTTCAGTAGCTAAGATTGATCCGATGGTAAATAGCCGATCCTGAATTTCCACTAAAACATTTTTTCGCTTTTGGTTAACTTCCTGATCACGCAAAAGACCAATGTAAGAATTCAGTTCATCCACCGTGCCATAGGTATCAATGCGCAAATCTGCTTTCGAAACCCTCTTACCTCCGAAAAGGGAAGTAGTACCCGTGTCTCCTGTTTTGGTGTAGATTTTCATCAATGCAAAATTACGTATGATGTACGATTTACAATTTCAAATTTACTTCAAACAGGAAAGCAAAAAATAACAAAGATTATAGCGTTGATAATCTATAACGGCACGGCCACTTCCACAGTTTGCCGGTTTACTTTCTCATTCTTTCGGTCCCACTCAATCAATCCGTCTTTCAGGCGTATGATCCGATGAGCATAGTGAGCAATGTCATCTTCATGCGTTACCATAATAATCGTATTGCCTTTGTCGTGAAGCTCCTGAAAGAGCGCCATAATGCCATCGGAAGTTTTGGAGTCCAGATTTCCTGTCGGTTCATCTGCCAAAATAATAGAAGGATTATTTACCAAGGCTCTTGCAATCGCAACACGCTGCCGCTGTCCGCCTGAAAGTTCATTGGGTTTGTGATGATACCGATCCGACAGGTTTACACTTTCCAAAGCCGCCATCGCCATCTCATTCCGTTCGCTTTTTCCATAGCCAGCATAAATGAGCGGAAGCGCAACGTTCTCAAGGGCTGAAGCTCGTGGAAGTAAGTTGAACGTTTGAAAGACAAATCCTATTTCCTTGTTCCTGATTTCGGCCAACTCATTTTCCGTCATCTCGCTCACCAATTGACTGTTGAGGATATAGGTTCCGCTGGATGGTGTATCAAGACATCCAACAATATTCATCAGCGTTGACTTTCCTGATCCCGAAGGACCCATAAACGCTACATACTCACCTTTATCAATGGAAATAGAAATAGACTGAAGGGCATTGACAATGTTATCGCCCATTTTATACATTCTTGAAATATTGGAGGTCTCTATGATCTTTGGCATACGAAAATGATTGGAATTCTTAGATTTAATACTTTAGTTGTAATTCTTTATTCCTTCAACTGCTCAAGTCGGTTTTAGTTTCAAATTACTTCAAAAATTGGTGGAAGTAGGCCCTTTTAAGTAACTGATGTTACGCAAAATAATAAGTAAGCACATCATTTCGAAGGAAGAATGACTGAGAAATCCTCGTTTTTCTTCTGCAATTTGGGATATCTCGCTGCGCTCGATATGACGATACGTTGTTTTGCGTAACATCAGTTAAGTAATAATCACAAGGAATATATACAATCCAACTCCTTCTATGACGTCAGATTCTCGTGGAAGTTACAGCAGAAAAGTCCAACGGGCGAGCTATAAAATGAAGGGAGTCCTGACTTTCTTCTTCATTTAACGTTGCTCTTTTCCAATCGAAAATTAAAATCACGAGTGGTATAATCGAAAGAGGCTAAGTCATAAACCCGCTCCTTCAATTGAACCTGATTTCGATGATCAATCAATACAACCGTAGAACAACGGGATCCATAGTTGGGCGATTTGATAAACATAGAAGACAGCATGCGTTCCTTTTCCAATCCTATTCCTGTGTTTGGTAAATTTTCATCCATCGCTTGCTGCGCATCATAAAGGATTTCAAAAACATTCTTTGCATCAATAATTCTTTCTTTGAGCAGAGGTGCTAACTTTTTTTTTCCGCGAATGATCTTAGGCCAGGGGGTTTCTAATAAGTGATTACTTAATCCATACAAACCTGGTTCCAATTTATCAATTCCATTTTTATAATTTGAAAAATACCACAGCTCATCTTGTGTGCCCACAATAAGATTGAAGCCATTATACTCTTTGGCTTTTGATTCAATTGAATTCAAGTACGATAAACCTTGAGCGCCATTTTCTAAATAATTAGAAACTAATTCACCACGCGATGGTGCCGAAGGGTTAATATTTTGAGGGTCACGGTAGTTGGTAATCATTCCTATCCGCCCCGTTTTTGTCATGGCCATCCAGGTGCCACAAGCTTCCAAATCACGGCCCCCTAAAATTTGAGGCTTATCCTCCCAAAAATCAGCCGCTGCGGTCTTGCGATTATAAAATTCATCACGGTTGGCCGCAATAATTAATTTGTACGTGGGGTGATTATTGATCGAAATAAAGATGAGGCACATAGCAGGAAATCAGATTACAAAGGTAATGAAATGATAATCGGATTGACCGTTAAAAAAGCTCAAGCTGAGAGGGCAGCAACTGAAAGGACTTTCTATGATAAGGTGTAATTCCCAAACTTCGGATACCGTCACGGTGATCAAGGGTAGGATAACCCATGTTAGTTTCCCATTTATAGCCCGGAAATTTTTCAGCTAAATTCATCATCAAATCATCACGATACGTTTTTGCCAAGATAGAAGCTGCTGCAATGGCGAGGTACTGAGCATCCCCTTTGATAACACATTCATAAGGAATGTCATGCTCTGTTCTAAAGCGGTTACCATCAATTAATAAAAGAGCAGGTCGAAGGGATAGTTTTTGTACGGCCAGGTTCATGGCTTTGAATGATGCATTCAAAATATTGATCTCATCAATTTCTTCATTGCTAATCTCCGCTACCGCCCACGCTAGCGCATCTCGCTCAACATCTATCCGAAGTAATTCACGTTCCTCTTTTAACAGTTGCTTGGAATCATTGAGCAATTCATGCTGATAGTCCTTGGGTAGGATGACGGCTGCAGCAACAACAGGGCCTGCCAGGCAACCCCGACCCGCCTCATCACAGCCTGCCTCAATTAAATCGGGAGTAAAACTGGACTTTAGCATTAATTAATCGCGAACAACCGGTAAGAGTCGAAAACGAAATCCACTTTCATCTATACTAACTAATGCACCCTTTTGAAGATAATGCTCCAGCTGAATTTTATTAAGACTAACTACATTAAACAATATGTCCTTTGAAATCTTCTCCAATCGAAAAGAAAGAACGGATGGCTTGTCCTTTCCTGACAAAGATACAATCCGACTATAATCTAAATCATGAGTTATAATTATCAAGCCTTCCTGAATAGCGTACTCGACAATATGAACATCGCTTTTACCCTGCAATCCAAGCGTACAAGTATGAACAGCATTCCAATTAATTTTTTGAAATAAGGGAACAATGGAAGGGGAAATATTTTCATTCAACAGAAACCTCATCCGTTTTTTGTAACGGGCATAAAATTATCCCGCATCATCATAGAGGCAAATGCCATGGCTTCCAGTACATCTTCCTTTGTGATCCAATTGAACTCATTTACAAATTCATCAATGGTCATGCCGCTTGCCAGATAAGCAAGGATAGATGCAATGGGCATGCGCGTATCCTTTATTCTGGGTTTGCCAAAACAAATATCAGGACTTGCAGAAATGCGCGGAAAATCAGGATGTACAAATTCCATAATCAAAGATACAAATTCAACATGAAAGATTGTATTGGAAATCCAATTGAATTTTGAATCTTGAACCTTCATTTTTTAAGTATGTCTGACACCAATCACAAAAATCCATGGATAACACTCTCCAAGAAAGATATCTATGAAAACCCATGGATCAATCTGGAAGAACATCAGGTTATCAATCCAGCAGGAGGGAAAGGAATTTATGGTAAAGTACATTTCAAGAATATCGCTATTGGAATAGTAGCACTAGATAAGGGAAATAATACATGGCTTGTGGGGCAATATCGCTACACCTTGAATGAATGGTCGTGGGAAATACCAGAAGGTGGTGGTCCTATCGAAAAAAATGTACTTGAATCTGCTCAACGCGAGTTGAAAGAAGAAACAGGCTTGGTCGCTGAACGGTGGACCGAAATTCTAAAAATTCATCTTTCAAATTCTGTTTCGGATGAAGTAGGATACATCTTTCTTGCAGAAGAATTGAAAGAGGGCAAAAATGAATTGGAAGACACAGAAGCCGATATGAAAGTGTGGAAATTACCTTTTAGCGAAGCACTGGCGATGGTGGTCGAAGGAAAAATTACAGATGGACTCAGCGTAATGGGAATATTGAAAGTGGCCAGAATGAAGGGCTGGTAGGAAATAGTAGAAAGATTCAAGTAGTAAGACATAAGTAAGAAGATTTATCCTACGATTCATGACTCTCATCTCCCGATTTAAAGCACACGTTCGGCCTAACTTTTTCCTCGCCTACCCGGTCATGCTAAGCATGCTCGGACAAGTGATGACGGGTGTTGCTGACAGTGTGATGGTGGGATGGACAGGAGCCATCCCACTTGCCGCTTCTTCGTTTGCCAATATCTTTTTTTCTGTGCCGCTGTTCTTTGGAGTAGGAGTATCCTATGCCATTACATCGCTCGTGGCCGAAGCAGAAGGTGCCCGAGATCAACCAACAATCATTGCCATATTAAAGAATGGTACATTAATTAATGTCATCGTTGGGCTACTATTGGTCGCTCTTATCTTCTCTGTTGAACCGCTTATGATCTATATGGGACAGCCCATCGAAGTAGTTGAGCTGGGAGTTCCCTACCTCAGCATCATTGCTATCTCTCTCATACCCACCATGATCTTTCAAACCTATCGGCAATTTGCCGAAGGGCTTGAGCGAACACGCATGGCGATGGTCATCGTGATTGGCAGTAATCTGATCAATATCGTTCTCAATTATGTATTGATTTTCGGAAAATATGGTTTCCCTGAGATGGGACTGAACGGAGCGGGTTGGGCCACACTCATTGCCCGATGTGTGATGGCGCTGAGTATGATGCTCTATGTCTATTATGGAAAGAGATTTACAGCATTCAAGGAAGGATTTTCAATTGGCAACTACTCCCGATCATTGGTTTCTAAAATGCTACACATCGGACTGCCAGCCGGGTCACAATTTATTTTCGAAGCAGGGGCCTTTGGTCTTTCTGCTATCATGATGGGGTGGCTCGGAACCACGGCCTTAGCAGCTCATCAAATTGCGATTAACCTCGCAACGATAAGTTACATGACTACCTCAGGACTCGGAGCTGCCGCTACTATTCGAGTAGGAGTCTTTCTCGGTCAACGGGATAAAAGAAATCTAAGAAGTGCAGCATTTACGATGATCTTAATGGGTGTATTTTTAATGACGGTCTGGGCACTACTTTTTATTTTCGGGCGCTATTTTCTTCCTTCACTCTATATTGATGATCCTGCAGTTATTGATTTCACCGCATCGCTGTTAATCATTGCTGCGTTCTTTCAATTGTCAGACGGCATACAGGTAGTTTGTGCTGGGGCACTGCGCGGACTCCAGGATGTAAAAATTCCGTCTCTGTTAATTTTCGTTGCTTACTGGGTAATTGCATTGCCACTCGGCTACTGGTTGGCATTCCCTCTGGGATTTGGGGCCAATGGAATCTGGATAGGTTTGTTCGTAGGGCTTACCTTAACCGCCACGGCTATGGTGATACGATTTAACCGACTGTCTAAAAAACAATTGGATTAAGAATCGTTGGTTAACTCAATTGTTCTAAAACTTCTTAACTTACCTGTAAACATTAGACTATGGAAGAATCCGAACGCCCTGTACGATACTCTCAAACCACCATCACTGAGTTAATGATTCCTTCTTATGCCAATTTTGGAGGGAAAATTCATGGCGGTATTTTGCTTTCCTTAATGGATAAGGTGGCCTATGCCACGGCCAGCAAGCATGCCGGAACGTATTGCGTGACCGTATCAGTAGATCGGGTGGAGTTTCTTCAGCCGGTTGAGGTTGGTGAATTAGTTTCGCTTCATGCTTCGGTAAATTATGTGGGTCGGACTTCTCTGGTCGTTGGCATAAGGGTGGAATCGCAAAATGTAAAAACAGGAACTGTTAAACATACTAATTCATCCTTCTTTACTATGGTGGCTAAAAGTGATGATGATAAGCCGATGCAGGTACCCAAACTTATTCTTGAAAATAGGGAAGATGTCAAGCGCTTTATTGAATCATTACAAATGAAGGAGATCAGGGAATCGGTAAAAGAAAAAATGGATGATGCAAAATCTCAGATCGAGGTAGAACGTGCAAACGAAATACTTAAAGATCAGCGATGTCGAATTCAATTTAAATCATAACCCTAAATTTGTCCTTGTCAAAACTCTAATCGATTTCATGAAACACTTACTTTCCACCTCACTGTTTCTCCTTTGTACACTCACGTTTTCGCAAGCTCAGTATCCAGTCATTCTTTCAGAGCGCGATCAGGCTAAAATCATTGATGAGCTTTTGGATGATCGCCTCCGCAATGTTTTGCCCGCGCTAATGCGAAGAGAGGGATTTGATACATGGGTACTAATCTCCCGCGAGAACAATGAAGATCCCGTTCTCAAAACAATGTTGCCTGCCACCTGGCTTGCCGCACGAAGGACTACCATGTTAGTCATCTTTGATAAAGGAGCAGACAAGGAAGTAGAATATCTTGCCGTTGCCCGCTATGATGTAGGCAAAGTTTTTAAACGTTCGTGGGATCCTGATCATCAACCTGACCAGTGGGCACAATTAGGGAAAATTATTGAAGAGCGTAATCCAAAAAAGATTGGAATCAACAAAGCAGCAAACTATGGCCATGCCGATGGTTTAACATCCAACGACTATGATAATCTCATGCGAGTACTACCCAAAAAACTTCATGAGCATGTTGCGTCTGCCGAAAAGCTGGCAGTGAGTTGGCTGGAGACGCGAACGGAAAAAGAAATGGTCATCTACCCGCAACTATGTAGGATTGCCCACTTGATTATTGCCGAAGGTTTTTCTGACAAGGTGATTCAACCGGGAGTTACTACCACCGAAGATGTAGTATGGTGGTATCGGCAAAAGATCACTGAACTAAATTTAGATACCTGGTTTCATACTTCCGTTTCTATTCAACGCAACGAAGCAGAAACAATCACGGCCAAGCGGCCACAGCCTTTGGTCATTCAACCCGGGGACTTGCTTCATGTGGATTTTGGAATAACATATCTGCGCCTGAATACCGACACTCAACAACACGCGTATATATTAAGAGCAGGTGAAACAGAAGCCCCCGAATACCTTCGCAATGCATTTAAGCATGGTAACAAACTTCAGGATATCTTCACCGGTAATTTCAAAGAAGGCAAAACCGGTAATCAGGTATTGGCCGAATCGCGTAAGCAATCCATTGATCAGGGAATAACTCCTTCTATCTATACCCATCCTATAGGCTACCATGGGCATGCCTCTGGAACAACACTGGGTATGTGGGATATGCAAGGCGGTGTGCCATCTACGGGAGATTATCCTTTGCATAACAATACAGCCTATTCGATTGAGCTCAATGCTTCTGTTTATGTTATTGAGTGGAAAAAAGAAGTGCGTATTCAATTGGAAGAAAATGCCTTTTTTGATCAGAATGGAGTTCGCTACATTGATGGAAGGCAAACAGAAATCTTCCTCATTCCAAAGCCAATTGAAAATGTCAAATAGTTCATCGAGCCAATCATTGTCTAATCATTTCTAATTCATGAAATTTCTAAGAAGGCTTCATACCTATTATGGCCTTGCAATTTTTGGGGTACTCTTTATTCTCTTTTTTCCTCTCCTGTTTATTCCGATTCTTTTCCCCAAGCAATTTCATCTCGTGGGGATTCTTAATCGTTGGTGGGCCAAATCGCTTTTTATTTTTACATTCCTCCCCTATCAGGTGGAGTGCAAAACGAAGTTGGATAGCAAAAGGCAATATATCTTTTGTCCGAATCACTTCTCTTATCTCGATATACCCACGCTTGGCCTTAACCCGGTCAATTCAATTTTTGTAGGAAAAAGTGAAATGGAGAAAATTCCATGGTTCGGTTATATGTATCGAAAACTGCACATCACGGTTAATCGAAATAGTCTAAAAAGTAAATTCAATACACTACAACGATCGATGGATGCCATTGACGAAGGTAAAAGTCTCGTGATCTATCCTGAAGGTGGTATCATCACCCCGCAGCCACCGCGATTGGCAAAGTTTAAAGACGGTGCCTTCAGGGCAGCTATCCAAAAACAAATCCCCATCGTGCCCGTCACCATTCCTTACAATTGGCTAATTTTGCCCGATGAAAAAGACCTTCTGCTGAAACCAGGCAGGATAAAAATAATTTTTCATGAACCGATAGAGACTTCAGGAATGTCTCTTACTGAAACAGATTCATTAAGAGAAAAAGTATATCAGACAATAGACAATGAACTTAGGAATCATGAAAATCGATAAAGAAACGCTCCAGAAAATCGCTCACCTTTCCCGACTGGAGCTGGACGAAAAAAATACCGAAAAAATGCTGGAAGATATGAATGGCATCCTCGCTTTTGTAGAGACGTTAAATGAAGTAAACACCGATGGCGTAGAACCGTTGACAACCATGAGTCTTGAAGTCAATGCTTTGCGTGAAGATGAGGTAACACCCCACCTCCCCCACGATCAAGCGCTGAAGAATGCACCTAAAAAAGATCTCGATTACTTCAGAGTGCCAAAGGTGATGGAATAATAGCTGTTGTTCATTTTATTTTTTTGCATCTTCGCCCTGCTAAAATAAACCGGCCAGCCGGCCAATGTTAAAAGTATATGTATTCCATTCAATTTTGGAACGATTGGCCTCCCGTTTATAGAAAAATATTTTGGGCCTGCACTTCAATTTTTCTATTCTCAATTACTTTTCTCTGGATTTCGTATTTTATTTCCCCCGCTCCTACCATTAAAACAGAACATTTTCAGCAACTTGAAATCCAAGAGGTAGCCATCAATACATTTTCATTAGGCGACTTTGACATCACTCTACCGGCTGATAATTTTCTAGTGTTTGAGCGAATCATGGGGGGGCCGCTTCAGCCTAACTGGTTAACACCTTATCCATTTATTTCTGTACTGATGATTTTCATGATCATCGCACTGACTATCATTTCCACCCTATCAAGATTCTGGTACTTTATTGGCATGGGGCTCTTCATACTTTTCATGGTGAGTTTCCGTCTCGAGGTGATGAGCCTCTTTAATCTGACTAATAAAATTCCTACCCTCTGTGTATTGCTGATCTACGGAGGGATTAGCTTTTATTTTCAGGCATTCAATTCAAGTGCTAGCTTTTTAAAGAGGTTATTGATCGTCTCTTTTGTTACCCTTTTAATGGGAATAGTTTTTTTCTTTTCCGCATCCATACAACAACCTTTCCTTCATTTGGCCGCGAATGGTATTGCCATTTCGATCATCCTTAGTATTATTTTTATTCTCATGGTTGCTATTGAGATTCCAGCTTCTTTCATCCTTATCATTACAAGAAGCATTCGCCCCACGAAAAGCCTCCGTCACTTTCTTATCCTTAGCGCGATTTACCTGCTCAACCTCAGTCTGGCCTATGCAGAGATGAAGGGTTTTATTCGATGGAATTTTTTGACCATCAATTTCTTTCTGTTGCTTACTCTGTCGGCCGTATTAGGTCTTTGGGGTTTCCGTCAACGAGAATCGCTTTATGAAAATATCCTTACTGCCAACCCGTTTGGTGTTTATCTATATACCGGATTGGCTTCTGTTTGCTTTTTTTCCATTGGATATTTTCTTTCCACAGCCAATGATCCAGCATTACAAATCTTAAAAGACACAATTATCTATAGTCACATCGGGTACGGGATAATCTTCTTCGCCTACGTACTTGCCAATTTCACGCCTATGCTGGCGAAAAACTTTCAGGTGTATAAGATATTATACAAGCCTACCAACATGCCTTATTTCACGTTTCGGCTGGCAGGGTTGATTGCTACCTTTACCTTCTTCGCCTACTCTAATTGGCGTGTGTCAGTCAATCAGGTTTTTGCAGGATACTACAACGCCTATGCAGATGTTTACTTTGCACAAGGGGAAAGCCAACTGGCAGAAAGTTTCTACAGACGAGCTGCCTTTTACACCATCCGCAATCACCATGCGCACTATGCACTGGCCAATTTGGAAGAAGAACGTCTGGAGTATCAAAAGGAAAAAGACCAATACACATTGGCTGCCGACACACGACCTACAGAATTCTCTTACTTGAATCTCAGTCAAGCCTATGAACGAGATGAAGCCCTGCTGGAATCAGCGCTTGCTTTAAATCAAGGTCTCAAAGATTTTCCTGAGAGTGGGCCACTAAAAAATGCGTTGGGGTTAATTTACGGGCGCCTTCAGCTTCGCGATTCAGCGTTGCTAATGTTGAATGAAGCAAGATCAAGTTCCTCCATTCAATCGGAGGCAGAGACCAACCTGATTGGGTTAAGTGCAAAATTTAATCTCACCTATCCTGCTGATTCTCTTTATCAACTAATGGGTACGGGGAAGGATGGATCAAAAAGCAATGCACTGGCCCTCGCCAATGTTCAACAAGTACGAATGGAAATTCCGGCCGACCCGGGAAAAGACACATTACTTACACTTTACTCGGCCTCTCTGCTAAACAATTACTTCATAAATCATCTGGAAGAGACTGATACCGCCTTACTTTCAAAAACAATTATGCTGGCAAGAAAGCCATCCAACGCTTACTTCAAAGATGGACTACTTTTTAGTGCAGCACAAGCCTATTACGCTTCAGGTCAGGTAGCAAAGGCTTTCAAATTGCTTCGGGAGATTGCGTTCTTAAGTCAAAACGGTAAGTATTACAATGTACTTGGCTTGTGGGCCTTGCAACAAGGTGACGCTGAAATTGCCCAAGTGGAATTCAACTATTCCCTCAACCAAAACTACAAGCCAGCGCTTGCCAATATGGCGTTTGCACTCTCTGAGGATAAAAAAGTGAAAGAGGCTTTGATTTTATGGGATAGTATCCGTCAGATGAAAGATACTACTCAAACTAAGATTGCTGAATCTATGATTAAAATCTTAAAAGCCAACCGGGCCGAAGTTACATCATGGACCGATCGTGAAAAATATCAATACATCCATTTCAGAATTTCACTCAACGATTCCTCATCATTTAATAAAATCGTAACAACCATTCTAGATGAAGAATACAAAGCCAAAGCAATCCTGGAGCGAAGTAAACAATTCTGGAAAGCCGATGAATTAACGTTGGCAAGTCAACAATTTTCTGCGATAAAAGGATTGAAATTGAGAGATGAAAATCTTTATACTGAAATACTTCACTTTAACTTACAACTCCTTGCTGCACACGCACAATGGGAGAAGTTATCTGTCGAACTAGGTAAAGGTGTTCCGTTTAATGGCCAACGAAAAATTGAAAAGCAATATTATGAAGCAAGGATACTGGAGCAGCAAGGAAAAGTCGAGGAGGTAAGGAAGTCGTATGAATGGCTATCGACCTTCAATCCCTATTTTGAGGAGTCGATCATTTCGTCAATTCACTTTCTTCATTCTGATAAAGACAAACTAAAATCATTCAATCTTCTTGTCGAAGGATTAACCCTGAATCCCGGTTCCGTAAAACTTCTAAAGGCTTATACCATTGAGTCAGCAAAACTGGGATTTTCAGATTATGCACAAAGCACTTTAGATAAGCTAAAAACCAAGATGAGTCCAACCTCATTTGCCAGGTTTGTAAGAGAAAATCCTGAAATTTTTGAGGTGGCCCCGAATTAGGTAGGCTAAAAATCTATGGTTAATTTACACGCATTAAAGCCAATGTATGGAAGTTAAAAGAATACCACTGAACGATCTTCACGAAAAACTAGGCGCTAAAATGGTTCCCTTCGCAGGATACAATATGCCCGTCCGTTATTCCTCGGATATCGAAGAGCATATGACTATTCGCAATGGAGTAGGTGTGTTTGACGTTTCTCACATGGGCGAGTTCACCGTTAAAGGTCCACAGGCACT
Organism: Bacteroidia bacterium; assembly: GCA_031382175.1. Lineage (GTDB taxonomy): Bacteria > Bacteroidota > Bacteroidia > Cytophagales > Cyclobacteriaceae > ELB16-189. Next base: position 21,939 of record JANMYO010000075.1, on the reverse strand, counting down.
TGATCTTATTCAGCGAGTAACAAGTAATGATGCCTCGAAATTAGTCGATGGTCAAGCTCAATACTCCTGTCTGCCCAATGAAACAGGCGGCATTGTCGATGATTTGCTGGTCTATAAAATCAAGGAGAATGACTACTTGATTGTCGTGAACGCTTCCAATATTGATAAAGACTGGAACTGGATTTCTAAATACAATACCAAAGGGGCAGAGATGAAAAATATCTCTGATGACATTTGCCTTTTTGCCGTTCAGGGACCAAAAGCGGTAGGAGTTTTACAAAAACTTACCAAGGCTGATCTATCGGTCATCAAATATTATCATTTTACTATAGGCGAATTTGCCGGAGTGAAAGACGTTGTCATGAGCAACACCGGGTATACAGGTGCCGGTGGATTTGAAATCTATGTAAGGAAATCCGAAGCTGAAAAAGTATGGAATGCGATATTCGATGCGGGCAAAAATGAAAATATAAAGCCAATCGGGTTAGGGGCAAGAGATACCCTCCGACTTGAAATGGGCTTTTGTCTTTATGGAAATGACATTGATGATACAACCTCTCCGCTGGAAGGGGGCTTGGGTTGGATTACTAAATTCACGAAAGACTTTACCAACTCAGTCAATATCAAAAAACAAAAAGAGGCTGGCGTCACCAAAAAACTGATAGGCTTTAAAATGATTGACCGAGGTATTCCACGGCATGATTATGCAATAAAAGATGCCGGTGGTTCAATTATTGGAAAAGTAACATCAGGAACACAGTCACCCATGCTCGGCATTGGTATAGGACTTGGGTATGTAACCATCACCAACGCCAATCCAGGAACAGAAATCTTTATTGACGTGAGGGGAAAAGGACTGAAGGCGGTGGTAAGTAAAGTGCCATTAATAATTTGAAGATTTAAAAATATGCTAATTTGAAAATGGAATTCAACTTACTCAAAATTTAATCTTCAAATTTTCAAATCACCAAATCTTCAAATTAACTCATGAAAACCATAGACGTTTGCCTCAGTCCGGAATTAATGCACTTGTATGATGTGCATGATCGTACTGTGGTGGTCGTTGATATCCTTCGGGCTACCTCCTGTATGGTAACGGCCTTTGCTCATGGTGTCGAGAGCATCACTCCTATTGCTGATCTGGAGACCTGCAGGGCGATGAAATCAAAAGGATACATCACCTCCGGAGAACGGAATGGAGAAAAAGTACAGGGATTCGACAAAGGTAATTCACCGTTTGAGTACATGAACGATGAGATCAAGGGCCAACGCCTTGCCTTTACCACCACCAATGGAACTCAGGCAATTGAAAAGGCGAAGGAAGCTAAAGAAGTTATTATTGGCTCTTTTCTTAACCTTGGCTCTGTGTCGCGTTACCTATTAATGAGTGAGCATCGCATACTCATTATTTGCGCTGGCTGGAAAGGAAAAGTAAACCTGGAAGACACTTTGTTTGCCGGGGCGCTTGTCGAAAAATTAAAAAATCATATTGAACCCGATTGTGATGCTCCGCTAATGGCGTGTCATCTTTATAATCAGGCAAAGGATATCATGGTTGGTTTCCTCAGTAACTCATCCCACGTTAAGCGACTCAATAGATTGGACATCCATAAAGACATCAACTTTTGCCTGACTGAAGATGAGTATAAAGTACTGCCTAAACTGAAAAACGGTATTCTTCTTAACCGATAAATAAAATGCCTATGAAAGCGATCGGAACATTTCTTCTTGTTCTTTCCTTCACTATTTCATTTGCTCAGAAAACTGCTATCCTCTGCAAAACCCTAATTGATGGAACCGGAAAAACTATCTCCGATGCGGCCATCATCATTGAAGAGGGTAAAATAATTTCCATTGAAAAAAAGAATGCGATACCCAAAGGCATTACTGTTATTGATCTTGGTAACTCTACCGTTCTGCCTGGCCTAATCGATGCACACGCTCATCCTTTGGAGTCCGCAGATAATTACCAAATTCTTCATTTGCAAGGATCTTCCGCGGCCAAGGCCCTATTGGGTCTAAAGAAAGTTCAGGATCTATTATCAGCTGGCTGGACCGGTCTGCGCATTGCAGGCGATGCCGATGTTGGATATGCCAATTTTGAAATTCGAAATGCAATCAACAAAGGATTGTTTACCGGGCCGCATATCTATGGTGCTGGTCATTATATATCGGTGACGGGTGGTGGTGGTGACATTAACCATTTCTCCTATGAGCAGCCCATCATTGCCGATGGATTGATTGCTGATGGTCCTGAGGAAATCCGTAAAGCCATTCGCACAGAAATAAAATACGGAAGCGATTGGATTAAAATCATGATGACGGGTGCATTTATGACCGTGGGTGACAACCCACAGAACGTTCACTTCAGTCAGGAAGAACTTATGGCTGCTGTCGATGAAGCCGGAAGAAGAGAAGTCCCCATCATGGCGCATGCGCATGCTACCGAAGGTATCAAACAAGCCGTGAAAGCAGGAGTTCGATCGATCGAACACGGATCCTACCTTGATGAAGAAGCCATGGATCTGATGGTGAAGCACGGTACGTATTTAATTCCAACACTCACGATCGGTTTGTTCTTTGATGAAAAGGTTTCCGACAGCAAAGCACTTTCCAAAGCCTTGGAGCTTAGCAAAAAATCAAAAGAAGGAAAGTACGAAGCCCTTCGTTTGGCTATCAGGAAAGGTGTGAAGATTGGTGTGGGTACCGACTACGTTGGATTCCCGCCCGAATACTCAGCACGTGAATTTGGTGAACTGGTAAAGCTGGGCATGACGCCCATGCAGGCCATTCAGGCAGGAACAAAAGTGAATGCCGAATTGCTTAAAAAAGATAAGGAGATTGGAACGCTTGAAATTGGAAAGTTCGCTGACCTGATAGCCGTAGCAGGTGATCCGCTAAAAGATATCACTGAATTGCAACGGGTAAAGTTTGTCATGATCGGAGGAAAGGTGGTAAAGAACGAGAAATAGATCAACACTCCTTTTTATTGGCATCTCTAAAAACCGAATGTTGTGTCAGACTGAGCTTGTCGAAGTCGATTTAGATTGTATATTCTATGAAAGATGTTTCGACAAGCTCAACATGACAAAGTTTTTAGAGATGCCTTTATTTCAGTTTTGGATTTTGATGATGGCGATCTTTATCGCGCAGGGTCTTCTTCTCAAGATTTTTCTCAAATGCTTTTGTAAGATCCACTCCCGTCTGGTTCGCCAAACAGATTAACACCCAAAGCACATCGGCCATTTCATCGCCCAGGTCTTTTGTTTTGTCCGATTCTTTCTCAGATTGTTCTCCGTACCTCCTTGCCATAATGCGCGCCACCTCCCCTACTTCTTCGGTGAGAATTGCGGTGTTTGTAAGTTCATTAAAATAACGAACTCCATGGGTTTTGATCCATTGATCAACTTTTTCTTGGGCTTCGTGTATAGTCATAAATAGATGTTAGTGACTAGACTTAAGTATCAAGACTGGTACAGCTAAATAAATATACCACGTAATTCTTATGTCTTGTGTCTAATGTCTTATTTCTAATTCCTCAAAATCAATATCCATCACCTCATACTTCTGCCAGCCTACAAAATCAAAATGCCACCATTCTGAAGAATTTACTTTAAAGCCATTGTTCTCCATCACCTTAATAATGAGCGCGCGATTTTTTCGCGCCAGCGGGTCGGCAATGGGAGTTGATGGCCACGCTTCTTTTTTGAAAGAATCAAATTCGGTAGGCATTTTCAATTCCTTTTTGGTTTTAAAATCTACAATGGACATATCTAACGCACAGCCGCGGTTGTGGCGAGAACCACGGTATGGCGAGGCCACATACGTTGTGTCATGATAGAGTTCGTAAAATTTTATCGTGGCCTTATACGGTCGGTAGGCATCGTACATTATTATACCCAATCCCATTTTTCTGAACTCTGCCTGAGCTCGTTTCAATGCCTGCGCCACCGGTTTGCGGGCATAGGCTTTTGAAAGTGTATAAATTTTCTCCTTGGTGAAGTTATTGGTAGTCGCGTAGCGGATATCCATTACCATATCCGGAATAATTTTCTCCAGATCAATCAGTTCCTTCTCCGGATTTGTCTTTACAAGTTCCCGGTATTCAGCATAAGTAGTGGGCTTTAAGCCGTATTTATTCTGAGCTACGGAAATCAAACTGATCAAGGCAAGGGTGGTGGACAATAATATTCTTTTCATGACGGAAAAATGGATTTTATTAAAGGTAGAAATTTTTAACTTACGGTGAATCCGAGGATTTAAAAAAAAGCAATTACTCATTCAATATCTTATGAAAATAGTTAAACGCATTTTAGTTAGTATCGCTGTACTCATTCTCCTTGTTGTTTTGGGGATTTATATTTTTCTTCAAACAACCAGGCCCGTCTACTCCGGAGAACGGAAAATGCCGGGCCTCATTTCTGAAGTGGAGGTTTTGTATGATGATTATGGCGTGCCTCATATTTATGCTCAGCATGAAGAGGATGCTTACTATGCCCTTGGCTACGTCCATGCTCAAGATCGGCTATTCCAGATGGAAATGCTCAGACGCGCAGCAGGAGGACGACTTTCCGAAATTCTGGGACCGGATTTACTTAAGGTGGACAAACTATTTCGAACACTAGGCATTAATAAATTTGCAAAAGAGCAAGCTCAATTTAACTTAAGTACCAATACCCACTCTTTCCAGAAGGCAGCGCTCGCCTATCAGAAAGGAATTAATCATTTCATCAAAACCGGAAAGACACCGCTTGAGTTTACTATTATCGGAATTCCTAAGGAAGAGTTTACTTCAGAGGATATCTACCTGGCAGTCGGGTTTATGTCCTTTGGTTTTGCAGAAGGATTACGAGTTGACCCTGTCTTGCAAAAAATAAAAACAGAATTAGGTGATGATTACCTGCTTGACTTCGGCATTGAAACTCCTCCCGATGCCGAAAAATTAAAAAGTTTCAACGGGCCAATAAAAAAAGCCTCTGGCGATTCTCTGATAGCCGCAATTCATGAAGCGCTGGATGAAATACCTGTTCCGCTTTGGAGCGGTAGCAACGGATGGGTCGTGTCGGCCGAAAAATCCACCACTGGATTTCCGATTCTCGCCAATGATACACACATCGGCTTTGGTCAGCCCGCGGTGTGGTATGAAGCTCATTTGGAGTATCCCGGAAACAGTTTCTATGGTCATCATATTGCCGGCATACCCTTTGGACTCCTGGGAAACACTAGCTACTCAGGTTGGGGATTGACGATGTTTGAAAATGATGATGCCGATTTTTTTGAGGAGACCCCTAATCTAGAAAACAAAGATCAAGTCAAATTCAAAGATCAGTGGGAAGAGCTTGTGAAGCGTAACGAAGTTATAAAAATCAAAGGTGAAGCAGATATAAACTTTGAGGTCAGATCTTCCCGGCATGGATCGTTGATCAATGGAATTATTGATCATACTCCGAATGACAAACCGATTGCCTTATCGTGGATGCTTACGCAAGTAGACAACGAGGCGCTTGAGGCAGCCTATCTTTTGAATCATGCCAAAACATTTGCCGAAGTTCAACAAGCTGCCTCGCAATTTTCCGCACCCGGTCTCAATGTAATGTATGGTGATATCGATGGCAATATTGCCTGGTGGGCCTGCGCCAGGTTGCCTATCCGACCTAAGCATGTTCAGTCCAAATTATTTTTAGATGGGGCAAGCGGCAATGATGAATATTCGGGCTTTTACGATTTTGCAAAAAATCCACACGCAGTCAATCCGCCCTGGGGTTACGTTTACTCTGCCAATAACCAGCCTGATACCATCGATGGAAACTACTTTCCGGGATACTATTATCCAAAAGCAAGAGCAGGTCGTATCAACGGATATTTGAAAGAAGATCGGAAATGGTCAGCCGAAGATATGAAGCAAATCAATTTGGATGTGGTATCTAACAGCACACCCGAAGTGGCCAAAGAAATGGCTTCTGTACTTACAGCTTCCAATAAATCAGAATTCGCTCCACTCATTTCTTTGCTTCAAAGTTGGAATGGAGACCACAAGAGTACTGACACTGCACCATCTGTCTATTATAATATGCTATCGCAGATTTACTACAGCAGCATGAAAGATGAAATAGGTGCAGATGCGCTTAACTCAATCTTAGCCACCTCTACACCCAAGAATTCAGTCAATTCATTTATCAAGAATGAAAACTCTCCCTGGTGGGATGATATCAACACGAAAGAGGTGAAAGAAACCAGAACCATGATTTTTGAAAAAGCCGCAACACGAACTCTTGCATTGCTTAAAGAAACCTGTGGCGAAAATTCAGATCAATGGGTATGGGGAAAAATTCATACGTTGAAACATAATCACCCATTGGGTGCCGTTAAACTTCTGGATAAATTCTTCAGCGTGGGTCCTTTTGAGGTCGATGGTGGAAATGAAGTTCTCAACAACCTGCATTTTGAACTTGACACAACCGGTTATTTTCATGTAAGTGGTGGTCCAGCCTTACGAAAGATCACTGACTTTGGTGCTATTGAAAAAGGTGAAACTGTCTCTCCCACCGGTCAATCGGGAAATGTGATGAGTCCTTTTTATCAAGATGAAGCGCAGATGTATGCTACTGGAAAGTTCAGAAAAATGCTGATGAACCGAGGGGAGATTGAAGCAGTTTCTAAAAACAAACTCATTTTGAAACCTAAATAGTGAATCCCCCATGTGGAAATCACTTTCCGGGGGCATCGTTAATTTTTAGTTAGTAAAGTCTTGATGATTCTATAGTTTTCATCTCCTTCTAAATCTGTCTTTGCATTATTATCGCCATATGCTGCCATTGCCCACCGCGCGAGTTCACTTTCGGGTTGCTTTTCTATCCACTCAGTAAGTACCTTCTTTCCTTCTTCCTCTTTCCCCAGCTTGGCAAACGAAAGAGCCTTTACCAGTTCGTTTATCGTGATGCTATTTGCTTTCGTAGTAATGATTTCATTCCACTTTTTAATTGCCTGACTGGATTGCTTAGTTTTCTCCATGCATAGTCCTTCCATGTAATTTTCTAGTCGGGAATCGATATCCTCGTCATAGGGTTTGCCTACACCCAGGTTCTCCGGCCAAAGCGTTGAAGTATTAATTGCCTTGAGTGCGCCCTTATAATTCCTGGATTGGATATGACCCACCGCTTGCATGAGCCATGCTTCTCTATAGAGTTGCCTGCCGTCAGTCGCTCCTTCATATGGCAGGATTGATGTTTTCGCCAATAGATCGGTACATGCCTTATATTCCTTATTTAGCATGAGCGTTTTCGCCAGCAACATGCTTAGACGAAAGTCTTGTGGAAATTTTTTATTGTACTCTTTGGCTGTCGTCAATGCCCTTGCATACTCCTTATTATTGATAAATTGATTAATCAACAATTTCCCATAACGCCACTCCGTAGGATTCAATTTACCCGCCATCTGTAAATTGCTGACGTTATCCGCTTTCATCAGCTCTGCCTTAACCGCATAGAAAGGCGCAAAATCAGGAGTACCGCATTTTTTGAAAAGCTCTTTGGCTCCTTCCAAATTATTTTTACTCCAATAGATTAAACCAAGATAGTATTTTGGCTTCCAATTGGGTGACTGCTCGACTACCCAAGTAAGCACTTCGGCTGATCGGCTTCTAAACGGAAATACCAATTCCGATGAAAGTGAATTGGCCTTATCAATAAAATCAGTGGCATCCTTCTCGTTTAGCTGATTTTTAAGATTAGCCATCCAATAATACACTTCCGGATGAGCCGGTGCAAGACTCAACACATCAAGGCTCTCTCTTAAAAGTCCCAACGACCAATACCAATCTGCCAATTGCATGAACGTCTCCTGTGGCATTTCATTCCGAATGAGGGAACTAAATTTATTTTTTCCCTCTGCCGACCTTGTGATTTGATATTCTTCAAACCGGATAAAATGATTTAACGGATTGAGTTGCTTTAAACGTATCAATGACGCATTCGCTTTATCTGCTTCATTAGTGATGCGATAAATTACCGCCAGCAATCGATGCGCCTCCACATTACTTGCATTTACTTCCAGGCTTTTGCCTGCATAATGAATAGCCCGTGAATAGTTTTGTTCTTTAAAGTAAATCTTACTCAACTCCAAATAAGCCGCACCACGATACTCCACCGAAGAAGTAGCAATGTCAAAGCCATCTTTCGCATCGGGTATGTTTCCCAATTGTGCATTGGCAAGGCCGTAGTAAAAGTTGGCTGAAGGATCGTAGGTATCAATCCGTAAAGCATGCAACGCAACGTCCAGCGATTTTTGAAACTCTCCATTTCTATACATCAACATCGACATATCGGAAAGAGCAGGTAAGAAATTGGAGTCTTTGCTCAAACACAATGTTAATTTCTCTTCTGCCTGTGAATAATATCGCTGTCTTATATTTTCTTTGGCTTGCAGATAGATTCCATAGGTGGAACTCCAGTCAAAATCCATGGGTCCATCAACAGGGCGATTCAGTACATCACTGACAGGGTTAGAACTATAGGTGAATTTTGTACCACCCAATGTCACAACTAAATTGTTCGCATCCCCGAAAAATTTAACTGAATCTGAAAAATTTTTTAATGTCTGAAGTTTTAAATTTTTTGAATAGACTACCGTATTCCCCTCCACAATTTTCAACTCTTCACTTAAATTTTGAAGTGGAGAAAAATCAATTTTTAAGTATCCTCCTTCGGTCCGAATATTCAACGCACCTAAATCATTGGCCTTTACGAAACCCTTCGTCTCTTTTACCGGAAACCAATACTCAGTCCATGTATCGGCTATGGCCGGAGCGAACCCTCGATGCTTAAACGGAGTGAATGTGCTTAGGTCTGCCGTTTGATTGAATAACCGACCGGATTGTACTTCCACGTATTGTCCATCAGTATCGGTTAACAATTTATCCCAGATCATACCTTGTTGCGATAAACCCCAAATCCAGATTTTCTTTCCCGCCTTTTCATCATGCATGGCATAGCGGCCCATACCAAAATCATCGTCATGCCAATAACCACCAAAGAAGTCCGTATACTTTCCAAATACATGATAGGACTTGTAGCTACCAAAATTATTGTTCTCATAAAAAGAGATGTCCTTTTTAGTTGATGCATTGATTTTCCAATCCGCGTATTCTCCATTGTGACCGATGTAGCGGTTTCCGGGATAAATAAACTCAAGATTTCCTGCCGCTTTGATTCCGGTGTTCATCCATGTGTAGTACGGTTGCTCGAGTGGAGTAGAGTTGTACCAAAACGATTTGGTGGTGAAGTAGCCTTTATCAGCCGGGAGATTAATTTCAATGGTCCAGTAGGTTTGCGTGAGCAGATCCAATGTTCCAATGTAACAGCTTACACTTCCATCTGATTTTTTCTCCGTGAGATAATCCACCGGAGTGGCACAATTAGGAGTATGACCGATGATACCATAATTCGCTTCGATACCTCCGCTGGTCCAGGCACCCCGCATAGCGATATCCCGAAATTTTACAACCTGATTGTAATACACGAAAGGTTTACCCGTAGATTTTTCCCACGCCCCCCAAATCTTTCCCCCAATTTCAGGAAGAATCATCACCTTAATAAAATCATTCCCCAGCTCCACTACCTTCCATTCCTTGTCCACCGGTTTGTTAGTATATCCATCAAATCGATAATAAGGGTAAATCATTCCCATCTTAGCGATTGGATCCGGATCAGAAAAATCATACGTCTTGAAAACCTTCTTATATTCTTTTAAAGTCGATGGTTTTTGTTGGGCATATCCAATACCAATTATCCCAACCCATAAAATAAGAATGCAGGTCTTTTTCATAAATCAGTTTCCTAAATGAAGTTTAATGTAAATCAGTTTTCTAAAACAAAGGCACCGAACGAAGAAGGAATATGGAAATCCGGAGTTTTTGAATCCGGGGTCACCCAGCTTATCCACTTGATGTTTGCCTCTCCTTCTCGAATCTCCAGACACTTACCCCGAAAAAGTCCTACTTCAAGTTGTTGATTAACCAATAAACCAAGTTCATTTAAGGACTTCTTGCTCAGGGCGACTTCAACCGAATAACCATTTTGTGTCTGGTGCGCCTTTATCTTAATTTGATGAGCCGGCCATGACCAGCTCATATCAAATCTTCGATAATATTCTGCTTTGTAATCAAGAATCCTTCCCAACGGATCCAACTCCAGACAATAATAAGGAGTCAGTTTTTCGTTCCTTCTCATAAATAGCTCCACCCGATCTGAGTTCACTACTTCCCGTTTATCACCTTTATCCACAAAAACAGTAATGTTTTTATCTGGTACAGCAAACAAACAATACAGCCAATCAAGAGTATGCACTGCTTTAAATGAAAGAAATGGCGGAGATTCATTTTCCCAGGGAAAAGAGAAATCGGTGAGTGCTTCTGCATCTTCCCAACCTGAATAGTTTCCCATTCCATCAATCTGAAAGTCAGTAATAACTCTCTTCACCCGATAGGTCTTTGTCTGCGAATCTTGAATCCCCATCAGCACTTATTACTTTATAAGGATCATCAGCCCCTGCCCTTTTGGAACTATAAATTCTTCACCTGCTTTAATCGTTAGTCCCGATTGAAAACCACTCACCACTGGAACTTCAAAGGTATCCTTTGGAGTTAATCCTAAGGATTTCCAATCAACAGTTAATTTTACCTTTACATCTTCGGTCGCCCAACTTGCCAACGTAATTAACGCGCCTTCCTTCTTCTTGTAAACCGTTGCTAAAACATTTGCATTGTTGGTCTTTACCGGGCATTTCTCTACCCAATATCCAATCATCTCACTTTTCTCCATACCAAATAAATCCCAAACTTTCCAGATGTGCGAAGGATCATTACCATCATATGGCATGCGGTTGGTCATTCCATATAACATACCACGCCATTTGTTTCCTCCTTTTTCCAACATCTCTCCCATCAAGCCAAAGGGAATACCCGAAACTTCCACCATCCAAAAATCAGGGTTCTTGTTGTAATCAAAATATTCTCCAAACCACAATCGGTCGATGTAGGGAAAATGTTCCAGATATAGATTAGCACTATTATTAAATCCATCGCGCTTATTATACTGATTGGCAGAATGGAGATCAATAATACCAGGTCCCCGATCACTTGCCAGGACACGCCTGATACGTTTCATGGTGGTGCGGTCGAAAGCCACATCATCAAGATAAATACCATCGATACCAATATTCCTGACCAACCAGTTCATCCCCTCTACATAATAGTTATGCCAACGGCTCATTCCACTATTAATGATGGCTGCATCTTTCAACTCTGGCACAAACCAGGCAGCAATGTAATTTTCACCGAGGTGCTCTTGCAGCCAGGAAAATCCACCCCCTCCACCGGGTGAATAAATCTCAGTCCCCAGACTTCGCATCGGATACGTTTCATACGCCCGATTGGATAGTTCCCGTATGGTATTGTAGATTTTTACTTTCAGTCCTTTGAAATGAGCTTCATCAATATAGGCTTTCATTTCCTTCGTGCGCAGAAAAGGATAATTGATGTAGGGATTAATAGCATTGGCATGATGAATATTAACCACACTTGAACCTCGTGCTATTACCGTATCAATGGGACTATACTTATGATAAAAGCGGGTCTTCCATTGAAAGTCAGTTCGTAAGGTATGAAAGGGTGTGATGAGCATTGTGAAATTATGATACAGCACCTCATCTTTCTTCATTTGCCTTGGACCACTGTAGGCATTGATTAAGGTAGAATTATCCTTTTCGGAAATATCAATTCCCCCCTTCCCCTCATTTCCCCAGGAAGCAGGAAGATGCAATGGTTTCTGTAAATAGAAATTCGTGTTGAGCGGACGGGAATAATTCTCGTCACGCAATGAAAATTGCAAGCCTCCATTGATGTCTCCCACCCACGCACCATCTTGATTCTTATTAGCAACATCCCATTTCCAGTTCAAAGATGCAGGACGATAGCCACCCGACTGCCCCAGTCCCATCATGTATTTAGAAGATGCTTTTGTCATTGGTATTTCCATTCGGAGGTCATTCAGGTTCACATCGTTTAAAGCTGTTACCTTAACGGCATAAGAAACGAAGCCATCAAATTCAAGCTGGCCTTGCACCTCTACTTGAACATCCGATGCCGTTGATAAAGCTTCCCATCGGACTATTCCTTCTTTCGTTTCTGTAAACTTCAATCCACCATTTTTTAAGATTATCTGTTTCCCATCGGCCCCTTCCGCTAAAAATTCGATAGGCTTACTTACCACCTGCTTAGGGGACTGACCAATAGAAGTCATCTCCTCCGAAAAATAACTTTGTATTGAACCGGGTAAGCCATTAGCACCTATGACTATTTTTCTTCCCAGCAAAGAAATAGTTTGACCTTTTACATGTAAGGGAGCATAAGGCTGAATAACTTCATTATTCATGGCCATCGTTGAATTCAGCCAGCTTAATCGGGTTTGCTTCCAGGGCTCGCTTACACCTCCATCTGTTACCACTTTATCGGACACTAGCAAAACAATCTTTATTTTTTTCGAGGGAACGCCTTCAGCATGGATAACAGCTATTCCCTCATAAACTCCAGCCCTTGAAGTTTTTGGAATGTTAACCAGGCACCATAAGGGTTGTATCTCGCCAGCTTCTACATTAATAATTTTTTTAAAACTCTTGCCGTCCCAATTAGTTCCACCCGCATTCAGGCAGGAAAAGGAGGTGGAGGCAATTTTACTATCCACGGTATTTTGAAAATCCGAAAATGAGATGGTTACATTCTTCAACGCTTCATTCATGGCATAGAGGCCCAGTTGAAATGAGAAATTCTCTCCTTTCATCACATCACCTCCGAATACATCATGAGGGCCGATGTCAATCCAACGCTTCGGCAAATCGTGCTTCATCTTTATTGGATGAAGCCTATCCTCTGGAAATACTAAATAGGACTGAGTACTTTTTAGCGATTTAAGCCGACTCATTTCATCCGCTGTCGCAATCACTTCCATGGGATAAAAACTATTGAAGTCATCAATGGATTGAAATTCAACCAACTTAGCTTCAGGCACCGTAGCAGATTCTGTATGCTTCCTCCACTCCGTGTCTGCCGTTTCTAGGAAAGATTGATAGACAGCGATCGGATAGTATCGTGTTCCTTTCAATCGATATGGCAGATAGTAGATATAATATATTCCTCTTCCCGATTGCGGTTCGAAATAAATCTCACCTTTCTCTCTGTCAATATTGCTTCGAAGTATATTTAGAATTCTTTTCCCCTGAGAATCTGTTACAACAATGTTTTTCTCTTTTGGATTTTGATCTTGCCTGCGCCAGGGAATAACAGCTCGCACCACTTTCGAATCCGCATCGACTTGCATTACCGCCCGATGATTCCCCAATGAATCGGCAATCCAGCAGTTATCGCATACGGTATATTTAGCATCCTGCGTTTGGCCAATCAGATTAATGCTTACTAAAAAGGATGAAAGGAAGAAAAATGATCTCATAGGTAATTGGGGAAAAGTAATTTCTATCAAAAGTTAAATAAAGGATTTTTTTGGTAATTTTCTGATTCTCCAACTAATTATTAAAATCAATGATCGATTTTGTAAAAGCTCGCAAGGAAACTCCCGGATGTGCCGGAAAGGTTCACTTTAACAATGCCGGAGCATCTCTCATGCCTAAGGTGGTAATCGATGCTATTCAAGATTATATTTCCTTAGAAGCTATTACGGGTGGGTATGAAACTGAAGATATCAAAAGAGGTGAAATCAAAGGATTCTATAAGGCACTGGGAGAACTGATTAACTGTAAACCTGAAAACATTGCATTTACTTCCAGCGCCACTAATTCATTTGCCCGTGCGCTCTCGTGTATTCCCTTCCGGCCAGGAGACACTATCCTTATTGCCAATGAAGATTATATCTCCAATCAATTGGCATTTCTGTCGCTGCAAAAAAGATTTGGAATTACTGTCCTTCGCGCGGCAAGCCATGCTCAGGGTGGTGTTGATGTAGAGGATATGAAACAATTGATGGATATCCATCGACCTAAATTAGTTTCGCTGACGCATGTTCCAACCAACTCCGGATTGGTGCAGCCCATAGAAGAAGTTGGAAAACTCTGTCGCGAAAGAGACATTCTGTATCTTGTCGATGCCTGTCAATCGGTGGGACAATTATCTCTTGATGTAAAAAAAATACAGTGTGATTTTTTAAGTGCCACATTTAGAAAATTCCTCAGAGGACCCCGGGGAGCAGGATTTCTATTCATAGGTGATCGTGTGCTCAAGCAAAACCTTGAACCTCTTTTTATCGATATGCGCGGGGCCCATTGGACATCTCCGGATCAATACACACCTCAGCAGGATGCCAAACGGTTTGAAGATTGGGAATTTCCCTATGCACTTTTAGTTGGCGCCAAAGCTGCTGTTGAGTACGCTCTGAGCATCGGAATCAAGAATATTGAAGAAAGAAATACAATTCTCTGTATGAAAATAAGGAACGAGATTGCTGCACTTCCTGACATTAAAATCCTCGATACCGGGCAACGGCTTAGTAGTATTATCACCCTCAAAATCCCCGGCTGGCAACCGAATGATTTTATGGAGACGTTGCGTAAAAGAAATATTAATACATCCATCAGCTACCGGGAATATGGGTTAATCGACTTTACGAACAAGGGAGTCGATTGGGCCCTTCGGGTTTCCCCGCATTATTTCAATACCGAGGAAGAGATTGATATCCTTATCCAAACACTAAAAGAAATTAAAGCTCCATGAGTTTTCGAAATGCCTTTCTATCTACATTAATTGTAGAAGTCGGGATAGCACTCCTGTCGGTGATCAATTACGGAGTAAGCCTGGAGGCACTGCAAGCTTTAACTCGCTTTTCGGGGAGAGCATCCCTTATCATTTTCAGTTTAATTTTTTTGTTTCAGCATCATAAATTCATTGAAGTCAAGTCCATTCTCTCCAATAAGTATTTTTTAGTATTCGCCATTGCACATGGCATCCACTCAGTTGAACTTCTTACCTATGTGTATCTCTCCGGCATACCCTTGGTGCCCATTCGACTGGCGGGAGGATTTCTTGCCTATCTCCTCATCTTCGTCATGCCCTGGATGGAGATTCAATTCAATCAAGCCAGAATTACTTCAAAACATTTTTCAATCCTCACGTTGATTTATCTTTACTATGTCTGGCTTATCTTCTTTATGACCTACCTATCCCGTGTGCAAGGAACTTTCCCTAATGCCGGTGGAAGCTATGCAGAACATGTGATCCTGTTGGGTTGGGTATCACTGATGCTGGGGATAAAACTTTCGGAGGGAGTATTAAAAAAAGCTAAGTAACTGATGTTTACGCAAAACAGTTAATCGTCATATCGATCCCGATTTTATCGGGAGAGATATCCCCTGATAGCATGACCAAAAAGGGGATTTCTCGGTCGAAATGACGTTTCATTTTCTGTTTTGCGTAAGGTCAGTAAGTAATATTTACCCTTCTTTATTTTCTTTTCGGACTCCTAATAAATCAATGACATGGGTGTATTTCAGGGTAAAACTTCTGTTGCTGACGCTGCCATTTGTGTAGATATCATTGAAGACAACAAACAATCCTGTATTGGCCTGCTCAAGTAGGTTGAATCGGATATTAAAAGACCAGAGGTCAGTAGCACTGTTAAATTGGATAAAACTCTGGAGATTAATACGAGGCTTGAAGGTATACGAAATTCTAGCGGCTAAAATACTCGCGGTAAAATCACCTTCCGGAAGACGGACATCATTGACAGCGAGACTACATTCAGAATTAAATTTATCGCCAATGCGAAGTCCCAACGTACCGGTATTTAAATATCGGGTTCCTCCAAAGGATCCCCCCAAAATAGAGCGGGTACTTATATATAGCTGCTTACTTGGATTAGTCATGAAAACAATTTGTGCTTCCTGATGATTGTAAGTACCCGCAGGAACCATAATGCCTTTAGAGATTTCAAAAGGCGTCACTACTCCTTCGGTAGTAAAATTAATACCTGTATGTATTTCAAAGCCTTTCACCCAGGCCCAATGATTATCCAAATGAAGAAAACTGGTCTCTTGAAATCCGGAGAAGTTAAAGTAGCTCCTGTACGTGACATGGGGGCGCAATTCCAACAATCCATATTTGCCGTTCATCCTCACTTGCTTAAGGACAGAGATTTCTGGTTTGTGATAAGCAGTCCGTAATAAAAACCCTACCTCTGGATTAAAGCCTTCACCTACTTGGGTGTATCCTGCTGTAGCCCGTAGTCCATTCCATTCATAGCTGCCCAAAAGTTTAAAAGATTGATCATTGGTATCAATGCCAGGCGTTTCTGTTTTGGCATAATACCCGGAGATGGTAGCTTTTTTTCCAATCCCCCATTTACCATCGACTGCGTAGGTCTTATTGGTTCGATTGGAATCTCCAATACTTAATTTATTAATGAACAACCCACCAATGGATGATCGTTGTCCAATCTGTTGGTTGATTCGGCCTAGAGTAAAATTATTTTTATCAATTTGCAGCTCCTCAACTTTATCGGTAGTGATATTCAAAAAACCAATGTTGGTATTCTTAATTTTTCCCGATAGCCTGGCGCCCCCAATGGTGGGTATGATTTCTCCATTAGGTCCGAGACCAATTCTGCGACTAAAGAACAAGTCCACCTCACTCGGACTACCTACTGAAAATTGCCCCGCATTCTCTAAATAAAAAGGTCTCTTCTCAGGAAAGAATAAGTTAAAGCGATCAAGATTGACTTGTTGCTGATCGACTTCAACTTGTGCAAAATCCGTATTGTAGGTAAGATCAAGGGTAACCGCTGGCGTAATGCTGTATTTAATATCTGCACCAAACTCCGATTCAGGTTTTGCTTCAGAGGGATCTGTGGTATAGTCCCGCGCCACTCTTCCCAGTGCATAAGGAATAAGTTTAAGATTTCCCGGACTTTCTAAATTCAGCCCGGTTAGTGTACCCTCCAATGACAATCTTTTCAAATCAAACTGAATAGGTAGTGCAGCCCAGTAATCAATTTCATTCGTCTTCCGGATGTTACGTTGAAAATTTATTCCCCAGATTTGATCTTTGCCTGAGGCAAACCGTAAGGTTCTCAGTGGAATTGCAAACTCTGCACTCCATCCATACTCACCCACTTTTGACCGAACTGTCCAGGAGGCATCCCAATTCAAATTAAATCCACCAATGACTCCACTTTGAAGGCGGTTACTGGAGAAATTGCCCTGGCCTTCATTGTCGACTTGCCCATCGTATTCAATACCAATGGAATTTGTTCCAAACATAAATCCATTCTGGCGATCGTGATAGGTATCGAGAATAAACAGAAAGCTATCGGTGTTATCTAACGTTGCATCCCTTCGGGCATCAGAAACCACTAACTTATCAGGCGCGGCATCAAAACAAACAACCGACAGATAAAAAGTAGTTTTAGTATACCCAATTCTGATTTCCGTTTTTTCTGAAGCCGGAAATCCCGCACTTGGTTTTGTTTGCCAAAGCTGATCAATAGGAGTTAATGTATTCCACACCTCATCCGCGATCACATCTCCGTCAACAACTGGATCAATGGTCAGACTTGCTGCTGCTGCCGTTGGTCGTTCATTGACATTCGGCATGTTCACGATGGTCTGGGCCAGGCCAAGCTGAAGGGTAGATAATGATAAAAGTAGTGTGAGGCGTAAAGTCATAGGATGGTCTCTAACAATCGATTTTAGGGCTTTAATATAGAAATTAATGCCAGAACTACGAGGCGAATTTATACGGGTGAATCTTCACCGATCAAACGATTAAAGTTGGATTAGAACACTGCGTCACTTACTTTATGAAAAATTATCCACTGCTACGGCAAACGCGATGGGGACTTCTATTAAACCAAAACTTGGCGTATTTGACCTTACCATGGTTGTGGTGAGTCTTATTATTGGGCTCGGAATTTTTCGTACTCCTGTAGAAGTAGCGAACAAGGCTCAAACGCCAACTATTTTTTTTATGGCCTGGGGTCTTGGTGCTGTCATCAGTTTATGTGGCGCACTCACCTTTGCAGAGATCGGAAGCCGATACCCTACAGCTGGAGGTTATTATAAAATATTCTCACATTGCTATCATCCCGTTATCGCCTTCATGGTGAATTGGATCAGTGTGATTTCCAATGCCGCTACTTCTGCGCTCGTAGCCATTATTGGTGCCGACTATATTAATCCTATCATTCTTCCCAATGTAGACCGTGAGTTAGGTGTTAAGATCACCACCATTGCTGCGGTTCTATTATTATTCGGGATCAACTTTATCGGGATCAAAATGAGCTCACGGGTACTCAACTTACTCATGGCGATAAAAATCGGGATGATGTTATTGCTGATCTCTCTCATTTTTGTAGGGCACACGCCATCACCGGTTCTTAGCAGTTACTCCTCACTGTCTTTGAACGATTCCGGAAAAGCATTTTTACTTTGCTTTGTTCCCGTATTCTTCACCTGCGGTGGTTATCACATGATGATCAATTTCGGAAGTGATATTAAAGAACCTCAAAAAAATCTTCCCCGAAGTATCTTCTTCGGAATAGCCATTGCCTTTACGTTGTATATGCTGGTTAACGTTGCGTACTACTATGTACTTGGATTTGAGCAAATCAAAACCTCCAATGCGTTAGCAGCGGATATGGTATCTCTTATCTTTGGTGGTGTTGGCTTTAAAGTTACTGCCGTAATCATGTTCTTCGCAGTATTGGCGTATGTCAATTCTTCCATTATGGCTAATCCCCGTGTGTATTATGCTATGGCGGAAGACGGTGTTCTTCCTCCGATATTAAAAAAGGTAAATGAAAAGACACAAGTGCAGGAGTGGGCTCTTACCTTATATGTCGCCTTTATCATTATTACACTATTTCTACTTTCTTCCGTTCAAAAAATTCTGGATTACGTAATGTTCTTCGACAGCATTGGGATGTCTCTTGCAGTAGGTTCTGTATTCGTGCTGCGTCATCGCGCAAAGAAAACAGGAGAACCAGCGGATATCTACAAAATGTTCGGCTATCCAGTATTACCCATTCTCTTTATTATTGTCTACATGGGTGTCAATATCAGTGTACTCATTAACAATCCCTCTACTGCTATGACAGGGTTCATGATGGTACTCTCGGGTTGGCCTTTGTATTATATTATGAGGTTACTGATCAAAGGAAAGATTGCCAGTTGATTGTTGTCAGGCTGAGCCTGTCGAAGCCAATTGAGAGAATCTAGGGATATGTTTCGACAAGCTCAACATGACATGGTTTTTAGAGTAACCTTTTCGTATTGATAACCAATGGCTACCAAATTTTATTCGTAAATTGAAATCATGAAACACCCGGAAGTACAGAATTTTATCAACGGTCGCTTTGTAACCTCTTCCAGCAATCGGGCTTTAGACATTGAATCACCTCAGGATGGGACCATTATTGCGACTATGCGATTGTCAACCAGTAAGGACCTGAATCAGGCTGTCGTTGTGGCAAAAGAAGCTCAGAAGCTGTGGGAGAAAGTTCCTATCAAAGAACGCGTTCAAGTATTTTATCGCTATAAACAATTACTTGAAAAAAATAGCCAGGAACTTTCCGGGTTGATCGCAGAAGAAAATGGGAAAACAATGGGTGAAGCCACTGCAGAGGTCGACAAAGCTATCGAACTTACGGAGTTTGCCTGTTCACTTCCACAGTTGGTAACAGGCGAAACACTTGAAGTCAGCAAAGGAGTGGAATGCCGGATTGAACATTGGCCAGTAGGCGTAGTTGCGTCTATCGTTCCATTCAATTTTCCAAGTATGGTTCCGCACTGGACCATCTGCAATGCGATTGCTTTGGGCAATGCGATGATTATGAAACCTTCAGAAGTGGTACCCATCAGTTGCCAGCGAATAGCATCCTTGTTGAAGGAGGCAGGGCTACCCGATGGAATTTTTTCTATCGTCAATGGAGATAAGGAAATGGTAGAAGCCATTTGTGATCATCCCGGTATTGATGCGGTTTCATTTGTTGGTTCTACAAAAGTTGCCAAATTGGTTTATGCGCGGGCCACTTCAAATTTCAAAAGAGTACTGGCACTGGGTGGAGCAAAGAATCATCTCATTGTACTCCCCGATGCGCATGCAGAAATGACCGGCAGTAATGTAGCCGCCAGTATGTCGGGCTGTGCGGGACAACGATGTATGGCAGCTTCTGCCATGGTAGCCGTTGGTAAATCAGATCACATCGTTGAAGAAGTTTGCAAGGAAGTAAGAAAAATTATTCCTGGAAAAAATCTTGGTTCCGTGATTTCTAAACAAGCCAAAGAACGCATTGAACGCTACATTACCGAAGCAGAGCAACAAGGCGCTAAAATTCTGGTAGACGGACGCGGTATAAAAGTTCAGGGGAAAGAAAATGGTTATTATGTTGGCCCAACGGTTATCGATTATGTAAAACCCGACATGGCGGTAGCTCGTGAAGAAATATTTGGACCTGTGATCAGCATCATCCGAACCGACACATTAGACGAAGCTCTGAAAATTGAAAACGAAAATCCTTATGGCAATGCAGCTGCGGTATTCACACAAAGTGGCGGACTGGCAAGGCAAGTGATGGAGAAAGCAAGTTCAGGAATGATTGGTGTTAATATCGGTGTGCCTGTTCCCCGTGAGCCATTTTCGTTTGGCGGATGGAATGAATCAAAATTCGGATCAGGTGATATCACCGGAAAAAGTTCTATTGAATTCTGGACGAAGCTGAAAAAGATTACTGTTAAATGGAATCCGGAGTCAAAAACCAATTGGATGAGTTAAAAAAATAGAATCACATCATTATGATAAAAGAAACCGCTACCCTCGCTTCCGAACGTGAAGAAGTGCTTAGGAATAATCTTGATTACACCCTCTTTTCCTGGAGCAAACAAAAGGGAATCGACCCTATCTGTGTACACCGTGCAGAAGGTGTTTACTTGTATGATTACGATGGTAAACGTTACCTGGATTTTTCCAGCGGGTTGATGAATGTAAACATTGGTCATGGCGACCAACGTGTTACCGATGCGGTGGTGAAACAAATGCAGTTGGTGAGTTATGTAACACCAAGCTGTGCTACTCAGGTACGCGGTGAGCTCGGAAAAAAACTGGCGGAGATTTGTCCCGGAAATTTGAATAAAGCATTCTTCACCGTGTGCGGTGCGACTTCGATAGAGAATGCGATGAAGTTGGCGCGGCTTTATACAGGTCGCCATAAAATTATTACACGCTACCGTGCCTTTCACGGAGCCACATATGGTGCTATGACTGCAGGAGGTGATCCCCGAAAACTACCGGCAGATTCGCAACAGGTACCCAACATTGTGCATGTTGAAGATGCTTTTTGTTATCGCTGTCCGTGGAGCCAGGAGCCTCACTCTTGTAAGCTGGAATGTATCTCACACATTGAACGTGTCATTGAATTTGAAGGGCCACAGAATATAGCTGCTATTTTAATGGAAGGTGAAAGTGGTTCTTCGGGCTGCATTAAGTATCCAAAGAACTATTGGAAGAGGCTTCGGGAAATTTGTGATCGGCACGACATCTTATTGATTGCTGATGAAGTGATGAGTGGCTTCGGACGCACCGGTAAATGGTTTGGCTTTGAACATCATGGTATTGTACCGGATATGGTGTGCATGGCCAAAGGAATTACCTCTGGTTATTTGCCGTTCGGTTGTTTAATGGTAACGGATGCCATTGCCACTAAATATGATAACGATCCATTAATGATTGGGTTAACCTACAGTGCCCATGCTACTGCGTGTGCGGCTGCCCTGGAGGTAATCAAGATTTATGAAACCGATAACTTAATTGAAAACGCTTCGAAGAGGGGCGCTTATGTAACTAAGTGCGTGGAAAATTTAAAGAAGATACATCCCAGCATTGGAGATTTT
>JANMYO010000045.1:0-57242 GCA_031382175.1 Bacteroidia bacterium | reverse complement strand
GAAGCAATTTCGCTCAACAGCATTTCATATACATCACCCTGTATGTCCTGAAAAGCATGACCTCCTTCGCTGGCATCTTTCTCGATTGCAGCAAAAATCTGTTCAATGATATTGATTGCTTCTACTAAGAGGGATGGCTTGGGCATGATAAACACCGCATTGCTCATCGATCTCGTAAATGGCCCCCCTCCGCTGCGGTCGTCCCCCGAGGGGGACACAACATTGAGTTCTTTCAGGAATGGAAAAACTTTCGTCTGCACGTGAAGCAACATCTCTTCGGCAGGCATGCGTTTGAAGTTGCTCCAGCGTAGTTTCTCTTTGCTGATGCTATCGCTGCTGCCCGGCACTTTATATTTTCCGCTAAAGCGGGAGGTGTATTTCTCTCCGGTGAATTCGGCATCGCGCTCGCGCTTGGCTTCGAGGTCGTCAAGGCGCTTCATGAAAATCAAGTATGTGATCTGTTCAATGGCAGTGAGCGGATTGGAAATTCCACCACTCCAGAAATTGTTCCAGAGTTTGTCGATTAAACTTTTTAATACTGCGTTGCTTTGTAGCATTTTGTCTTTTTTTTGATCCTTTTCTCCTCCCCCTACCCCCTCAAGAGGGGGACAGTACTCCTACGTTTTGAAACTATCCTCAATTTCTTAGAATAAATGCAGTCCGAAGCAATGTCCCCCGCTGGCGGGGGTTAGGGGGTGGTCTTACTCACTTCATATTTGTCTATCCATTCTTCCAAAAAAGTAATCACACCAGCCATACCCTTTAATACTTCACTATCAGAAAATCGTAGCACTGTAAACCCTGCTGATTCCAGATCACGTTGTTTTCGTTCATCCTTTAAAATCACTTTTTCATCGTGATGGGTAATGCCATCTACCTCCACTATCAGCTTCAACTCCATACACATAAAGTCAGCAATATAGTTTAATACGGGTCGCTGCCGCCTGAATTGATATCCCTTCATTTGTCTTGCCTTTAATGCATATTTCCACAAACAGGCTTCTGCCTTTGTCATGTCTTTGCGCAAGGCATTGGCAAAAGGTTGTAACCGGTTATTGTATAAATGAAAGTTTTCTTTATCGGCTTCCATATTTTTTCCACCCCCAACCCCCGCCAGCGGGGGAGAATCTAGGCAACTAATTTTTGAGTAAACATAAAAATCTCTTCTATCTCCTTTGGCTTGAATATCCCACGTATTCCTTCCGGGTGTAACATTGTAAAGGGCGACTCAATTAAATTCTTTTTTGTAAGATCTCCCTTTTCAAGGATATACCCTTTCAGCAATTCAAGGAACTGCAATTGACGGCTTGTGAGATCGCTGTGGCTGGCAATGAACTTTTCAAAAGATTTTGATACGGTTTCAGAGAAACTTTCCAGCACTTCAATGCCAAGAATATGTTTGATGAATTGCAACAACTCGGCTTTCTTGTGATTGTACACTCTGCGAAGTAAATCGATGGTGATGTGTGGATGTTCTTCATGGAGCTGATCGGCTAACTTCTCAGCTTCATATTCATTGATGGCTTTGCCGTCTTTGATCTTCTGAAGAATTGGGTTTTGAGCCACGAGGGCATTAACTCGCTTCTCAACCAACTCACGATACTTGGCTACACTCAGCGCTTCATGTTGAGGACCGAACTCTACATACTCTTTGGCATACAGCTCATCTTTAAGATCGAAGGCAGCAGGACCGAGCGGCACCACAAAGGATTCGATCAATTTCATAAGGGGACTTAACTTATCAATCACCTGATCAAAGCCTTCCTCAGTCACAGTAGCCCAAAAATGATTGGTTTGGCTCTTCCGGATCAGCTCCTCTTGCAAAGCCACTGTATTAATAGAAAGCGGCAGCTTGGCAATTTCTTCAATGATGCTATCCTTCAGGGCTTCAAACTTTTCTTTCTCTTCTTTTAAGTGCGCTAATGATACCTCCACAATATCTTTTTCAAAACGCATGGCTTTGAAATCGGTATTAGAAACAGTTCTTAATAAAGGCTTCACCGTTGTGCGGAGAAATTCAATTCTCTTATCATCGAGCTTTGTCCAGAAGTTTTCATCTTCCAATCGTTGCAAAGATGATTTGGCGTCCATGATAACGACTGAGTTCTGAGGCAGGTCATTAATCTGCTTTCGAAGTCTTGTAATTTCTTTAGCAGCCAACTCCTGTTTACCCAGTTCAAGAGCTTTCTCAATCTTATCAATCCTGAAACCGAACAACCTTACCGGCAAGGGCACTTGAGACTTTAGCTCCTTGCCCTTTGGATGAAGTTTGAAGTATTCGAAGTTGTCCCAACAGTCTAGCACCAGAAAGACATCTTTTTCTGAGCACCAGGGTTTCATGGCTGTTGGTTCAAGTAGACGTGTTCCGCGCCCAATCATCTGCCAGAACTTTGTATAGGAATAGACCGGCTTTGCGAAAACAAGGTTAACAAGTTCACGGATGTCAATACCTGTATCCAGCATGTCCACACTTATACCAATTCGAGGCATGTCTCTGGTTTTGAATTGATCGAGTAAACCACCAACACCATACACCCGAGGATCATCAGAAACCAAAACCTTTGCCAGCTCACCATTATACTCTGGATAAAGTGCATCGAATATTTGCTCTATCCTTCGGGCATGGTTCATGCTCATGCAGAAGAAAATCGTTTTGCCAGGAAGCACTCCGTTGGGATCTTTAATACACTCCTCCATGAACTGGCGAACAATAAGAGCATTCGTTCCTTTGTTAACTACCGTTTTTTCAATGTCTGTCCCTTCAAAGTTAATCTCCTCTACTTCCTTCCCTTCCAGCATTAAACTCTTCTGGTCGTCTAGCGAGATGGTTCGTTTACTAATTCCTTCCTCCTGAAACTTCGTTTTGATTTTCATCACCTGAAAGTTGCAGAGGTAAGGTGGAATGTTGTTTACCGCCTGATCGTAAGAATAGGCAAATGTTGGCAACCCATCTTCGCACTCAAACAATTTGAATGTATTGTGATCTATAGCATCCGTTGGAGTGGCCGTTAAACCAAGGGTGATGGTATTGAAGTAGTCTAAGATTTCCTGATAGGTATTATAAATCGAACGGTGACTTTCGTCTACTACAATCAAATCAAAGAAATGAGGAGACAACGAGTTCTGTTCATCGCGAATTATGTTGAGCATCGTTGGATATGTGGATACATATATCCTTCTATCCTTTGAGATTTCATATTCACCTTCCTTTGGCCAGCGCGGCTCATTGGGAAGATGCATCTTAAATTCGTTTAGGGTTTGATCGCGTAAGGATATCCTGTCAACCAGAAATAAAATACGTTCTGCCCAACCACCTTTCATCAGTGCGTCCACCAAAGCAATGCACGTTCTGGTCTTACCAGTTCCAGTGGCCATGATTAGAAGAAATTTCCTTCGCTTCTTCTCAACACCTTCGAGTACAGCTCTAATTGCTTGAAGTTGATAATCGCGCCCGGCAATGCGTGTGTTGATAAGTTCATCTGCCAACACCCTGCGCGACTTCTGAATGTATTTAAAGCGTTCCAGGTCATCACGAGTTGGAAACCCAAATACTTTACGAGGAGGATAGTTGCCGATATCCCAATAGTAGATATCATGACCATTGGTATAAAAGCAGAGTGGTAATTCATATCCTTGCTTGTCGCGAATGTACTGGCAGTATTGCTTTGCCTGTTCACGACCTACAGCCGCATCCTTTGAAGTCTTCTTGGCTTCAACAACGGCTAAAGGCTTTCCATCCTTGCCAAATAAGACGTAGTCACAGTATTGGTGACCTTGATAAGGAGTCTTTGGCTCTTGAACTCCAGCTGGCAGACCAATCTCAATATCATACTCTTCCACCACCTGGCTCCTGTCAGACACATTCCATCCAGCAGCCTTTAGCTTGATATCGATAATGTCTTTACGGGTTTGGGATTCTCTCAATTAAAAATGATTAGTAACGGGGCATTAAGCTTTACCATTTCACCAATGGAGGTTATGGATTCACTTAAAATTACCTGAATTTCGCTAGGAATAAAATCACCCTATCTGGCATAACTTGCGTGAAGGATGGATGCATTTGTCTGAGCCCAACCTACCGTCCAGCATCGTCAAAGATTGTTGGTAAAGGTGCAAGTGTAATGCTTGAACCCGGATGTGCGAAACCTTTCACATATCGTTACAGTAAGATTTCTCCCTACGGTCGAAATGACATTCAAAATAAAGCCCCCGCTATCGTGGCGGTCATCATAGTAGCTAAAGAAGCCGCTATCATTGCCCGAAGGCCAAGTTTGGATAAGTCGCCTTGTCGTCCTGGGGCCATTCCTCCTATCCCTCCTATCTGAATGGCAATCGAACTGAAGTTGGCGAAGCCGCAAAGGGCGTAGGTGGAAATAAGGATTGATTTTTCACTGATGAGTCCTGCTGCTTTCATGTTGGCCAAATCGAGGTAGGCAACAAATTCATTGATCACCATTTTCTGTCCCAACAGACTTCCTACTTGCAACGTGTCGGCCCACTCAACTCCCATCGCAAAGGCAAAAACTCTGAAGACCTGACCTAATATATATTGTAAAGAGAATCCTTTGAAGGTACCGTTGGTACTTGACACAACAAATTCATTCAGTCCGGTAAAGACTCCGATGAAATCAATGAGAATCCAATTCAATGCATAGATAATCGCAATGAAGGCCAACAGCATGGCTCCGATATTCAAGGCAAGCTTCAATCCATCTGCTGCTCCTGAGGCCAATGAATCTACAAGGTTGGCACCAATTTTTTCTTTATTCACTTTTAAAGTCCGATCAATTTTTTCGGGCTCCGTTTCTGGCATAAATATCTTTGCAAGGACAATGGCTGCTGGCGCATTCATGATGGAAGCGCTTAATAGATACGATGCAAACTTTGCCTGTTCTGCAGGATCTCCTCCTCCTAAAAATGAGACGTAAGCTCCCAGTACACTACCGGCTATGGTAGCCATACCGCCAACCATCAGGCAGTGCAATTCCGACTTCGTCATGTTAGGAATAAAAGGTCGCACCAAAAGCGGTGCTTCTGTTTGGCCCATAAAAATATTAGCGGCTGCCGAAAGGCTCTCCGCTCCTGACAAGCGCATCGTCTTGGCCATTACCCACGCAAAGCCATAAACGATTTTCTGGAGGAGTCCAACATAGTAAAGTCCTGCTGTAATGGCTGAGATAAAAATTACATTGGGTAAAGCTTGAAAGGCGAAGAGGAATCCCAGATTATGTTTAACATCCGGATTGTTAACACTATTCTTGGCAAGATCGCCAAAGAGAAATTCTGCTCCCCGCTGGGCGAAGCTCAGGAAATAAACAAACTTATCGCCAATAAATTGGAAGGCCAGTCGCGCTTCCTCTACTTTCCCGATGAGTAGTCCGAAAATGATCTGAATAGTAATCCCCGTCAGCACGAGCCGCCAGTCTACGGCTTTTCGATTACCGGAAAGAAGAAATGCAACACCTAAAATAAAAATTAATCCCGCCAGGCCCCGGACGTACTCCATCGAGATGATGATTATTGTTTACAGACTAGTTTCTTTTTCCAAGCTCATCCCTGATTTTTGCCGCGCGCTCGTAGTCTTCTTTATCAATTGCGTCTTTCAGCAATTCATTGAGTTTGTCTACGGAATAGTTCTTATAGTCATCTCCCTTCTTAGAAGATTCCTTCTTCGTCTTT
The DNA here is from genome assembly GCA_031382175.1 of Bacteroidia bacterium. Classification (GTDB taxonomy): domain Bacteria; phylum Bacteroidota; class Bacteroidia; order Cytophagales; family Cyclobacteriaceae; genus ELB16-189. Next base: position 51,563 of record JANMYO010000045.1, on the reverse strand, counting down.
GTTTTAGATTCCGCTTTGATCTCTTTCTTCTCTGATTTTTCTTTCTCCTTCTCTTCCTCCTCTTCTTCATCGGTGAGGACTATCCCTGCTTCTGCAAGAATGGTTTCGTAGGTAAAGATGGGTGCGTCAAAACGAAGACCAATGGCAATCGCATCGGAGGGCCGTGCGTCAATCTCATTTTTCTTAAGGCCATCCGTACAGACAATCTTTGCAAAGAACACGCCTTCCTTTAAATCAGAAATAATGATCTCTTCTACATGAAAATGAAATGAGTTGGCGAATGACTTAAAAAGGTCATGCGTCATCGGGCGATTAGGGATGATCTTTTCTATCTCGATGGCGATCGCCTGGGCTTCAAACATACCAATGATAATGGGTAGTCTGCGGTTGCCATCCGATTCGCCCAACACTAATGCAAAAGAACCCGATTGCGATTGGCTTGAGGACAGTCCGAGAATTTCTAGTTTAATCTTCTTCAATGAAGTTCAGGAAAGTTGAAATTAAAAAATATTTATCAAATCAAGTTAAAAAATCCAATCATTTGGCCGCCTTGATAGCAGCCGTAAGTTTAGGGATAATATCAAAGGCATCTCCTACAATACCGTAGTCAGCCGCCTTGAAAAAGGGAGCTTCCGGATCTTTATTGATCACTACAATACATTTGGAAGAATTCACTCCCGCCAGGTGCTGAATAGCTCCAGAAATACCAATAGCTATGTAAAGTTGAGGGGCGACTTTCACTCCCGTTTGACCCACGTGTTCATGATGTGGTCTCCAGTCCATATCAGATACGGGTTTGCTGCAACCTGTAGCCGCGCGAAGGGTCTTGGCTAACTCTAAAAGAGGGCCCCAATGCTCCGGTCCTTTCATTCCCCTTCCGCCCGACACAACTATCTCAGCTTCAGATAATAATACGTCTCCAGTGGCCTTTTCTGTTGAAGTTATTTTTGCATTAAAATCTGCATCTGAAAGGGCTATAGAATAAGGCGTAACCGCAACACCAGCACCGATCTCTTTCGCCTCTGCCGCATTCTTTTTAATCACGATTACCTTAACAGCATTCTTCAATTCTACGTAAGAAAATGCCTTTCCGGTATAGATGCTTCTCTTCACAATAAATCCTGAACTTGTATTGGGTAATTCCACCACATTCGTGGCCAGGCTGGCTCCTAATTTTGCCGCGACCAATGCCGCCACGGGAGTTCCCAGAGAAGAGTTGGCTAACACAAGCGTAGTCGACTTTTCATCTTTCATGGCCTGACTCAGCACACCTTCATACGCTTTCGCCACTCCCTGATTCAATCGCTCGTCTGCCACGTGCAATACTTTTACAGCTCCATATTTCCCAATCGATTCCAGCTCTGATTTATCCACCGTGCCTAATGCAATTGCTGTAACCTCTCCTCCCATTGCGTGTGCATACGCCACCGCTTCGAGTGAGGTTTTCTTTACTTTTCCATCTGATGTTTCTACAAAAACCAAGGTTGCCATCTTCTTATCGTTATCGTTACTATTTCTTAAAGAACTTTTGCTTCTGTCTTCAACCGAGTGACCAACTCCGCCACATTATCCGCTGAAATCATTTTTACCGCTCCCTTAGGTGCCGGCAATTCAAATTTTTGAACTTTAGTTGGCTGGTCTATCACCTTTGGCTCTACTACTTTTAATGGTTTCGTCCTAGCCGACATAATACCGCGCATGTTAGGTATCTTCCATTCGGCAATAGGTTCCTGACAGCCCGCCACCAGTGGAAGAGACGCTTCGAGCATTTCCTTTCCCCCTTCAATTTCCCGAGCTATTTTCACCTTAGTCCCATCAATTTCCAACTTCATTACCGGAGAAAAAGAAGGCAGGCCCAGCAGTTCGCCCACCAGACTATGCACGACACCGCCATTAAAGTCAATGGACTCTCTTCCCATCAATACTAAATCATAACCTTTGGCTTGCTCGGCAATTTGAGTAGCCACAAAAAATGAATCGGTAGGATCTGCGTTAACGCGGATCGCATCATCAGCACCAATGGCCAATGCTTTACGGATGGTGGGTTCTGTTTCTACTGTTCCTACATTCAAGACAGTAACCGTGGCTCCCATCGTCTCCTTTAATTCGATGGCTCTCGCCAATGCATAATCGTCATACGGGCCAATGATGAACTGAACCCCGGCCGTGTCAAACTTGGTATTATTTTCTATAAAATTGATCCGGGAGGTGGTATCCGGAACATGGGTAATGCAAACTAAAATCTTCATAACTTTCTCAACAAAATGATTATCATCAGATTAAACAAAACGGAAGCAAATTCGGCCTGAAGATAAAGGATAAAAGTTTAAATCCGAACTCAAAAACCTAAACCTACTTATGAATTCCGGCCGAATCCAACTTCTGGAGCAATATGCGAAAGAAGACCCCAACGACCCCTTTCCTGTCTATGCACTCGGGCTGGAATTGGCGGAAGATAATCCTGCCAGGGCGAAAGAACTCTTTAACCAGGTGATGGATCAGCATCCGGACTATGTTCCTGTTTATTACCATGCCGCGCTGCTGGCGATCACTCAGTCTGAACCTGAACGGGCACGATCAATTGTGGTGAAGGGAGTTGAGAAGGCAAAAGCCGCAAGAGATTATAAAGCTGTGGCTGAATTAGAAAGCCTTTTGGAGTAATGCCTCACCCTAGCTCTCTTGTTGTAGAGAGGGACTTCTCCACTAAAGTTGAAAGACAATCTTCCCCACTTTATTTGACTTTGTAATATCGCCAAACGACTCTGCAATTTTGGAGAAGGGTCTGATGGAATCTACGATGGGGCGAATCTGGTGCTTGCTCACAAAGGCGAGCATCTCATTGAACTCATGATCATTGCCCATGGTAGTGCCCTGAAGTGTCAGCTGATGCCAAAACATTTTGTACAAATCAATTTTGGAAGGAAGTCCATTGGTGGCTCCGTAAAAAACAATTCGTCCATTGGGCTTTAATATCTTGATGAAGTTGTTGATCTGATCGCCACCGGCACTGTCAATCACTAAATCAAAACCTCCCTTTGTCTTCCAAAGGTCGCTGTAGTTAGACTCCTTCTTATAGTTATAGGCTCCCTTAGCGCCCATCTTCAGCGCCCGGGCAATCTTCTCATCACTGCCGGATGTGATATAAACATTCGCTCCGGCTGCTTTGGCGAACAAAAAACAAAACTGCGCTACGCCCCCGCCAAATCCTGAGATCAGTACATTCTGACCCCCACGCAAACCGCCACGTCTGAACAAAGCACGAAAGGCAGTGAGTCCGCCCAACGGTAATGCTGAGGCTTGAAGAAAATCCAGATGGAAGGGTTTGTGTTGCAGTCGATCGATATTCACCAGACAGTACTCTGCAAACGTGCCATTCATGGGCATACCTAATATAGTGTACTTGCCGGACTGGACTTCCAGATCAGGTCCCCAGTCTATATTCGGATTGATTACTACCTCCTGACCTACCCACGCCTGATTTTCCTCCTCGAAAACTTCTTCCACCACTCCGGCACCATCAGAACCCATCGTCACGCCAAAGCGGATGTTGGGGTACTTGCCTTCCCTGATCCAGTCATCTCTGCGATTGAGTGCTGTAGCCTTGATTTTTACCAACGCCTTGCCGGGTAACAAGACCGGTTTGGGAATGTCTTTCAGTTCAATGTGACCGGCAGCAGTGAGGACGAGTGCTTTCATAGTTTAGATTCAACTCAAGGTACTAAGCGGAAGATAAATTAAAAAGCAAAATGAAATCATTCGGGCGAATTAAAAGGCGGCTTGAGGAGGATAGTTATTCGTTGTTTCGACTCAGTTACTTTTCTTCTTTCAACCTTGCGCCAGACTGAGGCCAGATGGGGGTTCTTTACCAACATGCTCTGACGCTATCTAATGTTCTTCTGTTTTCTGCTATCTTAATACATCTTCCTTAGTTCTTGTTGGTCGCCTGACCAACAAGTCTATAAGTCTTCAAAGTGAGTTAGTAAACCAAATTCATCTTCCCCTGTTTCATAAAACTTAGCAGAGCTAAATCGATATTCTACTGGATGATTAACCAAATTCCAATGTGGCTGGCAAGGATTATAATGGATGTACTCTAATTTCTGCTTCAGGAATTTCTGAGAAATCAAATCTACCGTCATCGAATTGCGTTTCCATACCTGAAATTTTCTGTCTTTCAATCCCACATACAGCGATTCAAGCTCTCTTTCACCTTCTTTGGTTCTAATTCTTTCAATAATATCTTTTGCAGTAAACTTGAGAAAATCACGTTGCAAATCTTCTCGTCTATAACCATTCTGCACACGCCATATCACATGAATATGATTAGGCATGATGACGTATGCCCCTACTTTTACTTCACCTCGAACGATTCTGAATTTCAGCGCTTCGACTATCATTTGCTTGCACGCATCATCGCTTAACAATTTGAGCCAATCTTGACAAACGGCAGTGAAGAATTGAACCGGATGCTGTGCATACTCCATTCCTTGAAGATAAACAAGATTGACAGTCATTCAAAGTTGTTGGTCAGGCGACCAACAACAACATATTTTATTACACAGTAACTGGGGAAGAAAATTATTCTTCGTCTCTTCCCTGTTTAAACTGTGCTCTTCTTTTTCTTACTTCCTCTAACCTATGTTTTGCTAGGCTTCTAGTAGAGTATTCCATATAGGGAATGTATGGTAAACTTGGCACCTGGTGTATGCTTGGTCTCACTGCTTTACCAAATTTTTTTGGATCGTACATCAGGTCGAGATTGATATTCTTGGATTCAATTATTGCTTTTAGCATCCGTTCGTTAACAACTCTATCAAAAATAGCTTTTCGACACGAAATTAATCTGTCAAAGCATGGTTTAGTCCGGCTTGTTAGCTCGTAATCCAAGTCATAATCCAAATTTTCATTAAATATAAAGTTTGGCAAGTCCCCCTTATCCCAGAAATTAAGAGAATCTGAATATCGATTTATTTTGCGTTCCAGAAACTCCCAGCAATCAAAGTCTATAACAATTTCGTTTGCAATTGGCTTAGTCTGACCAAACAAAAACTTGGAATTTAAAAACAATACAGCTACACACAACGTCAATTTCATAGCTCAAAAATTCAGGATCTGCCTAATATTCTTTTGCTCGCTTGCGTCCATCTCATAGTGATAATAATTTTCGCGAGCCGTCCAAGTGTAAATCAAATTTAGGATCCGTTCATCTGCATGATTTATAAACTGATGGAGTTCTTCTCTGATTTGTGCTGTGTCCATGGTCTTGTTAATTTGCCCTGATGAAGATAAAAAGAAATTGACCCACTTATCTCTCCGGCAAGCTAAAATAAAAGCTACTCCCCTTTCCGGCTACGCTTTCTACATACATATTACCGCCATTTTTTTCAATGAGTTCACGGCAAATCAGTAAGCCCACGCCCCGGCTGCGGTTAGCGAGCTTGTCATTCAGGCTCACATTAACATCAAAAAGTTTTTTGATTTCTTCTTCGCTGATGCCCACGCCATGATCTTTGATGCCCAGTGTCACAAGATTATCTTTCTTGCCGGAGAAGATGGTAAGTTGCCCTTTGGTATGCGAGAACTTAATGGCATTAGACAATAGATTTTGCAAGACCAGACTCACCATGAGCTTATCGGCATATACCTGTTGTTGATCAGGAATAAAATAATCGATGGTCAACTCCTTTTGCCTTGCTGATGGTTCTAACTCTTTCACTACTTCCTGTGCCAGCGTGAGGCATTTGATGGATTCTTTCCGCAGCGGCATCTCTTCCGACTCAATAATAGCCCAGTTTGAAATATTGTTGAGTGATTGCCGTAAATCAACAATCGTGGTGTGCAGGTTTTTCAGAAAGCCGATGGTCTCCTCCTGAGTTAAAGTGTTCATCGTGCCTACAAAACTTCGGGTGAGGTTGGTGAACGAAGCAAGTGGTTGACGAATATCTCTTGCAATGAGGCCAAACATCCGGGCTTTGATTTCTTTCAAATGCCTGATCTCGTTCTCCTGTTGCAACACTCGTTCATCATTTCTTTTCTTCTGGGTATACAGAATGTAAAGCAGAATGAGCAGGATAATGACAAAAGCAATCACTGAGATAATGGTAAACCACTCCTGCCGCTGGTTACTCACATCGATTTCGCGCAGCTGTCTGTCGTAGATCAGTCTGTCGTTTTCGCGGCCACGCCTTTCCACATCAAAAGACCACTGCAATTCTTTGGATTTATTCCGCAGGCTGTCGACATAAAGATCAGAAAGACTGGCGGCAACAGAATCTTGTTGAGGTTCCATCACAACGGGCTTGTCTTGGGCTACCTGAAATAAGAACAAAAGCAAAAAAGTCTTCACTGTAGATTTTTGCCCGTAAAGTTAGAAGAGAACGGGTGGTAAGAAAGCTAGCTAAAGGATGTATTTTAACTGATGCTCCGCAAAATAATCAAAGTTCATTTCGAGCGTGAGCGAGAAATCTATCAATTTGATCTCGAAGAAGGCTTCGACCTCGATATCCATTGGAGCGAAAGGCGAACCACTCAATTTGATGTGGAGGAAGACTTCGATCCCGATAGCTATCGGGACAGCCTGACAATAGGTTTAAAAAGGTGTTTCCTCATCCGGCCGCATAGGAGGTGGTGGTGAATTCAAGCGACTTTCCTTGGTAATCATTCCTGAGAATGGATTCTCGTTGGCGGGTCGGTCATCAAAGTCAGTAAACTTGGTATACTTGCCAATGAATTTGAGCTTGGCAGTATCCAGTGATCCGTTACGATGCTTCGCAATAATTACTTCGGCCATGCCCATGGTAGACATCCCATCTTCGTCCTGGTCTATTTTATAATATTCCGGGCGATAGAGGAACATAACGATGTCCGCATCCTGCTCGATAGAACCTGATTCACGTAAGTCGGAGAGTTGTGGGCGTTTATCTCCTCCTCTTGTTTCCACACCACGACTCAGCTGAGACAACGCGATCACGGGCACATTCAATTCTTTGGCCACCCCTTTCAACGCCCTGGAGATGGATGCTATTTCCTGTTCGCGGTTTCCGCTCTCTTCACCTTTCATCAATTGAAGATAGTCGATAACAATGAGTTGTATGTTGTGCTCTGATTTCAGTCTTCTACATTTGGCACGCAGTTCAAGAATGGAAAGCGCAGGCGTATCGTCAATAAAAATAGGCGCACTGGAAAGCCTGTTGGTCTTCGTTACTAATTGCTGCCATTCAAATTCTGCGAGGTTTCCTCTCTTTATTTTATCGGATTCTAATTCCGCCTCCGCGGAAATCAAACGGTTTACTAATTGAAGGGAAGCCATCTCCAACGAAAACATTGCTACCGGAAAATTGAAATCTACCGCAGCATTGCGCATAGCCGAAACGATGAACGCAGTCTTACCCATACCGGGCCGTGCGGCAATGATAACCAGGTCAGACTTCTGCCAACCTGAGGTAATGCGATCCAAACGGGAAAATCCGCTGGGCACACCCGTCAATCCATCTTTATGATTTTTCCTTTCCTGCAATTCCTGAATGGCCTTGTACATCAACGACTTCATGTTGTCGTAGTTCTTGCGCAAGTTGGCATCGGAGATTTGAAAGATAGACTGCTCTGTTTTATCCAGGAGTTCAAATACATCGGTAGTCTCCTCATACGCGTCCTGATGGATCTGAGAAGCAATTTGGATCAGGGAGCGCTTGATCGCCCTTTCAATAAGGATACGAGAATGATACTCAATATTCGCGGCCGAACTTACCTTAGATGTCAGTTCAGCAATCCGAAAAGCGCCTCCCACGAGTTCAAGCTTTCCATTCTTACGCAGTTGCGCGGCCACAGTAAGCATATCCACCGGATCTGAGGATTTAAACAAATCAATGATGGCGGTATAAATCTCTTTGTGTTGTTCAGCATAGAAATGGTCGGGCCGAAGAAATTCAACGACAGCGGTTAATGCATTCTTTTCCAGCATCAAAGCACCCAGCACCGCTTCTTCCAGATCAAGCTCCTGAGGGGGAAGTTTTCCCAAACTCTCGGAGATATCCCGCGCGAGTTTGCTCGACTTGCCGGCCCCGAATCGTTCAGGGTTTACCCTCAGTGACTTTGATCTTTGCTCCATACAGTGGTTGTTGTAGCGTTTGCTTTTATAAAATGGGAGACAAACCTAAATAATGCAAAACGCATAACGACTTTTGACGTCCACAACTTTTAAACAATCTACACACATTAACGGATTACTCTGTTAACAACCAGACTTACAAAAAATAAATTTGTGAAAGCTATCGTGAGTATCCGCGTGGGAAGCGGGAGGCACGAAGCGATCCCACATACATTTGGGATTGTATCTCCCGATAGCCATCGGGATTCGCAATTGACTGAGTACGTGAAGAGTAAATGAGCACGATGAATTTTTACTATATAATCCTTTATATTTAAGGCTACAATAAATCGCTCATGGAGCCAGCCAAGGAAACACCGGAACATATCTTTTCTCAATCCGCTGATAAGCAACGGGTAGTGCTGATCGGAACAGAGGCAAGGACGATTACCGCCATGATCACGCATGTCCTGCGCTTGCAGCATCGGGACTTTGATCTCGCCCTTAGCACGCCAGTCTCTTCCGTAAAGCTTTCCTCCGCTCCTGTTATCCTCATAGAAAAGAGTGGCCGGCCAGCGGAAGTGCTTCTAAAATACCATCACCATATTGGTGTCATTAGTAACATGTTACCCGATGATGAAGGTATTATTTCACGATTTGCCGATGCGACCCCAAAGGGAGGCACTTTATTCTACTCCGATTCAGAAGATCTTGCTCGTATCTGCAAGAAAGAGAGGCCCGATGTTACTTCAATTGCCTGCTCAAAATTTCCACATGCTATTGAAAACAATAAGCTAATTCTTCTGTCCAGTGCAAAAGAGAGATTTGTAGTGAAAGTTTCCGGAGATCGCAACCTGGTTAATTTTAGTATCGCCAAAGAAGTGTTAAAAAGAATCGGAATTACCTCAGAGCAGTTTTACCAGTCTATGATCAGTTTTGAAGGCTGATCATTTTTAAAGTTAAAAATCAATTTTACGAATGAAGTTAAACCTGAAAGTACCTCTTTGCTTTTTTGATCTGGAGACCACCGGTACAAACACGACACAAGACCGAATCATTGAAATCGCCATTATTAAAATAATGCCCGGTGGAGAAGAGATACGCAAATCAAACGTCCTCAATCCCACGGTGCCCATCCCCGCTGAATCCTCTGCCATCCACGGCATTTATGACGCAGATGTGAAAGACAAACCTACTTTTAAAGAGGTGGCGAAAGACTACGCAAAGTTTATGGAAGGTGCAGATTTGTCGGGATTTAACATTCTGAAATTTGACGTGCCGGTTCTGGTGGAAGAGTTTCTGAGAGCAGGCGTAGACTTTGATTACAGCCGGAGGAGAATCATTGATGCCCAGAAGATTTATCATATGATGGAGAAAAGAAATTTATCCGCGGCCTATAAATTCTATTGCCATAAAAGTTTGGAGAATTCTCACACTGCCGAAGCGGATACGCTGGCTACCATGGAAGTTCTGTTTGCCCAGATTGAAAAATATGAGGGCCAGGTGGTGACGGATGGCTTGGGCAAAGAAATCGGTGTGATCAAGAATAACATGGATGAATTGAACAAGCTTACCTTCTCCGATATCATCGACCTGGCAGGTCGTATGGTACGCAATGAAAAAGGAGAAGCTGAGTTCAACTTTGGCAAACACCGTAAGAGAAATGTATTGGCAGTACTTAAGGAAGAACCCTCCTATTATGAATGGATGATGAAAGGTGATTTTTCACTCGATACAAAACGGAGACTGACTGAAATTAAGTTAAGCGGACTCAAGACGAGATAGGTGATTCTTACTAGTCGCCTAGTTCTATAGATTTTAGATATATTTGCGGAAAATTAGCCTCGGACTTATTACTGGAGCTAAGAATTCAGATGTATGAAAGTGCGTTTAGAAGAGCTAAGGAGAGAATTGGAGCAACTTCAACCCGTTGAAGGCTTATCAAAGATTAGCAAGGAATTTAGTACTTCCGCCAAATTCTCTTCTGCCCTTGGCATGGAGGATCAAATCATTACCCATTGGATTGGAAGAGAAAAGTTATCAATTCAGATTTTTACATTAGATACCGGCCGACTTTTCCAGGAAACATATGATCTGCTGGACTTGACCGTGAAGAAATACAAAGTTGATATACAGGTTCTTTTCCCTGACCGCCTTCACGTTGAAACGATGGTCAAACAAAAAGGGATTAATTCCTTTTATGATTCAATAGAAAACAGAAGAGAGTGCTGTCATATCAGAAAGGTGGAACCCTTAAACCGTGCATTACAGAATACGAAAGTATGGATTACGGGTATCCGCGCTGACCAGTCAATTAATCGCCAGAAGATGGAGATGGTAGAATGGGATGACCATTATCAAGTCATAAAATATAATCCCCTATTAAACTGGAGTCTCGAGGAAGTGGAGCTCTATATTCAATCATTTAATATTCCAGTCAACGCGCTCCATAAGAAAGGTTTTGCCAGCATTGGATGTGCACCCTGCACCAGGGCTATTCTACAAGGTGAAGACGTAAGGGCAGGCCGATGGTGGTGGGAGAATTCTGCCAAGGAATGCGGCTTGCATGAAGAAAGTGAGCCAGAGAAAAATCTGACTAATAAATAAGTATGGCTTCCGATAGAAAACTATTTCCCCGCGAACTCGAAGATGAAGCCATCTACATCATGCGCGAGGCAGCTGCACAATTTGAAAAGCCTGCTATTCTTTTTTCTGGCGGTAAAGACTCTATTACCTTAGTGCGTCTGGCGCAAAAGGCTTTCTATCCAGGCAAGTCACCCTTCCCATTGGTGCACGTAGATACAGGTCACAATTTTCCCGAAACAATAACTTTTAGAGATTGGCTAGTCAAATCGACAGGGTCTGAACTTATTGTTGCCAATGTGCAGGAAGATATTGATGCAAGGCGAGTGACAGAGGAGACAGGAAAGTTTGCCAGTCGAAATACACTGCAAACCGCAACCCTCCTTCGCGTTATTGAAGAAAATAAATTTGATGCTTGTCTTGGCGGAGCCAGACGTGATGAAGAAAAAGCAAGAGCCAAAGAACGCATCTTCTCGGTGCGTGATGAGTTTGGCCAATGGGATGCCAAGAATCAGCGGCCGGAATTGTTCGATTATCTAAATGGAAGAATAAAGCCCGGAGAAAATGTAAGGGTATTCCCTATTTCCAACTGGACAGAGCTTGACGTCTGGAATTATATAAAAGAAGAAGAGTTGGCAATTCCTTCCATCTACTTCACGCACGAGCGCGAAATCGTAGTCCGCGATGGCGTCTTATGGCCCGTCTCTGATTTTATTTATCGCGATGCAGACGAGGAGATTCTTAAACGGAAGGTAAGGTTTAGAACCGTAGGTGATATGTCTTGTACGGCTGCATTAGCATCTGAAGCCAATACCATCGATACGATTATAGATGAAATCCTTTCTGCCACACTTTCAGAGCGTGGCACCCGATTGGATGATAAGCGAGCAGAGGCTGCCATGGAGACAAGAAAAGTAAGTGGCTATTTTTGATCAATTGAACTCATGGAAGTATTAAGGATCGCTACGGCAGGAAGTGTTGACGATGGTAAGAGTACATTGATCGGAAGATTATTGTACGAAACCAATTCAATTACTACCGATAAGTTAGAAGCCATTCAACGTGCCAGTCAACGAAAAGGCATTGATTTTCTGGATTTGTCATTACTCACCGATGGATTGATTGCAGAACGTGAACAAGGCATAACCATTGATGTGGCGCACATCTACTTCAATACGCTAAAAAGGAAATTTATTATTGCGGATTCCCCTGGGCATGTAGAGTATACCCGCAATATGATTACGGGTGCCTCTAAAGCAGATGTATCCATCATTTTGGTGGACGTTCGCAAGGGAATCTTAGATCAAACACACCGCCATTACTTTATAGCCAATCTACTTCGGATACCTCAGGTCATCGTTTGCATTAATAAGATGGACCTTTTAGGCTACGATGAAAATCGCTTCAATGCCCTGAAGGATGAGTTCCTTGGATTTGCCAATCAAATTAAATTTCCTGAACAAGAGATTCAGTTTATTCCCGTCAGTTCTTTGCATGGCGAGAACATCACAATCGCTTCTTCAAAAATGAGTTGGTTCAAAGGACAACCTTTACTTCCAATCTTAGAGAATCTTGAAGTTCATAAGCACCTGAACAAAGCTCCGGCACGCTTTTCAGTCCAATCGATCATTCGCCCGCGTAATAAAGAGTTTCATGATTTTCGTGGGTACGCGGGTCGTTTAGCAAGTGGAATTTTGAAGCCTGGCGATTCCATCACGGTGTTACCTTCTCTTCAGAAGAGCAGCATCACTCAAATTCTGCAATTTGATCAATCACTTCATCAGGCTGAAGCACGACAATCTGTAGTCATCACGTTGAAGGATAATATTGATATCAGCCGTGGAGATATTTTGGTTAAAACATCGGAGGAACCTGAATTAATTAAAGAACTGGAAGCAGATATTTGTTGGATGGATTCTCAATCTCTGGCAAACGGCAAGACGTACTTGCTGCACCATGGAACTTCGCAGACAAAGGCCAAAATATTATCCATTGATTATCTCCAGATTCCATCAACGTTGGAGAAACTTCCCGCAGCTTTGTTACAAATGAATGACATTGCGAGAATAAAAATCAAGACTGCCAAACCTCTCGCTATTGATCGCTATGCTGAAAACCCCAGCGATGGAGCATTTATCCTGGTGGACGAATACTCCAATAATACGGTGGCGGTAGGATTTGTGAAATAAATCTGGCTACTGGTTATTAGCATCCAGTATCTGAAATTACTTCTTATAATACCTCATTGCTTCGGGAATCCAACTTTGAAGATCCTTTATTCTGGTCTCATCTGATGGGTGAGTAGACATAAATTCTGGCGGCTTTTGTCCACCACTTCCCGCACTCATTCTTTCCCAAAACTTAGGAGCTTCCTGCGGATCGTACCCCGCTATGGCCATAAATATCAATCCTATATGATCTGCTTCTGATTCATGACTTCTCGAAAATTTCAACATCCCTACCTGGCTCCCCATACCCACAGCCTGCATAAAAATTTGACTTGTCACTCCCGGGTTCTGCCCCATTGCTGCGCCCAATGTACTCAACCCGAACTCCTCAATAAGTCCCTGACTCATTCTTTCTCTTCCATGATTTGCAATAGCATGAGCCACTTCATGCCCCATTACAACTGCGATGCCTGTTTCGTCCTGACAAATAGGTAAGATAGCAGTATAAAAGGCAACTTTGCCTCCTGGCATACACCATGCATTTACCGTCTTATCATCTTGAATTAAGTTGAATTCCCAGTTAAAACCCGTCAATTGATCGCTGGCTCCTTTCTCAGCCATGTACTGCTCCACTCCTTTTTGAATCCTCGTCCCGACACGTTTAATCATATCTGTTTTTTCTTTATTCGTAGAGAGTGGACCTTTATTGATCACTTCCCGGTATTGTTGGGCGGACATACTATTAATTTCGTCACTTGAAACAAGACTTAATTGTTTTCTGCCGGTGACGGGTACTGTGGCACATCCGTAAAGTATAGTGAGGATCGTGGCGAGTAAAGTGACTTTCTTAAGCATAAGATCTGTTTTTATTTAATGAATCAAAGATAAAATTCTTTTGGGTATATGCGATTACTGTGCCTATCATTCTAAAGCCGATTTGCTTATTGGCAATGCCTACTGCTTACTCACTAATGAGGTCAGGTTTCTTATTTCCAATCAAAAAAAACCAAAAATCGCCACTAGTGCTGTGTATTGTTTCTACCTTTGTGAAGAATTATACCCAAAGTTGTTATGCGAATATTTGCCATTGGTCGCAATTATGTGGAGCACATTCAAGAGTTGAATAATGAACGACCTGACGAGCCGGTCATTTTTACCAAGCCCGATACGGCAATCATCCGCAATAATGGAGCGTTCTATTATCCCGACTTCTCGAAAGATGTCCATCATGAGGTTGAGTTGGTATTGCGTATTTGCAAGGAAGGGAAAAACATAGCAGAGAATTTTGCTTCCAAATATTATGACGCCATCGGTGTTGGAATTGATTTCACCGCCCGTGATCTGCAATCAAAATTAAAAGAGAAAGGATTGCCCTGGGATATTGCCAAAGGCTTCAATGGCTCCGCTCCTATTTCGGATAAGTTCATTCCTGTCAGCCAATTTGCTGATTTGAAAAACATAAACTTTAAATTGGAAGTCGATGGCCAATTAAAGCAGCAAGGAAATACGAGTCTTCTTCTCTTTCCGTTTGATTTTATTATCTCTTACTTATCAAAATTTTTTACACTAAAGACTGGAGATTTGATTTTTACCGGAACCCCTAAAGGCGTTGGACCTGTGATGGTTGGAAATAAACTAGCTGCTTACATAGAAGATGAAAAATTGTTGGAGTTTGAGGTTAAGTAAGTTACTGTTTTGTTCTGTTCTACTCTCGACAAATGGCTTTAGTCAATTCAGCAGACCTGAAGGATTAGACACAGATAAAAAGCCCGCTGGCAACAACTACCTTTTCCCAGTAAATCCGGGAAGACAAGGGTTTCTGGCCGGAACCATGGGAGAACTTCGCAGTACTCACTTCCATGCCGGAATAGATATCAGAACCAACAACATGGCGGGTATCCCCATTCTTTCCGCAAAGGAAGGATATATCTCACGGGCAATCGTGAGTGCTTTTGGCTATGGCAGAGTTCTTTATGTTTCTCATCCCAACGGTCATACTACCGTCTACGGCCACCTCGATCGATTCAAAGGAGTTGCTGCAGACTATATTCGTGAAGAACAATACAAAAAGAAATCATTTGAAATAGACTTATCCTTTCCAGCCGGAAAATTTCCGGTTCTGGCTGGAGACACGATTGCTCTATCGGGTAATACCGGAGCCTCACAAGGTCCTCACCTGCATTTTGAAATTCGTGATCAGGATAATGAAGCGCTTAATCCACTGAAGTTTGGGTTTGCAGAAATAAGAGACAGCTACGCTCCTACTGCACAAAAAATTGCCTTAAAAACACTTGATCTCAATTCTCGAATTAATGATCGCTTTGGGCGATTTGAATTCTACATGTATAAAATGGGTAACTCCTATGTATTCTCCAAGCCTATACTTGCCCATGGCCGAATAGGGGTTGAGCTTTTGGCCTACGACAAAATGGAAAAATCAGCATTCCGTTTCGGCATCAATTACATTGAAATGTTTGCAGACAGTCAGAGGGTGTTTTCTCAAACGATCGAGAAAATCAATTTTGAAGAAAGTAGAGGGATACTGGCGTTGGTTGATTATAAAACAATGAAAACCTCTGGGAATCGTTTCAACAAGCTCTACATCGATGATGGCAATCGATTTGATTATCATGCTGGATCTATGCAAAGTGGTGAAATTCAAGTCGGGTCCAAAATAGTTCCTGTGCGCATTGAGCTTCGCGATGAGTACGGAAACAAGAGTCAAGTCCGGTTTAAGCTCATGCCGAATCCAGTCACCGCACAAGTAATGACGCTACCTTCCATGAAAGTGCCAATCGACTTTGATATTTTGGAGAATACGTTAATCATTTCCTCGCAGCTCTGCCCAGCAATGACTAGTCATACGCTTAACTTATTTTACAAACACGAAAATCAGGAAGTGGAGCCCTCGTACGGAAACAAATTTAGAGATGTCTACCTTCTTGACCTCCGAAAAGCGCTTCCCGATTCTGTCACGACTTGCGCAGGAACGCTGCGGTTTAATTTCAAAGATGAAGTTCCTTCGGGCACTGAGTATAAGTTTTACAATGATCTCGCTGATATCCAATTTCAGGAGAGCAGTTTGTATGATACCCTATTCCTAAATGTTTCAAGGATCGAAAAAGACAGCGCTGAGGTCTTTAGTATTGGTAGCCGTATGGTTCCCCTTTTTAAGCCATTGGAAATTCTACTCAAACCCAAAGGTAAATATCCTGATAACGGAAAGACTGCCGTCTACCGAGTCGGCAATGGAAATTCATATATAGGCGGAAAATGGTTAAACGACCGAATTCACTTTTCAACTAGAGAATTAGGTGACTTCAAAATCCTTGAAGATACTATCCCTCCTTCGATTACCCGGATTTCTATCAACGGAAGTTCAACAAGACTTAGAATACGGGATGGCCTATCCGGAATTTCTTATTTTGAGGCAAACCTAAATGGCGAGTGGTTGTTAATGAATTACGATTACAAATCTGGAATTTTACAATCTGAAAAGTTGGATAAGAAGAAGAATTTAAAAGGAGATTTCCAACTCAAGGTAGTCGACCAGTCAGGAAATGAACGAATATTCAAACAGAAAATACTATAACTATGGCAGTTCAAATTGGTAATAAGGCTCCTGACTTTAATGTCAATGATGAAAATGGAAATTTGGTCCGCCTTGCTGAGCTTAAGGGCAAAAAGGTAGTCTTGTATTTTTATCCCAAGGACATGACACCCGGATGCACTGCAGAAGCCTGCGATCTGCGTGACAATTACAAGACGATTCTCAAACAAGGCTACGAAGTTTTGGGTGTAAGCACCGATAATGAGAAGTCTCACAAAAAATTTATTGAGAAAGAGAAACTTCCTTTCAGGCTCTTAGCTGATGTAGATAAGAAGTTACACGCTGCCTATGGAACCTGGGTGGAAAAATCCATGTATGGAAGAACCTACATGGGCACAGCGCGCAAGACGTTCATCATTAGTGAAACCGGAATTATCGAAGATATTATTGAAAAAGTAGACACCAAGAATCACGCCAGTCAGATTTTGAAACCAGTTGCTCAAGCAACCCCCGCTAAAGCACCAGCAAAGCAGAAAGCTATTAACGTGAAGTCAACGGCTAAAAAGGCTCCAAAAAAGACCGGCAGAAAATAAAAATGCACCCAATCAAAACTCAAAGTCTCTGATCTTACGCAGAGACTTTTTAGTTTTAAGTAAAAGCTACATATTCGGGCAAATTTTTAATCATGAGCCAACCGTCTGACACCGCTACTTTAAAGAAACTCACATCACAAATTCGCAGAGACATCGTCAGGATGGTGCATGCTTGTCAGTCCGGCCACCCGGGTGGGTCATTAGGGTGCACTGAGTTCTTTGTGGCCTTGTATTTCAAAATCATGAAGCACAACAAAGATTTTAAGATGGATGGCAAAGGAGAAGATCTGTTTTTTCTTTCCAATGGACATATTTCTCCCGTCTGGTATTCCACTCTGGCCCGAGCAGGCTATTTTGATGTTAAAGAACTAGCAACCTTCCGAATGCTTAATACCCGCCTTCAAGGTCATCCGGCCACACATGAGCATCTCCCTGGTATTCGTATTGCTTCGGGGTCACTTGGACAGGGCCTATCTGCCGCCATTGGCGCTGCATCCGTTAAAAAACTTAACAAGGATGACCATTTCGTTTATGTACTAATGGGCGATGGCGAACAACAGGAAGGCCAGGTTTGGGAAGCTTCTATGTATGCAGCACACAATAAAGTTGATAATCTGATTGCTACAATCGACTACAATGGACAACAAATAGATGGTCCGGTTGATCAGATTCTTTCTCTTAAAGACCTCAAAGCAAAATGGGAGGCCTTTGGGTGGGAGGTGATTGAATCCAATGGCAACAACCTGGAAGAGTTGATTAAAACCTTGGAATATGCTAAAACACAAGCAGGAAAAGGCAAACCAGTCATGAACCTCATGAAGACCGTCATGGGCTTCGGTGTAGATTATATGATGGGTTCCCACAAATGGCATGGCGTAGCCCCCAATGACGATGAGTTAGCCAAGGCCTTAGCTCAATTGGAAGAGACCCTTGGAGATTATTAAAAAATAACAACTTACTAATTGCATACTCAATCCGAAGCACATAAACTTCTCTTACTATGATCAAATTTACAGCCACCGATAAGAAAGACACTCGCTCAGGTTTTGGGGTCGGGCTTCATGAGTTAGGTAAGCAAAATGCCGATGTGGTGGCACTATGTGCAGACCTGACCGGGTCACTTAAAATGGATGCTTTCAAAAAGGATTTTCCAGATCGTTTTTTCCAGGTGGGCATTGCAGAAGCCAATATGATGGGCCTGGCAGCGGGCATGACTATTGGTGGAAAAATTCCGTTTACCGGCACCTTCGCCAACTTCTCAACGGGAAGAGTTTATGATCAAATCCGCCAATCTATCGCTTACTCAGGTAAAAATGTTAAGATTTGCGCATCGCATGCAGGATTGACACTTGGTGAAGATGGAGCCACTCATCAGATTCTTGAAGATGTGGGCATGATGAAAATGCTCCCCGGCATGACCGTCATTGTTCCTTGCGATTACCACCAAACCAAAGTAGCAACCCTCGCTTTGGGCAAACACATCGGCCCAGCGTACCTCCGGTTTGGTCGTCCTGTTTGGCCGATCTTCACAGAAGGAAGAGACTTTATTATTGGCAAGGCAGATAAGATGATCGAAGGCTCCGATGTAACCATTTTTGCCAATGGTCATATGGTATGGCAAGCGATTGAAGCTGAAGCAATTTTGGCTGAAAAAGGAATCAGTGCTGAACTCATCAATCTTCATACAATCAAGCCACTTGATGTTGAGGCAATTCTTGCCTCCGTAGGCAAAACGAAGTGTGCCGTCACGTGTGAAGAACATCAGATTAATGGCGGCCTTGGCGATAGTGTGGCTCAGATTTTATCACGCTTTCATCCTTCACCGTTAGAAATGGTTGCTGTTAATGACTCCTTTGGAGAAAGCGGCAAGCCTACCGATCTTCTGAAAAAATATGGACTCTCTCCTGGCAACATCGTCAGTGCTGTTGAGAAAGTAATCAAGAGGAAGTAATTTTTATTAGGTGATAGTGAATAACTCTGGCTCGGAGAATTCCACCAGAGGTATTCACTATTTTAGAAGAGTAGTTTAATTTGGGATTTAATCCAATCTCTTATGAAAAGACTTCTGCTTTGCCTGATCACATTATCTACCTCCGGTTCCTTTGCACAACAAAAATCCATAACAGGTTTTACGAAAGAATCTGCTGAAAGCGAATTCAAGCTCGAAGAGAAATTCGACAACTATTTGAAAGCTGAGAACCTCGATCAGTGGCTGAAGAAACTAACAGCCAGGCCTCACCACGTTGGATCCGCCTATGGCAAAATCAACGCAGAATATATTCGAGATCTATTCCAAAGTTGGGGCTATGAGGCAGAAATAGAATCGTATAAAGTTCTCTTCCCGACTCCTAAAGTCCGTCTTCTGGAAATGGTTTCTCCAGTCGTATTCAGGGCAAAATTGGAGGAGCCTCAGCTAAAAGAAGATGGCACAACAGGCCCCAATGAGCAGCTTCCCGTTTATAATGCCTGGTCGCCAGACGGTGATGTTATCGCAGAACTCGTTTTTGTAAATTATGGCATCCCCGATGATTATGAGACGCTGGAACGACTCGGTATTGACGTTAAAGGGAAGATTGTTATCGCCAAGTACGGTGGCTCCTGGCGAGGTATTAAACCTAAAGTAGCACAAGAACATGGCGCCATTGGTTGTTTAATCTATTCAGACCCTGAGGAGGATGGCTACTATCAGGGGGACGTCTATCCTAAGGGTTCTTACAGGCCAAAGGATGGAGCTCAGCGAGGATCTGTGCTGGACATGCCTATTTATCCGGGAGATCCGCTCACGCCTGGCATAGGGGCTACTGAAGATGCTAAACGAATCGACCGCAGTGAAGCGACAAACCTCATTAAGATTCCCGTTTTACCAATTTCTTATGGGGATGCTTTGCCATTACTCTCCGCTTTGGGTGGGCCGGTAGCCCCGGAAAAATGGAGAGGCGCTTTACCTATCACTTATCATATAGGTCCTGGAACTACCAAAGTTCATTTAAAACTCCAATTCAGCTGGGATATGGTGAATTGCCTCAATGTGATTGCTAAAATGAAAGGTTCAGAATTACCCAATGAATGGGTAGTGCGTGGAAATCATCATGATGGATGGAATAATGGGGCAGCGGATCCTCTCAGTGGCTTAGTTGCAGAAATGGAAGAAGCCCGCGCCATTAGTGAATTGCTAAAGACAGGCTGGAAGCCTAAGCGAACTATCGTCTTCTGCGCCTGGGATGGAGAAGAGCCTTCGCTCATGGGCTCTACAGAGTGGGTAGAACACCATGCTACTGAACTTCAACAAAAAGTTGTAGCCTATATCAATTCTGATGGCAATGGAAGAGGGTTTCTTGGAGTAGCCGGCTCGCACACGCTGGAAACCATGGTTGGAGAGATCGGTCGTGATGTAATTGATCCTCAAACAGGTGTAAGTGTTCTGGAAAGAGTAAAGTCACGGCAAGCCGCTCTAGCCACCTCAACAAAAGCTAAAAAGGAAATTCTAAGCAAAAAGACGCTCCCTATTGGCGCCCTTGGGTCTGGTTCTGACTACACTCCTTTCATTCAGCATTTAGGAATACCATCATTAAATATTGG
The DNA here is from genome assembly GCA_031382175.1 of Bacteroidia bacterium. Lineage (GTDB taxonomy): Bacteria > Bacteroidota > Bacteroidia > Cytophagales > Cyclobacteriaceae > ELB16-189. Next base: position 31,004 of record JANMYO010000045.1, on the reverse strand, counting down.
CTATGGAGGAGAAGGCGGTGGCGGGGTCTATCACTCCATCTATGACTCTTACACTCATTACAAGCGATTTGGAGATCCAAAATTTGAGTATGGAATTGCACTTGCTAAAACTGCTGGCCGGACAACACTCAGACTTGTCAACGCTGATGTTTTACCTTTCGATTTTAAGGGATTTCAAAAAACAATCAGTGGTTATCTGACAGAGGTAATTTCGTTAATTGATAACCTTCGCGAGTCAACTGAATTGGAAAATCAGATGATTAAAGAAAGAAGGTATGTCCTGGCAAACGATCCAACCCAAAAATATATCCCTCCTACAGTTGTGGAGTCCGTTCCTTTCATTGATTTCTCCCTGCTGCAAAATGCTATTAGCGAATTGGAGAAAAGTGCTTCGACTTTTTCTGATCTCTATGCAGCTAATCCAAAGCCAAACACGAATCTGAATAAGCTCAATGAATTGTTGTTTCAGGCTGAACAAAAACTTCTTTCACCTAATGGCCTTCCTCGCAGGCCATGGTATAAGCATACGATTTATGCCCCCGGGTTTTACACGGGCTATGGAGTAAAGACATTACCAGGTGTACGTGAAGCCATTGAACAGCGAAACTGGAAGGAAGCACAAGAACAAATCGGAATTGTTGCCAAAGCAATTACTGAATATACACAGCAGGTTGAAGCTGCCAATAAGATTCTAATGATGAGATAACGTTAAAACAATAATGGAATAACTCACTCACAATTAAAAACAAAGAACCAATGACCAAGCTGACTTTACTATTTCTATTGTGTACTGCATTGGCTTTTGGACAGCAAAAAGATGTTGCGCTCACCAATGCCAATCTGTTTAATGGTACTGAAAATAAAATCTATCCCAACTCCATTGTCTTTGTTAAAGGCGGAAAGATTGAGCGTATTGGTAAGAATGGAGAAACAATAGCATCAACCTATCAAATCATCGATTGTCAGGGGTACTATTTAATGCCGGGTATGATGGACGCACACTCTCATCTCGACAATCTGGCCTCAGCCAAACGTGCTTTAGAAACGGGTGTTACAACGGTGAGGACAGCGGGAGTTGCAGCTTTTCAGGATGTATCACTCATGGAGCTTGCAAAAACAGGAAGGATACCTGGACCTGATGTTATTCCTGCCGGAGTTTATGTCAGTCCTAACCTTGAAGAAACGGTATTAGCAGATACGCGATTGGGTTCGCTAATAACCGGAGTAAAGAGTGATGAAGAATTAAAACTCATCGTGAACGTAAACATTGATCGGGGAGCTAAGGTGATTAAAACCAGGGGAACCGAAAGAGCAGGTCGGCCCGATACTGATCCCCGGGAACAAGTCTATACTGAAAAACAGATTCGGGTTATCGTTCAAGAAGCAGGAAAGAGAGGAGTACCTGTGATGATCCATGCTCATGGCGATGAAGGTTCACGAGCAGCTGTATTAGCCGGTGCCAAGAGCATTGAGCATGGCACTTTCTTATCCGATGAAACACTTAAACTTATGAAAGAGCGAGGCACTTTTCTCGTCCCTACTTTTATTACACTTGAAGATCTAACTCAACCTGGTGGAGATTATGATGGCCCCGTATTAGCGCTTCGCGGAAAATTTATGATTCCTCAGGCGGAGCGTGTATTTAAAAAGGCGCATGAACTCGGAATCAAGATTGTCACCGGTGCCGACAATGGCTACACCACTTTGACAACAAGTCGGATTTCTTTGGAGTGCGCTCATTATGTTCGCCTTGGCATGACCAACTTTGAAGCGATTCAATCAAGTACCGTGTTAGCTGCTGAACTTCTTGGTGTCGATAAATTGTCAGGCAAAATCGAAAAAGGGTTCGAAGCAGATTTAATTTTGGTGCCTGCCAATCCCCTGGAAGATATCCGTGCTCTCCAGGATGTACTGCTCGTAATGAGTAATGGTCAGCTCGCTTTAAAGCGCATACCCTTTGGAAAGGAGTAGCTTTATCCTAAGAGTTGCAGTTTAGAGCATTCTCGCTGCCCAAGGCTCGAAACTCACATCAGCAAACAGCGCACAATTATTTATAGACTTTAACCAGCCAATCCTTAAATTCGCGGCTTAATAAACCGCAATGAAGATCAATAGATACTTCGTAATCGATTTCGACAGCACATTTACAAAAGTAGAAGCCTTTGATGTATTAGCTGATATCTCTTTAAAGGATCATCCTGATCAGCAAAAGATTAAAAAAGAAGTAGAAGACATTACCCACCAGGGCATGAATGGCTCTATTTCATTCAGGGAATCTTTGGAGAAGAGACTTCAATTATTGCAAGCTGATAGAAAGCATATGCCGGCCCTTGTCACCTTGTTGAAATCAAAAGTCTCCGAATCATTTAAGCGCAACAAAGAGTTTTTTAGCACCTATGCAGATAACATCTATATTATCTCCAACGGCTTCCGTGAATTCATTGCTCCGGTGGTCACAGAGTTTGGCATAAAGTCAGAAAACATTCTTGCCAATGAATTCCGATTTGACAGCACGGGCAAGATCATTGGTTTCGATACCACCAATCCATTGTCCAGCAACAATGGAAAAGTAGAACAATTGAAGCGATTGAATTTGGATGGCGATGTGTATGTCATTGGAGATGGCTATACCGACTATGAGATTAAGCACTCTGGTCTGGCTAATAAATTTTACGCCTTTACCGAAAACATCGAACGCGAAAATATTATGGACAAAGCGGACCATATCGCTCCCAGCCTGGATGAGTTTTTATATTTGAATAAATTGAACACGGCAATCTCTTACCCTAAAAACAGAATCAATGTTTTGCTTCTGGAAAATGTGCATCCTGTTGCTCTTGAAATGATGCGCGCAGAGGGATTTAACGTAGAAAATTACCCTGCCGGACTTGACGAAGATGAACTCTGCGAAAAAATAAAGAATGTCTCTGTTCTGGGCATACGGTCAAAGACACAAGTCACAGCAAAGGTATTGGATCATGCCAACCGGCTGATGGTGGTGGGGGCATTTTGTATCGGTACAAATCAAATTGATCTTAAAGCTGCCTCTAAAAAAGGGATTGCAGTTTTCAATGCACCTTTCAGCAATACCCGGTCTGTCGTGGAATTGGCAATTGCCGAGATCATCATGCTCATTCGTAATATTCCGGACAAGTCCGCAAAAATGCATCTTGGCAAATGGGATAAATCTGCCAAAGGCAGCTTTGAGATTCGGGGCAAAAAACTAGGGATTATTGGCTACGGAAATATTGGCGCACAGCTATCGGTGCTTGCCGAAAATATGGGCATGAAAGTCTATTACTATGATCGCGAGGAGAAACTGGCGTTGGGTAATGCAACCAAATGCAAGTCAATGAGAGAATTGCTGGAGCTTGCCGATGTTATCACACTTCATGTAGATGGACGAGAAGCAAATACCAAGATCATTGGTGAGCAAGAATTCAGACTCATGAAGAACGGAGTTATTTTCCTTAACCTAAGTCGTGGCCATGTAGTAGATGTCAAAGCGTTGAGAGAAAATATTTTGAGTGGCAAAGTGGCCGGTTGTTCTGTGGATGTCTATCCCCACGAACCCATCAGCAATGAAGAAGAATTCATTTCAGAACTAAGGGGATTACCCAATACGATCCTTACTCCCCACATTGGAGGCAGTACGGCAGAAGCACAGGAGAATATTGGAAATTTTGTGCCCGGAAAAATGATGGACTACATCAATACAGGCAGCACCAGCAATAGTGTGAACTTTCCTAATCTCACGTTACCTACCCTGGAAAACGCACATCGGCTCATTCATATCCATAACAACGTCCCCGGAATTCTCGCCAAGATTAACCTGGTGCTGGCGGATCACGGCATCAACATTGCCGGGCAATATCTGAAAACAACGGAATCCATTGGTTATGTTATTACGGACATCAACAAGGATTATGATAAAGATGTGATTAAGAAAATGCGAGCGATCGAGAATACGATCAAGTTCAGAGTTCTCTATTAATGAGTTAAAAAAAATCTCACTGAATTCAGAAGGGTGTTTCTGAACCCCATTTATGACAAGTTTTGAGCTGCTCATCTTCCGCAACCTTCCTCCGTTAACCTGATTTTTGGTCGAGGTGCTGACGCTTCCGTCAGCATGAGGCCTGGTTTTGGCTGAAAGCTTCACTCGGTATTGTATTAATTGTTAGGTTCAGTAAACGTGTCCCGAATCCAAGTGAGATTTTCCGTCTCAAACATACAGGAAAGTCTTTTGTTGTCAAGTCTTGATTAAATTCTATTTTTTGCTATTCCTAAGTATTAACTCTCACCATTCTTTTTGATTTGGTTTGAGCTGTCCTTTGCTTTTACTTTGAACTTTTAATGAAAATATGAAAATTAATTTTACACCCGGGCCTTCACAGCTATATTTTACTATTGAAGATCACATGCGACAGGCCATACGGGAGAATATTGGGTCCCTTACTCATCGAAGCAAAGAGTTCGAGGCAATTTTTAAGCAAGCAACTGAAGGGCTAAAAGAATTATTGTCTATCCCGGATGATTTTCATATCTTCTTTGCTGGCTCAGCAACAGAAATCTGGGAACGTTCTGTACAAAATTTGGTAGAAAATGAATCATTCCATTTGGTTAATGGAGCTTTCTCTAATCGCTATCATGAAATAGCAATACAGCTAAATAAAAAAACAACAAAAATAGAAGCAGCCAAAGGAAATGGATTTAATGAAGTCCAAATCCCCTCCAGTACTGAACTTATCGCTGTTACGCATAATGAAACCAGTACCGGAGTTTCTTTGCCACTGGAGTTCATTCATCAGTTAGGAGAAAAGAATAAAGAAGCACTTGTATTGGTAGATGCCGTATCATCACTCCCCTACCCACAATTCGATTACTCCAGAATTGATTCAGTCTTTTTTTCAATTCAGAAAGGTTTCGGTCTACCGGCTGGCCTTGGCGTATGGGTTGTCAACGATCGCTGTATTGCAAAAGCAGAGTTGCTTCAATCCAAAGGTATTGTCATTGGCACCTATCATTCATTACCCACACTGCTTGCCAATGGTAAAAAAAATCAGACTCCGGAAACTCCAAATGTTTTTGGAATCTACTTACTGGCCCAAGTGGTGAAAGATATGCTGAACAAGGGGATTGGCACAATCCGTAAAGAGACAGAATACAAAGCGGCAATTCTTTATCAAGCGCTTCAATCCAGCAAGCTAATCAAGGCATTTGTAACTGAACCCAGATTTCAGTCCAGGACGGTTATTGTTGCCGACTGCGGTGAGCATACGCAGCGAATCACTAAACTACTTCAATCCAAAGGCCTCTATCCTGGTGATGGGTACGGTGAAATGAAGAAAAGTCAATTACGTTTTGCCAACTTCCCTACCCACTCCAAAGAGCAATATGAATTGCTGGTGGATGTACTCGCTGAAATCAAGTGATTACAGGTCATTAATAATGTACTATAACGATCAATTAATCCGATTATAGAATAAATCAAATGAAGTTGCCCAAGTTATTCCTCCATCGGTAGAGGTTTCACCAAATTGGCGCACCAAATCAGGATTCATATTGAAGAAACTCATGCGTAACATTCTATTACTTTTATCTGGCTTGGTTACAAGCACCATTTTATTATCAGCATAGATTCCATTAATATATTCGGTTACACCGCCTTTATCATCAACCCAAGTTTGCTGCCATTTACCAGTAATTGAATTAAAAAGGTTAAAACTTTTTCCGCTATATAAATTAGGTGGAGCCGATGTCCAGTTCTCGAAAATAATACACTCGCCTAAAATTTGTGTTATGCTACTGCTGCCGGCTATTGCGCCCGCGGGATTTTTTACTTTCCACTCGCCAATCCAAAAGTCAAATTGATGTGCTTCTTTGGAGAAATGACATGGCATAATCTGCTGTTTAATTAGCTCGCGGATACCTTCATAGCGCTTATCCTTTTTCAAAGAGCCGAGATGTACATCGTTTTCGAAGGTGTCAAGCTGATTGAACCCTGCACTTATCGATTTCTGAAGCCATTCAAAAGCTTGATCTGCATTGCCTAGTGCAGCCTGTGCATCGGCCAACGTGAGCATCGTTTGAAAGTTGTTACCCATTTTTACAGCCTCTTCTAAAATAGGTATCGCTTCTTTAGCTTTTCCCGATTCCACTAAAGCAATTCCAAGCCGAGTTCTTGCATTCCAGTTTTGCAATTCCTTTTCAGCAATGCTTCGATAACTTTTTGCCGCATTGTTCCAATCTTTAGCCACAAAAAAATCATTCGCTTTTTGTAGTTCTACACTTGTTACGGTCGATTGGGCAACTGCAATTGTTGATTGGATAATAAGTGAAGCAATAAAAACTAGTTTCATAAGGTCAGTTTTTGGTGAAATCAATATCATTTTAAAAGAAGCTCCGATAACAATATAAATCAATACACTAAGTTGGGGGATATTTTATGATTACGATTGAGCAGCCAGTCGATAGAAGTCTAAAGTATTTTGATAAGCTGTTCAGTTACTTTAAATTGCTCAATTAAATACTATCCTAGAATCATATCATTCTAACCGATGAAAAATAGAACGCTAAGATTTGTGTTATTAACCCTCGCAATTTTTTGTCTTGTCGTCTCCTGCGATCATAAAAAGGAATTTCTGCCGTATGCCAGCTGCCTTGTTTGCGACAGACTATCGCTACTTCAGCAAATAAAGCCTGAAGTAGCTGGAAGATACTGGCCAACATTCGATACGGACAGCCTCACTCCTCCCATGGTCTATTTTGACGACTCTGTAAGTTGGCTTGCTTTCTCCATTGATAACATCTATAAAAATATACAGTCTGCCGAGGAAGTCAATTGCCCTGATGGGCTAACCCTTTACAGAATGAAACAGCGACTCGATACTATTCCCTTCCACATGGAAAATAAGATGACGTTTAAAGATTCTTTGGCTCCAAATTTCTACAGACCCGTGATGTTCTGCTCAAATGTGGAAATCACTAAAAAAGTTGTTCCTGTGGTAAATTATACTGAGGATTGGCTTCAGATGGCCTTGCATGAGTACTTTCATGCCTTTCAGTTTACGCATAAAAAAAACCTTCGCTACATGGCAGACTCTATTAAAATTAATGAAGACAGTCTCGATAGGATCTATCTCAAGTATGAATGGTTCAGTAAACTTTTAAAGATAGAAAACGATCACTTACTTCATGCCATTGACGCATCTTCCAAAGACTCAATCCGATGGTATGTAAATCAATTTCTTAACATAAGGAAAACCAGAAGGCTGCGATTTGAGAAAGAGGCCGGTTATGATATTACGCGCACAGAAAAATTTTGGGAAAAAATGGAAGGTACAGCTAGGTATATTGAATACAATACAGGTTTTATTTACCATGATAATCAAATTAATATTAAGCTATCCTGTGATAGTCTATTCAATAAATTCAATCACTATGCTGCAATGGATTTCATTAAAAGGCCATGGTTTCGCGAGAAAACCCAAATGATGCGAGCCTATTATTATGTTACTGGCTTCAATCTTTGTCGTATAATGGACAAACTTAAAATTCCTTACAAAGAAAAGCTCTTTGATGAAGTGAACACCGGACTGGAAGAATATTTCATTAATTCATTCTAACAAAATTCAAGTAATTTCGCTGCTCTGATAAATAATACCAAGACAAATTAAACCTAATGGAGTTTATTTTGTCTTAGTTTCGAATTCGTCACCTTGGAAGACAAAGAACTGCTCGATAAAATCCGCAATCCGGAAACCCGCAGCTACGGCTTTAACCTGCTCGTACGGAGCTATCAGCAGCGTATTTACTGGCACGTCAGAAAAATGGTTATTGACCATGACGACTCGGATGACTTGACACAGGAAGTATTTATCAAGGTTCATAAGGCGATTGATAATTTCAGGGAGGATTCTCAGCTCTATACCTGGATCTATCGCATCGCTACCAATGAATGCCTGACTTTTCTGGCCAAAAAAAGAAGAAGATTTTTCCTGCCCATTGAAGATGTGGGTAAAGAATTGGCTGTCAAGATTGATATGTCTCCTGATGTGGGCGGAGATGAAATTCAGAAGGAGCTTCAAAAAGCACTGCTGAAGCTACCGGACAAACAAAGACTCGTCTTCAACATGAAATACTTTGATGATATGCCCTACGAAAAGATTTCAGAAATTACAGGCACCAGTGTAGGGGCGCTGAAAGCAAGCTATCATCATGCGGTCAAGAAAATCGAAGATTCTTTAACGAGGTGATTAAACCATTGATTAACTATTAAGTCAAAGACGCAAATGAAAAAACTGGAGGACATACCTAAAACCAACATATTCGAGGTGCCGGAAGGCTATTTTGATAAGTTGCCTGGGATTATTCAAAGTAGAATAGCCCCAGATAAGCCTGTCGAGGAAAGTCGCCCCTTCTTTGTACTGGCCCTTCGGTATGCTATCCCCATTATTGTAATAGCTATAGCAGGAATTTTCATCTTCCAAAACTATCAAAGCGGACCGAGTGATTCAGAGTCGCTCCTGGCTTCCGTTAGTAATGAAGAATTAATCTCTTATCTGATGGATGGGGATGATGTGTCTACAGAAGAATTACTCGAAGGTATTGACGTGAATGACATCGATATTGACAACCTTCTGGAAGAGCCACTAATGGATTTTGATCTTACCGAACAAGAACTGAATAATTTATCAAACGAACTCGAAAACGAATATTTCTAATACCATGAAACGGATAAAAATATATACACTCTTATTGTTCCTTACCTTACCAGCCCTACCCATACTGGCGCAGGAGCAAGATGAAATTGTAAGACAAGACCCCAAGGCCCGGGAGAAGATAGAAGCTGCACGGATTGGCTTGCTGACAGAACGACTTCAGCTCACTCCTGAACAAGCCGAAAAATTCTGGCCTGTATACCGTGAGTTTGCCGGAAAGCAAATGGAACTACGGAAGGAGCTGAATATGGCGAGAAAGGAAATCGATCCTACCAATCCTGACCCTCAAAAGGAGCAGGCACTGGTTGATCTGGGTCTTAAGGTAAAGCAGCGGGAGTTGGACCTTGAAAAAGATTACTCCGGACGCATTCTTAAAGTCATCAGCGCACAACAAATGCTAAATTTGCGAAGAGCAGAAAAAGATTTCCGGCAGATGATTCTAAACCAACTGCAGCAACGAAGAGTGATGCAACAACGAAAGGAAAACTTCAGGGATAAAAATCAGCGCTTGAAGCAGAATCGATAGCAGCATTGTGTGACTAAAAGTAGCCTTCTTGTTTTACTTCTAGTTTTACCTGTTTATTGTGTTTATTCACAGGAGGTTAATTCATTGGAGAATTCTAAGTTTGGGCGTGAAAAAGCAAATCAATATGAGGCCTCAAATCTGCCTGAGTCATATTCTCTGCTTACCCTCGAAGACTCCTTATCAATCTTCAGCATGATTGACAGTCTCCTTCAATTACCTGATATTAAGGAAACTTCTCAATTGTTAGTCAGAATCGGTTATAATTCCAATATTGTTTCTGCTCAAAGAACGCTTGGCCTTAGTCAATTTGGTATATCTCCAGGAGTCTCCTACTACCATAAAAGTGGACTTTATGCAGATTATTCAGGCTACTGGAGTCAAGAGTATGATCCCGATTATTATCTCTCTGTCCTTTCCGGAGGTTTTCTTTATTCACCCACTAAAGCGTACTCATTCGTGGCAGAATACAGTAAATATCTCTATAGCAACTCGGGCAGTGATATTTCAATACCCTATACCAACAGCATAGGAGTTTCAAATTTTTTTGAACTAAGGCCTGTCACTTTCCGGCTTGATTACCAATTCTATTTCGGGGAGAAAATAGCCCATAGGATTGCACCAGGTATCAGTTTAAGTCTTGAAAAAAAGAATTGGCATAAGATTGACAGAATCTTATTTTATCCAACGTTCAGCATGCTCTTAGGGAGTGAAGTAATCACAGAATATGTGCCTTATACAAAAACAGTATTAGGTGTATTGTTTAGAGTTCGCAATGGGTTACCGCTATACTATACTCAAGACAAGACTGAGTTTGGAGTAATGAATTATTCCTTCACTGCTCCTATCAACATCCGCGTGAGGGACTGGTCGTTTATGCTGAGTTACACGTATAATATTCCCAAATCACTTCCAGGAGAAGAATTGGGTCTTACGGATAGTGGCTACTTTTCGGCAAGCATTTCCCGTTACATCCGGCTTTAGTCCACAGAAAACTCTTTTGTTTACACGACAGCATTTGATACTTTCCCGTATCGAAAAACTTTAAATTATGCTGAAGCCTGCTAACCATTCATTTCTTCTCTCTGCTTTTATCCTGTTCTCCTTTTCATTATCAGCCCAAGATGGCCGGTGGCAACAAAAGGTAGACTATTCCATGGATGTGCACCTGGATGTTAACACTCACAAAGTAAACGGAACGCAGCGACTAGTTTATTTTAACAATTCGCCTGACACCTTGAAGAAGGTCTACTATCATCTCTATTTTAATGCGTTTCAACCTGGCAGTATGATGGATGTGCGCTCCCGAAATCTTCCAGACCCCGACCGAAGAGTGATGGATAGAATTGCAAAACTGAAAGACAACGAAATAGGCTATCAACATATTCAATCTCTGAAACAAGATGGGAAGGAATTATCATTTCACATAACCGGTACAATTCTAGAAGTGCTGCTCTCTAAGCCATTATTGCCAAGCACCAAATCACTATTTGAGATGAAGTTTGAAGCGCAGGTGCCAATCCAAATAAGAAGATCAGGAAGGGATAACCGGGAAGGCATTGCCTACTCAATGACACAGTGGTATCCAAAAATGGCAGAATATGATTACCAGGGATGGCATGCCTATCCTTACATAGCCCGTGAGTTTCATAGTGTGTGGGGAGATTTTAATGTCAAGATTACGCTGGATTCTAAATTCGTGGTGGCGGGCACGGGAATATTGCAAGATCCAGACAAGATGGGGCATGGTTATGAAAAAAAGGAAACCTCTGTCAAACTAACCGGCAAAGAACTAACCTGGCATTTTGTTGCAAAGGATGTGATTGATTTTGCCTGGGCTGCAGACCCCGACTACACCCATGATAAAATGCAAGTGCCCAACGGGCCAATGTTGCATTTCTTTTATCAGAAAAATGAAAAGACATCTGAGAACTGGGCCGCGATGGAAGTCGATGCGGTGAAGACGTTTCAATTTCTTAACGAAACCTTTGGCAAATATCCTTTTGAATCCTACTCCATTATACAAGGAGGCGATGGTGGAATGGAATACCCAATGTGTACATTGATCTTGGGTGAAGGCACACGGAATGGCACTTCAGAATTGATGATGCATGAAGTGGCTCACAGTTGGTATCAAATGACTCTCGCCTCCAATGAGTCACTCTATGCCTGGATGGATGAGGGCTTTGCAGACTTCGCGAGCAATGAAGCAACGCAAGTTATTTTAGGTGAAACTAATCCTCATGCGGGAAGTTATTCCAGCTATTTCAATTTAGTGGCCAGCGGATTGCAAGAACCGGCCAGCCAGCACTCCGATCATTTTAATACTAACAGGGCCTACAGCACAGCGGCTTACAGTATGGGAGCTGTCTTTCTGCAACAGTTGAAGTATCTAATCGGAGATGAAAATTTCTATAAAGGTATGAAGCGTTATTATACTACCTGGAAGATGAAGCATCCTGAACCGAATGATTTTATGCGAATCATGGAGAAAGTTTCCGGCCTCCAATTGCATTGGTACCTGCGCTATTGGATCAATACGACCAAGAGAATTGACTATGGAATAGGTAGCATAAGCTCCACGGAAGATGTAACTCTGGTGGAGCTCCAACGCATCGGAGAACTGCCCATGCCAATTGACTTATTGATAACGTATAAAGATGGCAGCAAAGAACTTTACTATATTTCCATGAATGAGCTGCTGGGAAATAAGCCTGTCGAAGACGCTGCTACCAAGCGGACTGAATTGGACGCATGGCCCTGGGTTTATCCAACCTATACTTTAAAAATCAGTCGTAAACGAGGAGACATTGAGACAATTGAAATTGATCCGAGTTTAAGAATGGCTGATATCAACCGCAAGAATAACAAGGTAAAACCGAATGACTTTCAACCCTTTCAAGATCCTACACACTAATTATCCTTTTCTGAAGAATGAATCAAAATTGACCTATTGAATCAGTTTACCGTTTTTATCCAGCGTAACAATCTTGCTATCCCCCGCACTTGATATTTTAATAGAAAGTTCTCCCGAATCCTGATTAAAAGTAAGTTCTGAAGGCAATAGGTCAAACTTGTAATTATTGCACCACGCTAAGCCATCTGAACGGTATATTTTGGCAAGGGTAGCTGTGAATTTCTCGTCTGTCTTACTTTCGGAATAAATCAACACAAAATAAACCTGATTTTTGCCATCCGTAGTGGACAGACCTTTCGTGATGGCAAGGTTTCTGATTTTGAAAGACGGCTTATCTACAGGAAAGGAAATTTTAATATCCGGAACACGAGATTGAGTCACTGTGTAGAAATAACCGGTTGCTAATGAATCTGATCCAAACAGCAAACCGGAAGTATAATTTTCATCCTTTATAATAATCGGTTTAAATTTAGATCTGCTTATCGTTTCATCGATGAAAAGTGGAATTGAATCATTGCCAGCAATAACCCATTTCAGCAACTGCGATTTCATTTCGGACTCTTTTTCCTTTCTTAGTTTTTCACGCTCTGCATACTCCTTCGTAGCTTTTACCAGACTCTTTAAAACATCAACCGTGCCGTACGCATTGGCAATAAAATGAGCATAATTCTCTCCTTCTTTGACAAAGTCTTTTTCCAGGAGTGCTCCGGTAATGCCGTTTAGCTTGCTAATATCCGAAAGTTCTTTGCTCACTAACGTTATCTGAAGGTTGACATTGGCAGAATCCTTCAATTGTCTATCCGATATCTGATCAGAATTGTATTCCAGTTCTGCCTTTTTCATTTCAAAAATTCCACCCGGCAAAGGATCTGGATCAAATATCTTAAGCTGTGCCAGCGGGGAATTTTTGGAAAGCAAATCCAATTCATTTCTCACGGACACAGAATCTTTTCTAAGTTTTTCGCGAAGCTTATTTAGCTCGATATCATAGGCAACTAATTGTTCTCGTAGCGGATTGATTTCCTTCTCTATTCTCGCAGAGGTGGTCTGGGCCCATTCTTTGAAATCCCAAAGTCTCAAATTGTCTTTCGTAAAATCGGTCGGTGTATGTCCATCCTTTTCAAAATCTTTAATAGGTTGAAGATTTAAAACTTGATTGTATCCAGTTTTGCCTAACACCTGCGAAGTATTCTTATAGTTCTCAAAGGCAATCAGGAGTGAGTCGAATGCATCTGTGACGTGTTGAAGCTCAGCAACTGTCTTTTCAGTGGACTGCAGAAATACCCCCCTCTGGGTGGTGTACTTGCTCTGCATAAATTTGAATCTTGCTGTAGCTTCCGAATACAATAGCTCCGAGCTTGAATAATATTCCTTTAGTTTTTTTATGCTTTCTTTTCTTTCCTTCAGTCCTTGCATTTTTTTCTCCAAATCAAACTTTACGTCAGAGAGCTTAACACCAAATTCACCTGTGCGAAGATCCCTGCGATTGTAGGCTTCATAGTATTCGCTGTTGCGCTTGATTTCTTTTTCATCAATACCCTTGTACGCCTTATCATAAAACAAAATCGCAGAATCCATATGCTGAGTAGTAGCCTCAGTCTCCTTCAATAGATCACCCTTAGAAGCCTTTTCCTGAAAGATGATTCCCATAAAAAGGTAGGCATTGGGATTGTCATCATTATCCTTGAGGTATTTCTTTAAAAATGGCTCTGCCTGATCGTATTGCTTCGAATTAAGTAATAGAATGAGGTCTTTATACTTGACTTTCTGGGCCATAAGGACCGGGGAAAAAATCAAGCATAGAAAAAGCAAAAGAGCTGACTTACGATTCATTTTATGGATTAATTGTCCGAAGTTATTAAAATAAAGACATTTGAGAAACTGAATCTCAACAACCACGCCAAATCTTCATGCTTAGGATTTTTGAATTTGCGAAACCGTTTATCGTTGCGTTTATCATAATAGCACTCCTCCAATTAACCGGGTTATTTGGAGACGTAGCAGCACTAACGCAACAAGCTGCCCTTAGCACAGGACTCATGAACGCCTCCATTCCCATGACGGACAGAAATCAGGAGAATTTTGACTTTGGATTTACACTGAAAGACTCACTGGGCAATAAGTTTAATGCAGGCCAGTTTAAAGGCAAGGTAATCTTTCTTAACGTATGGGCTACCTGGTGCGGACCCTGTAGAGCAGAAATGCCTGCAATTCACAAACTTTATAATAAAGTCAAGGATGATAGGATTGTTTTCATTATGCTATCAATCGATAAAGACCAGGCAGCTCAAAAGGTAAAAGCCTACGTACGCAAGAACAAGTATACCTTTCCTGTCTATATGCCTTCAGGCTATCTGACCGAACAATTAAATGTTCCTTCCATTCCCACTACTTTTGTGATCTCCAAAGAAGGCAAGATTGTGATGAAGGAAGTGGGAACTAAAAATTACAACACAAATAAGTTTATGAGATTTTTGAATGAGCTGGCCGCAAAGTAAGGATCACCATTTGTTCGTCAGCCTCTCCATTATCCTCACCATACCGATACTCGCTTTTTCCTGGATAAATTCAAGGTTGGGGACATGCATTAATTCCGGTCGACCGGGATCGACAACATATTTCTTAACCTCAATGGGAACATAATCAATAAGACTTGCGGCAGGATATACCACCATAGAAGTACCGACCACTAAAAACACATCAGCGCTGGAGGCAATTTCTGCCGCAACATCCATCATGGGTACAGCCTCGCCAAACCAGACGATATTAGGACGCAATTGAGAACCGCGTTCGCATGTATCTCCTTTCTTCAGCTCCCACCCTTCTATGGGATAAATCAGCGAAGCATCCAACGTGCTCCGTGATTCAAACAAACTGCCATGTAAATGAATGACCTTCGTAGTACCCGCCCGCTCGTGAAGATTGTCAACATTCTGTGTGATGACTGTCACCTCAAAATATTTTTCCAGCGCTGCCAGAATCTCATGGCCTCGGTTTGGCTTTACTTCCAGCGCTTTCTTTCTCCGTTGATTGTAAAAGTCCAGCACCAACTCTTGATTTTTTCTCCATCCTTCAGGAGTGGCTACATCTTCTACCTTATGGCCCTCCCATAGTCCGCCAGCATCGCGAAAAGTAGCAATACCACTTTCAGCACTAATACCTGCTCCGGTTAAGACAATGAGTTTTTTCATTTACTGTTTGACAATGAAAGTCACCGAAAGGGTTGCCATAGCATTAAATTTACGAGGCAAGAATCAAAATACCATCTGGCTGAAGATATAAATCAGCAGAAAGTAAAGTTTAAATGAGAGGTTTTGATTCTGGCTTGGATCTTACTGAAGCCCTTTCAGTAGTAATTCCAGATTCCTTCTGAAAAAGTATCTCAATTGTGAAAGTTGATTGATATGCGCTGTGACGACTGACCCATAAAACAAGGTGGTGAGGATCTGCGTAACATCGCGCGTGTTGGTTGTTTTGGTAATCTCCTTCTTAAAAATTGCCTCCAGCGCAAATTTCTCAAACATTTGATCTACCGACTGAATCTCAACTTTATGAATATCAACTATCTCTGGATGGAGTAGCTTTTTCTCTTCAAGCTTCACGGGAAATGGCTTAGGTAGCCGCTTCATATCAGCCAGGTAGGCAAACAAGCGAAGTATCATTCCTGGATGAGCCTCGCAATCTTCGCTAAGTTTATCAAAAAGATACGTGATACCCAGCATACCTTCTTTAGGCTTATCTCTCAATTCAACAGCCCTGTGTAAACACCAAACGCGGAAGAAATAAAGGAGAATATCTTCTTTTTGAGGAAAATACTTGAATAAAGTAACCTTAGATATTTTTGTCTTGGCGCAAATTTCATCTACGTATACATCATCGAATGATTTCTTACCAATCAGCTTGATGGTTTGGTCTAAAACACTCAGCTTCAGACGCGCGGCTTTTTCTTTTCGGAGGCTCATGGTTTTGTTCAGCCGGAAATAATACATTTATGCGATTAAACCCAAACCCTATTCCATGAAGCGCTATGTTATTCTTCTATCGGTAATTTACCTCGCTGCTTGTACTTCTAAAGAGACTAAAAATGATAAGACCACAGGTCACCTTGCCGATGCAGCTATGGTGGTTTCTGCACATCCACTTGCCTCTAAAGTTGGTGTTGATATTCTTAAGAAGGGAGGCAATGCTGTAGATGCTGCCATTGCTACCCAATTTGCTTTGGCTGTGGTCTATCCTGTAGCAGGAAATATCGGAGGCGGAGGGTTTATGTTGCTGCGCCTTGCAAGCGATAGTGTCGCTGCCCTTGACTATCGGGAAAAAGCGCCCGGTGCGGCTTCGCCCAATATGTATCTCGGTGAAACTGGGGAATTGATTGAAGGCCTGAGTACGGAAGGCCATCTTGCTTCGGGCATTCCAGGCACCGTGGCGGGGCTGGTAGAAGCGCATTCTAAGTTCAGTAAACTCCCATGGAAAGATCTTGTACAACCTGCTATAGACCTAGCCCGTGATGGATTTGCACTTACCAAAAGAGAAGCCGAAGGTCTCAATGAAATCCAGAAAGATTTGGTAAGGCTAAATACGGCCAGCCCTGATTTTCTTTTAAAGGAATTATGGAAAGAAGGAGACATAATCTATTGGCTTGATTTATCAAAAGCACTGGAACGCATTCGCGATAATGGAAAAGCAGGGTTTTATGAAGGCAAAACAGCAGATGATCTGGTGGCTGAAATGAATCGGGGTAAGGGAATCATTACCCATGCTGATCTTAAAAGTTATGAAGCCGTTTGGAGGAAGCCCTTGATTGGCTCGTACAAGGGCTATAAAATCATCTCTATGCCACCACCTTCCAGTGGAGGAATCGCACTGATGCAATTACTTAAGTCCGTTGAACCCTACCCTGTTAGCGAATGGGGGTGGAATTCAACCCGGACAGTACACTTAATGACAGAAGCGGAACGCAGAGTATATGCAGACCGGGCAGCACACCTCGGTGATCCTGATTTCTTTACTGTTCCTGTAAGCACATTAACGGATTCCTCTTATATCACCTCCCGCATGGCAACCTTTGACATGAACAAGGCTACGCTAAGCTCTTCCATCAAAGAGGGCAGTATCGTTGGTGAATCGGATCAGACCACACATCTGTCGGTTGTTGATAGAGATGGAAACGCAGTATCGGTTACCACGACATTAAATGGCGGCTATGGTTCTAGCGTAATTGTAGATGGCTCTGGCTTCTTTATGAATAATGAGATGGATGACTTTAGTTCCAAACCGGGCACACCGAACATGTATGGCGTAATTGGAGGAGAAGCCAATAAAATTTTACCAAATAAGAGAATGCTTAGCTCAATGACTCCCACCATTGTGGAAAAAGATGGAAAGCTATTAATGGTGGTTGGAACTCCAGGCGGTTCTACCATTATCACTTCTGTTTTTCAAACTATATTAAATGTACTAGAGCATAATATGTCCATGCAAGAAGCAGTTACTGCCAAGCGTGTGCATAGTCAGTGGTACCCGGATATGATTTTTCAAGAAACGAATGCTACAAAAAAAGAAGACAGCTTAGCACTAGTTAACTTAGGTCATACCATTAAGTCAAGAGGGGGCATTGGAAGAGTCGATGCAATCCTTATTCTTAAAAATGGTAAACTGCAAGGCGGTGCAGATCCACGGGGTGATGATACTGCGGATGGATATTGATAGCAGAGGAAAGTTTAAAGCACAAAGTAAAAAATGATGATACTTCGTGCTTTAAGCTTTCTACTTTCTTAATCCTTCACAATCGTAAATTCGACTCTCCGGTTGAGCTTACGGCTTTCTTCTGAATCGCTACCGGCAATAGGCTTTTGACCGCCATAACCTTTTCCTTTGATGCGTCTGCCACTTATACCTTTAGAAACGAGATAGGATTTTACTTTATCGACCCGACTTTGTGACAATTTCAAATTCATTTTTGCATCGCCTCTATTGTCGGTATGTCCTGCCAATTCTATTTCAACTTTAGGGTTTGATTTTAGTAAATCAACCACCACATCCAACTCATTGTAAGAATCTGAAACCAAATTGGTGGTACCCACTTGAAACAATACGTTTTTAAGATTCACGGTCGCACCGATCTCAATGGGCTGAAGTTTAAAATTAAGTTCGACTTGTTCCATTTCAAAGGTATGGATATCCAATTTCTCCAACACTCCTATATATCCAGGCGCTTCAACAACAATTGTATAAATTTTTGTTGATGGAATGGCAATAGTATAAGAACCTCTGGAATTAGAGCTTGTGCCGTAAACGGAGTCAGCCTTAAAGTCCAATTTAGCTGCAATGGGTTGCCCGGTTTTAGAGGAGGTAACATTTCCTTTCATCCTGGTGAAGCTGACTCTACCCACCGCAGTCTCTCTTTTAATCTCAACAAGTTTAATGACGGTGTCGGGGATATTCATTTGAAGTGAATCCAGATAAAACTTAATGTCTCCATAACCATCACTATTCTGCGTACTTGTATATAAGGCTAGGCTACGCTGTGGATATGTTCTGTAGAACAATTCTCGTCCATCAGAATTTACCCGCGACCCCATGTTGGCCGGGATAGACCAATTTTGCCAACTGTCATCAAGACGCTCTGAGAAGTAAACATCAAAGCTTCCATATCCTCTCCGGCCGTTAGAGGAGAAATACAGAAATTTTTGATCGGAGCTCAGCGATGGAGAAAGTTCCTGAAGCGTGGTATTGATGATTGGTCCAAGATTTCTTGGCTCGTTCCACTTTCCCGCATTGTCTCTGCGACTCACATAAATGTCTTCAGCTCCTTTGGTGTCATACGATTCTGCAGCATAAACGAAAATTCCGCTGTCTTCAATCAATTGACCACTCAAGAGAGTAGAGCGATTCAAAAAATAAGGTATTGCGATGTTCTCCGGGAAAGTCCAGGCTGACCCAATCTTCTTCGACCAGGAAATCCCCTGCGTGCTGGGCTGTCCATTCTTATAATAGTGATTCACTAAAAAAATCTGGTTGCCATCAGATGAAAAACCTGCAACGGCATTATAGCCTTTGTCATTCAGATTATTACCCCCGTGTGAAGGGGCTGACCATTGGCCATCGGACCATGATGAATACCAGATATCACCCGGATCTTTCTTTCCTCCTATATTCTGCGGGTGATTGGCAATGGTAAAATAAAGAACTCCATCCGAGCCTAAAATTGGGTTTTGTTCATCAAAGCCAGAGTTAGTCGGTCGGAAGGATGATTCAGTTAGCTTTTGCGACCACACTAAAAAAGGGGTAACAACCAGGCAAAATAGAACGGACGCCAATACACTTTTCATTCCAGCAAAGATAATTGAATGTTATGGTTTACTCACCCAGAGATTTCCTTTAATGGTAAAACGCCACGGCAAATGTGCATCCTTTCCGGCATAGTCAATACCAATCCGCTTACTGGCAGCGATGTCTTTACCAGAAATTATTTTACCATTGTCCTCCAACCAAACATCATTACTTAATAAGTATTTTCCATTGAAGTTTCGATCAATGCCCAATGCCTTTGTCAGTTTACCCGGACCTGATGTGATTCTTTCGATAGAGGTCGCTTTCATACGCTTCATCATCAATTCTTCTCCTTCCAGTGGTTGAAGAGCACGGATCAATACCGCATCGGCAACGCCTTCTGTGTTGGTAACAACATTAAATAAATTATGAATTCCGTAGCAAAGGTATACATAGGCAAATCCTCCATTATTAAACATGATTTTATTGCGTTCCGTTTTACCTTTAAATGCATGGCATCCTTTTTCCTTTTGCGAATACGCCTCCGTCTCCACAATCATACCTCCTGTCACTTTTCTGCGTGCCCGGGCATAAAGTGTCTTGCCAAGAAGTTCTCGGGCAATTGTTACGACATTATCGCGCTGATAGAATGATTCGGGTAGCATTATGAATTCGTTAACAATTTAGTGGTTTTGTGATGTTGAAAACTATCTTAATTTTGACACCTCAAAATGTTAAACAAAAATCTAAAATAACAATTATGAAAAAAGTGTTAATGCTTATTTTGCTAGCTGTCAGCGTTTTAGCAGAGGCTCAAATTCAGACGCCTTCTCCTAGTTCTGCAGCCACCGTTAGTTCGGTAATCGGATTGACCGATGTAAAAATCTCTTACTCACGCCCAAAAATGAAAGGACGTAAAATTTTTGGAACTGGTGGTGATTTTCTAGTACCCAATGGAGCAATCTGGAGAACCGGTGCCAACAATGGAACCATCGTTAACTTTTCAGATGATGTAAAAGTAGAAGGAGTTGATGTGAAGAAAGGTGAATATCTTTTATTCTCTATCCCCGGTGCAACGGAGTGGTCAATCATGCTCTATAGCGATCTTAGCCTTGGTGGCAACACAGCTAAGTATGATAAGACAAAAGAAGTAGCAAAATTTAATGTAAAGCCAGAGAAACTGACTGAAAAAGTGGAGACATTCACTATTGGCATTTCCGATATCTCAGACAACAATGCAACCGGCAAAATTCAATTGAGCTGGGAGAATACTTCTGTAAAATTTGGTGTCGCTGTTGACTTCGATAGTAAAGTCATGAAAGACATTGAAGCCAAGACGAAAGTTAGTTCAGGGGCTTATGTTACTGCTGCTAACTACTATTTGGATAATGGCAAAGACCTCAACAAAGCGCTCGAGTGGATCAACCTGGGCATCAGCACAGGCAATCAAAGTGCATTCTGGAATATTTACACTAAAGCTAAAATTCAAAAGGCACTTGGCGATAAAAAAGGTGCTATGGCAACAGCCCAACAGTCACTCGATTTAGCAAAGAAAGCTGAAGATGATTTCGGCTACATTAAGCAAAATGAAGATTTGATGAAAACATTGAAGTAAACTTCCAAAGATTAAAGAAAAGGCATCGGCTAAACCGATGCCTTTTCTGCTTCAGTCCCATTTAAGATCAGTTGAAACGTCAGCGATAATAATACCACCACAGCACACCCAATAATATTGTATAGCAAGAAGGCTACCTCTTGCCTTTTGAAAAAATAGAGATAAAGAATAACTCCTTCCGCAACAATGGCAGCAAAGAATACTGCTGTTGACTTGACATACTTAATATAGAAAGCAGTCACAAATATTCCGAGAATAGTTCCGTAGAAAAGAGAACCCACGATATTCACGAATTGAATCAGGTTCTCGGCCTGATTGGCAATAGAGGCAAATATCATGGCTACTACAGCCCAGCCAGCCGTAAAAATCTTTGAGGCTTTGACATAATGAATATCACTTCCAGTTGAATTAACAGATCGCTTATAAATATCTACGGCCGTAGTGGATGCCAATGCATTTAATTCCGATGCTGTAGAAGACATGGCTGCTGAAAAAACTACTGCAAGTAAAAGTCCGATCAGGCCATGTGGCAAATAGGTCATGACAAAATTAATAAAGACATAATCCTTATCCAGCGTATTCGCTCCCGGAACTGCTTTCGCGATAGTCTCTTTTACTCTTGAACGAATTCCACTTTCAGAGTCTCTGATCTCCGCAATTGCATTCTTTTCCAATACTATTTCTTCCCTGTTCTTACGGGCTATGGCACCGGCAAGATTCTCCATGTGCCCTTTCTTCGCCTCAAATACTTTTCCATACTCCACTTCCATTTCGCTTAGGGCAGGAGCATAGGTGGTCTCCATTGCTTTATCCTTCAGCGCGATATTATGAAAAACGGGGGGTTGTGTGAATTGATAAAATACAAAAACTAAAATCCCGATGTAAAGTATAATGAACTGCATGGGGATTTTAAGTAGTCCGTTGAAAATTAATCCCAGGCGGCTTTCCGTAATTGATTTGCCACCCAGATAACGCCCAACCTGCGATTGGTCTGCACCAAAATAACTGAGGAAAAGGAAAAGACCTCCAATTAAACCTGACCAGATGTTGTACCGATCGGTAAGATCAAAGGATAAGTTGATGAGGTTTAGCTTACCCAACTCGCCAGCCAATGAGAACGTATCTGAAAAAGAAATACTTTCTGGTAATTTAGAAAAGGCGATATAACCTGCCCAAATCATGCCTCCCATAATTATGGTAAGCTGATATTTTTGGGTAAGACTTACGGCTTTGGTACCTCCGGTCACCGTATAGATCATCACCAATGAACCAATAAAAATGGTGGTGAGGTTGATGTTCCATCCTAAAATCGTAGAGAGAATTAATGCCGGAGCATAAATAGTAATTCCAACAGAGATACCGCGAAGCATTAAAAAGAAAAAAGCCGCTAATGATCTTACCTTCAAGTCAAAGCGAGTCTCCAGGTATTCATAGGCTGTGTAGACTTTTAATCGGTGATATAGTGGCACGGCAGTTATGCTTAGAATTACCATCGCCAACGGCAAGCCAAAATAGAATTGAAGGAACCGCATCCCATCTTCATAGGCCTGCCCTGGCGTAGAAAGAAAAGTAATAGCACTTGCCTGAGTAGCCATAATGGAGAGGCACACGCTCCACCACGGCATGCTATTATTCCCTAACAAATAGCCATCAATATTCTTACTCCCTTTGGACTTCCACGTGCCATAGCCAACAATTAATGCAATCGTTCCAAAAAGAACTATCCAATCAATCAGGTTCATTTGAATGATTGGGTTATGATAAAGTAAACAATGATTTGAATTGTCAGCACCGCCATCAGCAGCCAATACCAACCCTTCCAGGACTTAAAAACAGGAGGCTTTTCTTGTATCTCTTCCATTACTATAAATTAATACTAGGATCGAAGGCAATGTTTCACCTTTTATTGTGAAACAAGAATTTTCAATTGTGACTTAAATACTTGCAATTCAGACGGAGAGAGCTCACCTAATTCAGCAATCCTATCCTCTTTTTTGAGTGTGAAGATTCTATCTACTTTTATTATCGATCTTACTTTCAGTAAATTTAATGGAGTGGGTTCAACAATGATTTCAAATCCAGATGGATTATCCGGAATTACTGAACTGATGGCAGAAAGTATGAAGTCCTGATATTTATCTAGTGTAGTTGCAATCAGCACTGCAGGCCGCAGTTTTATATTGGTCAGTTCGGCAAAAGGAAATGGGATAAGGACAATTTTGCCGGCTTTCAAAAAATCACTTTTTTAAATACTCCTGATAAATATCTTCCTTTTCATTCACCCAAAAGGTGAATGAGTCACTATTTGAAAATACATACCTTATCTCCTCACTCTCTTCTATCTCTTCCAATAGTGTAATGAGCACCTTATATCTTTTCCCTTCCGGCAGTTCTTCGAGGGCCTTTACATTCTTACCATCAAAAATACCCTTAACAGTAATCATACTTCACAATTTTATCTAAGGTACAAAATTCTATTATCGAGGCAATACTTAGAGAAGTCTTTCTATTTGGTTTTGCTTTTTATCTTTATTACTTCGACCTTTTTACTCTTCCCAAGCGATGTCAGGTTTGCAAATAAGCGATAGGCTCCGGGTACTCCTTCCGGCAATTCGCGGAAAAATGAAAGCCCCGTATACACGTAATGACCAGCACCATATTTTGCGATGAGTAAACTTCCATCACGTGCTGTCTCTCCGGTATCATTCATAGATAAAAGTGCCTCAAAGTTCGGATCCCATTTATCAGGGAAGTACAATCCTCGCTCTTGAACCCATCCTTCAAAATCTTTGGTTGTAATCTTATTTGGATAGTTTAGAGCAGGATGGTCAGCTTTCAGAATTCGCACTTCACTATTTTCGTCTGTCACGCGATCTCGCGAAAGCGTAAGTGAATACGGTGCTATCTTATCAAGGTCAAGTTCCATATCAAAATTAGTATTGTACTGAGTGATCATTGTGCCTCCGCTCTTGACATAGTTCATCAGATCACCCATAAAATGGCGAATGCGATCATTGGTGTTTAGTGCTCGCACTCCGAGTATCACAGCATCCAATTTTTTTAAATTCTCAGCTGTCACTTCTTCATTTTTCATCTCCCAAACTTCGTAACCCATATTTCTAAGGGCAGCCGGAACATCATCTCCTGCACCCTTAATGTATCCAATTGCTCCGCCTTCCTTCTTTAAATCAAGTCGCACCACCTTTGCTTCCGCTTTAGGAAGTAAGGTTTGAACAGGAATGTGATCATAATTGATGGTGAGCAAGGATTGATCATATTGCTTCCCTTCCATCTCCACAACAGCCTTCAATGAAGTTGTAATTTCATCTTTACCGGGAATTACTTTAAAAGTCAGGTTCAACTCCTGCCCTCTCTTTGCTAATTCAATAGGGATTGAAACCGGCTCTGACTTCCAGCCGACCGGTAATATAAGTTTGAGTGAGCCAGTCAGTATTCGCTCTGATGATGACTTGATCAGCAGGCTAACCTCCTTTGGCGATTGATCTTTAAAGATTAGTACTTTATCTCGTAAATTCACAAATACGGGTGGCACGACTTCAAACGGGCGGCTTAATTCTCCCTTCACCGGATCGGTCCATTTGTAAATGAGGGGGCTATTCACGGCTAACGTTTCACCATTTACTAAAAACCTGAACGTAACAAATAAAGCAGGGCCATTTTCAGGTTTTCCAATATTCTCTTCATTAGGTACGTTAAATAATCCCTGACTGTGTGGAAGTCTCAACCAATAAGGGTCTGAATAATCTTTACCAGCACGAATCGTTTTTTTACTTTTGAAAGCAAGCGGAACATTATTTTTTAATGTTGCTGATACAATGGTATCCATAGCTAAATCCTCAGCATTGATTCCCGACAATTGTACATCAACACCAGATCGGTTTAATATTTCAAATGAGGCTGTTACCTTTTCGGTGGGCGCTACCCAATAATTATCTGTTGTAACTTCCACAAATAACCCCAGGCAGTTTTGAACTAATGAGTTAACCTCCGCCAGCTTTCTCGTTTTCCAAGTGCTGTTATCAAGGAGCTCTACTTGTTTTCGAATTTGTAGCAATAGAGGAACAATAGATGATGGATTGTCAATATTAAATTCCCGAGTCGCTTTTTCTACCAGAGGCTGAATTTTCTCCCCACCTTTCACTCTGGTCCAGCTTGTATTAATTCCTTCAAAAATATCTTTCTGTGCGTTCTCGCCTTTTACAAATTCAAAATATTCAGGTGCATCTCCCCTTCTGCCCGGTGAGCCAAACCCCTGACTCTTGTGTTGGGTTCTGCTTTCCGCTGCAATTTCAGAGTAGGATTTGCCGAGAAGAGTATTATAGGTGCCCACATTCATGGTGACTACACCGGGTGTGTTTTCATTGATTGTTTGATTCCACCAACGACCCGTATTTGTGTAGAGTCTCTTTACTTGCCAGGTTCCATACGAAGCCACCTGTTCTGGAAAAACGTTGGGATCATTGGTGAGATCAAATGCCTCCTGAGCAAGTATCGCAGACGCGGTATGATGCCCATGGCCTGCCCGTTCATCAGGTGGAAATCGGGTCAGTATTACATCCGGCTTAAACTGGCGTATTACTCGCACTACATCAGAAAGGATTTCATTTTTATTCCAGATATCAAAAGTTTCTTTTGAATTTTTAGAATAGCCAAAGTCATTAGCGCGTGTAAAAAATTGTTGGCCTCCATCAATTCTTCGGGCTGCGAGAAGTTCCTGCGTTCGGATAAGTCCAAGTAAGTCCCGGATTTCCGGGCCAATCAGGTTTTGCCCACCATCTCCACGCGTCATGGAAAGGTAAGCAGCATTAACGAGCCTTTCACTTCCTAAAGATGCAATCGCTCTCGTGTTTTCATCATCTGGATGAGCTGCAACATACAGTACAGCGCCAAGTGTATTGAGTTTTCTAAGTTCAAGTTTAATTTGTGCAGCATCCTGCTGTTTTCTTACCTGTGCATTAATGAGCCAGGGGAGGAAAGCAAAAAGGATGATAAAGCCAGATCTAATCATATTCTATATTTTTTGTGAAATAACGGAATTGAGCCAAAAAGGTATCAGAGATTTTGAAATACGGTAGATTCAAGGGAGTCAAAACTTTCCCCTAATCTCATCATTGACTAAAAAAGTACCATCCTCTTCAATTAGAATGTAAATCCGGCTTACCTCTTTCTTGTCTGCCGATAGAAAGATGATATTAAATTTATAGGAGGTTACCCGATCCTTAACATCATCCGTGTAGCCAATGTCTAATTTCAATACATCATTTACAGCTGTCTTTCTATTGAAAATAAGTTTGTCTTTGCCATCTATTATTTTCGTCTTTACTTCTTGCTCAGACAACTTTAAGAGTTTAATGTTTAAAATTAAATACGGCAACATGCCGCCCTCCTTGGTATCATAATAATCAATGGAAAGTCGATCTGAAATAGGCTTTTGCTTGAGCTGATAATCCAACTTTATCTCAAATTCATCATTGGGCTTGAGCGGGATCTCTGTTTTTTGAAGAAAAAGCAAGAGGGATATGAATAAAACCATAACTGCAATTTACTCCTTAAAATTACACTAAAATCAGGTTTGAAATTGTATCGCCTTAATCCAAATTCATGCCTATTTAATTTGCCGTTAAAATGCAAGTAAAATTTTGAAGTTGCTATGAATTGTCCCTCTAGCTGGGGTACTGGTTAAATTTCCTTAACAATTTCATCCAACTCCAGCCATCGAAGGGTAAGCGCATCCACCTTCTGAGTGATTCCCTCAATCTTTTTCCCCAATTCGATCAACTCGGTATGATTCAGACCAGCGCTGTTCAATTGTTCATTTAACAGACTCTTCTCTCGCTCCAGAATTTCAATTTGAGATTGCAACTCCGTATACTCTTTCTTCTCTTTAAAGGATGGCTTTCGAATCCCATTCGCAGGTGAAGACTGCGCAACAGATTGAATTACAGCAGTAGGTTTGTCCTCTTCTTCCTCCTCATCTTCCATCGATCGATAGTCGCTGTAGTTTCCATTAAAGGGTTGGATCTTACCTTCTCCTTCAAATATAAATAGCTGATCTACTAAATGATCCATGAAGTAACGGTCATGGGAGACCAGGATCAGGCAGCCTGTAAATTTTTCCAGAAAATCTTCTAATACATTCAGGGTCTCAATATCGAAATCGTTGGTAGGCTCATCCAGAATTAGAAAATTAGGATTCGTCACTAACACTTTCAATAATTGAAGTCGCTTACGTTCACCTCCACTTAATTTCTCGATAAAAGTGTATTGCTTTTCCGGTGGAAATAGAAATAGATCTAAGAACTTTGATGCGGAGACACTCGTTCCATCGGATAGGGTAATAAATTCAGCAATCTCCTTTACCTCTTCAATAACTCTGTGGGCAGGATTCAGGTCTTGCGTCTCTTGGGTGAAGTATCCGATCTTGGTAGTTACACCTGGAATTCTTTCTCCCTTATCCGGACTAATTTTATTCGTGAGAATATCCAGAAAGGTCGATTTCCCTACACCATTCTTTCCAACCACTCCGATACGATCTTTCTTCTTAAAGATGTATGAAAAGTTGTCTACTAAGAGTTTGTTTCCATAACTCTTTGAAACGTGATGCAATTCGAGAATCTTTCCTCCCTGGCGGGTGCCGAGGATATCCAACTCCATCTTATCTTTCTTCAGGTTTTGAGATGCCTTTTCCTGAAGATCATAAAATGCCTCAATTCTGTACTTGGCTTTTGTTCCCCTCGCCCTGGGTTGCCTGCGCATCCAGTCCAATTCCTTTTTCAGCAAGTTTCTGGCTTTAGAGACTTCCGCCTTCAATATCTCTTCCCGCTCTGATTTCTTCTCCAGAAAATAGGCATATTTCCCTTTATAACGATAAAGTTTGCCACGATCCAACTCAATGATTTCATTCGCCACATTATCCAGGAAATAGCGATCGTGGGTTACCATAATGAGCGTAATGTTCTGCCCTGAAAGGTACGTCTCCAACCACTCGATGGCTTCCAGATCAAGATGGTTGGTCGGTTCATCCATGATGATCAAGTCGGGCTCGGTAAGGAGCATCTGCGCCATAAAGACTCTTTTACGCTGCCCCCCGGAAAGCTCTTCGAATTTCTGATCCAGATCAAGGATTCCTAGTTTGTCGGTGATTACCTGAACCTTGGCATCATAATCCCAGGCGTTGAGCTCCTCCATCCTTTCCAACACTTTCTGCATCCGCTGTGGTGACGTATCAGAATGATGAATGCAATCCTCATATTCTTTTACTACCGAAGCAATTACATTGTTCTCATTAAAGATGATCTCTTTTACACTTTGGCGGGGAGCCACCTTAGGCTGCTGGGTCAAATAGCCTATCTTAATACCATCTCTGACACTCACCACCCCGCTGTCAGATTTGAGTTCTCCCGTCAGAATCTTTAGTAAGGTAGTTTTACCAGTCCCGTTCTCGCCAACCAATGCAAGTTTCTCTCCCTGAGATATGCCGATGGATAGCTCTTTAAAGAGCCAGTGATCATTAAAAGATTTGGATAGATTCTCAGCAGAAAGGTAATTCACAGGACGGCTTTTAAAAATGAGCCGCAAGTTAGCAGATCACAGCCCTAATTCGGAGGGCCAGCAAAAAAATAAGCATCTCATCCCGATTCAGGATAGGCAAATGATCTTTTTGAATAGATTTAAACTAAGCGTGTTTAGCTTGCTTTGAATAACAAAACAGGCAAATACTTAATTGAAAAATTACGGTAGCACCGATGGCAAAAAATACTAACATAGAGCACATCATTTAAAGTGAAGTATGAAATTAATACTAGATATGTATATATCCTAATTATCAGTATGTTATGTTTTATAAATTTATATAAATAACTGATTGTGAATTTAGTAAAAGCCTTACTCAACGAGCACTCCAAAGCCCAATGCAACCGAATTGTTGAATATATAGGGACCGATAAAGGCAGGTTTGAAGAATTGGTTGAAGTCTTTACCACGGGCACCTATCGGGTAACACAGAGGGCTGCCTGGCCACTGAGTTATTGTGTAGAACATCACCCTGAACTGATCAAACCTCACTTAAAAGAGTTAATCCACAACCTGAACCGTCCGGGGTTGCATGATGCTGTAAAGCGAAATACGGTCAGGTTTTTGCAATTCATTTCCATACCGAAGTCATTACAAGGTGTTACTACTCAAGTCTGCTTCGATCTACTTCAAAATCGAAAGGAGGCCATAGCGGTGAGAGTTTTTTCGATGACTGTACTGGCCAATATAGCTAAGGATCAAC
Organism: Bacteroidia bacterium; assembly: GCA_031382175.1. GTDB lineage: Bacteria > Bacteroidota > Bacteroidia > Cytophagales > Cyclobacteriaceae > ELB16-189. The sequence continues at coordinate 1,661 of JANMYO010000045.1, read as the reverse complement.
CTGCATTGAAATCTGAACTAAAGATCATTATAGAAGATAATCTGCCTTATGGCAGTGCAGGATTTGTTTCAAGGGGTCGCAAAATATTGAAGGAACTAAAGGATTAACTTTGTTTGATAATGATAAGCCCGTGCACGATTCCGGAGTAGAACACATTTGCAAAAGCTGTGGAAATAGATTTGTTGGCGTCTATTGTAACCTCTGCGGAGAGAAAATTCCCTATGCCAGGGACCGGTCTTTTAAGACTTTTCTGAGTAATATCCTGATGGCAGTCACTTTTGCCGATAGCAAGCTGCTGAAAACGCTATGGCTTATGATAAGGAACCCCGGTTTTATCTCCAAAGAATTTGCAGAAGGAAGAAGAGTGAGTTACCTCAAACCTTTGTCCGTATTCTTTGTACTCAACCTCATCTATTTCTTATTTCCACTTATTCAACTTTTTAGCGCTTCACTGAATACACAACTAAGAGCGCCTCATCGGGAAATCGTTCAACATTTAGTAGCCAGTAAGATGATTTCCATGGGCGTAACCACTGTGCAGGCTTTTAGTGTTATCTAAAATCAGAAAACAGAAGGTTTGGCTAAGCTGTTAGTCATGGTCTTTGTTGTCTTGGCTTCACTGCCTTTGAATATTTTATACCGCAAGAAAAATCGATATTTCACAGATCATGTTGGATATCAGGTAGAGATGGCCTGCTTTAACGTGGCCATTAACGCAATACTGCTTACCGTGCTTACTAAAATCTTTGGTTTGGGGAATTACGTTGACGAATTAACGTTAACCATCTTGTTCGTTTCAACAAATCTCTATTTTCTTTTTCGTTCGGGTATAACATTCTACGGAGAAAGAGGTTGGAGATTGATTGTTAAATCGTTGATGATGATCTTGGTTTTAAGGCTGGCACTAGAAGGTTATCGGGCCGTCTTGTTTTTTGTGACCATCTGGTCGCTGTAATGGATTATACATCACCCTGTTCTCTCGCATGTACTATTTTACTCCAAGCCTTGGTTTGTATCTTCACGAATCAAGAGTATGATATAATAAAGGTGTTTCGTGAGTTGAAAAAATGAATAAGTTTCATCCGATGGGATGAAAACTTGAGATCGCAAATTGCGAGCTCAAAATATAATTTTATTTTTACGGCATGAGCAAAAGCGAATCACTAATACCTGAAGAGTGAATAATCAGAAAGATAGTATTACTGCGTAATGAGAAAATAATATTGGACGTACACTTGGCAGAACTTTATCAAGTTGAGACCCGTGCATTAAAACAAAAGCGGTCCGTAGGAATCTGGATTGATTCCCTGAAGATTTTATGTTTGAGCTAACGGAGAATGAGATTGAACAGGTGGTATCACAAAATGTGATCCCATCTGGCGCAAGCTTGTAAGGAAACTATAACTGGTTCAAGCGTCCGCTTGGACCAATTGTAGAAGAAGCTTGATAGGTTGCAAGGTGTGTCAAGAATAAAGTAGGGGATTGTTCTTTTGAATGTATAGAATTTAAGAATTTTTACATGTCTCGTCCTGGAATAGGTTTACAGTTGGGGGTTTAGAATAGGGACAAAAATAGTTTTTGTTTTCAGTAGTTGAAATACATTTTCTTTGTTCGTGCCACAAAGCGTAAGCAGGCTCTGCAGAGGTGCAACCTGTTAGGAA
>JANMYO010000050.1:0-4476 GCA_031382175.1 Bacteroidia bacterium | reverse complement strand
GAACCCCAGAGCATGCAACGAATTAACACTAACGATAACTCCAGCTACTATTAAAAAGAAAATTGCAGTTGTGGGTGCAGGGCCTGCCGGCTTGTCGTGTGCAGTCACACTCGCGCAACGCGGCCATGAAGTGCATTTGTTTGAGGCACAACGTTCGATTGGTGGACAGTTCAATATCGCGAAAGAAATTCCGGGTAAAGAAGAATTTCACGAAACGCTGCGGTACTTTAGCAGGCAAATGGAAATTCACAACGTACAAATTCATTTGAATACTTTTTTCAATGAGCAACAGGCCAACGACTTTAAGGAAATTGTAGTGGCGACAGGTGTAACAGGCCGCAGCATCAATATCGAAGGAATTAAGCATCCGAAAGTTTTAACCTATACCGATGTGGTGTTAAATAAAAAACCGGTAGGAAAAAGAGCAGCCATTATTGGTGCCGGTGGAATTGGGTTTGATGTTGCCGAATTCCTCACCCATTCAGAAAGCATGAATGTGAAAACGTTTATGAAAGAATGGGGAGTAGACATGGATTATCAAACAGGTGGAGCGTTACTGAAAAACGAATCCGGGAAATCGCCAAGAGAAGTTTTTCTGTTGCAACGCAAAAAAGGCAAACTTGGTGAGCGATTGGGTAAAACTACCGGCTGGATTCATCGCTCAGCCTTGAAGATGAAAAAGGTTAAAATGATGGATGATGTTACTTATCAAAAAATAGATGATGCCGGATTACATATTTTGGTAAAAGACATTCCTCAACTTTTAGAAGTAGACAATGTGATCATTTGTGCCGGTCAGGTTTCAAACAATCAACTCTATAACAAGCTTAAAGAAAAGCACTCGCACGTTCACCTCATCGGTGGAGCCTTAGAAGCGGGAGAGTTGGACGCAAAGAGAGCCATTGAGCAAGGTGTGAAAGTGGGGATTGCTTTGTAAGTGTATAAAATCCAGATGACTTAAATCGCAATCAATAACAAAAGCCTTATTGAAAAGTAGTTATTAGATAACTTCACTTTGCACCAATGGCTTATCTGCTTTTATCAACAGCCATAAGAGCGCACCGATAATCAATACAATTCCCAAAATAACAACTGGCAATTTATAACTTCCGTAGGTTGTGATTAAATAACCAATACCTAATGAAGTAATTGTTCCGCCCAGCAAGCCGGCTGTATTCATTGCACCTGTAACCGCTCCGCTGTCTTTGCCTCCCAACTCTGTTGCTACCGCCCAGGAGACGGGTGCCGTTACATCCATAAATGCAAGGCCCAACGCCAGAAAAACAATTGCTACTGAATTGCTTGCTGTAAAAGCAGCCAACAACATGGAAGTACCCGACAGACTCAGTCCGATGAGCGGTACAAGCCTGCGCCCCCAGACTAATCCAATTTTCTTCACCAGAAAATCGCTGATGGCGCCTCCCATGAGACAACCTATTGCGGCAAGGAAAAATGGAAGGGAAGCTGAATAGGCTAATTGATCTTCCGGAATACCTCTTCCATTTTGAAGATACTTGGGCAGCCATGAAATGAAAAAGAACACACCCGAGGCATAGCAATAGTACATTAGCATCAACAGCCAAAAGTTTCCACTCTTCACCCAAGCATTCCAGGATGGCTTGGATACAATATTGGCATCAAGGATAATTTGACTGACAGGTTCCTCCGCCTTGTTCTTATACCAAACCAACCATACTATGACCCAAATCAAACCCAAGGCACCTAAGAAATAGAAAGATACACGCCACCCAAATTGCATTTGAAGTGGAATCACCAAAAAAGGAGTCAGCGCGCCACCAAGCCGACTGGCCATCCAGATGACAGCCTGTGCCCTGCCCCTTTCTATTACCGGGAACCATTGACGAATGGCAATGGCGGTGTTGGGATAGGCCCCTGCCTCTCCTGCGCCAAACAAAAATCGAATAAGAAATAAGGAAGCAAAGCCACCCGATAACCCGGTGAGAACTGTGAAGGCTGACCACCAAATCACCACCCTGGCTAAAATCTTTTTTGCGCCAAATCGGTCCCCCAGCAAACCTGTTGGAATCTCAAACAAACCATAAGAAATGGTAAAAGCACTAAGAATCCAACCGAACTGATATTCAGTAAGACCTAGTTCCTCTGTGATCCGGTGCCCCGCAAGCGAAATGGCATTACGATCCAGAAAGGTGATGATTGACAAAACAGAGAGGATCAATAAGACACCGTATTTTCTATTCATCATGAAGCATTTTAATGCGTATTAATTGAAGGTGGGTTGTTATCTATAAAAATTTGCTCTTGACTAATAAAAAAAAACATGCTTTCTACTTTTACGAATAAACTCTTAAGTAACTTTAAGAGCGAAACAGATATCCTGTTAAAAATAAAAAAAATCATTAACCACTTAAACTCAATTGTGCTATGGCAAAGAAAGCTAAAAAAGCCACCAAAAAAGCGAAGAAATCCGTGAAGAAAGCTTCCCGGAAAAAAGCTGTGAAAAGAGTAGCTAAAAAAGCTGCGAAGAGGACTGTGAAAAAGATATCAAAAAAGGCCGTTAAGAAAGTAGCTAAGAAGAAATCGGCACCAAAGAAAACAGCTCCGAAAAAGTCAACTCCTGTGGCCGTTGCTCCAACGCCTGCCCCAGCACCGGCACCAGTAATTATTCCGGCTCCCGAGCCTCCAAAAATGGACGGGAACTCAGGCTCTGGATCTCCGATGTAATCCAATTTGAATCCATTAATCAAAAGGCGCCATCTGGCGCCTTTTCTTGTCATGAGGAAGGTGTTTTGGCTTAGCATTCAATTATTTCATCTAGTTATCTTTAATGCAGTCAAAAAACTTACTTTGCACTTCAATTCGTATATAGCCAACTTATGTTTGGATTTTCACTGAAGCAACTACTCTCTATACGCGAACTCCAGCGTGAAAAGCAGAAGGACTACCGAAACGTGGTCGTCATTCAGATCATTATCGTTATTTTCGGACTAACGCTATCGGAGCCGCTCCTCACTGATTCTCAAAGTGCAGAATCAAAACTGATCATCTCTGTATTTTCATTTTTCGGAGCAACCTATGCTTTCTTACTCTGGGACCTCCTTCGGAATTTTACCGATAATAGGACGCTCATTATGGTCATCTTTGTTGTACTATCTGGTATTGTCATCACCGGCATTCTGGTTGAATTTCCCTACTACCAGATTTTACACATACCCAACCGGCAACTGTATTTGCTCACTATTCATGGCCTTCTCTTTCCAATTGAAGTGACTGTTATTAGCTTCGCCATCCGGGATATTTTTTCAGCAGGCTTTATGGCGCCTGATAAGCTCTGGGGTGCTGCTTGTGTTTTTCTAATGGTCGGAATTTCATTTGGCAGTCTTTATGACCTTATTACGATTGCACGTCCTGGTAGCTTAGGTATAAATGTAGAATTGGGCTTACCAAACTACTCCGAATGTGTAACTTACAGCTTTTGTGTGCTGGGCGGTGTCGATCCAGGAATAGCCGGAACGAGTAAATTTATCAGGAACATTAGTGTGATTGAGGCGGTCTGGGGCACTCTCTATGGCATGCTGATTATTGGAAAATTATTAGGCCTACCCCGGCAGGAGAATGAAAATAACCAAGCTTAAACTATAACAATTATGAATAATCGCAGACTTCCTTTGATCATCCTTGGCGTAATCGCCTTCATTGTAGTGATGGCACTATCTTCCAGTCTATTTTATACCATTTCAGCCACGGAACGGGCCATTGCCTTCTATCCTTTTGGCAGTGGCTTGGAAAAAGATCAGGTTATCGAGCCGGGATTCCACATGAAAGCTCCATGGAATGATGTGTACATATACACGGTTAATGAAGTATCATCCGATGAAAATATGGATGTATTGGACAAAAATGGTTTATCTATTCATGTGGATATTACCGTACGTTTTTTCCCGATCCCGGATAAAATTGGTTACATCCATGAAAAATTCACCAAAAACTATGTTAATGTTTTAATCATTCCTGAGGTACGGTCTACAGTCCGTCAGGTAATGGGTCGTTACACTGCGGAAGAAATCTATTCCACCAAACGAGCAGAAGTGGAGAACGCCATTACTACGGAGACTGAGAAAATTCTTCACGCCAGTAATGTGACTGCCACCGCGGTTTTGATCCGTTCCATTAATCTTCCCGAACAAATTAAGGCAGCCATTGAAAACAAGCTCCAACAACAGCAGGAGTCGCTTGCCTACCAATATCGCCTGGACAAAGAAAAAAGCGAGGCCGAGCGGAAGCGAATTGCTGCCGAAGGTGAGAGCAGGGCAAATAACATTATCAACAATAGCTTAAGCGACAAATTGTTGAAAATGAGGGGCATCGAGGCAACTTTGGAGTTGGCCAAATCCCCTAACAGCAAGGTGGTGATCATCGGGTCAGGTAAGGACGGTCTGCCCATGATCCTGGGTAATAACTAATCCCTAAATCTGACCGAATAATTCTCCAGATCAT
>JANMYO010000043.1:0-71304 GCA_031382175.1 Bacteroidia bacterium | reverse complement strand
CTCACCACCCCGGCTTGTCCGCTAAAAGAAAAAATAAAAGGTGACTGTATAGAGGCCGTTGAAGCCATAAGCGGAAAGAGTGTAGCGATATCTATTAAGATGACCTCCTCCGTTACTTCAACCAGAGATAATACTCCCCTTCTTCCGGGAGTTAAAAATATTATCGCCATTGCTTCGGGTAAAGGTGGTGTGGGTAAGTCTACTGTTACGACCAATCTTGCCGTAGCGCTGGCGCAAAGTGGTGCAAAAGTGGGATTGATCGATGCGGATATTTATGGTCCTTCCATACCCGTCATGTTTAATTGTGAGCATGAGCAACCTGAAGTAAAAGTGATTAATGGAAAGAATATCATCGTTCCACTGATTCAATATGGGGTTAAGCTCCTTTCCATTGGGTTTCTTACTCCTGCTGATAGTGCAGTTGTATGGCGGGGCCCTATGGCCAGCTCCGCATTAAAACAATTCATCGGTGAAGCCGATTGGGGAGATTTGGATTACATGCTTATTGATCTTCCTCCCGGCACCAGCGATATTCATCTTACTCTTGTTCAAACGGTGCCTGTAACAGGTGCTGTGATTGTCACCACTCCTCAAAAAGTAGCGGTGGCAGATGCCATGAAAGGCATGTCCATGTTTCGGCAGCCGCAAATTAATGTACCCATCTTTGGGGTGGTGGAAAACATGGCCTACTTCACCCCTGAAGAACTGCCCAACAACAAGTACTTTATCTTTGGTAAAGATGGTGGTAAGAACTTATCAGAAAAGTATGGTGTTCCTTTGCTGGGTCAGATACCGTTGGTTCAAAGCATTCGCGAAAGCGGAGACAGTGGATTACCGGCCGTGATGAAAGAGGGAATAACAGCCACGGCTTTTAAAGACCTCGCGGAATCATTGGCCCGTCAAATTGCCATAAGAAATGCTAACTTTGAGCAAACCAGGAAGGTTGAGATTAATGTGTAATTATGAGTAAAGCTGTTTTACAAAATCAGGAAATTACAGATCGCATTGAAGCTTCTCTGGATACCATTCGCCCATACCTGGAAGCAGATGGAGGCAATGTTCGTATTTTAGAGCTCACCCCCGATAATGTCTTAAAGCTTGAGTTTCTGGGAAATTGTGGCAGTTGCCCCATGTCTACTATGACTTTTAAGGCTGGTGTGGAAGAGGCCATCAAAAGATCAGTGCCCGAGATTAAATCTATTCTGGTGGTCAACCTGGCTTCGGTTTAGGTTACCCAATCCGCCTGATAGCAATTAATTCATGCATTTTGTCGTTAAACTATTGATGTTCCTCTCATTCTAATGGGCAATTAGCTTACGCGATTTATCTTTAGGCACATTATGATCATTTTACCAAGGCCAATTCTTTCGCTTTTACTGACCTTGATCTTCTCTGGACTCCTATTTATTACTGCCCACAGTCAGCAGCGGTGTGCTACTGTTGAATATGAGAAGATCAGAAAGAATCTTAATCCAAAACTGGAAGACGAAGCCACTTTTGAGAAATGGCTTAAGGATAAATCAAGTATAAGAACTCAGGGGACGCAGAGAACCCAATCCGCACCTTATAAGATACCAGTCGTTGTTCATGTTATTCATAATAGTGGAGAGTCTGTGGGCATGGGTGCAAATATTTCCGATGCTCAGATTCTTTCTCAAATAGCAGTTTTGAATGAAGACTTTAAGAGATTGAATGCAGATGCATCGCAAACACCTGGTGAGTTTCTGGGTGTTGCGGGAAGCATTGATATTGAATTTGTAATGGCCAAGCAAGATCCTTTCGCCTCTGGTACAAATGGCATTGTGCGAGTTAATGGAAACCGGGCTTCATGGACCTATAATGATAACGTTCAATTCAAATCACTTAGTTATTGGCCCGCAGAAAACTATCTTAACATTTGGATATTAAACCTGACTGATTATTTAGGTTATGCTCAGTTCCCGGAATCCAGTCTTCTTCAGGGTCTTGATCCGCCCTTTGATAGCAGCACCGATGGAGTGGCAATTTCATATAAGGTCTATGAATCTGGGGCATTTAATCTTGATCCTCAATACAATAAGGGCAGAACAGCTACACATGAGATTGGCCATTTCCTAGGTTTGAAACATCTCTGGGGAGATGTTTCAGGATGTGGAGATGATTATGTTAGCGATACTCCTACGCAAGATGGTTCAACTAATAGTTGTCCTGCCCCCGCAGAGATAACTTCGTGCTCACATCACAAAATGTATCAAAATTATCTTGACTATACATATGACGCCTGCATGAATCTTTTTACCCTCGGGCAAATCGCGAGGATGATTACCGTATTGGATAACAGTCCGAGAAGATTAAGTCTGCTCACTTCTCCCGGGCTATTGGAACCAATAGTAAATGATGATTTGGGTATCAAAGAAATCATTTCCCCTGCCTCCACCTCCTGCGGCCCTGAAACTCCAACACTAACCGTTAGCAACGATGGAGCCAATCTCATCACGTCAGCGCTTATCCAAATTAAAATTAATGGAGTGATACTGGAGAAAGATTTTACACTCAATCTCGATAAACTCGCAACTGCCAATGTGAGTTTTGACGGAATTAATTTAGCCGAAGCCACCACGAACGATGTCAGATTTGAAATTCTTGAAACCAACGGAGTCCCCGATGGCAAGGCTTCTAATAACATCAAAGACGTCACGGTTAAAGTTGCTGCTAAAGCAAGCCTTCCCATTTCAGCGACTTTCACTTCATTTCCTTCTAATTGGTCAATTGAAAATCCGGATAAAGAATTCACATGGCAGCAAGGAAATAAGGTCATGTATATTAATATAAGAAGTTATGGTGATAATATAGGAGCAGTGGATAGGATTGTTACCCCAGTATTCGATTTATCTGGCTTCACTAATGTCTCCTTGAAATTTGACAGGGCTTATGCTCAACATACAGATGGGGGTGTTGATGTGCTAAAAGTATTAGTCTCATCTTCCTGCAATTACGAGGGCCCTGCTGTAGAGATATTCAACAAATCAGGAATGGAACTAGCAACAGCACCACCGAGTGGTGACTTCGCACCGACTAATGCCAGTCAATGGGCAACCGAAGTCATTTCACTTAATCAGTTTGCCGGTCAGTCTCAAGTACAAATTGCATTTGCTGTAGTTAACGGATATGGTAATAATCTTTTTCTGGATAATATCTCTATTACCAGCGGAGATTTTACCGACATTACTTTGCTCAGTCTTGAAAGTCCTTCCCCAGTGTCTTGCGAAAGTAACTCTACCCCCATCATCCGGGTTAAAAACTCAGGAAGTGTATTGATCAATAGTTTTAAAGTGCAAACTTCTGTTAACAGTGGGTCTGTGACTTCACAGACTTTTACCAATGCAGGGCTCGCCACGGGAGAGGAACGATTATTCTCTCTCAACTCCATGCTTTTGAAAAGTGGAAGCAACGATCTTTCTTTCACTCTTGTTGAACCCAATGGAATTATTGACATCCTTCCGACAGATAACAGTATTAATGTAATGAGAGTCATCAATTCTTCAATGGATCTCATTCCTCTTCGACAAAACTTCGATGGATCGATTGACCCTTGGACCGTGTTCAGCAAGGATCAGGAATCAGCATGGGTTTCCGTCTCAACCAATAAAAATACGTCTCTCGTTTATGAAGCTTTTACAAATCCTAACAAAGGAGAAAAGTCATGGCTGGTGAGTCCTACACTGGATTTTTCCAGGCCACTAAAAGCCAGTGTATTTTATGAAGTGAGCTATGCCACTCGAAGCGGGTCACCCAATAATGACCGTCTTCAGATTCTATCCTCCATTGATTGCGGAATTACTTTTGATAAAGTAGTGGTGGACCATAGTGGGGATCAGTTAGCCGTGAAGGAAGTAACCAGCTCCTGGGTACCCCAATCAGACACTGATTGGAAGCGCCTGTATCTCAATTTGGATTCCCTCGTGGGTCATAAAGATGTGCGCCTTGCTTTCGTAGTTACCAATGATAATGGCAACAATCTTTATTTGGATGATATTGAGTTTTTTATTGACGATGATCCTACTCCGCTAAGCATTAGTGAGTTTTATACAGTTTACAATAGCCCCCTTGATTTTAAGATTACCTTCAATCTGCCGGAAAGAGAAACGGTTAGGCTACAGATTTATAATACGCTTGGTCAAGTGGTTTTGGATAACTTGTTGCCCGAGACACTCAACCAAACCTATCAGGTGGATATGACTAATCAAACTTCAGGGCTATATATCGTCAGAATGCAAATTGGAGATCAACTCACGGGTACCAAAGTATTTCTGAGTCACTAGGAAACATACTGGGAAACACGCTGATAGATTTCTCGCTCACGCTCGAAATGACATTGACTAATTGGCTATTTTTGCCCTTGAAATATCCTTTTCATTTTTGAGGTACGAGTCTATGACAAAACTAAAAATAGCATTGCTCTATGGAGGTCGTTCTGTAGAACATGGTGTCTCCATCAACTCTGCCCGGAATATCTTTGAATACATCGACAAGGAAAAATATGAAGTAATTCCCATTGGTATTTCTCAGCAGGGAAAATGGTTTTACACTTCTCAAGTCAATAAAGAAATAGAAAAAGGTCAATCCCTTACTGTTCAACTCGATCCTGCTTCACCCACATTCCGTTCGCACAACACAACCTACTCTCCTGATGTGGTCTTCCCTGTTTTACATGGTACTGATGGTGAAGACGGCAGCATTCAAGGGCTACTCAAAGCACTTAGTCTGCCCATGGTCGGCACAGGCGTTTTAGGTTCCAGTATGTCGATGAGCAAACTGGTAGCCAAGCGTATGCTTAAGGAAGCAGGTCTTCCGATCTCTGATTTTCTATACTGCTATTTCTCTAACCATACTGACTTCTCATTTGAAAAAGTAAAGAAAGCACTAGGGCTACCATTTATGGTGAAATCGGCCAGCCTGGGTTCTTCTGTAGGTGTGTCTAAGGTTAAATCGGAGGCGGACTTTCAAAAAGCGGTGGAAGATGCCTTTCGCTATGACGACTGCGTTCTCTTTGAAAAATTTATAAAAGGTCGTGAGATAGAATGTGCCATTCTCGGCAATAATCCGCCTCAGGCATCTTTACCCGGAGAGATTATCATCAGCAGCAACTATGAATTCTACACCTTTGACGCAAAGTATGTAGATGGCGCAGCCGTTACTATTCAAGTTCCGGCCAAATTGGATCCGACCGCTGTGCAGAAAATTAGAGACTATTCAGTCAAAGCATTTCAGACCCTGGCGTGTGAAGATTTTGCTCGCGTGGATCTATTCCTCACAGCTTCCGGTGAAGTCTTTATTAATGAAATCAATACGATACCGGGATTTACCAACTCCAGCATGTTCCCCATGATGTGGAAAGAACGGGGGCTATCATTTACTGAGTTGATTTCAAAATTAATAACACTGGCACAGGAGCGCCATCAGGGATCTCATCGGATTGAAAGAGACTATCAGTCTTCCTTAAAATTCTAACTATGAAATTCAAGTCGCTGTTTCAATACAATTCTTTAGGCGCACTGCTGGCCAGCCTCGGTATTATCGTTGGGGTTATTCTTCTCATGGCGGTCATCTACTTCTATATTTATCTGCCGAGTATTACGAATCATGGTGAGTCCATTACCGTCCCCAACCTCGAAGGAATGCAAACGGAACAACTGCAGGAATTCTTAACCAAACATGATTTGAGATATACTGTAGATGACTCCGCCTATTCAGAAAAATATCCACCTCTTTCTGTTTTGCGGCAATTCCCACGAGCGGGTGCTAAAGTAAAAGAGAACCGGATGATTTATATTTCTGTCAACCGTGTAACGCCTCCTACCCTTCCTATTCCTGATCTGGTAGACCGGTCATTGATCAATGCTGAAGTGGTATTAAAAAGCAATGAACTTAAAAGGGGTCGCATACTTTTCGAAGCAAGCCCTTTTCTCAATCTCGTGAAAGAAATGCGCTATCAAGGAAAACCGATTGCGGCTGGGACGCGTCTTCCAAAAGGAGCCATCATTGATCTTGTGGTGGGTGATGGAAATGGTCCCGCTGATTTTACCATCGGCAATCTGGTGGGAGATTCATACGAACGGGCACTCTTTAAACTCATGGGTTGGAACTTACATCTTGGCAAGGTGCAAATCCCCCTGGGAGTAGATACTACAGGCGTTGAGCCTTTCGTTTACAAACAAGACCCTGCCAAAGGAGATTCTGTGCGCGTGGGAGACCCAATTGACATTTGGGTAGCCCCTAAGGGATATAAAGTACCCGAAGAGGAAGAAGAGGTTGATAATAATTGATAAGAATTTTAGACGTGCCTAAGTACGGATTACTCATTTTCGCATTCCTGTTTATTGCTTATTCTAGCATTGCTCAACTCCATGTTTTTCCTATTGCACATTCCACTGTAAGCAAACCAACTACTTCAACGCGCACAAAAGCAGTAGATCCACTGACGCTTCCCTTCTGGGATGATTTTTCCTTTTCAGAACTAACCTATTCTCCTTCTGAAAAATTATGGCAATCCGGAACTACCGTCTGGGTCAATGATGGCATCGGCATTAATCCACCCTCTCTCAAAGCAGCCACTTTTGATGGCCTTGATGCCAATGGTAAGCCTTATAGTGTTAATGACGTTCTTGCAAAAGGCCGGGCCGATAGCCTGGTATCCAATCCAATTCAACTGGACCTAGTCCCTGCTCCGCAACGGAACACTGTTTACTTAAGCTTCTATTATCAGTTTCGTGGCAATGGAGAACCACCCGATGCGGGCGATCAATTGATCCTTTATTTTAAAACAGCCACCGCGTGGGTGAAGGTACTGACGCTCGAAAATGATGGATCACTCCAACGAGATGTATTTTATCAGGTATTTGTGCAGGTAACAGGCGACCAATTTTTTCATGATAAATTTCGATTTCGATTTCAAAATTTTGGGCGACTCTCTGGTCCTTACGATACATGGAATCTGGATTATGTGTACTTAAACTCCGGACGATCGGCAACGGATAATTCTTATCCCGACAGGACCCAATCTGCTCCACTTACTTCTCTCTTCAATGATTATCGCGCGATGCCGTATCAACACTTTCTTAAAGACCCTGCTGCCAATCTTACTCAGCCCAGTTTTACCATTTACAATTTAAGGGTGGCTAATGATCAACCCTTGAATTATTTTTCTTATGATTCCATACTAACGTACAAAAATGAATCCCTATCGTATTCAAGTCATGTCCTGGATAATGCAGAAAGTATTGGCAATTCTCTTCCTGGATTGGAAAGAAGAACAGTCCAAATGTCAACTATTCCGAGTATCAGCAATTTTGACAACTCGGCTGACTCCATAAAAATTAGGTTAAAACTAGGTCTTACTACTAAGGATAATGTTTTGCCTGCAGATGCGGGTGATTATGATCCATTCCAGTACAGCCCGATCAATTTCCGGCTCAATGATACAACACGCGCAGAGTTCGTTCTCTCCAATTATTATGCTTATGATGATGGTGCAGGTGAGTATGGTGCAGGCCTCAATCAGCCTGGTGCGCAACTCGCCTATCTTTTTCAAATGAAGACTGATGAGCCGGACACATTGATCGGTGTAGATATGTACTTCCCTAAGTTTGGAGATGAGACAAGTCAGGTAATTCAGTTGCTTGTTTTTGGTGACAATTCAGGATTTCCAGGATCAATCCTGTATTCAGAAGATGTGACTTTACAACGCTCCGGGCAAGACAAATTCTGGAAGCATGCTTTCACCAATGAGGTTGGTGTGAAAGGGTCATTCTATTTGGGGTGGAAACAATCATCCGCTGCTATTATTGCGTTGGGTTTTGACAAGAATACCGACTCGGGAGATAAGATCTATTTTAATACAAACGGAGTTTGGGAAAAGAATATCAGTGAAAAAGGAAGTCTGATGATTCGTCCCCTATTTGGTGAGTCTGCGGTCAATGATACCAATACCGGATTCAAAGATGTTGGTAATTCACCCAAGGCCTATCCAAATCCCAATTCAGGGTCATTTTACCTTTCCCCTGAAGTTGAAGCATTAGCTGTCTTTGATCTTACAGGCAGAAATGTTGATTTCAATAAGAGCCTTGATGATGATCAGCAAAGGATTGATTTACATGGCGCTTCCGGAATTTACATCTTGAAAGTTTTCCAACATGGAAAATGGAGCTCCCAAATGATTATGGTGCAGCCGTAATTACTACCTCCAACGGATTTGGTGTAAAACATAGCACAAAAATCAGCAACGCCAGCCATCCTAAAATTTTTCTTGCATCGTCCAATGGCTCTTCAATTTCTGAAGGAGGGTGAGCAACGCCTACGAAGCGGCCTATTAGAAAAACAAAAAGCAGCCAACCAGAATAGCCGCGCAGATCGGGAAATGTCGTCACCAGCAAATATTGAACAGCAAAAATTCCCATTGCATACATGAGCGTATTGATATTGGATACTTTGAGGCCGGTAAGGCACAAATAATTAAATCCAATGAACAGAGGAATCCTCCATAGCAATACTTCGGTGGGTTCAGCTGGACTTATGTATCCTAATCCTGCAAAAAACAAAAAAAGAATATAGATGACCGCTGCAGCCTTTCTGTGTTTTTCATATCCTATTAATCCATACAATACATGACCGCCATCCAATTGACCAATAGGGAGAAGGTTAATACTGGTGAAAACAAGCGACAAAAATCCGGCAAACAACAATGGATAATGCATGATCTCGTGTACATTAGGAACACGTGAGGGATTCGCCACAAACTTTTCAAAGAAAAGAAACAATAGATTTTTGCCCACCATCACATCTGCGGTTCCTTCTTTCATCAATTCCGGTTGATATACATATTGGGCATAGTCTAGTCCGTACTGCTCATACTCGGGGTGAAACTGGAAAATGTACTCCGGTGGAGGAAGGTGCGTAAATCCATACCATAATATTGCCAACGCTGCAATGAAACCGGCCAGCGGACCCGCAATTCCTATATCGAAGTGTTGCTGTTTAGATTTAACCCGATCTCTGATTCTGATAAGGGCACCCAGTGTGCCTAAAAAAAATGGAAGTGGTGGTAAAGGGATGTAATAAGGTAATGATGTTTTAATGCGATAATGTATGGCCGTAAAATAATGACCGAATTCATGCACGGTAAGGATGATAAGAAATGAAACTGAATAAGGTAAGCCGCTGAAAAAATCTGGCCATGAATAATCTGGCATAAATACTGATCTTCCATAGGTCCACTCGGCCCCCGCCATGGTGGCGGTCACAAAAGTCGCCAGGAAAAGAACCGTATGAACTAGCGCGCTCTTAATTTTTGGATTCATGAAAAAGAGAGAATATCATATCAGGATTATGGACATGGAAAGTTTGTATACCCAGTTGAGCAGCACCCTCCAGGTTTGAGACATTGTCATCCAAAAATAGTGTTTCGTGAGCAGGGAGATTATTCTCTTCAAGTACAAGAGCATAAATTTCAGCATCCGGCTTCCGCATTTTTACAAGGTGAGAATAATACGCCTTATCAAAATAGGGATCAAGGGATGAACTTCCACAGGTCGATTTTACAATTTCATTAAAGCAAATCAAATGAATATTGTTGGTGTTGCTCAGTAAATAAAGTTGGTAGTCTTCTCTAAGACTTTCCAGCAATCTTATCCGACTGGAGGGAATTTCACCCAACATGGCGTTCCAGGCTACATCGATTTCAAGGTCGGAGGCTTTGATCTGTAACAGGTTTCGGACTGAAATTCTGAATTCCCTATCATTTAATAGACCCTTTTCATACTGCAGGAAGACAGGTGAATTTTCAAAGAGCAGGTGAACTTCAGAAACTGATTTTTGACTCAAAGAAGCGAAGGCTTCTTTCGTTTTTTCCACATCAAGATCAATGATCACCCCTCCCAGATCGAAGATGATGTTTTTGGCCGTACCGATTTTCAAAAAATTGTGGATTACGCTTCAAATATGTAACATTGCACCGCATTTAACAATGCGAGATCAAAAGATAAGTCATTCAATAAGGGCCCTTAGCTCAGCTGGTTAGAGCATCAGACTCATAATCTGAGGGTCGCTGGATCGTTCCCAGCAGGGCCCACTTACTCTCCCTAATTTCCGCTCCATTAATCTTCAAATTCCCGATTTTACTTCTAAAATAAATTTCGGTTGTCTTTAATGGAACCAAAAAATGTACTAAAATTGAGGGCTAAACCTAAACACCCATGAAATTTACTTCTCTAAGAGCTCCCTTACTTGTAATTACTGTTGCTCTGGCTATTGTTTCTTGTGGCCCATCTGCCAAACAAGAGGACAAATCAGAGGAATTTAAGCAAGCCCAAGAATCTTTAAAAGACCAGATCCAAGATGTGGTCTACAATATTCCATCACCTTCTGAAATTCCCTACCTGCTTCAGGCTACCGGTGCTGATTTTAACCAAAGCCTGGTGAATGACCGCAAAAAAGTAGATCAATACGCTACACGCAATGATAAAGCGGCCCTTAATCTGGGCATTTATGCCGCTGACATTGGTTACTTAAGTTCTTATGACAAAACTCAGGAAGCGATCGAATATCTTGGCGTTGCTAAAGGATTAGCTGACAATCTGGGTGTCATTGGATCTTTCGACCCCGAAGTATTAAAGCGTTTTGAAGCAAACATCTCCAATAAAGATTCGCTGGCGGCTCTCCTCAATCAGTCAGTTCAAAAAACCGACAAATATCTGAAGGATGACAGTCGCAATAAATTGGCTGCCTTGATGGTAACGGGAAGTTTTATTGAGGGACTTTCCATTTCTACCGGTTTAATTAAGACTTACCCTAAAAATCTCTTACCCAACGACCAGCGAAATCTTGTCCTCACTCCTCTTATTCGTGTTATTCTCGAACAGGAGAAATCGGTGGATGAATTGATTAAGATGCTCAGTGCAGTAGATCAGGCAGAGCCAGTAGCCGGTATTGTTGCCGACCTTACTGCTCTTCAGGCAAGCTACAGAGCATTGAACATTGATGAGCAAATCAAAAACAACAAAGCCAATCTTGTTCTCACCGATAAGAATCTAGTCGATATCACTGAAATCGTTAATAAACTAAGATCATCAATTATCGAATAAGCCACATTTTTAATGACTTATTACAAGGATTGGCTTTTGCCAATCCTTTTTTTATAGCCGATACTTTGATCTTTACTATCTTTAAGACAACCTAAATTCAAATCGATGAGCGAACCCGTCCTCAAAGCCATCATGCGTCTATTTGCTCTTGTGGCAAAAGAAGATCAAGTAACACACCAGGAGAGAGATCATATCCGCACATTTCTCACCGATCACCTGAGCCAGAAAGCCGTGGCTCCACATTTGCAATTGTTTGATGATTACAGTCATGAATTTTCTGGCAATATGAACCCTGCCAAAGAGGAGGAGTCCATCAAGCAAATCTGTGCTGAAATAAACGTGGAACTCGCGCAAAAACAAAAGACCGTCATCATACTCGAACTAATGAGTATTATCCTTGCGGACGGGTCCATTTCCCCTCGCGAAGAAACTCTTACCCAAACCATAGGAAATGCATTCAATATTTCAAAAGCAGATATTGAACTCATCAAAACCTATGTGCTCGGCCAGCATCCCAATGCCTGCCATCATGAAGACATTCTGATTATTAACTCTGATGCAACACTTGAAAATCGCAAACATATTTTCCGGGAAGAACTTGATGGATTTGTTGCTATCCTCTATGTAAGATCTACCGATATCTATTTTTTTAAATATCACGGGAAAACAGATGTTTATTTAAATGGTGTACCTCAAAAACCAGGAAACATTAATGTCCTGGCCACGGGAAGTACAATTCGTTGGGAAACAGCGGACCCTGTTTACTACGGTGACTTATTGAGTCAGTTCAAGAAACTCAATGACGGAACACGGTTTAGTTTTGAAGCACAAAATATTTCTTACGAATTTAAAAATGGCAAGCTAGGTCTGAGGGAAGTTAAGATCATGGAAGAGTCTGGCAAGCTCGTTGCATTAATGGGTGCAAGTGGAGCAGGAAAATCCACTCTTCTTCATGTTCTCAACGGAACTGAAAAGCCCTCTCAGGGAGAAGTCCTGATCAACGGGGTTGACATACATAAAAACCCAAAAGAACTCGAAGGAGTTATTGGATTCGTGCCACAAGATGATCTTTTGATTGAAGATTTAACGGTCTATCAGAATCTCTATTTTGCCGCTAAACTTTGCTTTAGTCATCTTTCAGAAAAAGCAATCGATGAATTGGTGATGAAAACACTGGATGACCTTGGACTAGGTCAAACGAAAGACCTAAAAGTAGGATCACCTCTACGAAAAACAATTAGTGGCGGCCAACGAAAACGACTCAACATCGGGCTGGAACTTCTTCGCGAACCTGCCGTGCTCTTTGTCGATGAGCCTACCTCCGGACTTTCATCCCGCGATTCAGAGAACATTATTGACCTTTTGAAAGAACTTTCTCTTAAGGGGAAACTTGTCTTTGCTGTTATTCATCAGCCCTCTTCTGATATCTTTAAAATGTTTGATAAGCTTGTGATCCTCGATACCGGAGGTTATCAAATTTACTATGGCAATCCGGTAGATGCGGTTACTTTCTTTAAGCGCAACATTAATCTGATCAACAGTGAACAAGGAGAATGCCACGAATGCGGCAATGTAAATCCAGAACAGATTTTCAACATCATCGAAACGAAAGTCATTAATGAATTTGGAAATTTCACCAACGAACGAAAATTTTCTCCCGAACAGTGGAACCAGATCTATAAAGAAAAGACACGGGTGCCAGATGCCATCCGTGCCAATGATGTCCCTCACTCCACGTTAAGAATTCCAAGCTGGCTAAAGCAAATTCAACTGTTTGGACTAAGGGATATGTTATCCAAATTGAGCAACCAGCAGTATCTTATTATTAATCTATTGGAGGCTCCACTCCTGGGTTTCATTCTCGCCTTCATCGTTCGTTATTATAATACGGATGATCCATTTGGTGCGGGTTATGTTTTCAGCAAAAACCTAAACCTACCTGCCTATTTCTTCATGAGCGTTATTGTTGCCTTGTTTATGGGGCTTACGGTCTCTGCTGAGGAAATTATCCGTGATCGTAAAATACTAAAGCGGGAATCTTTTTTACACTTAAGTCGCAGCAGTTACATCATCTCTAAGATTGGCATTCTGTTTTTCATTTCCGCTATCCAAACCTGTCTATTCGTTTTAGTTGGCAATTCTATCCTTGAGATCAAAAGCATGTTCTTCATCCACTGGGCTATTCTTTTCACGGTCTCGTGCTTCGCTAACTTGTTAGGCCTAAACATATCTTCTGCCTTCAATTCCGCTGTAACAATTTACATATTGATTCCGATTCTATTAATTCCTCAACTCATACTCAGTGGGGTGGTTGTGAAGTTTGATAAACTAAATCCTATAATTGGGAACACTACAACGGTCCCTGCAGTAGGCGATATTATGGCATCACGATGGGCTTTTGAGGCCGCGATGGTTTCACAGTACAAAGACAACGAGTTTGAAAGGCAGTTCTATCTCTATGATAAAACAATGGCAGAGTCAGATTTTAAAAAAATCTATTTAATACCTCAGCTAGAAACAAAACTGGATTTTGTATCGCTTAATATTAAGAATTCAGAACCGGCAGTCAAAAAACTTGTTTCACAGAATCTTGAGCTCATTAGAATTGAAATCCGAAAAGAATTATCGGATATTGGTCATGATAATTTTACTCGCTCAAATGACTTAGTGCCAGACCGTTATGATTCCGCCTTGCAAGCAGAAACCAGGCTTTTTTTTGAGACACTAAAAAAAGTTTATGTTCAGCGTTATAACAAAGCAGATCTGGAAAAAGACAAGAAAATCAGTAGCCTCACAAATACAACCACCCGTGAAAAGGATTTTGAGGATTATAAAAGATCATATCAAAACGAGGCCATTGCTGAGCTTGTTAGAAATACGGCTGAGACCAATCGGATTATTGAAAAAGATGGTGAACTCGTTCAGAAGATTTTCCCGATATACAAAGATCCGGATCCAGATCACATGGTTGATTTTGATGCTCAGTTTTACATGCCTTCAAAGCATTTTCTAAACAGAAACATTGACACACTTTATTTTAATCTAGGCGTAGTTTGGTCTATGACAATTTTACTCTCCTTAACGCTCTATTATGAAATACTTCGAAAGATCATTGATGGCTTGGGAAATATTTCCAATCCTCTACCGAAGCGAATGTAAGTATGTTTTTTACCCTGTCTAAAATACTTAACTACCTCACCATGCCACTGGTGATTATTTCTATCTTATTGATAACCTCCTTTGCAGTCAGGAATCAAAAATGGAAGAGGAAGTTTTTTATTTTTGGGCTTGTCCTGCTTCTTTTTTTTACCAATGAATTCATCGCCAATGAATTTATCAAAGCATGGGAAATCGCTCCAACACCTTTTAAAGACCTAAGCAAACACTATAAATACGGAGTACTATTGAGTGGTGTAACGCGCTCCTCCATGGAGCCTTCGGACAGAATTTATTTCCAACGAGGTGCTGATCGAGTCACCCACAGCTTACAGCTCTACAAACTTGGTATTATCGACAAGATTTTAGTTTCTGGCGGAAGTGGTCAACTGATTGATTCGGGTCATCGCGAGGCCGACCAAATTGCTTCAGCACTGATTATGATGGGCGTTAATCCCGAAGATATCGTTACAGAAAATAAATCAAGAAATACCCATGAATCATCGTTGGAAGTGAAGGCCATACTGCGGAAGGAAGTTGAATCAGAAGATTGTCTGTTGATTACTTCTGCATATCATATGAGGCGCTCAAGAGCCTGTTTTGCAAAAATCGATTGGCCGGTAGATACTTTCAGCACGGACTTTTTATCTCATAAGAGAAAATTCACCTTAGATATTCTGATCGTCCCAAAAATAGATGGTCTGTGGATGTGGAATACGATGATTAAGGAATGGGTAGGATGTGCCGCTTATTGGGTAGCGGGTTACATTTAATTGTATGCAAGAAAATCATCTTTCTAAAACCTTCCTTCTTTTTTCTCTGGTTATCATTAGTCTACTGATTTTTTCTTTCGTCCCCAATTATGTATGGAAAAATCTCCATCTGAAACAGATTGATTTATTGTTCGATATCAAGGCTACAATAGATAAACCGTTACAACAAACAGTAAAAACTGATACTTCAAAAATAGTAGTACCGCCAAAGGTTAGCAGCTCAAAAAAAGATTCGTCTAAAGCCGGCCCGATCCGCATAGAAGATTACAGCGAGAGCAAGAGGGCTCTTCATCATTTCTTTAACGCTCTAAAAGGTGTCCGGCAGCAGCCGGTAAGAATTGCCTTCTTTGGCGATTCATTCATTGAAGGGGATATTCTTTGCGGTAGTTTTCGCGATACCCTTCAACAAATTTATGGAGGACGTGGAGTTGGCTTTGTTCCGATTACTTCTGACGTGGCTCAATTCAGGACCACCATTCAGCACAACTTCAATAATTGGAAAACCTATTCTATCGCAGGTACTAACAATGTCACATTACCACTCGGCACATCCGGCTATTGCTTTGTGCCGCTGGAAGGAAATGAGGTAGAATACAGGCCAGGAAGGAAGCGCAATTCCAGGCCCTTCCCATCTCTAAAGCTCTATTACGTCAGTCCCATAAAAAACCTGCTGCAGTTTCAAATCAATGATTCTCTGAAATTCATTAAAGAACTCATCGCTTCTGATAGTCTGCAAGAAGAAGTGATTCAGCAGAGAAATATAGAGTCTATAAAGCTCCAATTCGTGTCAGCCGATAGTCTAAGAGTCTATGGAGCAAGTATTGAAGACTCGGTCGGAGTTTATGTCGATAATTTTTCCATGCGCGGCAATTCAGGCATGGGGCTCTATCAAATCGATCGACAACAAAACAAAGAATTTAACAACTTCCGCGATTACAAGCTCATCATTCTGCAATATGGACTGAATGTGGTCACGGAATCAGATACATCAGGCTATCGCTGGTATGCAGATAAAATGATAAAAGTGGTGAACCGGCTAAAAGAACATTTTCCTGAAACCAGTATCCTCATGGTGAGCGTAAGCGACCGCAGTAGCAATCAAAATGGAAAGTTCGCTACGATTCCTTCTATCCCCACGATGCGGGACATACAACGTGAAATAGCCTCTACCTGTAAGGTTGCCTTTTGGGATTTATACTCTTCGATGGGCGGAGAAAATAGCATGGTTAAATTTGCAACTGCTATACCTCCGCTTGCGGCCAAAGACTATACCCATCTTACTTTCTTAGGCGGAAAAAAACTGGCAAAGCAACTGGCCGATGCTATCCTCTATGAACGAACACGCTATGAGTCTGTCAAATAAATATTTCTTCAGCACGCTTCTCCTTTGTTGTTTTATGGTAACCCGGGGCTTTGCCCAAGATACAATAGTGTATTCATCACCAAAAAATTATGAGTTTCTGAAGCCTGAGGAGAACAACATTCACAATACTGTGACTCTTTCTGGCTTTTACGAAAATCTATATCGTCTTAAGAAAAAGGAGAACCTTCAGGTTAGTATTGTCCATATTGGAGATTCACATATTCAGGCTGACTTTCTGAGCGGAACAGTAAGACAAAATCTTCAACAGGAATTTGGCAATGGAGGACGAGGGCTTATTATACCCGGAAGAGTTGCCCGCACCAATGAGCCTTCATCGATACGAAGTTCATCCCCCAGTACATGGGAAGTGAAACGATGTGTTTACCCAGACCAACCACTGCCCATTGGAATTGGTGGAATTACTATTCGCTCAACCCAACCGGATGCCTCACTTACGTTACAAGTATTCAATAGTGAGGGGCTTGATTACAGTTTTTATAAACTCACCTTGTTCTTTCATAAGGATTTTACGAGCTTTAATTTTATCATTCAGGATAGTGTTAAAGAAAACTTAGCCTTCATTGGGCCTTTCACACTTGAGCAGCCCAACACGTCTACCGTATTTTTACCGGTGAGTTTAAATACAGTTACCCTACAAGCCATTCAATCATTACCTACTCAAACCCAAGCAACTCTGTTTGGAATAAATCTAGAAAACGGAAAACCAGGAGTGATCTATCATTCTATTGGTGTCAATGGAGCTAAGTACAAACATTATACCGTTGCCAGTCACTTTGCAGACCAGACTTCAGCTCTGCTTCCTGATCTTATCATTATATCTCTGGGCACTAATGAAGCATTAGACCACCCTTACCTTGATCCTCAATTCACTGATTATGTCCAAGTATTAGTTCAAAATCTGAAAACCAAAAACCCTCATGCTCAATTTCTATTTACTACACCTCCCGATGCCTATCGAAAGAAAACTCGCAGAAATACCGGTATTGACGCTATTCGTAAAAAGGTAATAGCCTATTGCGATCAATATAATTATGCCTACTGGGATTTATATCAAATTGGTGGTGGTTCGCATTCTGCTGATCTCTGGAAAAAAAATGGATTACTAAGAGTAGATGGTGTGCATTTTACCAAAGAAGGTTACGAGTTGCAGGGGAATCTTCTCTACGAGGCGGTGATCAAAGGTTATAATGAATATGTTCGCTATAGACATCCCTAAATTACTGGAGCAGTTTCAGTACCATCAAGCGGAGCCATTGATTTTCAATAGTGGCTTCTTTCTTTTCCTTTTTCTTGGATTCATGACAGGTTATATTCTGCTCAGCAAGACACATCGCGCCAAGCTTACTTTTGTAACCTTATTCTCTCTTTACTTTTATTACAAGTCCAGTGGAGTTTATTTTTTAATCCTCATTGGCTCAACGGTTGTTGACTATATGTTGGCGAATTATATCTACAAGACTACTACACCCTGGAAGCGACTTTCCTGGCTGGCGTTTAGCCTGGTCATCAATCTCGGTCTGTTAGGATATTTTAAGTATACCAACTTCTTACATGAAATATTTAGTTCTATGGTCGGGTTGCCGTACCAACCTTTCGACATCTTCCTTCCTGTAGGCGTTTCCTTCTTCACCTTCCAGTCACTGAGTTACACCATTGATATTTACAGAGGCACTTTAAAACCTGTGAATAACATTCTCGACTATGCCTTCTTTGTTTCCTTCTTTCCACAATTGGTAGCTGGTCCAATCGTAAGAGCCGCAGATTTTATCCCTCAAATTTATAAACCCACAATTGTCACTAAAGAAATGTTCGGGCGAGGGGTTTACTTGATTTGCACTGGACTGTTTAAAAAAGCAATTATCTCAGACTATATAAGTCTGAATTTTGTAGATCGAATTTTTGACGCTCCCACGCTCTACACTGGTTTAGAGAACTTGTTTGGCGTTTACGGCTACGCCCTTCAAATCTATTGCGACTTCTCGGGCTATTCCGACATGGCCATAGGAATTGCCTTGCTATTAGGATTTCAGTTCTGTCTCAATTTTGATTCTCCCTATCAATCAAAAAACATTACTGAGTTTTGGAGACGATGGCACATGTCTTTGTCATCCTGGCTGCGGGATTATCTTTACATCTCTTTAGGTGGCAACCGAAAAGGAAAATTCAGAACCTATATTAATCTATTCATCACCATGCTACTGGGCGGACTATGGCATGGCGCTGCTTTCAAATTTATTCTCTGGGGAGGGCTCCATGGATTAGCCCTTGGTGTTCATAAGTTATTCACTTCTTTACGACTGGGTGTGCTCAACAAACAGAATCGTTTGATCAATGTCATCAGCTTATTGGTCACTTTCCACTTCGTATGTTTTTGCTGGATATTCTTTCGTGCAAGCTCCGTGGAAAATGCACGGGAAGTAATCTCTCAAATTTCTTTGCATTTTACACCGCAAATCTTTCTCGACTTTATCTCTGGATACAAATCGGTTCTATTGGTAATGCTAATGGGTTACTTCCTGCACTTTATGCCACATCGCATTGAACTTAAGGCTGAGAAGGCGGTAATCAATATGCCTCTGGCAGTTAAAGCGGCCATGATGGTTGGCCTTATTGTTTTAGTAATTCAGACCAAGTCGGCAGGGATTCAGCCTTTTATTTACTTTCAATTCTAGTTTTATTTCACAGCAGGACTATCAGTCGCCAGTCCTTCATTTTTCCAGGCATTCAAGCCACCCTCTAAGGTATACACTTTCTTGAAACCTTTTTCTCGCATCAGATCCGCGGCCTTTCCACTGCGTACGCCACTGGCGCAGTAAACCAGGTAAGACTTTTCTTTATCCAGTCCTTCAATCAGAATATTAAACTGCGGACTCTTGAAATCAAAATTCAGCGCGCCCTTTAAATATCCCTTTTGTACTTCTTCAGGAGTTCTCACATCAAGCAAAATGGCATCGGTGACTGTGCTGATTTTTTCCTTAAAGTCAATCGGTTTTAAACTTAAATTCTCTTTCGCATCTCTTGAGCAGGAGGTCAGCAGGAATGTAAAAATGGTGATCGATAGTATTTTCTTCATGGTGGCTATAGTCTAACTTTCAATATAAACAATTTATCTAATCACCTGTACCCATCCCTTACAAACATTCTCTCCTTCAATATCTGCTTCGTAATAATAAACCCCCGCAGCCAGACCTTCAGCTGACCATTCATCCTTATAGTCAGGATTTTCAAAGAGTTTCTTCCCCCACCGATTATAAATGATCAAAGAAACCTTTACACCCGCATCCACAGTCGTTCGATCAGCATCCCCATATCGTATTTTAAATGTATCATTCGTATCCGGAGATTGGTCTGGTGTAATTACATTAGGAACTCTGAGATCATAAAACGGAAATGTAACCTCCTTGTCATAAACACAAAAATCCTTCTTGCCAACAACCCTAATGCTGTAAACTCCATCCTTTTGATAATCGTGGATGTCTTCCTGGAAATCCGAAGTCGTGCCATCTCCAAAATCCAGAAATGTATCTTCTTCCGGGTCAGTCAGGTTCTTGACCTGAACTTTGGGTCTTGAATAGCAATCATGAATTTTGGAAACTTCGAATTGCAAGTCAATACCCGGAATCACTTTTATTTTCATTGTGTCTTTCTTAATACACCCATGAACATCGGTGATCGTTACATAGTAATCAGTGTTTACCTTAGGATTAACGACAGGTTGTGCTTCCCCTGAGTTGAAGTCACCTTCCTTATTCTTCCATTGGTAGGTTACCCCGCCTGTGGCAATTAATTTTATTCCTGCATCAAAGCACATAGATTCATCATTACCAACCTCACCAAGCGCATCATACACGTTAACCACCATCGTTGTCGAATCTTTTCCTTTGCAGGTGCCTTGCGAAAAGGCTGTTAATTTAACAGAATATTGTCCTGGTGAACTAAATTGGTGAATGACAAGAGTAGTATCTGCCTTATTCAACTTGGTTCCATCTCCTAACTTCCATTCAAATGATTGTCCACCTGCACTAAGGTTCTGAAAGACAATTGGATCAGGAAAACAAAAGGTGGTAATCCCTGGCGTCTTTAGCGTAACAGAATTTGTTTGAATTCGGGCCTTTAACGAGGAGAGGTCAAATTTAAAAGCTGCATTATTACAATTAAGGCTATTGTTTTTTTGATGCGCTACAGGAACATTGATAGCAGGAAAATCAGATCGGCCACCACATCCAGCGCAAACAGCCTGATACACAATCCCCTTTTTATCGAAGCGACTCGTTCCTCCATCCACATGGGTAAATGAGCTTGTTCCGCCAAGGAAAGAACCATACAAAAAGGTGCTTGCATCACCCGATAACACCATGAAATAAAAGTCACTACCATTACTCGTTTTTTGGTAAGCATCCGATGTAAAGGGTAAACCAAGGGTATTGCCGCCAACATAATTTCGAACAATGTTACCCTGTGTTATATTATTTACAGCGCCTCCCCAACCACTGAGATAAATAGTATTACACTCGCTTACAAGGAATGCCGTTGGAGAAATATTGGGACTTCTTACGCCTGAGCCAATAACGGTAGAGAATATGGTTGTTTTCAAATCGGATGACAGTTTGTGTAAAAACTGCCCAGAGTTTGGATTTGTGTAGACATTTCCTGTTACCAGATAGTCACCTTGAGTCTGACCGAATGCATAGACTTCATTTGCTTCATTGAGATCAATCAAATACGTTTGGTCATAAAAACCAGTACCCAAGTAGGTTGCATCATTTATCTGTGTCCCATCCGTTGATACATGGGCTATCCAACCATCTACATCTCCCTGAAAATTTGTCTTTAGACCATTCATGCCTTGGAAGTTTGAGCTTGATGTTCCTCCAGCTACATACACCTCACTCATTTTATTCAATTTTATAGAATACGCTGCATCGGTACCTGATCCCCCCAGCAATCTGCTCCAGACAATTTGTGAAAGATCGGGTTGTAACTTGAGGAGGACAGCATCATGTGTACCTCCTTTGAACTGAGCGTTCGGGTCAGTATTGATAACCGGAAAGTCAGAAGAGGAAGTATTAGATGCCAGGTAAACAAAATTATCCTTATCCGTAATGATATCGCCTCTCAATTGGTCACCATAGTTGCGGGCAATAGGACTTTCAACAAAACCGGGACTAAGTGTATTCATAACTCCCGACACGAAGTTTAAGCCATCATTCTTTGTTCCGCCCAGATAGGTACATGCTAACAAGGTTGTTCCATCTTCACTCAGCTTTGCAACAAAAAGATCGGAACCAAGAGGATAAGGAACTCCGCCCAGCGGATCAACATTTGTTCCTCCGCTAAATGTAGTGCCGTTCGTCACCGGAAAGTTGGTAGAACCTGTAGCTCCCAAAATGAGAAGTTCGCCTGCATGATTGACTAAAAGACTTTGAGGAGTCTCCGTTAAATTTCCTCCCAGATAAGTGGCATACAAGAGCGTTGAGCCGGATGAATCATATTTCAAGATTGCGACATCCCAATTACCTCCGGCATACGTAGTTTGATACGCCCCTGGAGTGGTGGGAAAACTTGTGCCACCAAACAGGTTAGAGACCATTCCCCCCGAATAAACATTTCCATGCTCATCATAGGTGGCCGTATTACCCCAGTTATCATAAGACGAACCGGAATAGGCCGAAAAAATTAAAATGGGGTCAATAATAAGTTCATGAGAAGGATCATATTGTTGAGGGAAGTCATAACTCAATACATTTCTATTAAGGCTATAAACACAAGGAATATAGATTTTTTTGCCGTCAATGACCTGATAAGCACTCGGCTTAAGCTCGGTGATTTCCCCCACGCGTGTTTCAATGACCAGGTTATCCTCCTTCAATACAATTGACTCAATGCCTTTGTATTCAACTTTAATGTTATCCGGATTACCATGGGGTCTTACAATCCAATCCTGTTTAATCTTATCCTCCTGTGAATAGACTTTCAAATCAATGTCGCAATACAAGTCATGATACATCACCGTGGAAAAACCTTTGGCACCAATGCCCCATTTTAATTTGTCGTTACCCAACATATAATTGTAGCGTGTGCCATTGGAGCCTGAGGCTTCCTGCAATACTGCTGGGCTGGAGTTAATAAAATTTACTTCATATAGTTGGGTCTCTAAATTGGCCGGGTGCTGATGACCTCCTTCTGCCTTGAGAATGGCCTTAGTACCTGTGCCTTTTTCAGTTTCATTGAATTCACTCTTCACCAGGTATTGAATCCGATCCCGCCATAGCATTACCTCTGCCTGAGGAATACTTGCCTTAAATCTGATTTGCTTGTTCCACTGATTTTTATTTTCGATAAATGGAATACCCGGGCCGGGCCTAGCATATGCCAGACATCCATAAAAAAACAAAGAGCAGAAAAGGCTGCTATTAAACAGCTTGCCGGCAAAATTCATGCATCAAGTTAACTCTCCTTCCTTAATACTTGCAAGGGTGGCGTGGTGATCACCTCACGGGAATTCCACCATCCAATAAATACTGTAAGGAAGATAACCCCTCCCCCAATCAGGAGAAGCTCTGTCGGATCAGCTCTGAATTGAATATCAAAAAAGAAAAATGCCAGTAGCCATCCTGCTGCAAGAGAAAGCAATAAACCCGTCAAGGCTGAGAAAAGGCCAAGGTATGCGTATTCAATCAATGTAATCTTTGTCAACTGACGTGTTCTGGCACCGAGTGTCCTCAGCAGCACGTTTTCTTTTATCCGGACATACTTACTATTCAAAACCGCTCCCGCCAGCACTACCAGTCCAGTGACAATACTGAAGAGGGCTAGAAAACGGATTACCAATCCTATTTTTCCAAACAATTCATTAATTGTATTAAGAATCAATCGCAAATCTACCAGTGAAACATTTGGATAGCGTGTCACCAATTCTTGTTGGAATCCATTGCCCTTTTGTTGCTCGTCCACGCGGGTAGTAGCAACCCAAATCTGTGGAGCCATATCTAAAATTCCGGAAGGGAAGACAAAAATAAAATTAGGTGGATCTTTAGGCCAATCTACTTTTCGTATACCGCTGATTCTTGCCCGGATAGGAACCCCCTGAACATCAAACACTAATGAATCCCCTACATCTACTTTCAATGTTTCGTGCATTCCCTCTGAAATCGTTACCCAGACGGAGTCTTTTTTGCCGCGCGCAAGTTTATGCAGCTCACCTTTAGTCAGTTCTTCTGAAATCGTCAGGCTGTCCCTGTAGGTGACTCTATATTCACGCGTCAAAGCCCAGTCTGGTATACTATCGGCTTGTTCTTTTTGAAGAAGATCAACAGCATTTCCTTTTAATTCGCTGATGCGGCACGTAATGATGGGCACCACTTGATTAACCGGCAAACGATGGTCTTCAATGAG
Source organism: Bacteroidia bacterium (assembly GCA_031382175.1). GTDB lineage: Bacteria > Bacteroidota > Bacteroidia > Cytophagales > Cyclobacteriaceae > ELB16-189. Next base: position 47,479 of record JANMYO010000043.1, on the reverse strand, counting down.
CTTAACAACTCCTTCTTTTTGATTCGGTTGAATGTCAAATAAAATGGTATTGGATTGATTTTCATTGCCCTTGAATTCTACCTGATTGAGTAAACTACTCTGGATTATATTAAGTGTCGCAATAATGAAAGCACCAAGGCCAATAGAAACCAATAGTGTCTGGGTTTGATTATTGGGGCGAAATAAGTTTGATAAAGCGTGACGAAAGATAAATCCTGCCTGTGTCGGAAAATACTTTCTAACAACGAATAGCAGTAGCATTGCCACCAGCGCCAAACATCCCAGCGCCACTGCAAGTCCAAACGAAAACAATAATCCGACAAGAATACTTTTTGTTTGATACGCAGCTGCCAGGATTGGAAATAGAACAATCAAAATAATAACAAAGGTTTTTGTTTTTGAAAACGTGTTCCCCGGATTAAAATCGGCCCGAAGTACAGTGAGTGGTGGTACAAACCGAACGGAGACAAGTGGCAATACCGTGAAAAGAACGGCAACGATTGCTCCCAGAATAATACCTTCCACTACAGCAGCCCAAGAGATCGCAAATTCTAATTCTACCGGAATAAATTCTTTAAATACGATTGGAATGACTTGCTGAATCGCAACGCCAAGCCCCGCTCCTATGATGCTTCCCATCAACCCTAAAACAAAAACCTGGATAAAATAAATATTAAATGCCTGCCACCCCGAAGAGCCAATGCAACGAAGAATGGCAACATCTTCTCTCTTCTCCCTTGCATAGATATGAACTGAACTGGCGACACCGATACATCCAAGAATCAAAGCCACGAAAGCTAACAAGGAGAAAAATCTATACACGGACTTAAATCCCTCACCAAGTCCTTCTTTCCGCGCCTGCACTGTTTCGTAAGAATATCCAAATTTTTTGATCTGAGGATCTACCTTTTTTATCACAGCGTTCGCCCGTTCTTCCGTATTCGTTTTTATAAATAAACTATAGCTTACACGGCTTCCGAACTGAACAAGCTCAGTAGAATCCAATGAGCTAAACGAAATATAAACTGCCGGTGCTAAGGTTGCCGTAAGTCCACCACCGCCCGGTATCTTCGACACCACTCCTGCTACTTTAAACATGAGATTCCCTATCTTTAAAGAATCGTCAGAACTAATTTCATACTGCGTTGCCAGTGATTCATCCAACATAGCGAATCGACCTGTACTCATTAACACATAGGCATTAGAAGGTTTTGTTTCCAATTTTCCATAAAATGGAAAAGCTCCTCGCAGGGCGGTAAGTTTAACAAGACGTGACTGTCGGCTATTCATGAACATGACCATGGAAGCCATGTCAGCATCTTGGGCCCGCTCGATATTTTTAATAGAATCAAGCACGCTGAAAATCTCCGGGTCAAATTTTTTATTACTGTTAATGACCAGATCAGCGCCCAACAACTCTTTTGCATTTTTATCTAAATCCTTTTGCAGTGAATAGTTGAGCGAACCAATGGCAACAACGGCTGCAATACCCGTCACCAGGGAAGCCGTAAATAAAAAGAGACGTGCAAAATTGTTTCGCGCATCGCGCCAAGCCATAGCCCACACCCAACGATCTCTAAAGATGCTCCGGGTCTCGTGTTTTAATTTAATGATGTATTCAATCATGCGGGTTGATCATCCTTTCGTTGATCAATTTTCCACCCTTCATTTGAAGAATCCGCTCTGTCTTCTGGGCCAACTCCAGGTTATGAGTAACTAAAACAAGGGTAGTCTTCTCCTCACGATTCATTCCAAATAAAAGATCTGTTATATGCTTTGCATTCTCCTCATCCAGGTTTCCGGTTGGTTCATCCGCAAAAAGGATTTTGGGTGAAGTGATGAATGCCCTTGCCATGGCAACTCGCTGCTGTTCGCCACCTGATAGCTGGGATGGATAATGATGCATTCGGTCTCCCAAGCCAACCCGGTTCAAAAGTTCCTTTGCTTTACCCGCAATATTTTTCTCACCGCGTAGCTCCAGAGGTACCATGACGTTCTCTTGCGCAGTCAGTGTCGAAAGCAGCTGAAAATTCTGGAACACAAATCCTACATACTGGTTCCGGATATAAGCACGGTCATCTTCACTCATCACATTAAGCTTAAAACCCATCAAGGTGATTATCCCGGCAGAGGGCACATCAAGCCCCGCACAAAGGCCAAGTAAGGTTGTTTTCCCACTCCCCGAGGGGCCAATGATGGATAGACTGGTTCCCTGTTCTGCTGTAAATGAGACGTTGTCAAGAACTACCAATTCCTTCTCTCCGGATCGATATGCCTTGGTCAGGCCTTCAGCTTGTAATACAATGTCAGACATGGATTTTTTGAATATTAACTTATCAGGAGGTAAAACGTTATTTAGATTAAAATGATCAAATTCAAGCAGACATTAACATAAGTCAATTTTATTTCAATTTTGAAGCACAAAGAAAGCTATTAACTTTCCAACATGATAGTCGGTAAAACGTTATTTTTTATTGCTTTATTAATGCTCTTTCAACCGAAAGCACCTCAAACAGTTTTGTTCTTTGGAGATAGCCTGACGGCAGGTTATGGACTTTCTACAGAAGAGGCCTTTCCAGCATTGATTGAGAAAGAGTTAAACAAAAAAATAAATCGCGTAAAAGTAATTAACGGAGGCTTAAGCGGAGAGACATCCGCGGGAGGCCTTGCCAGAATCGACTGGCTCTTGCGTCAACCTGTTCAAATTTTTGTACTTGAATTGGGGGCCAATGATGGACTCCGTGGACTTCCCTTAGATCAAACTCGCAAAAATCTTCAGGCCATTATTGATAAAGTGAAAGCCAAAAATCCTAAAGTGAAAATTGTCCTGGCTGGCATGATGGTACCCCCAAATATGGGAAAGCAGTATACTAGCGAGTTCAGGAATATTTATCCATATCTGGCTAAAAAAAATAATGCAACGCTGATACCCTTCCTGCTGGAAGGTGTTGGTGGAATTGAAAAACTCAATCAAAGCGATGGGATACATCCAAATGTAGAGGGTCACAAAATTGTGGCTACAAATATTACTCTCGTTATTGAGAAACTTCTGTGAGGAAAATTTTACGGGGTTATTTAACCAAAGTTTGAAGTATCCTCTATACCCACATAAAGTAAATCCCTCCGCTCGGTTCGTGTCCCCACGAACCGAAAAAGGAAAATAAAAATCACGTAAGTGGTCGTGAAGACACGAACCACGGCTTTGCGGGTTTATTTAACCAAAGTTTGAAGCATCCTCTCTACCCACATCGAGTACATCTTACCAGAAGGATGCAGACCATCCTCTGCCACTAAATCGGGTTGATCAATGCCGAGACGAGAAATATCGGTTATCGAAATATAGGTAACACCCATCCTATTGGCAACGCTTTGATTGACTTCATTAAACTGATCGATCGCTTTTGAAATTTCTGTTTGCTTCGGTTTGCCAAATGGTGTGTAGCCATAATCAGGAATGGAAACGACAAAGACATTCTCCTTCTTGCCCTTCGCCAATTCAATGGCAGTTACCAGCAGCTCCTTAAATTCAGAACTGTATTGATCTAAAGATCTTCCCTGGTATTGATTATTTACTCCTATCAGCAGAGAAACCAAAGAGTATTCTCTCTTAAGATCAGCAATTTTAATCGCATTCTTTAAGTCATCCGTTCTCCAGCCGGTAGTAGCAATGATAGTCGGCTTTGAGATTTTATAGCCTTTTTTCTTTAAAGAATCTGAAAGCTGATTAGGCCATCGCAAGTTCTCAGCTACACTCTCTCCTATCGTATAAGAATCACCAAGTGCTAAAAATTTAATGAGCTTAGAGGTTGACAGTGGTTGTCCCGTCATGCTGAAAGAAAAAAGTAAGAAGAGCAGAAAGACAAAAGCCTTACGCCCCATTCTTATATAGCGGTGAAGGTTAGTGTATACTTAGTTTTTGTCCCGTCCAAATCAAGTCGATTCATCTCCAATGTAAGATTTGTTTCCGTTAAATTAACTACTGAAGCAGGGTACGGATAGCCTTCCGAAAACACACCAATTAAATTTCCGTCCGAATCAACAGAAAAAAGTATTTCAGACGAAAATAGTCCCCATGTACTTAACGTTTCATCCACTACTATATTTACGATTAATCCATCAAGCGTAAACGCCCAATTTCCTTTTTCAATAACATCCGGATCAGCAGAGTCGCATTTTGAAGCTCCTTCTGAGGATTGATAATCCTGACTTGCGTTGTTGTTAAACGTATAAACATTATCAGCAAAACAGCCAAAAAGTGTTTGCGATTGGGCGGGGTTGCTAGCCGTGGCAAACGTAAGTCCTATCAATCTCCAGTTCTTACTGGCATCCTTTTCACCTGCTAATAGTTTTCCTTTAACCTCCGCTTCCAAAGGAGCAGGATCATCCTTTTTACAACCAACAAGAGCTAACAGTGAAAAAAGCACAATAGCGACAGGAGCAAATCTAACTTTCATGAAAATCGGTTTATCGTTTTATAAAAATGGCGAAATTATTCAGCTTATCTAATCTATATACCTAAAATTAGTAAAGATTTTTTCCCTGATAGAGGCCACCCCCTTAGATTGGGTGATTTTTAGGTTGAGCTATCTGAAGTTAATTCCCAAACCTCGAACTATTCAAAGCGCAATGATTCGATGGGATCGAGCTTAGATGCCTTGTGGGCTGGGTAATACCCGGAAAGCAAACCAACGACAATACATACTACGAGTCCCACAAACATCCATAACCAGGGGACAATAAAAGCTTCAATCCCCATTACCCGTGATATCAGATTTCCGATCACAATGCCTAAAATTATTCCCGTGATCCCACCCAAAATACAAACGACAATTGCCTCAATAACAAATTGCTGGCGAATTCTTAATGGTGTTGCTCCTAACGCCTTCCGGATGCCAACCTCTCTTGTTCTCTCTGTTACAGAGACCAGCATGATGTTCATTAATGCGATGGCTGCTCCCAACAGTGTGATGAAACCAACACCAAATCCTCCGGTACGCAAGGCGCCTGTAATACTCTCAAGGTTTTCGGCCAGGGTCTCGCTTTTTTCCAATAAAAAAGAATTTTCATTTCCAATCTGATCATGCCGGATCAAACGCATAAGCCCCGTGGCCTCACCCATGGCAAGGTCCATTTGCGTAAGGTCATTAATTCCGATGGTCAGACTGTAGTCAAGTCCCCTACCGCTCGCCATCTGATTGGCTACAATGATGGGAATAAAAACCATGTTGTCGTAATTATCTTCCGCGAGTTCTCCCTTCTCTTTCAACACACCAATCACTCTGAACTGTGTACCCTTGAATGAAATTTCAGTACCCAGAATATTATTTTTGTTTTCTGTGTAGAGTGCATCTACTATCTTCTTACCGATGATAGCAACTTTGGTCCCATATTGGATTTCAATGATAGAAAAATTTCTGCCTTTATCAATATTCAATCCTTTGATGGCCAGGTACTCCTCATTCACTCCGGTGATCCCCACATTTGGATTTGTCTTATTAGATAAATGCTTTATTTCTGTTGCAAAGCTCAAATCTGCCGAAAGACTAATGCTGGAGGGGAAAGTATATCGGTCAATAAAAGCCTGTGCTTCGTTCAATTGAACCGGTGCGTAGACTTTTTCTTTTAGCCCTTGCTGGCTGCTTCCACGGTTCTTTCGCGAATAAATGTCAAAGGTATTTACGCCCAGGGAGGAGAGGCTTTCTGAAACTGAAAATTCAATGCCATCAATGGCTGTCAAAATTCCCACCAGGGACGTAATGCCAATAGCTACAATGAGGGCGGTTAAAACTGATCTCAGTAGATTTGCCTTTATCGACCGAAGTCCTTCTTTAATGTTTTCGACTAAATTCATTATCTTTTTTCAGCATACAAAGATCAAAATTATGAACGGCTACGTTGTTATGATAGACTTTTATTTAATAAAATTGTTACAACTTGACCTCCAATAGACTCCTCTAACGATGCGATTTATCATTTTGTTTGTGCTTTTAGGCCTATTTAGGGTAGCCTCTGCCAATTATATTTTCATTCCAATGGATGAAAAACAGGTAAACCATCTCAAGGCGTACGGTATTGCCTACTGGATTTTGAAATCAGATAATGAAGTGGATTGGCTATTGAATTACCGCGGTGGGAGTTTTATGTGCAAGTATCAGCCAAAGTTCCAAAATGAATTGGTTGTTCGTGGTGTGAGCTATGAGATCATTTCTGATGCACAGGCGAATTCGATAATCACCGAAATAGCAAGTCCTGCCGTTAATTATGATATCATGAAATTGGAGAAGTATCCACGCATTGCTGTGTACTCTCCAAAATCAAAACAACCCTGGGATGATGCAGTAACTTTGGTACTTACGTATGCCGAAATACCTTATGATGTAATCTTTGACGATGAAGTGATGGATGGCTCGCTACCAAAGTACGATTGGCTTCACCTTCATCATGAAGACTTCACCGGGCAATACGGAAAATTCTATGGAGTCTATCAAAACATGCCGTGGTACCTTGAACAACAAAAAGAAGCCGAAGGCCTTGCACAAAAATATGGTTTTGGGAAAGTCTCGCAGCTAAAACTAGCGGCAGCCAAACGGATAAAAGAATTTGTTGCCGGAGGAGGGTTTCTATTTGCGATGTGCTCAGCTACCGATTCCTATGACATTGCACTCTCGGCAGAAGGTCTTGACATCTGCGAGAAGATGTATGATGGCGATCCTGCTGATCCAAGAGCACAGGAAAAACTAAATTTTGAAAACACATTTGCATTTAAAGACTTTATTATCTCCCGAGATCCATATCAATATGAATTCTCAGATATCGACAACAACGCCCCTGAACGTGGACTTCGCCAGGACAATGATTATTTTTCAATTTTTGAATTCTCCGCTAAGTGGGATCCTATACCAACTATGTTAACCCAAGACCATACCCGTGTGATCAAAGGGTTTTATGGACAAACTACGGGCTTCAAAAAACATCTTATCAAGCCTGATGTTGTGATCATGGGTGAAAATAAAGAGATTAGAGAAGCAAAATACCTTCATGGCATATTTGGCAAAGGGTTTTGGACCTTCTATGGCGGTCATGATCCGGAAGATTATCAACATACCGTAGGTGAAGAGCCAACTGATTTGGCACTACATCCTAATTCCCCGGGCTTTCGGTTAATATTAAACAACATTCTCTTCCCGGCTGCCAAAAAGAAAAAACAGAAGACCTAGTTTTACCTAGCAGGATCTGTGGGTAGCTGAAGGAACTTGCTTTTCCATCTCAATCAAAAAGCAACATGTCGAAACCGAAGTCCATAATGTTACGCTGGCCAGGGTATCCAGGAGCTGTCAGGTAACCGGAATTTGTAAATGCCTGTACAAGATTATTGTATTTAATAAAGAACCTTCCCCTTTTCATCTTACCCGTAAAAAATACATCCGCCAATAAAAAGGAAGGAACGACAGTAGCGTCTTGATTATAAAATTGCTGGATAGCAGGATCGTAGCCTGTTGCTTCATAGGAAGATTTCCAGTGTGCGTCCAATCCAATCTGTACCTGCAAATTGCCTTTAAAAATCTTATTCTCGAAGGCCAATTGCGCATTGGCAAATACCTGCGGAATACGAAATGCATCATCATCATTTTGAAGAAACGATGTGTAGATAACCTGAGGCCTTAAATAGATATGCCTTAAAAACCGAATATTCATTCTTAGTTCAGGGGAAAAAATAGTCTGGCTTCCCCCTGATTGAAATGGGAGGACAGTTTGTGTTGATGGGCTTGTTGGTGTAATCTCTCTAAAAAAGACATAGTTCTTGACGGTGGAGAATGTAGCACCTGGTGAGATCATCATTGGACCAAGCTTTACTTTTAAAAAACCGTTAATCTGATTAAGTGAAACGTTAGAGAAGGAGTTATTCCAGTAATCGTGTCCTCCCGAGTAGGAAGTTTGCATCAGCCCGGGTTTTGCGAGCAAACTCTTCACGGAGGCATCCAGCCACGGACTCTTAAATTCACCCTCAATTCTGTAGTTGCCATCCAACAAATACTCTGCATTTCCCGCCAACTCAGTGAGGGAATCAATTTCAAAAGCAATCCGCCCGCCAACATAATGCTCAGTAGATTTCGGATTAAATGTTAACTCATCAATTTCCAATCTCTGATTGGTATATTGATATGATCTGTTTTTGTAGTAGAAATTATAAAATAGGAAAGCAGCATTTCCCTTAATGCCCACTTCATTCTGAAAAATTTTTAACGATGTTTTATCAGATATAGTATCAGATGCTACGGCCACTGAATCGTAGAAATCATCTGGATCCTGGCTGGTAACATTTGCGAACTTATTGACTTGCTTCCCCAAATCTCCCATATGATAAATTTGAAATGGCTTCGCCAATTTATACTGATGTAACAGATGAAGATTATTTCGTAAATCTTCTGAACCTGTTGCAACAAGTTTCTGCCCAGTCTGAATATTAAAATAGTTAATATAGGGCTCATCCGGACCTACATCTGCGCCTCCTGATTCAGCGACCCGATGCCTTATTCTCCGGTAATTCAACAGTAAAGAATATCTGTCATTTTTAGATTTGTAGGTGGTGTACAAATCGTAATAGTGACTTATCGTTTGGCGTTTACCCTTTTGATGAAGCAATTGCCGGTCAACGAGTAAGGGTCGGTAATTAAATCCAAAATTCCATCGCGGGGTAATATTGCGGCTAAACTCAACACGGGTCATCGCCCTTCCCTTACCTCCCCAGATGATAAACATCCTAGTGTACGGAGACTTGGTATCAAAATATTTTGGTTCTTCTGTTTCGTAATATAGGTTATACGAGTTAAAACCAGATGTAACACCAATCGCGGAGGAGAAGGTTGGAAAAATTGGACTCAATGCCGTTCCTATATTACCGAGGTCTTTATAAAAATTATTAAAGCGTTGCACATAAGTCCAGCGATAGAAGTTACTGATCGAGGTGTCAAGGGCATAATAAATATTCTTGTTATAAAAAATATTCTTTTCAGTCGTCCATAACGTGGTTTTAGGACCATACACATTTCTAGTTGTATCATCAACGATTTGTGAACCCGTTCTTCGACCACCCTCCTTTTGCTGAGCTATTGAGTTAACGGAAAGACTAATGAGAGAAGAGAATAAAATAGATTTAAAGAGTCCCCTTGAAAGTTGTATTTCGGATAAAGACCTGCAAATAAATATTTTACCAACCAAATAATAACCACTCACGGATGTTCTGATTTAAACCTTTCCATTGCCTGGATGACCAACCTATCAAAATCCGCACCATTATTCAAAAATGAGGTCGCCACGGGGAGAAAAAACCAGGGTAAACCATGAACTACCTCACTGAATTTATCATCAATCAATTTAACCATATCCTTCTCCGTGGTAAGAATAAATAGTGGTTTCTTTTGGTGATTGTAAAATTCATTGATCTTATTTAGTTCATGAAGAGAATAGCTATGATGATCTGAAAACTTAAAGTGCCGGATGATTTTAAATCTCGAGGCTACGTATTTTTCAAAAAGTTCTGTATTGGCTATCCCCGATACCATAATTACCTCATCCGCGAGAGGAAGTGAATGCGCACCAATTGGAATTGGTCTTCCATACTCAAGACTCGAAAAGAAAATCGGTTTCTCTCCAGAGAAATCTTTCACTTTCAAAGCTATGCTGGTACAGTTTTGGTCATTAATATCCTCGTTGCATTTTGTAATGACAATAATGTCAGATCGGGATGCCCCCTGACGCGCTTCACGTAATCTACCTAAGGGGAGCAGGTGGTCATTGTAGAAAGGTTTTTTGTATTCGCTCAAGAGTATACTAAGCTGAGGTCGCACTGATCGGTGCTGAAATGCATCATCCATAAGAATAACATCTGTACCCGGATGTTGCTGAAGAATGTGAGGAATTGCAAAAGCTCTATCCTCGCAAACCGTTACACTGATATCTTCAAATTTTTGAAATAGCTGAAAGGGTTCATCCCCTACTGTGCTTGCGCTTTCGTTTTCCGTAACAAATCGAAGGCCTCTCGTCCTTCTACCATATCCTCTGCTTACTATCGCTACCTTATATCTCGATTTCAAAAGACGAATGAGGTATTCAATCATCGGTGTCTTTCCCGAACCACCAAGGTTAAGATTGCCCACACTGATAACCATCGTTTCAAACTGAAATGATTTTTTATGACCAATGGTATAAAGATGATTTCTGAAACGGGTAACCGCATTATAAATCACGGCAAAAGGAAAGAGGAGGAATCTTAGAATAAACATACTGTGGCGAGGACTATTTCATTTTTTTCGTTTTCAATAACAGAAATATCCTTTTATTTACCCGCTGGAAGTTAACTAATTCTTAAAAATTGCGAGACAATCACTATAAATCTCACAATTCTTGACGATCTCGGCATATTTTTGAACAAAAGTACTTAATCAATGAAATCGTTATTGATAAAAGAGGTGACAAGATATCTTGAAAGTCTTGCTCCAAAATCATTACAGGAAGGATACGACAATTGCGGGTTATTAACGGGAAGTCCTGATGATCTTGTTACCGGTATTCTTGTAACACTGGATTGTACCGAAGGTGTAGTCGAGGAGGCTATCCGTTTGAGATGCAACCTCATTGTAGCACATCATCCGATTATTTTTAAAGGATTGAAAAAATTAACCGGTCAGAATTATGTCGAACGAACGATCATTAAAGCAATAAAGAATGATGTGGCCATCTATGCCATTCATACCAACCTCGATCATGTTCACATGGGAGTGAATAAAAAGATTGCAGACAAATTGGGCCTTCAGAACATAAGGATATTAGCACCAAAGAAAAACACACTTAGCAAACTTGTAACCTTTGTTCCTCTGGATAAGACGTCAGAGATTTTAGAATCGCTGCACAACGCGGGCGCAGGCCAAATTGGAGATTATAAAAACTGCAGCTTCAGTGTTGCTGGAAAAGGAACCTTTCTGCCAACAGAGGATTCCAATCCCCAGGTTGGGCGACCGGGTAAACTTGAAGAAATCCAGGAGAATAGGATCGAAGTAATTTTCCCCGAACATCTAACATCTTCAATAGTTGAAGCATTAAAAAAAAGACATCCGTATGAAGAAGTTGCTTATTATATCAACCGTCTGGAGAATGAAAATCAAGAGGTTGGGGCGGGCATGATTGGATATCTTCCTACGGCCGAGGAACCGAAATTCTTTTTAGCGCGTTTGAAACACGTGATGAAGGCCGAATGTGTGCGCTATACTTCGTTTAGTGAAAGACTGGTGAAAAAAGTTGCCCTTTGTGGCGGCTCTGGAAGTTTTCTCTTGACCAATGCTATTCAGGCCGGTGCAGATGCTTTCGTCTCTGCAGACTTCAAATACCATGAATTCTTTGATGCGGATGGCCAGATTTTAGTGGCTGATATTGGTCATTTTGAAAGCGAGCAATACACGAAAGAGCTATTGAAGGAGGTTTTAGAAGAAAAATTTCCTACTTTTGCGATCAATTTTTCAAACACGATCACCAACCCCATAAGTTATCTTTAAGTAATGGAAAATCAAACAGTTGCACAGAAATTAGAAGCCCTCGTTAAGTTACAATCCATCGATTCGAAAATTGACGAACTCAGAAAACTTCGGGGAGACCTGCCAGATGAAGTTCAGGATCTGGAGGATGAGATGGAAGGATACAAAACCCGCCAAGGAAAGTTTGAGGCCGATTTGAAAGAATTGGAAGAGTCGATAAAGAAAAATAAGGAGGGCATCAAAGAGGCTGAAAAGCTTGTTAAAAAATACAACGAGCAGCAAAAGAACGTCAAGAACAACCGCGAATTTGATGCGATCACAAAAGAAGTAGAACTTCAGGAATTGGAAGTTCAGATTTGCGAAAAGCGAATCAAGGAAGCCAAAGAAAAGATTGACGGCAAGAAAGCAGAAATCAATACCATCGACAGCTTTATAAAAGAAAGAACCGAGGATCTTGAAAATAAGAAGAATGAGCTAAACGATATTTTGGGAGAAAGTCAGGAAGAAGAAAAGAAATTCCTGAGTGATCGTGATAAGGCTGCAAAAAAGATCGATGAGAAGCTCCTTAAATATTACGAACGACTCAGAGGAAGTTTGTCTAACGGACTCGCTGTCGTACGTGTTGTTCGTGGCGCGGCCGAAGGCTGTAACATCATCATCCCTCCTCAGAAAATTGCTGAGATCAGGGAGAAGAAAAAAATTGTTATTGATGAACACTCCGGAAGAATATTAGCTGACGTGGACATGGGTTCCATGGAAGAAGAGCCAAAGCCAAAGAAAGCTGCCCCGGTAAAAAGAAAAAAAGTTGGCTAAGTCACTAAAATGGATTTTAAAAAAAGCAGGTATTTTCACCTGCTTTTTTTTGTTTCCTTTTTTCTCAATCGGTGCCGCAGATAATACCTGGCAATTTGATGCCGAACTCCAAAAGGCTTACAGTCTAATCCTTAACTTAAAGACTGACCAGGCTTACTCAATTTTAACAAAGAATACAAAGTCGTATGAACTACATCGGCTTTACCTTCTCACGTTTTGCGAAACGGTAGACGTCCTTATTACTGAGGATGGTAAGAAATTCGAAGGTGTTGAACTTAAATTCAGGGATAGGCTTCTTCATCTTGAAGAACTTCCCGAAAGTGCCGAGACGTTGTTTTTGCAAGCCGAGATCAACTTACAAAAAGGGTTCAATTTTCTCAATTTGAATCAAGAGTTAAATGCCGTCATCTCTATCCGCAGAGCCTATAATCTCACGCAGGAATGCCTTAAGAAATACCCAACCTTCATCCCAATCAAAAAGACCAGTGGTGTAATTCAGGTCATGGTAGGATCAGTACCCGATAAATTTCATTGGTTCATGAGTTTGTTGGGTATGAAAGGCTCTGTAACCAAAGGCCAGCAGCAACTTGAAGAACTTCGACTTTCAAAATCATCACTTAAAGAGGAGGCAACTATACTTTTTTTTACGATTAAGGGATTTATTAGTCAGCAGTTTGAAGAAGCAGGCAAAGGCATTCAGGAATGTTTAAAAACCGATCCCAACAATCGCCTATTGCTTTTCCTTGGGATTAACATGCTGATGAAAAATTCGCGAAGTGACGATGCATTTCACCTCATTCAAAATCTGGATTTGCATCCTCAAGGACTGCAGATGCATTACATTGAATACTTGAGAGGGGAAATTCTTTTACAAAGGGGAGATTATGCTCAAGCAATACAAGCGTATCAAAAATTTATCGCAGGCTATAAGAGTCAGAGTTTCAAAAAAGACTCTTATTTTAAAATAGCCCTTTGCTACTGGCTCCAAAATAAACCTGAACAGGCATGGCAAAATTTCGAAAAGGCCAAGAAAACAGGAAAAGATGTAGCAGAGCCAGACCGCTATGCCGCATGGCAACTTGAAGAGGCAAAATTCCCTAATCCTAAAATTCTTAAGGTAAGATTTTACACAGATGGGGGATATTTTAAAGAGGCCAAGGAGGTTCTTCACACTATACTCCCCTCGGATTTGGTAACCCTAAAAGAGCAAACCGAATTCTATTATCGAAAGGCAAGACTCAGTCACAAGACGAGTGAGATCTCAGCCGCCAAGCTCTTTTATGCTCAAACGATCGATATGTCAGGTGATAACCCCTGGTATTTCGCACCCAATTCCGCCTTGAATCTTGGCTATATCGCCCAAGCTCAAAAAGATAATGCCCTCGCCAAGCGTTATTTTGAAAAGGCCTTGAGCTATAAAAAACACGAATACAAAAATTCGATTGATAGTAAAGCAAAGTCTGCATTAGAGCATGTCAACTAACTTGGGCGAAATGCTTGCTCCTTCATGAGTAGATTTAACCACCAGGGATTGAAGATGAGCAACCTCATTATGCCTTTCAATAGTAAACATTGAACCGGTATGATTTAAAACATACAGGCATAAATTCTGATGCTCAAACAAATCCATGCTTCTCAGGGGATAATGCAGTAAATGACAAAGTAAAATACGAATCGCCCGACCATGCATGCATATTAGAATAGTCGATTCATTTTCCTTCGCCATCACATAGTCCATCGCAGGCTTCTGACGCACTATGACGTCTTCAGGTGATTCTCCACCTGCAATGCGCTCACTTGTTTTACCTAATTGCCACTGCCTGAGCATCCAATGATAGTATTCATCTTCTTCAGGCGTTATTTTCTGGCCTTCTTTTTCTCCCCAACTAATTTCGTTCAGACCACTTAATGATTCATGAGGAATGCCTGACTGGATAAAATTGGTAACAGACTCTGTCGTCCTCCTGAGTTTAGAAGTATATACCCGATCAAATTTGATACTCTTGTAAGCAGAGTAAAATGCAAGCGCCTGTGCTCTACCCTTTTCATTTAATGAAGAATTGATACCGCTGCCCTGAACAATTCCTTGAAGATTGAAGTCAGTTTCACCATGACGGATAAGGTATATTTTTTTGCAGCTCAATTTCCTCTAATTTGGCGCCAAAAATAAGGAAATTGCACTTCACTATACGTTTAATTGCACATAATGACACTGTTTAAACCAGGAATTACGCTTGAAAAGCTGAATCAATTTTCCGCCAACACACTTGTTGCTCATTTAGGAATTGAGATCACCAGGGTGGGTGATGATTATATTGAAGCAAAAATGCCAGTTGATCACAGAACCCATCAGCCCCTTGGACTGTTACATGGAGGTGCATCGGTTGCTTTGGCAGAGACGTTGGGAAGTGTGGCAGCCACCTGCTGTATCGATACCAAAATTCAGTATTGTGTTGGACTTGAAATAAATGCCAATCACGTTAAAAGTGTTCGAGAAGGTTTTGTTTATGGAATTACCAAAGCCATTCACATTGGAAAAAAAACGCAAGTTTGGGAGATCAAAATTACCAATGAACAAAAACAACTTGTCTGCATTAGTCGGATTACACTTGCAGTGATTGACAAACGCTAACCTCTGCCAAATGCAAATTGCCAATTCTTCTATAACTCAACACAATACTGAAAGTCATCTCCTCCCCGTTCTTGTCAGTAATGCGCTGAAAGAAGGAAATGCGCTTACGATGTGGAAGATGCCGAATACGAATGAGAAGCATCTCTTAATTTGCACAGAGGGAGTCCAGCAAATACCTGATGTTTCCCTGGAAGAAACTTCTACAGGCTTTATCTTTTCCCCATTTGACAATTCAAAAAACAAAATCTTTTTTAAGGGTGATATTATTCATTCCTTCAAGGACGGCTTTCTTGAAGCCAATCCATTAACCGACAATCTTAAAAAGGAAAATCCGGAAACGTTTGATACAATTAATTTAAACAAGGCTTTCTATGTCAAAGAAGTTCACCTATCGAGTCATGTTGATCAAGACTATTTACAATTAATAGTCAAAAGCATTGATGAAATCTCGAAAGGAACGTTCGAAAAAGTAGTTCCCTCCCGATTTAAAAAAATAGATTTAACTTCCGAATTTGACATCCTAAAGACATTTCAGAATCTATGTGTTAGTTACCCCAATGCCCTAGTTTCTCTTGTCTCTTCTCTGGAAACGGGGACCTGGATAGGTGCAACGCCTGAACTCCTTGTAAGTATAGATGAGCACTCACGCTTTAAGACCGTTGCTTTGGCGGGCACAAAACGTTTTACCTCCGGTATGGATATTAAATCAGTAGCCTGGACAGAAAAGGAAATTGAGGAACAGGCGATGGTTTCCCGCTACATCATTAACTGCTTTAAGAAAATCCGGTTGCGGGAATATGAAGAGCATGGTCCGCGAACTGCTATTGCTGGAAATATAGTGCACCTGAAAACCGAATATGAAGTGGATATGAAAGCTACCAATTTTCCACAATTAGGCTCCGTGATGTTAAAACTTCTTCATCCAACTTCAGCAGTCTGTGGAATGCCCTTAAGCAATGCGCAGGATTTTCTAAAAGCAACTGAAGGTTATGACCGTCAATTCTACAGCGGCTATTTGGGGCCCGTGAATTTTAGAAATGAAAGCCACATTTTTGTCAATTTAAGATGTATGCAGATTCACAATCAACAGGCAACTTTATATGCCGGTGCCGGAGTTACTATCGATTCCATTCCTGAGAAAGAGTTGGAAGAGACTGAAATGAAAATGGACACTCTTCAAAAAGTAATAACGAATTGAAAAGTCAAAAAAGAACATGGTAAACTACCAGCCGATCTATGATATTGCTGAGCTATGTTCTCAAAAAGGCATAAGCCATGCGATCCTTTGTCCCGGCTCCCGATGTGCTCCTCTAACATTAGCCTTCGCACGCCATCCCGACATCACTACCCGATCCATCAGTGATGAACGTAGCGCAGGGTTTATTGCACTTGGAATTTCACACCAAACAAAAGTTCCTGCCGTTTTACTTTGTACCTCAGGATCTGCCACCTATAATTTTTCTCCGGCCGTGGCCGAGGCATTTTATCAGCAGATACCTCTTCTTGTTTTTACTGCTGATCGACCAAAAGAATGGATTGATCAATCTGACGGGCAAACTATTAATCAAACTGGAATTTACAGTTCACATTGCAAAAAATCGTTTGACCTTCCTCAAGACTATCATCATCCCGATGCACATTGGCATATTAACCGAATTGTTAACGAAGCCATTAATCTCGCCAAGGAATTTCCGCAAGGACCAGTCCACATCAATGCCCCATTCCGGGAGCCCTTGTATCCTTCATCATCAGAAAGTATTATATTTTCAAAGGCATCCAGAGTCATTGAAAGCCTGGAGTGCGATAGAAAACTTTCCGAAAAAGAGACTCAAGAAATCCGAAACAATCTTGTTCCATTTCGAAAAATCCTTGTCGTTGCAGGACAAGATGATTTTAATGAAAATCTTATTAAGGCAGTAGAAAAATTTGCAAAGCAGAATAACGCGGCCCTGGTAGGCGATGTTATATCAAATTTTCACAGCCTATCCCAAACCATCCGCTATGCTGACTCATTTCTAGCTCATTGTGGCGAAAGTGTAAAGCAATCGCTACAGCCTGAGCTCCTCCTTACTTTTGGAAAATCGGTGATCTCTAAAAATCTAAAGATCTTTTTGCGTCACTATCGCCCACAACAGCATTGGCATATCCAAACCAGTGGATCGGTTGTGGACACTTTTCAAACATTAACAAAAGTGATACGGTCTACACCCAGGAATTTTTTCGGAAGTCTTGTCTCAGAAAATGCAGCATCCGATTTTGAAACTCAAAAGAAAGCAAACTTTGTCAGTCTATGGGAAGCCGAGGAACATCGAACTGAGCGTTCCGTTAGAAATTTTTTCTCCTCTCCCCTCTTAAGTGAATTAGCGATAATCCGTGACGTATTGAAAGCTTTACCCCAACGATGCAATTTGCATTTAGCCAACAGCATGTCGGTTCGATATGCCAATTTCATTGGGTTGGAAACCGGTAAAAAAGGAATTCATGTTTTTGCCAACCGGGGAACGAGTGGTATTGATGGCTGCACCAGCACAGCAGTAGGTCATGCACTGACCAGCGATGTGCCTAACTTTCTCATCACAGGAGACATGGCTTTCTTTTATGATCGCAATGCATTCTGGAATAACTATCCAATTCCTAATCTTCGCGTCATCGTATTGAATAACCACGGAGGAATTATTTTTTCGATGATCGATGGCCCCGGTAATCTGCCGGAGCAACAAGAATATTTTGTCACCCATCAAAAACTTACTGCAAAAAACCTGGCTGAAGAATTTGGATTTGACTACCTGAAATTAGATAGTTCCAAAAAATTAAAAAATGTATTAAAAGATTTTCTGGATTTTGACGGTAAAACCAAAATTCTCGAAATCGAAAGTGATCAACAATTGACTCTCGAACAGTTTGCTAAATTTAAAATGGAAATAAAAAAAGGATATGAAGCTTAAGTACGATTGGAAACCCATCAAAGAATATAAAGAAATTTTGTTTCATACGTATGAAGGAATTGCACGCATTAGCATTAATCGCCCCGAGGTCCATAATGCCTTCACTCCTCTTACGGTAAATGAAATGATCGATGCCATGTACTATTGTCGTGAAGATGTAGAAATAGGCGTTGTTATTTTAACAGGGGAAGGAGGCAAAGCATTTTGCAGCGGTGGAGATCAAAGTGTCAGAGGACATGGTGGATATGTGGGAACAGATACTGTCCCACGACTAAATGTTCTGGACCTCCAAAAACTAATTCGCTCTATTCCAAAGCCCGTCATCGCTGCGGTAGCAGGATGGGCTATTGGTGGTGGACATGTATTGCATGTTGTTTGCGACCTAACCATTGCCGCAGAGAACGCTCGTTTTGGACAGACCGGTCCAAAGGTGGGCAGCTTTGACGGTGGCTTTGGAGCATCCTACCTGGCCCGTATTGTAGGTCAGAAGAAAGCCCGTGAGATCTGGTATCTGTGTGATCAGTACAATGCCAAAGAGGCCATTGAAATGGGACTTGTCAATAAGGTAGTGCCCTTAAACTTATTGGAAGAAACCTATGTTGCCTGGGCAAAAAAAATATTGATGAAAAGTCCTTTGTCTATTCGCATGCTTAAAAGTTCATTCAATGCAGAACTTGATGGTCAGGCTGGAATTCAGGAGTTGGCTGGAAATGCCACACTGCTTTACTACCTGAGCGATGAGGCTAAAGAAGGTAAGAATGCCTTTATCGAAAAGCGTGACCCAGATTTTTCGAAATTTCCAAAATTTCCCTAATGACCTATCCTGAAGTATGGCTGAAGTTGAATGGTAAAACTTACACTACCACGCAGCTTGCTTCAGGATTATCATCAGCCTCATTCTCTAAGTTTGAGCATGATACATTCGACTTTTGCCGCGACTGGTTGAATGGAAAAGTAGATTTTCAAATTGAAACTTCCGGATCAACTGGTGAGTCAAAAAAAATAGTTATAAAGAGAAATCAGATGGAGGCTAGTGCCCGACTAACGGCACAAACGCTGAACTTACGGTCAGGTTACACTACTCTTCTTGCACTTGATCCAGATTACATTGCCGGCAAGATGATGCTGGTAAGGTCTTTTGTTATTGGAATGAATATCATTGCCGTTGAACCCTGTGCTGATCCACTCATGGGTATTGAAAACGAGCGAGTAGACTTCGCAGCGTTGGTTCCATATCAGGTAAGAACAATTTTGCAATCTACCGCATCGGTAAAAAAATTAGACACTATCAACGTTCTTATCGTTGGTGGGGCGGCTTTGGATCAGCAATCCATGGATCTGCTTCAGCATTCAAAATGTCAGGTATCCCTTACCTATGGAATGACGGAGACAATCTCTCACATTGCACTGCAAAAAATAAACGGAAAACAGAAGCAGGAAAGTTTTGTGTCCTTGCCAGGGATTTTGCTGGCAAAGGATGAACGCGATTGCCTGATTATTAATGCAATGCCTCTCGGCCTTCAATCGATAAGAACCAACGATGTGGTGACATTGCTTTCCTCAACCTCCTTCCGTTGGCTCGGACGTTGGGACAATGTAATTAATACCGGAGGTGTTAAAGTATTTCCGGAAAAAATCGAGAAGGAAATAGAAAAAGTATTTCATCAATTCAATTTACAAAACAGATTCTTTGTTTCAGGATTACCAGATCAACTCCTTGGAAGTAAGGTTACTTTAATCGTTGAGGGGGATTTTGCTAAAGAGATACTGAGTAAACCGTTTCAGGCTCTTAACGCTACTCTTTCAAAATATGAGATCCCACGGGAAATAAAAATCATCCCCCAATTTGTGGAAACTAAGACTCAAAAAATTAATCGCATTGCGACACTGCAGTTGAACACGTGATAACTTCACCCCGCTTTTCCTTTCCAGCAAAGGAAAAGAAAAGCTATAAGGGATCCGCTTTACCCGCTAAGGTCAAAATTCTACTTTCTGGATTGCTTTAAATCCAAAATTTCTTTCTGGAGATCAAGCACCATACCCGCCAATTGCTCCGTAGAGACTTCATGCTTCGAATCAACGTCAGGAAACTGGACACTGATATAGGCTTTGGCTGACCATACTTCAACTACATCTTCAGCATCGATTTGATAAGGAGCATAGTGTCGATTATCGGAGACGAGAAATAGTTTTCCATTTTCATTCAAATAATTAAAGACGCGCTTGTACACTATTCCTTCCCGCTGGGTAATAAGAATATAAGTCTTGCCATTTTTTATACTCTGAATATTATCAACATATTCAGCTACCACGATAGTGCCCGGTAAAATGGGAAGCATGGAATCTCCGCTAATTTCAAAAGCCCGATATGTACCTTGGGGGAGGATCGGCAACTTAAATCGAGGCAGTTCCTTCACAAATTCCGGATCGGCATACCCGTTCAAATACCCAGCTGCTGCTTTATGCGGAACCAGTTCAATGTTATCCTTCTTATGGCTGTCCATGGTTACCACCAGAACTTCTTTTCCTCTTGCAAATTTTTCATCAGGACGGGTAGATGTCACATCACTGCTGATTAATTTATCCACCGTTGTGCCAAACAACTCGCCCATCTTTTGAAGTAACTCAAGTCGAGGTTCTGCCCTTCCTTCTTCATAAGCTCCCACAAGCGATCTCTTTATCCCTAGCTTTTGAGCAAACACATCCTGAGTCCAGGACTTTTGCTTCCTTAAGAAGCGTATGGTTTCATTGATCTTCATAGACTATAATTATTATTAGGCTGCCTTTCTATTTTCAGATTTATAGATAAGAATTTTGCCGGAGTTAGCTTCCCGGTTGATCAGCGAAAACAAATTTCGCTGGTAATAGCGATCAGAACATCGCATGGCATCAATGTGACGGTTGATTTTCTCTACTATTTCCCTGACAGAAGTCTTGGGTTCTGCCAGAAGGTATCCATACAATTCCTGAGAAAAGCCTTCTGTGTTGAAATTGACTTGAAAACGGCCTGAATTAAGCCTTTTGCTTGTAATATTGAGTCGACATGTCTCCATTAGCTAATAATTTTAGCTAATTAATTACTATTATTAGCCAATTCCAAATATTAGCTAAATTATTTAGCTAAAATCAGATAAATCCCAATTCTCCTTCAAATCATAGCGCAAAGTCCCCTTCTCAGCAACCAATGGAGATAGAAAATTATTGGCATATATTGATCCTGTACCTAGCCCCTGGGGAATTTTGATGTCGTAATTAGCAGTAAACTGGCTAATAGCATTAAGTCCGATATTCGACTCCAATGCGGAAGTTATCCACCAGCCAATCTTTCTTGTTTCTGCCAATTCTATCCATTCCTGACAGGCGAATAAACCTCCATGAAGTGTGGGCTTGAGAATAATGAATTGAGGTTTAATCCTATCCAGCAATGACTCCTTTTCCTCTTTACTCGTAAGTCCAATCAATTCTTCATCCAACGCAATGGGTATGGGGGAACTCTTGCAAAGATCAGCAAGGTTCTTTAACCCTACTTTTAGAGGTTGCTCAATAGAATGGACCTTAAACTTTGAAAGCTCCTGTAACTTATACATTGCTTCATCCGGTTTAAACGCCCCGTTCGCATCTAGTCGAATAACAATATCATCGCGAAAGTATTTCCTTCGAATGTATTGAAGAATATCACACTCTTTTTCGAAATCCAGACCACCTACTTTTAGCTTGACACATCGGTACCCATCCCGGATTTTGATTTCCACTTGCTGAAGCATAAAGTCAAGGCCACCCATCCAGATCAATCCATTAATTGGTAATGCACTTCCCTTGATGAATTTATTCTTGAAAATGACCCGGTCTCCACCTTGAAGAAGGTCCAGAAAGGCTGTCTCAAGTGAAAAGACGATAGCAGGATACTTCCTTATTAAGTCCCCTCCAAAAAAGCCCGTAAGGAAAACGTTAAGTTTCTGAAGTGATGAACTGTCAATTCCATCCATTTTTAATTTTCCGTGATTGATCTGGTCAACAACTCCTGAAATCTTTTCTTCGAGAGTAGAAATGTCTTCAACGCTCAACCCGGGAAGCGGACCGCATTCGCCCAATCCAAACCTCCCTATCTTAGGATCGTCCCATATCTTTATGTACCAGGAGTGCTTCTCGCGCATCAATCCCCGTGACGTACGGGCATCGAATTCAAATGTAAAAGTCCGTTTCTTAAAGCTTGCTTGCAGAGCCATTTACGAATATGCACGCGATCCTCGGGAAATACAACGCTCAGATTATCTTTGAGGCTTTCAAGGGTCTAAATGAACAAAATAATTGACATTCGTGAATATCAATACGACCTTCCCTCCGATAGGATTGCAATTTATCCGCTGGCAGAACGCGATCAATCCAAACTATTAGTTTACCGAAAGGGAGAAATCGATCACTCCACCTTTAGCGAAATCAATTCTTTTCTTCCCCATCAATCTGTTATCTTTTTTAATGACACTAAAGTAATTCCCGCAAGGCTCTTTTTTTCAAAAGAGACGGGTGCCGAGATTGAACTCTTTCTATTAAGGCCAGAAGATTCTGAAATCAATAACGCCATGCAGACCGGTGGAAGCACCCAATGGCAATGCACCATCGGAAATCTAAAGAGGTGGACAGACGGTATTTCCTTACGGAAGGAAATAAATCAAGTAACTCTCACAGCCTCGCTCATCAACCGCATTGATGGCATAGTAAAGTTCGAATGGAGCCCCATGAATCTAACCTTTGGAGAAGTACTAAACTCTTTCGGTGTAACACCCCTGCCACCTTATATTAAAAGACCAGCTGAGCAAAGCGACCGGAAACGCTATCAAACGATTTACTCTCAAGCCGAAGGTGCTGTTGCCGCGCCTACCGCAGGTCTGCACTTTACAGATACGATCATTGGGCACATTAAAGCGAGTGGTGCGGTGACAGACTATGTAACGTTGCATGTTAGCGCAGGCACCTTCCAGCCTGTAAAAGTCAGTAATGCCCTCGACCATACTATGCATGAGGAGAAGATCATTCTCACAAAAAAAAACGTTGAAAATCTTCTCCTGGAAAACAGAAAGATAATAGCCGTTGGAACCACTTCCTTACGGACATTGGAGAGCGCTTATTGGTATGGAGTGAAGCTGATGGATAATCCAGAGGCTGCTTTTAAGATCGAGAAACTAGACCCTTATTCAGGTTCAGCCAAACTGCCATCAAAGAAGGAAGCCTTAGCGGCCATTCTTGAAATGATGAGTCAAAAAAGAATTGATTCCATTTCAGGAGAAACATCAATTTACATAGTACCCGGATATCAGTTCCAGACGGTTGATGCATTGATTACCAATTTCCATCAACCCGGTTCTACCCTCATGTTGCTCGTAGCTGCTTTTGTAGGAAATGACTGGAAGAGGATCTATCAACAAGCCTTAGATAATAACTACCGCTTCCTTAGCTACGGTGATAGCTCCTTGTTAATCCGCTCAACATAAGGGCATCTCTAAAAACCCAAGCAGAATGTCAGACTGAGCTTGTCGAAGTCGTTTTAGTATATGAAAAGCCACAAGTTGGTTTCGACAGGCTCAACCTGACAAGGTTTTTAGAGATGCCTATAAGTTATTCCACATCGATTGATGATCTAAAAAAAACCGGGAAATTTCGGTCAATAGTAAAGCCATTGGCTGGCCAATTGTCACAACTAGCTATTAATGAGAGATTAATTCTCATCAAATGAAGTCTTAATTCAATAGGATTTTTCGCCAAAATTTGCAAGATTTAGCAGTTAAATCCGATTCCGATCATGAAAGCACGCCTGCTAAAACTATTGGATGTTGAACCCGAGGAATCGGGGCCCGTATTCTATCTGCTGGGTATCAGCTTCTTACTGGGTATGTTTTTGGCTACCGTGACGGTTGCCGCACAAACATTATTCCTGAATAACTTTAGTGAAAGCCTTGATTTACCCAAGGCCTTAGTGATTTCAGGAGTATTTGGAATCATCTCTACTACCATATATAATATTCTTCAGGGAAGAATTCCATTCCGGGTCTTGGGTTTTGGAACGCTTGCCATCATTTTACTTCTCACGGCAGGAATTGAATTTGGAGAGCAGTATGTGGAGGATGTTAAAACACTCTATTATTATGGATTTACCCTGATCCTCCCTTTTACCTTCATGACCTCGCTTGTGTTCTGGGGCGCCTTTGCCCGGATGTTCAACCTTCGGCAGACAAAACGGATTATCGGAAGCGTGGACTTAGGAACAATGATCGCCCAGATATTGGCCTTCTTTACCATTCCTGTTTTGCTAAAAGCTGGGGTCCAAATCGAATCCCTCTTTACCATTGGGCTATTTAGTATTCTTGGCTACCTCATTTTATTTGCCATCATGGCCAATAAATACCTCGGAAAAAACAGGCTGGCCAGTGCAGACGATGAACAAGAACATAAAAAACTATCCGTCTTTGGATTCCTAAAGAACAGATACATCGTTCTTATGGCCGTCTTTATTATTATTTCAATGACTGCCTTGCGGTTTATTGACTATTCCTTCTTCAACGCAACCGTTAATCAATATCGAAGCAATCCAGAAGGACTCCCTTACTTTTTGAGTTTGTTTGAAGCAACCATTGTTATTTTCAGTTTCTTGTTTACCATGTTTGCCACCGACAGGCTAAATCAGGATTATGGTCTACGGGTTTCCTTATTGGTCAATCCACTTTTACTTCTCCTTTTTACCGGAGCCGCTTTTGCGCTGGGCTCTTTCTTTGGCTTTGACCCTGCGAAGGATGGTAATTCAGTGATTTTCTTTTTTATCATGGTCGCCATGAGTAAGCTGTTTATCAACGCGTTTAGAGATGCGCTGGACTCTCCTACCTTCAAATTCTATTATGTACCTATTGATAAATCCATCAAACTGGATACGCAAACAAAGATTGAAGGAATTGTCACCGCATTAGCCAGTACCATTGCCGGGGGTCTGATCGTGCTTATCAATCAGTTTCAAATCTTCACCTTATTATCCATTACTTTATTTACGCTGCCACTTCTCGCCCTTTGGTATTGGGTAACAAATAATATGTATCACGGCTATCGTGAGACACTGCAAAGTTCTTTGATCAAGAATAAGTCAGGATTAGAGAAAGACCTTTCAAAAGAATATACCATGGACAGCGTTCTTGAAAAAGAAGTACGAAGTTCAGCGGAAGAAAAAGTAGTCTATGGCTTACGCCTGATGGAGAAACTAGAGCCCGCCTTATTTGAATCCTCGGTCATTCGACTTGCGGACAGTAAACTTCGGGGAGTAAAGAAATTTGCACAGGATAAGATACAGGAATTGGGGATCGTACAGGAAAGCAGCGAGATGAAAAATCTGGCCACTCGCGCTGCCGGTGAAGCAGAAGATAGCGACCTGATGTCCATTTCCACTGATAAACTGATGAAGCTTAGCAAATCGGTAAAGCAAACCGATCGTATTTTGGCTGCCAAACTGTTAAGAAAGCTGGTGAGTCCTAAAACAATTTTCATTTTGTTAGAGCTCTTACGTGATGCTGATCCTAAAGTTCGGGCGGAAGCGCTTCATACCGCTCGAAAGGTAAAGCGAATCGAAACGTGGTCTGTACTTATCGAATTACTCTCTTCACCAGCCTATGGCCATCAGGCAGCTTCGGCTCTTAAGGAAGCAGGTGAAGGTGCTCTGCCTATCCTGGAAACTGCTTTCCATAAGTCGGGACAAAGTGATCTGGTGATGTTAAAGACTGTCCAGATTATGGGCCACATTGGTGGCAAAGAAGGATTGGCTTTACTGTGGAAAAAAATTGACTATCCTAATAAACGGATTGTTAAACAGATACTTTATTCACTCCGCTTTATCAATTATCAGGCAAAAGGAAGAGAGGCTTTAGCATTAAAGGATTTACTGGATACAGAAATCGGCAAGACACTTTGGAATTTAACGGCCCTTCAGGAGATTCCTGAGAAAGAGGATTATTATGACTATTTGCGACAAGCGCTGCGCGAAGAAATCAGGGATAATTATGATCACATGACGTTACTTCTCTCCCTATTGTACGACCCTCAGTCAGTACAATTAGTACGAGACAATATTGAAACAGGTACCCCGGACGGTGTGGCATACGGACTTGAGCTCCTTGATTTATTTATTGATCCGGATCTAAAGCCTAAACTTATTCCCATCCTTGACGACTCGAAAATTGAGGATAAACTAGAGAAGTTGATGACTTATTTCCCCCGTGAAAACTACAATCCGGTTCAAACCCTGAATTACATTCTTAACCGTGATTTTAATTTAAACAATCGTTGGACAAAAGTCTGTGCCATCCATGCTGCGGCTTATGTGGCCAATTTCAGGGTGAGCCGTGGTTTGATTAGTCAGATGTTTAACAATGATAAACTTTTGCAGGAAACAGCTGCCTGGGTAATTTACAACAAAGACAAAGCCGTTTATCAAAAAGTGAGCGAACGGCTTCCTTTCAAGGATAAAAAATTCCTCGATTCCGCCATTGAGAATAATCAGCTACTGGATGGATTGGATGATGGATTTTTTCTTGGATTTGAAATGGTGCTTTTCATCAAACAACTTCCTGCTTTCAAAGGAATCAAAGGTTCATTACTCAGTGATCTGGCGGATAAGATTAATCCGATCGACCTTGGTGCACGCGATAAACTGGTTCTCAACACTGCAAATGAAAATAGCCCGATATTGATCGTAGCACAAGGCGAGGTGCGGTTAACCTGCGAGTCAGGAGAAATTATTACCCTTAAGAAGGAAAGTGTCTTTGGCGATCTTTTCCAAGAAGGTATAACACCGAAGGTCACCGAAATGGAGGCTATTGAGCGCTCCATTGTCTTTAAGATCAATTTAATTGATTTCTATTTTGTATTGGCTAACCATCATGAACTGGTGCAGGGCTTAATTAATAATGTGACCGGGAAACCGGTGACTGTAAATTCCTAAAAGAACAAAACCTAAATAAAGCAAAAGATGGCTTTTGAAATTGATGTCCTGATCACCTTCGCTGACAAAGACAACGAGACTGCAAAAAAGAGTGAAGCAGGCTGGGTATCCCAGTTTAAAAAATTCCTGGACCTGATGCTTTTTCAGGTACTCGGCACCCGTCCAAACATTCTTCTTAAATCCGAGTTTGATGGCATTACTGCTTCTACACTAGATAATGTGGCGGTAATGGTGGCGGTAGTTTCCAAAGATTTTGTCCAGTCGGGCCGGTGCCTGGATACACTCGAATCTTTTCATAAAGCAACTGCCTCCTCCAAAGCCGTTCGGGTTTTCAAAGTATTAAAGTCTCCCCTGACATTACAAGAGCAACCTCCTCGTCTTCGCGATCTACTGGGTTACGAAATGTATCAGATGGACAGCGATACAGGTCAGATGAAAGAATACCTGGATTTCTTCAGTCAGGAAGCAGAGAAGCAGTACTGGATGAAGCTGGTGGACTTAGCCTATGACATTCATGAGTCATTACTCCTCCTGAAGCAAGGAGAAACAAAAACAGAAGTAAAGAATATCTTCAAGCGCAAAAGCATTTATCTGGCCGAAACGGGTCATGATCTTTCTATTCAAAGAAATATTATCAAGCGGGAATTGCAGCGCCATGGATATATTGTATTGCCAAGTCATACATTACCCACCTCGTCAGCAGAGTTGGAACGTTCCGTCAAAAAAGATTTGGAAGAATGTAGTTTATCCATTCATCTGATAGGCTCGGCCTATGGCGAAATACCCGAGGGCGCTGACATTAGCATAGTTGATATACAAAATCGGTTGGCGTCTGAGGCAACATCTGCCAAGCGCCAGCGCAAAGAAGAATTCTCTCGCCTGATCTGGATTTCTACTAACTTGAAAAGTGCAAGTGATCGTCAGAAATCATTTATCGACAACATCAAGCGCGACACCGAAGCGCAGGAAGGTGCAGAGATATTACAGAACCCGCTTGAAGATTTCAAAAACATCATGCGGGAAGAATTGATTGAATCTCAGGAGAGAACGGGCCAGGAAGAGCACATCGGCAGATCCATTTATTTACTTCACGATCGGGTAGATACCAACGAAGTAAAGCCTTATATGGATATGATTGAGAAGTTCGGCTTTAAAGTGCTGATGCCTGCTTTTGAAGGAGAGCTTTTGGATGTACGCAAGCGTCATATCGAAAATCTGCGCAATCTGGATGGCGCTGTAATTTTCAAAGGAAAAGTAAATGATCAATGGGTGCGCATGAAAGTGCTGGATCTGTTGAAGGCTCCAGGATTTGGCAGAAAAAAACCAATTCAGGGGAAAGTACTTTTATCCTCCACCAACTCCAGCGCTTTAGAAAACTTTAAAAGTCAGGATCTTCAGGTAATTGCTG
This sequence comes from Bacteroidia bacterium, assembly GCA_031382175.1. Taxonomy (GTDB): domain Bacteria; phylum Bacteroidota; class Bacteroidia; order Cytophagales; family Cyclobacteriaceae; genus ELB16-189. The sequence goes on along the minus strand of JANMYO010000043.1, from coordinate 19,179 downwards.
GTGACGGTCCTAAGTCTATGGATTCATTAAAAGTGTTTTTACAAGAATTTAACGCATAAATATTATGAGCCAGTTAGTTGAAGAAATGCAAGGTTCCTCCTCCGCAGTTGGAGTAGCGAACCCATTCCCTGGTCTTCGTCCCTTTAAAATTGAAGAGAGTCACCTCTTCTTTGGACGAGAAGGGCAGAGCGATGAAGTTTTGCTTAAACTCTCGAAGAGTCGATTTGTAGGAGTGATCGGTCCTTCTGGAAGTGGTAAGTCTTCGTTTATCTATTGCGGAGTATTGCCCATCCTCTATGGAGGTTTCCTCACGGACTCCAGCCCTAACTGGGAGGTAATCGTGACGCGGCCGGGTGCTGGCCCTATTGATAACTTAGCTGAATCATTGCTAAAGACATCGCGCGAATACAATGGCGCAGATGTAGAAGATAAAAAAATCAAACGCACTATTGTTTCTACTTTGTTAAGAAGTAGCTCGTTGGGTCTGGTGGAAGCCATTCAGCAATCCAGAAGATCCGAAGATGTGAACTACCTTATTCTGGTCGACCAGTTTGAGGAACTCTTCCGCTTCAAGGACAGCACCGATCCTAATTCGGTAAACGAGACGCTGGCCTTCATCAACTTATTGATGGAAGCAATCAACTACCCCGACTCCCCTATTTACGTAGCCATCACTATGCGGTCGGATTTTATCGGTGACTGTGCGCAGTTTCCTGAATTGACACGCAAGATCAACGACAGTCACTACCTGATTCCACAGATGACCCGCGATCAAAAGCGCAGGGCCATTGAAGGACCTGTAGCTGTTGGTGGTGCAAAAGTTTCTCCCCGTCTTGTTCAGCAGTTACTGAATGACTTAGGGGATAACCCGGATCAACTTCCTATTCTTCAGCACGCATTGATGCGTACCTGGAGTTATTGGACCAACTATCGAGATGTTACCGATGAGCCGTTAGATTTTAAGCACTATGAGGCCATCGGAACGATGACCGAGGCCTTGTCGCAACATGCCAATGAAGCCTATGATGAATTGGATGAAGAGCAAAAGCATATTTGCGAAATTCTCTTTAAAGCCATCACTGAAAAAAGAGGTGAAAACTTCGGAATAAGAAGACCAACACGCCTCAATGAGATAGCCGCTATTGCAGATGTATCAGAGGAAGACGTAGCCGCTGTGTTGGAAAAATTTCGCGAACCTGGACGTTCACTTCTTACTCCTTCGTTCGGAACACCACTTACTTCAAAATCCATCATCGATATCTCTCACGAAAGTTTGATGCGCATTTGGGTGCGTTTGAAAAACTGGGTGGATGATGAAGCCGATGCCGTACAAATGTATCTACGTCTGGCCGAAGCCGCCTCTCAATACCAGGTAGGCAAGGCAGGCTTGTGGAGACCACCCGATTTACAACTTGCCCTCAACTGGCAGGTAAAGCATAAGCCTACATTAGTATGGGGCCAGCGATATCATCCCGCGTTTGAACGAACACTGATCTTCCTTGAATATTCTAAGAAAGAGTTTGAGACCGAGCAGCGCATCAAAGAACTGGAAGCGAAGCGAAGACTTCAACGTGCCCGGGTCACCGCATTGGTATTAGGAGCTTTCCTTGTCGTTGCTTTGATTGCTTTCGTGTATGCTTTAGTACAACAAACCGAAGCGAAACGGCAGGAAAAATTAGCTACTGAGAATGCGGTGAAGGCGGAACAAAATGCGGCAGCAGCTATAACAGCTCAAAAGCAAGCTGAAAAATCTGCCAAAGAAGCCCTGGAAGCCAAGGCAATTGCTGATGAACAACGATTACTGGCGGTGAAGAGCGAAGCAGAAGCAAGGAGACAACAAATTATTGCTGAGGAACAAAGTGCCCTTGCTATTAAAAATGAAAAATTAGCAAAAGCCAGTGAGTTAAGGGCGCAAGAAGCCCGAAAGTCCGCTGAGCTAAATGAAAAGAGAGCTGTTGCCAGTGAAAAGACTGCTCAGCGAGAGCGTTACTTAGCGTATGCAAAGGCTATGTCTATTAAGTCTAAGGAATTGAAGAATGATCCAGAGCAGGAAGCCTTGATTGCGCAGCATGCTTTTGTATTCAATACCCGATTTGATGGATATCCGTATGACAATGATGTTTATAACGGTCTCTTTGAAGGATTGAAAAGCTTCAAGGATCCTCTGACAGGAAGTTTAGAAGGCCATGACCATGGCGCTGCACGTGCTTTGGTTACCAGAGCAAGCTCAAATCAGATTTATTCCGGTGGAAGTGATGGACGGATACTCCGCTGGACGGAAGCAAGTAATATCTGGAATGCGGAAGAACTGGTGCCTCAACGTCTCGATTACCAGGTCTATACGCTTGATGTGAGCCCCGATGGCAACTTTATGATTGCTGGTGGAGCCACTTCCGGAGACGCAACTCAAAATTATATTGAACTGTATGATCTGAGAAATATGACCAGCCCTCCTAAGAAAATTATGGGTTTCGTTCAAAGTGTAGAACACGTTGAATTTACCAACGATGGAAAGGGAGCGTATGCCAGAGATAACTCGGGCCGTAGCATCAAGTATACCGATTTTAATACGGTGAAAGAGGTGATTGTTCCTAAGGAGAAAATCAATGCCATTACCTTAAGCCCGGATGGAAATCGTTTAGCTGGTGCCGGTGAAAATGGAACACTCTTCGTATGGGACATTAGTAAGAACTATGCTACGAAAGAGGCTTTCAAAAATACAGCCGGAGTCTCTCTCACATCCCTTACCTATGCTTCTGACAATCGAAGACTCATCATCGGAGATCGCGAAGGTCAGGTAAGAATAGTGTGGGAAGATAGCAGTTTACCCGTGCGGATTCTCTCAGGACATACTTCTCACATTGAGCAAATCAAATTCAACAACACCGGATCCTTCTTAGCTACCACCAGCCGCGATGGTACCGTTCGTTTGTGGAATTGGAGAGAAATAAAGCAACAGCCTATCGTATTGAGCGATCATTCAGACTGGGTATGGAGTGCTACGTTCACACCGGACGATACTCAGATCTTAGTGGGTATCCATAGTAATACGGGTAAGCCAAAAGAAACTATCCATGCTTATCCTACCAAGATCAGTACGATGTCTACCTTACTCTGTGGGTATGTGAAACGTAACATGACCAAAGATGAGTGGGACACGTACGTAAACGAAAATCTTCCCTACGAAAAGACGTGTGAGAATTTACCAGCGAATAACAAATAGTGCATGAGAATAGCTTTATTCCTTAGTTCGATTTTCGTTTTGGCCGTTTCTACCCAAAGTTTTGGGCAGGCCTCTACGTGTACACAAACCCTGAGGCTGGCACGTTCCACCTATGAGCAAGGGCGATTGCATGAGCTCCCCGGTTTACTAAAAAACTGTTTGGATACCCCGGATGGATTTACTAAAAGTGAACGTGTAGAAGCATATAAAATTCTAACGAACACCTACATCTATTTAGAAGAGCCTGCTTTAGCAGATGAAACCATGCTGAAACTTTTGCAGTCCGACCATTTTTTTGAAGTTAACCCAGAGGTTGACCCAGCGGAGTTTACATCGCTCTACGCAAAATTTCGAACCAAACAGATATTTCGCTATGGTGTAAAAATCGGGGTTAATGGAACACTTGCCTCGGCCATTGAAAACCACTATGTAGGCGATGCTTCGGTAGGCCAGGGCAAATACTCCCCCAAGGTTGGTTTTCAAGTAGGCTTTGTTTTTGAAAAAGATTACTTCGAAAAATTCACGCTAGCGCCTGAACTGATGTTCACTACGCGGAGCTTCACCTACACCAACTCAAGAGTATTTACAATAGACTCTCTTCTGGAACAAGGTGGTGATGCCAATGGGGCTGAAGTTATTTCCATTGCCAAGCAATCCTGGATCGATCTGAATGCGATTGTTAAGTATCGCATGGGAGACCAAGACAGGCCGGATACCAAGTTTATCCCCTACGTTGGCATTGGACCAGGCGTCAGTTACCTGCTCGCGGGAAAAAACCAGATTACCACCACAGCAACAGGCGGTAAGTTTACTGTCAGCGGACCAGATGTTGATCTCAAGAATTCCATGAATCAAATCGTCTATTCGGTGATCGTGATGGCGGGTGCTAAAATCCGATTGGGCGAACTCTACCTCACCGGTGACATCCGTTACCAATATGGAATATCCAATGTCATTAATGGCGCCACGCGCTCTAGTCAGGAAGCTGTCTTTGATTATGCCACCCAGCAAAATGATTACCGGCAGAGCAACGTATCGTTCAACGTGGGCGTGCTGATCCCTTATTTCAATCCTAAAAAGCTTATCAAATAAAGTCCTGCTATGAAAAGACTTTTACTACTTCTTCCATTTCTCTTTGGGGCCTGTGCTGGTGATAAGGATGTCGACCCCGCAAAGTCCAATACGTTCGTGCGTTATTTCAATGGAGGAAACAATGATGCCGCTCAGTCCATACAACAGACTTCAGACAATGGGTTTATTATTCTCGCGAATTCTGTCATCCGCCCTTCCGAGGTATCGCTCCCCTATTCAAAAATAAAACTGATCAAAACCGATGAATTTGGCAATGTGGTCTGGCAAAAACTATATCCTGATTATGCAAATGATGGGCCCGATGGCGCACACTTGAGCAATGCAGGGGGTGCGCTATTAATTCTTCCCACTGGAGGTTACGTAATCGTAGGCACCGATATTCAGAGCATCGGGTCTCCGAAGTTGACTATCCTGACGATCGATGGGGAAGGAAACCTGCTAAAGCAAAACACCATTGCCTCGGCCTCCAATATTACCGGCAAGGCAATCGCACTCAATAACAACGGCAATTATCTGGTCTTAGGATCTATTAATACTGCTACAAATAATATGATACTGGCCGAGATCGATAAAACCTCCCTTGCTCCCATCTGGTTTAGAACCTATGGCGATGGAGAAGCAACACTGGCCAACCGACTCTTTCTGGATGCACAACTGAATGCCAATTGGGGCGCTTCGGTAACGTTTAACAATGCATCCAAAGTACGCTTGATGCAGACACCGCTTAACTCTATCCTTACCACGAATGCAGCACCCCTTGGCTCACCGGGCACCAATCAGAAAGTGGATGATATTAGCCCTTATGGTTTTGGATACGCAGTGATTGGGACCACCAACGAGAAATCAACGAATCCTGTGACGACAGGTGATGATGACATCTTCTACCAAATTCTTACCGAGAGTGGTACTGTATCCACCTCGAAATCTTTTCCGATTCTCAACCAGGAAAATGTAGATCAGGCAAACAATGAAACCGGTAATTCCATTTACGCAGCGCAAGATGGCGGGCTGATCTTGCTGGGTACCATTCAATCCACCAGTGAACTAGGACGTGGCGAACAAGACTACTATTTAATTAAGATCGATGCCTTTGGCACAGTGCAATGGACCAAGACTTACGGCAGCAAGTTTGCCGATGTAGGTGCCAGTGTAATCCAGGCCAGAGATGGCGCGTATGTAGTGCTGGGCACCACTCAACTGGGAGGCATACGCACGGTGATGATGATGAAGATTAATAAAGATGGGATTTTAGAATAGATTTTTTGTAGACCAAGGTCTACAGGTATTTACGAAAATGTTATAGACGCTTTAATTGAAAATAACTTCACTATGAAGAAGACTTTTACTATTTCAACCTTACTGATTTCATTCTTTTTATTTATAAGCCTAACCACGTTTGGACAGACTGCTCCTACTGGGTTTACGGCAGGGACCAGAACTACTTCTTCGCTTCAATTTAGTTGGACTGATACCGGAGGAGGAAATGATTTTTATATTGTAAGGAATACTTCTGCTACTATCACTGACTTATCATCAGGCACCGCATACGTCCTCAATGATGTATTAGCAAATGGTATAGTAGTTGGAATTACCGCAGCAACAACTTTTACAGACAACCCGCCATCTACAGGAACTCAATATTTTTATAAAATCTTTAATCATAAGAACGCAGGTAATGTATACTCCTCAGGCTTAACAGGGAATATGTTTACTATTTCAGCTGTGCCAACAGCTCAAGTCACCCTAGCGGCATTTAGTAACCTCTCTTCTACCCAAATAAGAGCTAACTGGACGGAGCCAACTAATACAGCTGGCACTGGAACAAACCGCTTAGTCATCGTGAAAAAAGGAAGTCCGGTTGATGATCCTGCGGCTACACCCGTGGACGGAACTTCATATACTGCTAATGCTGCCTTTGGCACTGTGGGGACGGAAATTGGCCCAGCCGGAAACTTTGTTGTTTATAATGGCACTGCTTTGAATGTTACCGTTACTGGTCTTACAAACGGTGACTACTATTTTAAAGTATTCACATTTAATGGTTCAGGTGGTACAGAAAACTACCTAACAGGAACACCCGGAGTAGAAGCCAACAAGGGGACAGACCCATCAGCTCAACCCACTGCCCTTGCTTTTACCGGTCTTCTCAACAATGGACAAGGATATACCGTTGGATGGACACCCGTACCGGCTACCACGGTAGATGGATACATTGTGATACGGGAGATTGGATCTCTACCCTCTAATGTGCCAGCCGATGGCAATGATACCTATGTAGTAGGTACTGAAATTGTTGCTTCCTCAGGAGAATTTGTAGCCTTTAAAGGCTCTGCCAGTTCGTTCAATGAAACTGCATTAACTACTACTACAAATTATTTTTATAGGATTTATTCTTATAATGGAAGTGGCACAGGCATAAATTACTTGGGTGGTAGTCCACTGGGAGGCAATCGTATTACGCTGCGAACTGAACCTACCGGTCAATCTACGGATATCACTTATGGAAGTCCAACCAATACTACCATGACCGTAGATTGGACGCAAGCGGGTGCTGGAGCAGGCAATAATATGATTGTTGTCGGTAAAGCTGGAAGTGTTCCTACAGCTCCAACAGATGGTACTACCTATACAGCCAATCTAGCGTTCGGTTCTGGTGGGACAACTGATGGAGGCAGTAGTTTCGTTGTTTATAAAGGGAATTCATCTGCACTCATAACCGTAAACTCCCTGGCTCCAAACACTACCTATTTCTTCAGGGCATTTGAATTCAACTCAACTTCTGCTGGGGATGAAAATTATTACACGGCAACAGGCACTAATAATGATGGTACACAGAGTCAGGCAACGGCCAATGAACCCTCCAATCAGGTTACTGCTCCTGCTACACCATTTGCTAATATAACGGCAACCACAATGCGGGTAAGTTGGACTGCTGCTGCTGCTGGTGCCCTTGCTCCTACAAATTACTTAGTCAATGCTATTAATAAGACACCGGTAGCTGGCACTTATAAAACGGTGGCCGATGGTACCGCAGTGGCTGACGATGCTGATTTGACCATTGCTACAGGTAATAAAAATGGTGCGCAGAATATAACCTTTGGAACGAACCTCTATAACTGGACGGGGCTAGAGGCTGGGCAAGAGTATGAATTCCAAATATATTCTTATCGTACACCAAGCACTGATCCAGCCTTTGACCCTGATTTTAAAACTACCTCACCAGCTACCATCTCAGGCTTCACTGAGCCTGCGGGACAATCAGCCATTACATTCGGTGCAATCACCAGTGGCTCAATTGCTGTAAATCTTAGTGCAGTGCCCACCGCGGCAGGAGTAGTTGTTTTACGGAGATCCGGCTCCTTACCTACAGCACCTTCTATTACCGATGGTACCGCCTACACGGTTGGCGCCACCGATGTTGCGGGTGGAACCAATGATGTTGTTTATAACGGGTCAGTAGCAAACTTTGTGGATGATGATGGTGGCAATAGTCTTAACCCTGCCACGACCTATTATTATTTAGCCTTTACCTATAGCGGCAGTGGCGCCAAAATAAATTATCTCACAGCCGGAACAACCAATAATAACGCGATCACCCTGGCCGCTGGCGCCACAACAACCGTAACAGCAGCAGCATCCGGTGAGCCTTTAACGATTCCCTCTACTACTACAGTAACTCCGGGTATCTCTGTTTTTAATTTTACGGTTGTTGACAATGCAGGTTCAACAAATAAAACAAAAATCACCGGAATCACCATCAATAGGAAAGATCTTGTGAGTGGCGATATTAACGATTGGTCTGCCGTTTTGGACGGTGCTCAGCTTTCAGGTTCTCATGGAGCTGCTATATCGGTTGGAATAGGAGCGAATATTACCGCGAACTCAATAATATTTACAGGTATTCTCATTGGCAATGAAGATTTAGGAGAACTGGATAATGGAGAAAGCCAAACCTATACTTTAAAAGTCTGGTTGAAACCTAGTTTAGGATCTGCCACAATTGATGGTACAAATTTTGTGTTTCAAGTGACCCCGACTGCAGCAAGTTTTACCACAGGTTCAGGAGATTCATTTAACACCTCGGGTTCCGCAATAGAATCAGGTGATGCCAATAACGTAGTGGATGTTTTGGCAGACAGAATTCGAATTACCACACAACCCTCCACGGCTGTAAATGCTTCTGTTGCTCTGGCTCAGCAACCTGTATTTGAAGCAACAGATATAAATAATAACCGTGACCTAGGATTCAATAATGCGGTAGCATCTGTGAACACCGGGGCTCCTACCAACCTGGGCCCTGTGTATACGGCTTTCAACTTCATCAGTGGTGTAGCCACCTTCAGCGACCTGCGCTTCAATAATGTGGGAAGTTCTACCATGACCATCACGGCAAATAGTATTGTTTCAGCTCCGGCATCAAGCTCAATAACTGTTACAGCCTCTACCAATTTAGCCGATGTTGGTTTACTCGGTGTTAATCCCGGCCCTGACCTTATTAATAGTGCTACTAACCAGGCGGTCTTCGGATTTACACTCACCACTACGGGAAGTACACTCAACTTTACGGATGCCACCATCACCACCACATCAGATCCTGATATCGCCTTCAAACCCTTAAGTATAAAATTGGTAAGGTCCACGGATAATGATTTCGGCACGGCAGGAAATAACAGCATAATAACTTCTACCTATACCACACCCGGCAACAGTATTGATTTTTCTCCCTTCAGCGCTTCCATTAATGGCAGCACCTCTTACTTTTTTATTGTGGTTGATATTCAGGACTTCTTCTCTTCCGCACTCCCCACGATTGGGCTTTCGTTAACTACGGGAAACGTTACTTTATCCTTGGGTAACAAAACAGGATCTGCAACAGGATTTACCTACACGCTAAAAGACAATACCCCTCCCAACATAGTGAGTATAACGCTGCCCAGTGCCAACCCAAACAATACGAGTACAGTCAATTTTACAGTAACCTTTGATGAACCTGTAACTGTAGCAAATGATTTGGATTTCCAAACTACAGGAACTGCCTCAGGCGGTGCAGAATTGGTTTCGCATTCAGGATCAGGAACAACTTATACGGTCACCGTCTCTAATATAATAATAACCGGCACGATGGGTCTTATGGTGAAGACGGTTAATAATAGTATTAAGGATTTAAACAACAATAATTTAGCGGCACCCCTCACCAGTTCTCTGTACACAATAATTTTACCGGAACCACCTAACCACGTTACCGCCTTTACCCTTCAGGGTGTATCCACTACATTTACCAGTATGCGTGTCACCTGGATAGACGCCCTTGGCAGCCCTATTCCATCAGGATACCTGGTTTCTATTGAGCGAAGTGGGGCAACGGCCGCAGCACCGGCTGATTTTGGAACACCTGTGGCTGATCAATTAGACCTTGTAAATTTTACCACCGGCTATCAAAACATTGCACCCGGGGTACAGGAGGCCATCTTCAGTAATTTACTTTCTGGAGAAACCTATACGTTTAAGATATATCCGTTCACCAACTCAGGTGCAAATATTGATTTTAAGATTAGTAGCCCTCCAAGTCAATCTGGCACAACCCCGATTGATAACTTTGTTTGGGTCAATAGTGCAGGTTCTGCCGGTATAGAGCCTGTCTCTTTCCCTTCCACCACCACCAGCTCAGGAGTAGCTGTCGTCAATTTCAGGTTTCAGGTGTATGATAATGGATGGGGATCATTGGACAATGCGTCAACCAAGATTACCCAAATCAAAGTACAAAGAGACCTTGTCAATGACCAGATTGGAAACTGGTTCGATGCCCTCCAGGGTGCCGAACTGACCGATGGCTCTACAACAAAAAACGGAACAATTGACCCGGGTGGAAATTTCATAACGTTTAGTGGGTTATATAATGGAAGCTCTGAGTTTTTTGGAGAAGTGCTTGATGATCAAAATAAGTATTACTTTCTTAAAGTAATACTTAAAACGAGTCTTGGAGGGGTGCTGCCTCAAACAATAGACAATAAGAGTTTCGTCTTTAAAATTAGAAATGCAGATATTACTGTAGCGCCCAATAGTAGCGGATTAAATGCCGGAAATGATGGGCATGCAGCTGCGCCCAATTCACAACCTGGAAAAAATAAGGTTGATGTAATTTCCACCGGTCTTGCCTTTACTACCCAACCTGTACCCACTGCACAATTAATACTTACAAATTTCACAACGAAGCCCGTGATAAAAGCGGTAGATACGAATGGAAACGTAGATCTTGATTTTACGGGGGCCGTTAACAATGTTACCATAACAACTGCCGCTTCTGTCAGGATGAACAATCCGACATCATTTGCTTTTGATGTTACCTCCTTTGCTTTAACACCTTCCAGTGGGGTAATCGATTTTAATATACTTGCTCCTAACTTTCAATACAACGACACGAACGCTGGAGCTGTTGTAGGCACACTCCTTGCTACTGGAGGAGGATTAAGTTCAACCGTAGGAGCTGGTTCTGTAGCTTGTTCTGCCATCAATGTTATCTATTCCAACCTTTCCACAATTACGACAGGTACAGGCACGGCAAACATCTCTTCTATTATTTCCACCACTATCCCGGTATTTTCATTCACGGTTACGGATGATGGTGGCGCGGGTGGTGATGGAGCCGCTACCAAGATTTCAAGCATGAAGTTTATACCGAATGGCAGTAACCAATTTGGAAACTTTCAGGATTTGATGATTTCAGCAAGACTTTCGGATGGGGTAGGGAATAACATGACCATTACTTCCGCATCAGGTCTTAATACAACCGATATTACTTTTAGTGCTATACCCAATGCAACGGGAAATCTGGGAAATGTGGTGGATAGCAGCCCTAAAGTTTATACCCTTAGCATTACCCTCAAGACTCCGCTCTTAGGAGGATCGTTACCCTCCACGGCAGACGGTCTGAAACTGGTCCTTGATATGATCAGGAACCCTAACATTACCCTTAATGCCACCGGAAGTACAATTCCGTTAGCGGCACCGACTGTAAATTCAGGAACAAGCAATGGGGTATTTCAGGTGTTTACCACCTTACTAAAATTTACCACTCAGCCTGTTGCTCCGGCCGGCAGTTATTTGGTGAGTACTGTTCTTTCAGGGCAGCCACCGGTGCCTGTTGTTGAAGCCGTGGATATTTATAACAACAGGGATTTGAACTATTCCGCTACGATTACCACAACCACAATCCCTTCTCTTGCGCTCGGTACACCGCCCACTACATTTGCTAGTGGTATCATTACGAATGCAGTGTTTGGCTTAATGAGTGTCAACGCCATTGCAACGGGAGCCCAGCTTCGGGTAAACTCTACTGTGCCAAACGCTAATTTGGTGATTCCATCCGATGCTATAAGTAATGGCTTTGATGTAAAGGTAGGCCAGGCAAGTACAATCAATACTCCGGTGGTGGGGGGCAGCGTTCCTTCTACTGCTTTCTCAGCAATTGTTGGTACGCCCGTAGGTTCAACGGGTCCGGCCTCCGTATTTTCATTCAGGATAACAGAGGATGCTATTGCCCCTAACGATGGTAATCCCACGCTGGTCAGTCAAGTTAGGTTTAGGCAAAATGCCTCACCAGTGATCAATAGCCCAGGGCTCGCTGACTGGAGAAACGCTATTGGTGGGGCGGTCTTGAGTGATGGTACGAATAGTCAAACAATCGACTTTAGCATTACACCCAGTGCCCTAACCGCGACAACGATTACATTTAGCAGTATTAACTTCGCACCGGGTCAGTTAGGCTACATTACGGATAGCCCTTCTGCCGGTGCTAATTCTAAAACCTATACCCTCAGCATTTGGCTAAAAAGTACATTGACAGCACCGCTGCCGATCACCATTGATGGGCTCAAATTTGGATTTGATGTCCAGACCATTGCCGATGTACTCACCGATGCCAACGGTACTTCTCTTGCTTCAGGCACTGCTATTACTCCTTCTGGTAATACGGTGAATGTAGTAGCATCAAAAATCAATTACCTGACACTGCCATTTAGTTCTGTACCTTCATCGGCTTTCCCAAATTCAGCCAGTGTATTTGTACCTTTTTTAGGAACGATCGGTGCTGAAGCAGTTGACGTAAATGGCAATAGGGATTTAGGTTTTGGAGGAACTATCTCCGCTTTCTCCGTGGCGAATAGTCTATCCTTCACGAACGGTCCCGTTTTAACAGTCGATGCATTCTCTGGTGGTACGTTTACGTTTAATAATAATTTCCAATACACAACCGGCAATATGCAGGATGGCAGTATTACCATGTCCACCACCACTCCTACGCTGAACAATCAGACTTCTACTCCAATCAATATCTTTTCATCTACCGATTCTTATGTTTATGTAGACACCACGTTCCCTGTGCAGACCTTTAACAATTTTGTTAATCAGCAGTCTGTATCATTACCGGTTGCAGCAGATGGCACTATTGCTACTATGACCAAATTAATATTGAGTGACGGTGGTGGAGCTGCTCACAATGTGTTTCCCTTCCCCTATCCTTCCGGTGACGCAGATGGTGCGTTCACCCGAATTTCCAGTATTCAATTTACAGTGACGGGTGCAGGCACCAATGATATACGAACTCTGGCGTTGTACGATAACGCGCTAAACAAAATAAGTACTGATCAGACTATCTCCGCAGGTACGGTGACTTTCAATGGACTGAACATACAGGCTACCGATAACTTAACAACCACCTTTACTTTGCGTGGAACTTTCAAGAATACGGTAGGCGCTGATCAGGATCAAGTACAGTTTCGTATTTCTGGAGTCACCTGGTCTGCAGGTTCACAGCCTTTTAATTACAATGGCGGAGCAGGGCCTTTCTTTGGTGGTGTGAACGGAGGAACTTTATCGCTTAATGATATCGTAGATGTAGTAGCCACCAGCCTTGATTTTACTACACAAGCTTCACCTTATGCAGGTATCAATGAACCGGTAGGCCCCTCCTATGCAGCCGCTACTTTACCTACAACCAGTGCTGCCACTGTTCGAGCTCGTGACAAGTTTACAAACATTGATACGGACTTTGATATTGCGGCAGGAGCTATTACCATAACCGACCTGGCCGGAGATAACATCACGTCACCGGCTGCTTTTGTAAATGGTGATTTAAATCTTGATGGCTTACGCTATAATATAGTCGGTGATGGTACGCTGCGTGTACAAGCCGGTACGATAGCAACAGGTCCATTGGATAGTTCCAATCCTCCCGGAGCCAACGTCTCCGCCATCCCCGGGCAATTGGTGAATGTGGTGAATGTTACGGCTACTTTACCCGGCTCCGGTATCATCGCTGGTAGTGGAAGTCCTCTTACCGCGAGTATCAAGGGCGGATCCCAAAGTCAAGTGATCTTTGGAGTAACTTTCACAGCAACTGGTGCAACCGGTTCTGAGCCAAACCTCACAAAATTCACTTTTGGTTTTGATATTCCTTATCAAACTTCAACGCAAACAATATTTACAAATTTTGTCATTAAAGAGGAAGCAACAGACATAACATCGCCAGCCATCAATGGAAATTTCAGTCTCGTATCATCCGCTTCTAATAGTAATCTGGACATCATTACGGTAGACCTTAGCGCTATTCCAAGACCCTTGTTTAGCGCTCCGGGTCAGTCGATCACCTATTATGTGATTGCTGATGTGGATGCCTCAGCAAGCATTAGCACGCCTCCGATTACACCACTATTCATTGATGGAGGATATTCTACACCATCAGATGCTAACATTGTTACTACAAAAGGTACCGCTTCCGGTACATTCAACGGAAACGTATATACTTTTGCTTCCACAAAGCCTCCTGTACTAAGAACAGCAAAGACCTCCCTCACAAGGCCCTACAGCGGACAGCTAAATGTTGATCCCAATATAGATCATATCGACCTGGAGTTTGATACAAAAGTTGGGACTCTGGATGGAGGGCTTAATGGAGGAGCTGAATTGTATAACCGTACGACAAATGTGAAAGTAGCCAATTTAGTGGCTCCGATGAGTGCTGGTAATTTCCTATTTACGAATGATGCTACATCAACGATAACCCCATTACGGTATAATATTGCACTTACTGGGGGTCCATTGGTAGCAGATGAGGTTTACTACGTCCTGATAAAGCAGGGGTCATTCAATCCACTTGCTCTTCCGGTGCCCTCTGGCACGGGTATATCCGATCAGGGTTTAAATTTCTTTCAAGGTATCTCTACCAATTCAACCTTGTATTTCAAAATCTCAAGTAATCTACCTCCAGTATTAACGTTGGCGAATGCTACGCTTTATAATAATTCAGTAGGTTCCATCAGTACAAAATTTGATCAATTTGGAACAGCTTACTATTTGGTGGTGCCTAACTCATCACCTGCTCCGAATGCGGCACAGGTAAAAGCACCTTCCACCTACCTTTCTCCAAAAGCGGCAAGCGGTAGCTATTCAATTGACCAAATCAATACCAAGCAAACAGTTTCATTCCCGGCTATAACCTCCTTTACATCTGGAGGAATATATCATGTATACATTTATGCTGAGAATGATGCTACACCAACACCAGTTCCAGCTGCCGGGGTTTATGGATCTAGCCTGGTCGCCAATGGAGGTGGCCCCACGGCTACTGTCACATTACCTGTAGCACCTCCTATATTTCAGCCCGCCTATTTAATTTGTCCAAACAGTTTTGTTACCGTATCCGAACCAATTATTCTTACCGAAGCAACAATTTCCTCTTTCAGTTCCGGTGCATCAGCTCCTGGAAACTTTCAAGATTTCAATATTCTGCTTCCACCAGGCTATGAATTTGACAAGACTACTAACCCAACCGTCCAATTAATTGGAGCTGACTTTAATGGCACATCGGCAACGGTAACCTTTCCAAGTAATACTGTTGTAAATATTAGATACCGAAATTTTGGCTCCTCAGCTATTAAAGACAATATTGTTATCAACAACCTTAGGGTAATTGGATTATCAGGAAGTCCAACCCAGTCTATTCAGAGGTTTTTTGGAAGTAATACTTCGTTTCCTTCACCTACGGCTAATATTGGTACCATTGGGTTGACGACTACAACAATCTTTACATTTGACAACTCCTACTCTACAAATCCTTTTAATTCATTCCCGCCCGGTTCTCCGGCTATTGTGAATTCAATACCCGATAATTACATAGATCCTACCGCCCCAATTGGCACGGTAAGGTTAAAGCCTATCATTTCGGTTAGCAATGATTACAATGGAAGTATCTTTACCGGCAACGGAGTCTCTGGCGATTTACTTACTCTAAGTGCTGTCACTACCAACGCGGCCTTCAATATCACGATGAGCCACACAGATCCCAATGGTTGCGTTTCAGAAAAAGTTCAGCAATACCTGGTGTATGATCACGTTAGTCCGATTTCGAAAAAGCTTGGAACGTCTAATTCTACTGTAAACCTTCCCGGTTCTGCACAAGCTTTAATCAATACTGCATTTGATTCATCCTCACCTTCTATCCCATCTTCATCCTCACCTCCTATCCCATCACAAACAATTCTTAATAATGAACTGGCAGGATATCTGTTTGTCAGTTTAACGGCTGGTCTACCAGCAGAAGTGAAATCGGGACAAGTCGAACAAATCATTTCTGGTCCCGATTGGCAACTTCAAGTGGCTAAACTGCCATTGCCACCTACAGCCGTGCCGGTGCCTCCGCTTGGAACTTACTTTAATTATCAATGGGACTATGCACGTATCTTGAATGCACTCACTGAACAAGGAGGGACGATTTCAGTTGACCCTTATTACGGAGGTATCACTAACTTAGGTAACACTATTAGGTTTGATGATAACTTTAATGGAAATCTATATTGGAAAGGCGGGTCATTGGGTAATGTAGAATTTACCGGGCTTTTTAGAAGTACTGCGGATCTCTCGGTGTATGTACCTTTCAAACAAAATGTTGAAATGTTTGTACCGGCCGTGCCACTAGTCGAAGTTGGGTCTTCGAATCTGTCTGCATTTGATAATACCGATGCAACAGTTAATACTCAGAACGGTGCAACTGCATTCAATTATATAAATAGCACTTATGGATTTCAATATCCAAGTCCAAGTAACTCATATAAAGGTACATCCATATTTTGCGAGGCGGGAAACAAGATTACCCTTAACGGCTACCCCGCTGCCTTAGCAGGAGCTTCGACTGGCTCCTTCGCTATCTATGATTTTAAGAGTTATGATTTTAGGGGGGCAACTTCACGAACAGGAACCATTACCACATTAACAAATTCAACTTCTGTTGTTGGTATTGGAACTTTGTTTACTACCGAATTAACTGTTGGCGACCCACTGAGTGATAAAATATCAGGAAATGTTATAGGGATCGTCCAAACCATTACTAACAATACAAACTTAGTTCTGACTGCTCCTGCTGCTATAGCATTAACTAGCGGAGCTTACCTGGCCAACCCCAATAGATCCCTGATGACCCCTCCATTGGCTTTCATAGATAACGCCAATGGAAGTATGATTCTTGATCCAACTCTTATTAACAACAGCTACAACGACATTCTGGTGGCTTATACCTATAAACAAAATAATTCACCGGCTGTCGGAACGGGTTATTTGATTATGCGCATTACACCCAATCCTGTGGCACAATTTACAATAGCAAGTACGGTTGCAGTGGCTAATGCCCCAGGTGCTTCGGCATTCAATGCATTTTGTGAAGCCAATCAAATTAACTTTAGTGCAGCTACGGCAATGATCACCCAACCGCCTCCGGGCAGCGGAACACCAAGTAACACGATAGTCAATTACCTCTGGGATTTTGGAGATCCCAATTCAGGATTGCCAAATTCACCGGCTACATTATTACCTACCCCTTCAGCAGGTGGTAAAGCTGGTCTGCCTATAGATCCTCTCTACATTCAGACTGGTTCCCCCTCAACTCAAACATATGATAAGCCTGTACATATTTACGATGCATCAAGCATATATATAGTTAATCTAACTCTAACCTCGAACTGGGGCTGTTCTTCACTGCCTGTAACTGTCACCACACCTGCAAATCAGATAACAGATGATGTCCTATATGCAGGTTCAAATGGAAATATAAGAGTGGGTGATATCCCAACAGTTGACTTCTCCTTCCTCGGCAATTGCGTAGGAGACAATATTCAATTTATGGATAATTCAAGCACACCGGTTTCGAGCAACTCCGCACCGGCCAGTTATGTCTGGGATTTTGATTCCCCCAATAATGTAGTTGCCTCGGGAAATAATTCTGCCAACGTGGCAAATACGCTTCCAACTACATTTGCCAATTTTCCGACCACACCCGATGGAAAAGACGTTTCACACGCTTATACTTTAGCAAAGAACTATGATGTTTCTTTGACAACGACTACTAACCTTGGGTGTTCTAATTCAAAGAGCAAAACCATAGTGCAATTGCCACTGAAAGTGCCTATTCAATCAGCAGACTTCTCCGAATTCTTTGATGCAGACGATGGAGGTTGGCAGGCGCTTGATTTGAGCGGGCCGATACCTACAACTGGGGGAAATTCATCGTGGGTGTGGGATGATGCTATAGCACCGGGCAAGTGGGCTACGAAATCCTATAAGAAAATTGAAAAATCTGCACTCTATTCCGCCTGCCTGGATTTATCAACAATCCCGAGGCCGGTAATCTCCCTGCATAGCTATCTTGATCTTTCAACGGGTGAAGGATTGGTGTTGCAATATTCAAAGGATAATAAGAACATTTATGATCCTACTAAAACATGGGATGTTTTAGGAACGCCAGCCAATGGCATTTCGCCAGGATTAGAATGGTATAATAGTTTAGGCTTACCCTCAAACCCGGGCACGGGCTATGCCAACTCTAATAATGCCTTCGGTTTTGGTTGGGCTAATGATCAAGGTTACACGGTACCTAAGCACAAGCTTGAGGATACTATCGATCCTTTAGATCCACTTTCCAACAGTCGTATCATTTTACGTTTCGCCTTGTCGGCATTGCATGATGCAATTGGTAAAGAAGGAATTACAATTGATAGCGTCAGGGTCGGAAGCCGCACCCGCACCGTATTGTTCGAGAACTTTACCACTACGGATGGTGGTTCTAATGCTACGCTGAATTCCAATTTGTCATCGGAGGCTCAATTTATTACAAACTTCACCGCTCTAAATATTGCCAGCACACAAGTGGTGAATATTAACTACCACATAGGGTTTGTTGGTAGTGATCCATTTAATCTTGATAACCCGGCTGACCCAAGTTCCAGGGCATTATTTTACAATGTCACCAAAGCGCCTTACGCCTTTCTGGATGGTATCCATTCAAAACAAAATGGTTCCGATCTTTTCCAGGATTGGGGTGCGGGCGCTTATGATCTGCAGACCTTGCAGTTGGCAAATGCTGATTTTAAGCCTGCACTACCTTTAGGTACTCCTATTACGACAGTAACGAATAATTCAGATGGTTCTATTGAGGTGGATGTAGTGGTTAAGCCAACCCGTGACTTGCCGAAAACCACAACGCTTCATATAGCGGTTCTGGAAGAAGCGGTGCTTAAATCGCTACTGCCAAGCTCTGCCTCGGTGACAACTAATGAAACTCAGTTTAATTATGTGCTGAAAAAATTGATACCTAATGCAGTGGGTACCAAATATCCTGCGGGTACTTTCCAGAGGGATGTCAATGTTCATCTCGGTCCCGATGGAAAAGTTAATACTCCTGATAAATTCAAATGGATACCGAATAAACTGTATAGCAGTGAGCTAGCGGTTGTGTTGTTCTTACAAGATTCTACCAGAGAAGTATATCAATCTGAATTCTTCCAGGATCTGCCCACTCCGCCATTGGTGACAGGCCTTGA